>JAUYNO010000005.1 GCA_030696045.1 Stagnimonas sp. | reverse complement strand
CGGCGTAAAGATTGCCGACCAGATCCAGCGTGCCGTTGGGGCCGTGCTTGGCGGCGCAGCTGCCGATGGCGTCCTCGACGCCGAAGCGCGAGTAGGGCAGGCCGGCGTGGGCGCCGCCGAGGAAGTCGGTGGCCGAGATGTGCACGTGCACGTCGGCGAAGCCGAGCACCGGCTTGCCCGCGCCCCGGCCCTTGAAGCTGTCGCCCTGGCTGTCGGTGGCGATTTCCGGAAACGCGCTGCAGCCGCCGACCGGGTCGAAGCCGAACCTGCTGCCGGCGTCGGCGCTGCCGCCCAGGGTCAGCGCACCATCGTCACCGGCGCGGAGGTAGCCGGCCTCCGAGGCCGAGTAGAGCGTGAAGCCGCTGTCGCCATCGCCCTCGATGGTCCAGTCGATGGGTTCGGCCAGCGCCGTGCTGCTGCCGACGGCGCTGCCGTCGCCGGTCAGGAAGCTGCGGTCCCGGCCATAGACCATGTACTTGCCGAGCGCGGTCGGCTTGAGGAAGAAGGGCTCGGCGGCGGCGGCGCTGCTGGCGCTGGCGAGATAGCTGCCGCCCTGGTTCAGGGTCCAGCGCTGCTGCGCCATCGACTTCAGCGCCCAGCAGCCATTGGCCATGTCGTAGCGGGTCTTCGCCACCCGGACCGGGGCGCCATCGTCGCCACCGCCGTCCGGTCGGCTGGAGCTGCCGCAGGCGCTCAGCAAGACCGCGATAGCAAGGCACGGCGACAGGGCGCGGTGGCGCATGAACACTCTCCATGTGGGGCGCAACGGGTCGGCACATCCGTATGCCGGCTGGTGGCCATGCTAGTGAGATGCGCCACGGCTGGCCTATGGTAAAAACGGCCTCGCACCCGTCGATGGGATTCGATCCGATGAAATCCGCTGCACCCCTGTTCCTGCTGGCCGCCGTGCCGCTGCTGGCCGGACTGTTCTGGTGGTTCAAGCCGGCCGCGCCGGCAACGCCGCTTGCGGCTGTCGCTGACGCGCCGGCGCCGGTGGTGCCGGCGGCGACCGAGCCGGTGGCGGCAGCGGTCACGACCGGCCTGCGGGCGCAGCTGCGCATCGAGCAGGGCGAGCTGGTCGGCGGCGCGCGCACGCTCAGCGTGAGCCAGGGCAGCCCGGTGCTGATCGAGTTGCTCAGCGACCGTGCCGGCGAGTTGCACCTGCACGGCTACGACCGCGAGCTGCCGGTGCGTGCCGGCGAGCTGGCGCGCCTGGAATTCACGCCCGACCAGGCCGGGCGCTTCGGCCTGGAATTGCATGCGCACGGCGGTCACGTCGAACTGGGCGCGCTGGAAGTGCTGCCACGGTGAGGCGCTTCGCCGCGCTGGCGCTGCTGCTGCTGCTTTGCCCGCTGGCCGCCAGCGCGCATTCTTTCGGGCGGCTCTACAACCTGCCGGTGCCGTTCTGGCTCTATGCCTACGGCGCGGCGGCGGCGTTGGCGCTGTCCTTCCTGATCGCGGCCTATTTCCTCCAGGCGCCGTCGCTCGGCACCCCGGCGCGCTCGCTGGATCTCTCGGATCGCGCCTGGGTGCGCCGGCTGCCCTGGCACGGGCTGCAGGCCGGCGCGCTGCTGGCTCTGCTGCTGTGCATCGCCACCGGCTATTGGGGCAGCCGCAATCCCTACCTCAACATCAACATGACCCTGTTCTGGGTCGTGTTCGTGCTCGGCTACGCCTATCTCAGCGCGCTGCTGGGTGATCTGTATGCGCGCATCAATCCCTGGTGGTTGCTGGCGCTGGGACTGGGGCGGGTCTGGCGCGGCTACGCCCGGGGCCGGCTCGCGGCGCCCGAGCGCTACGGCTACTGGCCGGCGCTGACGCTCTACTACGGCTTCATCTGGCTGGAGCTGTTCGGCCACAGCAAGCCGGGTTCGCTGGCGACGGCGCTGCTGGCCTATACCGCGATCAACCTGGTCGGTGCTGGGCTCTGGGGCCTGCGCGCCTGGTTCCGCTACGGCGAGCTGTTCGCGGTGTTCCTGCGCCTGATCGCCCTGATGGCGCCGCTGCACTGGCAGCACGGCGAGGACGGCCGCAGCCGCCTGCGCCTGCGCTGGCCCTTTGCCGGCCTGCTGGAGCAGCGCGCCGAGCATCCCAGCCTGCTGCTGTTCATCCTGTTCATGCTGTCCTCGACCGCCTTCGACGGCCTGCGCGAGACCGTGCCCTGGGTGCGCCTGTTCTGGACCGAGGCCTACGAGCTGCTGAAGCCCTGGGTCGGCGAGCATCCCTACCGCGCCTATCCGCTACTGCGCTCGCTCTACCTGGGCTGGCAGAGCCTGGCGCTGCTGCTGTCGCCGTTCCTGTACCTGGCGCTGTATCTGGCCTGCGTGGCGCTGGCGCGGCGGCTGGCCGGCAGCGCCTTGCCGCTGCGCGAACTGGCACTGCGTTTCGCCTATTCGCTGCTGCCGATTGCCCTGGTCTACCACCTCACCCACTACTACACCCTGCTGCTGACCCAGGGCCTGAAGATCGTGCCGATGCTGTCCGATCCCTTCGGCTGGGGCTGGAACCTGTTCGGTACGGTCGGCTGGTTCCGGGCCGCGATCATTCCCGACATGGGTCTGGTCTGGCACAGCCAGGTGGCGCTGATCGTGTTCGGCCACGTGGTCAGCGTGGTGCTGGCGCACCGCGAAGCATTGCGCAGCTTCGAGTCGCCGCGCGCCGCCACCCTCAGTCAGCTGCCGATGCTGCTGCTGATGCTGCTGTTCACGACCGCCGGTCTGTGGATCCTGGCGCAGCCGATCCAGGCGGGGCAGTAGCGGTGACGGCGCTGGCGGCGAGCTGCGCCGCTTCCAGCTTTTTCCATTCGCCCAGCGCGCGGATGTAGCGGCGCAGCTCGCAGTCGGCGCAACCGCCGCCGCAGCAGTCGTAGTTTTCCGGCGGCAGGGGACGCGGCGGCAGCGGGCTCGCGGTCGTGCTCAAGCGCGGCGTCTCCGCCGGGTCCGTGCCAGCAGCCACAGGCCCAGCAGCAGCGGCCCGCCCAGGGCGCCGCCGTAGCGGCCACCGCTGGACGTACCGGCGCCGGGTGTCGCTGGCGGCGCCGTGCCGCCGGCATCGGCCTGCACCCGCTGCAGCGCGGCATTGCTGCTGACCAGGCCGTGCGAGTCCTTCACGGTCAGCCGCGCGTCGTAGCCGCCGGCGCCGGCATAGCGATGGCTCAGGCTCTTCATCGCGGCGCCGTCGAAGGGCTGGTCGCTGAGCCCCTCGCCATCGCCGAAATCGAGGCTGTAGCTGGCCAGGGCATCGCCGGCATCGGGGTCGCTGCCGCTGACGTCGAAACGCACTTCCAGCGGCGCGGTGCCGGCGGCCGGAGTCGCCACCAGGATCGGCGTCGGCTCGGTGTTCTCGGGCACCACCTCGCTGGGCTCGAGCGCGATCAGATTGCTGTCCAGGCCCTCGCCCCGGTCGTTCTCGGCGCTGATGCGGTACCAGTATTTCCGGGCCGGATCGTTCTGGGTGTCGTTGTAGTAGGCGCGCGCCTCGATGCGGGTCAGGAAGTCCTGCTGCTCGGCGCTGTCACCGCGATAGATGCGGTAGCCGGCGATGGCCGCGCCGCCGTGGTCGGGCACCCGCCAGCCAAGGTGGGCGACGTACTTGTCGCGGCTGCCGGCGAGGCAGGCGGCCCGGGGCGGCGCCGGCTCCACCGGATCGTAGGCCGCGTACAGGCTGCGGCCGCCGATCTGGCGCAGCAGGGTGGTCTTGGCGTCGGAGTTGATCGCCAGGCCCGGGATCACCACCTGGTTGGGCATGCCGGTCTCGACACAGGCGCCGGTGCAGCCGTCGTCGAAGCCGAACAGGGGCCGGCCCCGGTGGTCGAGGGTGATGTCGTTGAAGTCGAGCAGGTTGCGGTTCGACAGGCAGGTGGTGCCGGCCAGGCAGATGCCGCCCCTGCCCTGCACCGGGTCTTCCGGATTGGGCATCACCGTGTGCCAGGTCTTGCCGCCGTCGTAGGTCATCGCGACATAGGCATGCCAGAGGCCAGGGAAGTCGACCGACTCGAAATTGCCCCGGGTGGTGGTGCCCAGGAAGGCGCAGGCGGCGCGGTCGCCGTCGCCGGCGATGGCGGTGGGGAACACCGCGTGCTCGACGCCGAGCGTGTAGCTGATGTCGTGGTCCTCGCCATAGGTCTGGCCACGGTCGCTGGTCACTGCGACCCGGACGTGGCCGTCGCCATTGAGATAGCAGAAGTAGCCGGTGCCGTCGGCGCCGATGCCGAGCGAGGGATCGCTGGCGCCGGTGCTGCTGCCCGGCACCCGGCGCGCGCTGAAGCTCTGGCCGCTGTCCTCCGATACCAGCAGGGCCTGCTGGCCGCCGCAACCACGGTCCGGCACGTAGACGGTGCCGTCCGGCGCCACCCGCACATGGCCGTGGATGCCGCCCAGGAAGCCGTCGCAGTCGGCGGCGGTCTTGCTGATCGCCGGCGGGCCGAAGCTGGCGCCGCCGTCGTCGCTGCGGGCGCAGAAGGCGGCGGCAATCGACTGCGAGCAGTAGTAGACCGCGTGCGGGTAGTCGCCGCTGGGGCCGACGCCGCTGCCTTCGCGATAGGGGCCGCCGCCGACGGTCTGGTGGTCGATGCCGCCATTGAGCGTCAGCGGCGTCAGCGCCCAGCTGTCGCCGTCGTCGTCGCTGTAGACAAAGATGCTCTCGCCCGGGCCGCCGGCCTGCAGCTGGGAGATGAAGGTCCGCCCGGTGTGCTGGTCGGTGTAGAGGATGGGGTCGTTGGTGTTGAGCTGGGTGCGCGGGTCGGAGACATCCTCCCACTGCGCGTCGCAGACCTCGGGCAGCGGCGGCTCCAGCTGCTCGGGAAAGGTCGTGCGCAGGGTCTGGGTGTAGCCCAGGCTCAGCACCCGGCCGCTGTGCGGGTTGTAGCCGATGTTCATCTCGCCGGCGGTGTTGTTGCCGAGCGTGGCCGGCGAGGCCACCTGCAGGAAGCGGGGCGCGATGCCGCTCGCCGGCGCGGTCTGGTCGCCCAGCAGTTCGACCGTCACGCTCAGGGTATCGCCGGCGGCCTGCTGCGGCACGATGCGCACCGTGTATTCGCCGGGCGCCGAGGGATAGGCCAGCACATTGGGGTCGTTGGCCGACAGTGAATAGGCCAGCGTGCTGCCGGTGCTGTCGATCAGATAAACGTAGTAGACGTCCTGGTTGATCGGGTAGAGCGCGCTCACCCGCAGCAGGTTGCGGCTCGCCGCCGGCGCGGTGACGGTGAGCGCGAAGTCATCGCAGGGCTGCACCGGGTTCAGGCAGCTCGGCGCCGCCGGCGTGGTGGTGGCCGAGGCATTGCTGCCGGCGAAGGGGCCGGCGCTGTAGCTCAGGCGGTCGCCGGCGGCGGCGAGGCTGCCGCTGGCCGGCGTCGCGGCCCGCGCTGCCATCGACGGCGCCAGGGCCAGGAACAGCAGCCAGGCCAGGGCGGGGTGGCGACGGTGGATCATGGCTGGGTTTCGGGCGCGGAGTCTGGCGCCCAGCCTCGGTCGCGCTGATCCGGTCGTCAAGTCAGGAGAGCAGGGGATCGGCGTCGGGCCGCGCCTCCACTCAGGCCTGCGGTTGTGGCCCTTGGTCCGGGTGGCGGTTGGCGTCACCGCCGGGCCTGGCGTTTTCGGGCAATATCGGCGCCGGCAATAGACCAAGAACGAAGATCAAGGACGATCTCCCATCCGTGCTGAGGAGCGTCCGCATCATGAATCGCAAACCCCTGCTGGCCGCCGTCGCGGCCCTGGCCCTGGTGACCGGCCTGCTTGGCGCCGAAAGCAGCCGCTTCCCCTCCAGCAATCCGGACCTGCGGGTCGGCACCCCGAACGATCCCGACTTCGACTGCGCCGAGCCGGATGACGAGGACGGCGCCACCTGTGCCGGCGACCTGTTCGGCCAGCAGTTCAACCTGTTCGGTTTCGCGCCCGATGCCAGCAAGTCGACCGCGCTCTACCTGGATAGCGCCCGCGCCGGCGAGCCGCAGATCTCCGGGGTCTCGGCCGACGCCGCTTGGAAGGTCAGCATCGGTCAGCCCCAGGCGGTGGTGGCGGTGCTCGACACCGGCATCCGCTGGAACAACAGCAGCCTGCGCCGCAAGATCTTCCTCAACCGTGGCGAGCTGCCGCGTCCGCGCGATGCCGAAGGGGTCGAACTCAACTCGCCCAGCGATCTGGTCTGGGGCGGCTACGACGTCAACGGCGACGGTTATTTCAACGGCGATGACTACACCGGCGATGCCCGGGTCAGCGCCAATGCCGGCCCCAATGGCGTGGCCGGCCTGCTCGACGCCCAGGATCTGATCAAGAGCTTCAGCGACGGTGTCGACGACGACCACAACGGCTACGTCGACGACATCGCCGGCTGGGATTTCTTCGAGGACGACAACGATCCGGCCGACCTCACCAGCTATTCGGCCGCCAACGGCCACGGCACCGGGCGCGCCACCGATGCCGCCGAGGAAACCGATGACGGCCAGGGCGCGGCCGGCGTCTGCCCGCGCTGCACGGTGATGCCGCTGCGAGTCTGGGACACCTTCGTCTCGCCCGGCGATACCTGGGCCGCCGCGACGGTGTACCTGGCCGACATGGGCGTGGCGGCGCAGGAAGTCGCGCTCGGCATGCTGCAGAACAGCAAGTCCGGCAAGGCGGCCAACCGCTACGCCTTCGACAAGGGCGTGGCGCTGATGCAGGTGTCGTCCGACCTCAATACGGCCGATCACAACTACCCGACCAACTACAACGAGAGCGTCTACATCAACGGCTGCGTCGCCGACGTGCACGGCCTGTCGGGCGGCTCCAACGAGATCATCAGCGGCTTCCCCGATCCCACCGGCGGCACGCTGGCGGCGCCGGTCGGCACCTGGTTCCGTAATTCCGGCCTGACCCAGTACGGCGCCAAGGCCAATGTCTGCTACGTCGCCACCACCGGCAGCCAGGCCACCGGCCAGGCGGCGGGTGGCGCGGCCCTGCTGGCCTCGCGCGGCATCGAGCTCGCCGCCAGCATCGGCGGCCGCCTGCGCAGCAACGAGATCAAGCAGCTGCTGACCCAGACCGCCGAGGACGTGCTGCCGGAAAACACCCTCGGCACCGGCATCCCCGACCCGGCCCAGGTCGGCTTCGACGAGCACTTCGGCTATGGCCGCGCCCACCTGGGCAATGCCATCCAGCGCATCGCCCCCGGCAAGATTCCGCCCGAGGGCCTGATCGAGTCGCCGGCCTGGTGGCATCTGCTCGACCCGGTCGGCCAGCCCGATACCGCCAGCGACCGCATCGCCATCACCGGCTTCGTCCGCGCCAATCGCTCCGCCAGCTGTACCTACCGGCTGGAATACGGCCTGGGTGTGGAGCCCACCAGCTACACCGTGTTCCAGCCCGACACGCCCTGTCCGAGCGGTGCTACGGCCGAACTCGGCCAGCTGCCGATCGACACCATCGCCAATGCCATCCCTGGCAGCCGCACCGGCAGCTTCGAGACCCTGCCGGGCGAGCGCGCCGACCCCAATCACGCCGCCTTCACCGTGCGGCTGGTGATCGAGGACGGCGAGAGCCCGAAGAATCGCGGCGAGGACCGCAAGGTCTACTTCGCCTGGCACGACCCCAGCGCGCACCCGGGCTGGCCCAAATTCGTCGACGTCGGCGGCGAGACCAGCCCGGTGCTGTACGACGTCGATGGCGACGGCAGCCTGGAAATTCTTGATTCCACCTCGGCCGGCGAGCTCTGCGTCTACCGCCACGACGGCAGTCCGCTGCCGAGCTTCGCGGGGGGGCAGTGCTGGCTGGCGCCGCCGGCGTTCTGGTTCCACCCGGGCGCGCCCGGCTTCCAGAGCGGCGCGGTGCCGCCGGTGACCGGCGGCCTGCGCACGGTGGCGGTGGCCGATCTCGACGGCGACTTCGAGCCCGACCTGGTGGTGCCGGTGGCCGATGGCCGCATCTTCGTGCTGCGCCCCGATGGCAGCACCCGGCTGACCCTGGGCGTCGACCCGGCCTACTCGGCGCCGGCCCGGCGCAATGGCGTCGATCACCCCAAGCGCGGCCTGCTGGCCTCGGTGACCCTGGCCGACCTCGACCAGGCGGCCGACGGCCAGAAGGAGATCATCGTCCCCGCGCTCGACGGCCATCTCTATGTCTGGAACGGCCGCACCGGACTGCCGCGCACCGGCTTTCCGAAGGAAATCCGCGAGACGCCGGCGCCGGCTGGCCTCGACGCGCGCGGCGAGCTGATCTACACGGCGGTGGTCGCCAACATCGACGCCGACGCCCAGCTGGAAATCGTCACCGGCTCCGCCGACGTGATTCCGGGCGAGCCCAAGCCGCCGTCCGGGCCGCCGCCGATTGCCGGTGGCAGCGGCGCCCTGGTCCAGTACTTCCTGGAGAACAGCGCCGGTGCCAGCACCCGGGTCTATGCCGTCAACGACGACGGCAGCTTCGTGCCCGGCTGGCCGGTGAGCATGACCGGCCTGTTGCCCGACGTGCTCCCCTTCGTCGGTCCGCAGCACGGTGGCGCGGCGGCCGATCTCGACGGCGATGGCCGCGACGAGATCATCGCCTCGATGACCACCGGCGACGTGGTCACTATCCAGGGCGACGGCAGTTCGACCTCGCTGACGGCTAACGGCGTGATCCAGGGCGGCGTCTCGTCCAGCGCCAGCCGCATCCTCAATCTGTTCGAGGCCTCGGTGGTCGGCGATGTCAACGGCGTCGGCCAGCTCGATGTCGTGCACCTCGGCGTCAGCGCCGAGGACGCGGTGAACCTGCTGCTGGTGGGCCAGAACATCCCCTTCAACTACGCCCTGCAGGTCTGGGACACCGCCACGCCCGAGAACTATGCGCCCGGCTTCCCGGTTGCCCACGACGACTTCTCGCTGCTGTCCTCGGCGGCCATCGCCAATGTCGATGGCACCGGCATGCGCGAGGTGCTTGCCGGCTCCGGGCTCTACCTGCTGCACGCCTACGATGGCAGCACCGGCATCGACGCCGCCGGCTTTCCCAAGCTCACCGGCGGCTGGCAGTTCGCGGTGCCGGCCATCGGCGATGTCGATGGCGACGGCAAGCTCAACCTGGTGACCAGCACCCGCGAGGGCTACCGCTTCGTCTGGGACCTGGCCGCCAGCAGCGCCAGCGCCAACAACAGCGAGTGGTGGACCGAGGGCCACGACGAGTGCCACAGCAACCGTTACGGCACCGACTGCCGCCCCCCCAACCGGGTGCGCGAGCTGCAGTACGACAAGGCCAACCAGCGCCTGCAATTCGTCGCGCCCGGCGACGACTGGGCCAGCGGCCAGGTCGCCAAGTACCAGTTGCGGACCTCGCCCAGCGAACTGCTCAGCGCCGCCGACTGGGACGCCGCCACGGTGCTGCCCGATGTCACCGCCACGGCTGCGGCCGGGGCGGCGCAGCAGATCGCCTTCGCCAATCCCGCGAGTCCCGTTTTCGTCGCGGTGGTGCCGGTCGACGACCAGGGCAACCGGGCCCGCTTCCAGCAGGTGCCGGTCGGCAATTTCCCGCCGGTGGCGCGCCTGAGCGTGACCCCCAATCCGGCCGCCAAGGGGCGCCTGATGCTGTTCGACGGCGCCGCCTCCAACGATCCGGGCGGGTCGGTGGTCGAGTACCGCTACAACTTCGGTGACGGCAGTCCGGTGCTGGTGCGCAACACGGCGGCGGCGGTCGGACATGCCTATCCCCAGCGCGGCGAATACCTGGCCAGCCTGGTGGTGAAGGATGACGAGGGCGGGCTGTCAGTGGCGACCGGCGTCACCGTGCGCGTCACCAACACGCCGCCGGTGGCCGCGCTCAGCCTGAGCCCGGACAACGGCCGCGCGCCGCTGCAGGTGAGCCTGGACGCCAGCGCCAGCCAGGACAGCGACCTCGACGACCGGGTGGTGTTCTGGCACTTCGATTTTGGCGACGGCAGCAGTGCCGACAGTGCCGCGCCGGTGGTCAGCCACACCTACACCGCGCCCGGCAGCTATACCGCCACCGTCCTGGTCTATGACCGCGACAATGACCCCAGCCTGGGCGTCGCCAGCGCCGCGCTGGTGGTGATCGACAACCTGCCGGTCGCCAGCCTGGTGGCCACGCCGAATCCGCAGGGCAAGCGGCAGCTGCTGAGCCTGGATGGCTCGGCCTCGCGCGACAACGATGGCGACGCGATCAGCGAGTACCGCTTCCTGACCGGCCGGGGCAGCGAGGAGGTCCGTCAGTCCGGCTCGGTGCTGAGCCTCAGCTATGCCGTCAGCGGCAGCTACAGCGCCAGCCTGAGCGTGAAGGACGCGCGCGGCAATGTCTCCAGCAATGCCGCGACGGTGCTGGTGCAGATCAGCAACAGCGCGCCGCTGGCGCAGCTGACGGCGACGCCGGGCAGCGGCCGCAAACCGCTGGACGTGCGCTTTGACGGCCGCGGCTCCAGTGACCCGGATGTCGGCGACGCGCCGCTGCTGTACCGCTACGACTTCGGCGACGGCAAGCAGCAGGAGGCGGTGGTGCCGGTGGTGGATCACCGCTACCTCGCGGCCGGCAGCTACCAGGCACGGCTGACCGTGTACGACGAGGAGGGCAAGGCCAGCAGCACGGTCAGTCAGACGGTACGGGTGCTGGGCGTGGCACCGGTGGCCGAGCTGAGGGCGGATCGCGACCGGGTGGCGACCGGCGACACCGTGCACTTCGACGGCAGCGGCTCCAGCGATGCCGACGGCGATGCGATCAGCCTCTACGAGTTCGACTTTGGCGATGGCAGCGCGCCGCTGCGGCAGGCCGGTGCCAGCGCCGATCACCTCTACGCCGAGGGCGGCCGCTACAACGCCAGCCTGCGCGTCACCGATGCCAGCGGCGAGGTCTCGGTGCTGCCCTCGGTACGGGCGATCCAGGTCGGCAGCAGCGGCGGTGGCGGCCTGGCTCCGGGCGCACTGCTGGGCCTGCTCGCCCTGGCCGCCCTGCGGCGGCGGTCGGCGCGGCGCGGGGCTTAGCCGCGCGCGCGGTCGCCGCGCTGCTCGGGCACGGCGTTGGCGACCACGTCCGGCAGGGTGCCGGGGCTCGCCCGGTCGCCGGGCGGGAACAGGCCGTAGACCGCCGGCAGCAGGCGCAGCGCGGCGCCCGGGACCAGGGCGCTGGCGAGCGGGTCGAGGTGCGAGAGCTCGACCTCGACCAGCGCGCCGTCATGGTCCAGGCGGGCGCTGGCCCTAACGATGGGCCCGGTGCGCTGCACGCCGAGCACGCTCGCCGGCAGACCGGGGCTGCTCGCTTCCACTAGGCGCAGGTCGTGCGGGCGGACGTAGACCTCGACCCGGCCTGACAGCGCCGAGTCGGTGCGCAGGCTCAGGCCGTTGATCTTCAGCTGACTGCCCTGGATCTCGCCCTGGAAGCGGTTGACGCTGCCGAGAAAGTCGAACACGAAGGGTGTCGCGGGCTGCTCGTAGACCTCGGCGGTGGTGCCCACCTGCTCGATGCGACCGCGATTCATCACCACCACGCGGTCGGCCAGTTCCAGCGCCTCTTCCTGGTCGTGGGTGACGAACACGGTGGTGACGCCGGTCTTGTCGTGCAGTTCACGCAGCCAGCGCCGCAGGTCCTTGCGCACCTTGGCGTCGAGCGCGCCAAAGGGTTCGTCCAGCAGCAGCACGCGCGGCTCGATGGCGAGCGCGCGGGCCAGGGCGACGCGCTGCTTCTGGCCACCCGAGAGCTGCGAGGGATAGCGCTTGCCGAGGCCGCCAAGCTGTACCAGTTCCAGCAACTCCTGCGCACGCTGGCGGATGGCGGCGGCGTTCGGCTTGTCCTTGCCCTTGCGCACACTCAGGCCGAAGCCGATGTTGTCCTCCACCGTCATGTGCTTGAACAGCGCGTAGTGCTGGAACACGAAGCCGACCCGGCGATCCTGCACCGAGAGATTGGTGGCGTCGGCGCTGCCGAACTTGATCTGGCCGGCGTCGATCGGCTCCAGGCCGGCGAGCGCGCGCAGCAGGGTGGTCTTGCCGGAGCCGGAAGGGCCGAGCAGGGCAATCAGCTCGCCGCTGGCGATGTCGAGGTCGACGCCGGCCAGCGCCGGGAAGGCGGCGAAGGTCTTGCGGACGTTGCGGATCGAGATTTCCATGGTGTTTCGCGTTTCAGTGACGGCGGGCGGCGGCGAGCTGGTCGGCATAGCGCCACTCGAGGAAGGTCTTGAGCGCCAGGGTCACCAGCGCTAGACCGGCCAGCAGGGAGGCGACGGCGAAGGCGGCGGCGAAGGCGTATTCGTTGTAGAGAATCTCGATGTGCAGCGGCAGGGTGTTGGTCTGGCCGCGGATGTGGCCGCTGACCACGCTCACCGCGCCAAACTCGCCAAAGGCGCGGGCATTGCAGAGCAGCACGCCGTAGAGCAGGCCCCACTTGATGTTGGGCAGGGTGACCCGCCAGAAGGTCTGGAAGCCGCCGGCGCCAAGGGTCAGCGCCGCCTGCTCGTCGTCGGTGCCCTGCTCCTGCATCAGCGGAATCAGCTCGCGGGCGATGAAGGGAAAGGTGACGAAGGTGGTCGCGAGCGCGATGCCTGGCACCGCGAAGATGATCTTGATGTCGTGCTCGGCGAACCAGGGCCCGGCCCAGCCCTGGGCACCGAAGATCAGCACGTAGACCAGGCCGGCGACCACCGGCGATACCGAGAACGGCAGATCGATCAACGAGATCAGGAATTGCTTGCCGCGGAACTCGAACTTGGCGATGCACCAGGCGGCGGCGATGCCGAACAGCAGGTTCAGCGGCACGGCGACCAGGGCCGCGATCACGGTGAGCCGGATGGCGGCGTAGGCATCCGGCTCCCGCAGCGCCGACAGGTAGGTGCCCCAGCCGTCGCGCAGCGCCTCGGTGAACACCGAGACCAGCGGTAGCAGCAGGAACAGGCCGAGAAAGGCGAGCGCCAGCGCGGTCAGCAGCCAGCGTACCCAGGCGGGCTCGGTGATGGCGGCGTTCTTGCGGACCAGCGGACCGGTGCCGAACTCTTCCGGCAGCTTGGGCGGGTCTTGCAGGGAATGGTCGAGGTTCTCGCTCACCGGAGGCGGCTCCGTCGGGTCCAAGCTTGAAAGAGGTTGATCGCCAGCAGCAACACGAAGGACAGCGTCAGCATCGCCGCCGCGATGGCGGTGGCGCCGGCGTAGTCGAACTCCTCCAGCTTGATGATGATCAGCAGCGGCGTGATCTCCGACACCATCGGGATGTTGCCGGCGATGAAGATGATCGAACCGTACTCGCCGACCGCGCGCGCGAAGGCCAGCGCGAAGCCGGTCAGCAGCGCCGGCCAGATGGTCGGCAGGATGACCCGGGTGATGGTGGCCCAGCGGCCGGCGCCGAGGGTGGCGGCGGCTTCCTCCAGGCCCTGCTCGGCCTCGGCGAGCACCGGCTCGACCGTGCGCACCACGAACGGCAGGCCGATGAAGGTCATCGCCACGATCACGCCCAGCGGCGTGTAGGCGACCTGTATTCCCAGCGGCTCCAGGTACTGGCCGATCCAGCCGTTGCCGGAGTAGAGCGCGGTCAGCGCGATGCCGGCGACCGCGGTGGGCAGGGCGAAGGGCAGGTCGATGAAGGCATCAAAGACTTTCTTACCGGGAAAGCGGTAGCGCACGAAGACCCAGGCCACCAGCAGACCGAACACCGTGTTGAGAACGGCCGCGATCAGCGCCGCGCCAAAGCTGAGCTTGAGCGAGGCCAGCACGCGGGCCGAGCCCAGCGTGTGCAGCAGACCGTCCCAGCCCAGGCCGGCGGCCTTGAAGTAAACGCCCGCCAGCGGGATCAGCACGATCAGCGACAGGTAGCTGATGGTGATGCCCAGGGTCAGGCCAAAGCCGGGGATGGCGCGGCGTGCGGCCATGGCTATTTCACGCCGCTGATCTGGTCGAACACGCCGCCGTCGCCGAAATGCGTGGTCTGCGCCTTGGCCCAGCTGCCGAACACGCTGTCGAGCGTGAACAGCGGCAGCTTGGGGAAGCGCGCGACGTCGGCCGCATCCGCGAGTTCCGGCTTGCGCGGTCGGTAGTAGTGCCTGGCGGCGAGCTTCTGGCCGGTCGGCGAGTACAGGAAGTTGAGGTAGGCCTCGGCCTGCTTGCGGCTACCGTGCTTGCTGACGTTCTTGTCGACCAGGGTGACCGGCGGCTCGGCGAGGATCGAGACACTGGGGGCCACGATGTCGAACTTGTCGGGACCCAGCTCGTTGATGCTCAGGAAGGCCTCGTTCTCCCAGGCCAGCAGCACGTCGCCGATGCCGCGCTGGACAAAGGTGGTGGTCGCGCCGCGCGCGCCGGTGTCGAGCACGGGCACGTTCTCGAACAGCTTGGTCACGTACTCCTTGGCGCTGGCTTCATTGCCGCCCGGCTGCTTCAGCGCCCAGCCCCAGGCCGCGAGGTAGTTCCAGCGGGCACCGCCCGAGGTCTTCGGGTTGGGAGTGATGACCTTCACGCCCGGCTTGACCAGGTCACCCCAGTCCCTGATGCCCTTGGGATTGCCCTTGCGCACCAGGAACACGATGGTGGAGGTGTAGGGCGCGCTGTTGTCGGGCAGGCGCTGCTGCCAGTTCTTCGGCAGCAGGGCGCCCTTCTCGGCGATGTTGTCGATGTCGTAGGCCAGCGCCAGGGTGACGATGTCGGCCCCAAGGCCATCGATCACCGCGCGTGCCTGCTTGCCGGAGCCGCCGTGGCTGGTCTTGAGTTCCAGCGTCTCGCCGGTCTTGGCCTTCCAGTCGGCGGCGAAGGCGCTGTTGAACTCCTTGTAGAACTCGCGGGTGGGGTCGTAGCTGACGTTGAGCAGCTCCTTGGCGGCGGCGCTGGCGGAGGCCAGCAGGGCGGCGGAAGTGGCCAGGGCAATGAGAGTGCGTTTCATGTTTTTTTCCTTGGTATGAGTGCAGAAAATTCGGTGAAGAAACCGTAGCGAGCATGCTCAAGCGCAACGAATAGGAGCGCAGGAAGCGCAGCGCACTGAAGTGTGTGAGCATTCCGAGCACCGCATAAGGCGGCGATTGAGCAGCGCAGTAGGTTTACTCGCCGAATTTCAGTACTGGATGGTCAGTCGGGTAAACAGCGCCTTTTCGTCGCGGCGGTCGGCGCCGGCGGCGGCACCGCCATCGAAGCGGGTCTCGTTGTAATCGGCGGTCAGCTTGGCGTTGCTGCTGAGGTACCAGTTGACGGCGACACCGTAGCTGTCGGCCTTGCCGGCCTGGCTGTTGGGATTGGCCAGGCGATCGGTGCCGGCCACGCCGGCGAAGGCGCTGTTGTCGACATCCAGCGAGCCGGCGCGGGCCACCAGTTCCAGGGCGCCCCAGCCCTCGCCGCCGACCGTGTAGGGCCTGCCCGGCTTGACGCCGCGGTAGCTGGCGTCCTCGCCGGTGATGACCCAGGAGCCGCTGACCGACCAGGCCTCGTTCTTGATCGACTTCTCGACGCCGCCACGGCTCAGGTCCTGCTCGGACTCGATGTACTCGGCGATCAGGCCCAGGCTGTTGTAGTAGTACCGGGCCTGGGGCGAGATACGCTGATGGGCGCCGGTGGCGGCGACGCCGGTCTCGTTGTAGGTGAAGAACTGGTTCTGGCCAGGCGTGCGGTAGCGCGACACGAAGTTGTTGCCGGTGCCGTCCTTGGCACCCGCGCTGCCGGCGACGCCGAAGCCCAGACCCTTGAGGGCGCTGTAATTGGTCTTGAACGGCTCGAAGAAGACGCGGCCGGCGAATTCCTTCAGACCGTCGTCGGCGGCGGCGACATCGCGACCGTCGGCGGTGCCATTGAAGATGCCCAGGGTGTAGCTGAGTTTGCTGTCCAGCAATTCGCCGAACAGGGCGACACCAAGGTCGCGGTTGGGCGCCAGCTCGGTCGGGAAGCCGCGCTCGACGAAGCCGATCGCGCCACCCGACTGCAAGCGTTCCAGGCCGACCGGGCCCTTCTGCTTGCCGACCCGGACCGAGGCCGCCTGGTGAAATTTCAGGTCGAAGTAGGCGTCGACGATGCTGGCGGAGTCGCCCGCGCCGACCGCGCCGGCGAATTCGGGGGTGAAGCGGAAGCCGACCAGCTTGCCGAGGCTGCCCTGGAGGGTCGGACGCAGGCGACGGGTGACGAAGCCGTCGTCGAAGGCGCCGTCGTCACTGAAGAAATAGCGGCCATCGACCTGGCCGACGGCGTTGAACTTGATCTCGTAGTCGCCCGCGCCGCTCTTGATCGCGAAGCCCTTCTCACCGGCGCTGGGCGCCGGCGCGTCCTTGGCCTTGGTGGCGGCCTCTTCCTGCTGCAGTTCCAGCTTGCGCTCCAGCACCAGCAGGCGCTGTTCGAGCTCCTCGACGCGCTGGTCGTCGTCGGCAGCCGGCGCGGCCTGGACGGCGAGGGCGAAGCTGGACAGGGCCAGCAGGCTGATCAGCCTGCGGGCGGGCAGTGCGGTACGAGACATCGGCGAAGCTCCCGGGCAGTGTTGAAGTGGGAGGCAGAGTGCCGAGCGCGATTGTTCGTGTAAAAGACTATATGGATTGATTGATAGTCTTGAAAAAGAATATGCAGACCAGGCGATGGCTGCGATTCCCCGGTGCGCTCGCGCCGGGCCGGAGCAGCAGGCCGCTCGCGCTGTGGTCAACATCGCCTACTGCGCCGCGTCGGATTGAGCAAGGTCGCTGCCGGAACGGCGAGCCGCCCTAAACTGCCGGCATGAGCCCGCTGCCATCCCTGGTCCTGGAATTTGCCAAAGGGCAGGCGCGTGCCGTGGCACTGAGCCTGGGCGTGCACGACCCCGGCCGCGCGCGGGAGTGGCTGCTGCGTCTGCTGCTGCTACCGCCGGAAGCGGGCCGGCCCTGGCCGGCGACCTTGGTCTGGCCGCTGCGCCGGCTGCTGGCGGTAGCGGCGCGCGGGCTGGCGGTGCGCGACCCACGGCGGCCGGGATCCTGGTGCTCGGCGGTGTTGCTGGCCCGACCCATCCCGGATTTTCCGCCATCCCGGCCGGGCGCTTTCCAGGATCGCTGGCTGTTGACGGCCTACTGGCTGATCGAGCCCTGGCTATGGCCGCTGGCCTGGCCGCTGCGCCGGCTGCTGCGGGCGCTGGACCGGCTCGACTACGCCGCCGGCGGGGCGCGTCTGGAGCGCCTGGTGCGCGGGCTCGAACCGCGCATTGGCCTGCGCATCCCCCTGCTGGTGGTGAGTCTGGCGCTGGCGCTGCTGGCGATCTCCACTCCGCTGGACCTGCCCCGGCAGCTGCTGTTCCTGCTGCTGCTGTGGAGCGCGACCATGCTGCTGCGGCGCCTACCCGGAGACGTGCCGACCCTGATCCTGGTCGGCCTGTCCCTGCTCGCCACCGGGCGCTACATGTGGTGGCGGCTGAGCAGCACGCTGGACCTCGAGACCGCGCTGGACCAGGTGCTCGGCTACGGCCTGCTGCTGGCGGAGACCTACACCTGGCTGATCCTGCTGCTCGGCTATCTGCAGAACATCTGGCCGCTGAAGCGCAAGCCGGTGCTGCTGACGGCGGACAGCGCCGACTGGCCGACGGTCGATGTCTACATCCCCAGCTACAACGAGCCGCTGACCGTGGTGCGGCCGACCATCCTGGCCGCCGCCAATCTGGACTGGCCGGCCGACAAGCTCAAGGTCTACCTGCTCGACGACGGCCGGCGCGAGGATTTCCGTGCTTTCGCCGCCGAAGTCGGTATCGAATACCTGATCCGCAGCGACAACCGTCACGCCAAGGCCGGCAATCTCAATCACGCGCTGACCCGGACCGGCGGCGAGTACATCGCCATCTTCGATTGCGATCACATTCCGACCCGCTCCTTCCTGCAGATGACCATGGGCTGGTTCCTGCGCGACCGCCGCTGCGCCATGTTGCAGACGCCGCATCATTTCTTCTCGCCGGACCCGTTCGAGCGCAATCTCGACACCTTCCGCCGGGTGCCCAACGAGGGCAACCTGTTTTACGGACTGGTGCAGGATGGCAACGACCTCTGGAACGCCGCCTTCTTCTGCGGCTCCTGCGCGGTGCTGCGGCGCACGGCGCTGGAGGAAGTCGGCGGCATCGCGGTGGAGACCGTCACCGAGGACGCCCACACGGCGTTGAAGATGCATCGGCGCGGCTGGAGCACCGCCTACCTCAACCTGCCGCAGGCGGCCGGGCTGGCGACCGAATCGCTGTCGGCCCACGTCGGCCAGCGCATCCGCTGGGCGCGCGGCATGGCGCAGATCTTCCGCGTTGACAATCCCTTGCTGGGCCGGGGGCTGGGCCTGTTCCAGCGGCTCTGCTACGCCAATGCCATGCTGCATTTCTTCTACGGCCTGCCCCGGCTGGTGTTCCTCACCGCGCCGCTCAGCTACCTGTTCCTCGAGGCGCATGTGATCGCTACCTCCGCCCCCCTGCTGGTCGCCTATGCCCTGCCGCACCTGATGCAGGCCAACCTCGCCAATTCGCGCATCCAGGGCCAGTACCGGCATTCGTTCTGGGCTGAGGCCTACGAGACCGTGCTGGCCTGGTACATCGCCCTGCCGACCGCCCTGGCGCTGATCGCGCCGCGCATCGGCAAGTTCAATGTCACGGTCAAGGGCGGGCTGGTGGCGAAGGCCTATTTCGACTGGCGCATCGCCGCGCCCTTCATGCTGCTGGCCCTGCTCAATATCATCGGCGTGGTGCTGGGCGTATTCCGGCTGTTCTGGTGGAACACCAACGAGGCCGCAACCGTGCTGATCAACCTGGTCTGGACGCTCTACAACCTGGCCATGGTCGGCACCGCCCTGGGCGTTTGCGCCGAGGCCCGGCAGGTACGGGTGGCGCCGCGCATCCGCATGTGGCTGCCGGCCGCCGTACGCGGGGCGGATGGTCAGCTGCATCGCTGCGAAGTCCACGACTACTCGCTCGGCGGCCTGGGCCTGACCCTGGACCGGGATCTGCCGCTGGTCCCTGGCGAGCCCGTCAGCGTCAGCCTGTTCCAGGGCGACCGCGAGTACGAATTCCCGGCGCGCATCAGCGAATGGGCTTCGCCACGCCTGGGCCTGCGGTTCGAGGCGCTGAGCCTGCGTCAGGAACGCGAACTGATCGACTGCACCTTTGGCCGCGCCGACGCCTGGCTGCAATGGCTGCCACCGGAGACCGACGACCGGCCGATGGCCAGCATGCGCGAGGTGCTGCACTTCGGCCTGCGCGGGTTCTGGTATTTCCTCAGTAGTTTCGGCCGTGCCAGCGCCAGCCAGCTGCGCCGCGCGCTGCTGCCCGGTCCGGCCCTGCCTGGCCCAGGGACGGGCTAGCCGATGGGGCTCTGGAGCTATTACTTCTTCCTGAAGCTGTTCCTCTACCTGGGGCGCTTCATCGACTTTCACGTCGGGCTCAACCTCGGCTTCGCGCTGGCCCTGGCCTGGCCACTGCAGCAGCGCTGGCAGCGGGTGCTGCGCCAGCTGCTGGCACTGCCGGCGGGAGTGGCGCTGCTCTACCACGACTCATGGCTGCCGCCGTTCCAGCGCCTGACCAGCCAGGCCGGCTATCTCCAGCAGTTCAGCCTTGCCTATCTGCTGGAATTGCTCGGCCGTTTCATCAACCCGGCGGTGGTGCTGGGTCTGGTCCTGCTGTTCCTGGCCTGGTGGCTGCTCGGCCGGCGCCTGCGGATGGGAACCTTCGCGGTGCTGGGCATCCTGCTGGTGCCGCTGGGCCAGCGACTGTCGCAGCCAGCGCCGGCTGTGCCGGTGCTCGGTGCCGCCGCCGCGCCCGCCGTGCCGGGGCAGGTCGCCGCTCCCGTGGTCGATACCGGGCCGGCGGCAGCCGAGGAACTGAACGCGGCGCTGACCGCCTTCTACCAGCACGAAGCGGCGCGCAAGCTGAGCCTGACCGCGCCGGCCAGCCCGGCGGCGCCCTTCGATGTGATCTTCCTCCACATCTGCTCCCTGGCCTGGGACGACATGGACTACGCCGGCGAGGGCAAGCCGGCGCTGCTCGACCGCTTCGATATCCGTTTCAGCAACTTCAGCACCGCCGCCAGCTACAGCGGCCCGGCGGCGATCCGGCTGCTGCGTTCCGGCTGCGGCCAGACCAGCCACTCCGGGCTCTACAAGCCGGCACCGGGCGAGTGCTATCTGTTCAACACCCTGGCGCAGGCCGGCTACCAGCCGCAGCTGCTGATGAACCACGACGGCCACTTCGGCGATTTTCTCGGCGATCTGCGCGAGGGCGGCGGGCTGAAGGTGCCGGCCATCGACAACCGCGCAGCACCGGTGAAGATGCGCGCCTTCGACGACTCGCCGGTGTACGGCGATCTCGCGCTGCTCACGAGTTGGCTGGCGCAGCGCCCGGCGGAAGGGCCGCCGGTAACGCTCTACTACAACAGCGTCAGCCTGCACGACGGCAACAAGCTGGTGGGCAGCCGCGGCGGCAGTGTCCGCGACGACTTCCGCCAGCGCCTGCAATTGCTGTTCAGCGATCTCGGCCAGTTCCTCGACCAGTTGCAGGCGTCCGGCCGCAAGGCGGTGGTGGTGCTGGTGCCCGAGCACGGCGCGGCGGTGCGCGGCGACCGCATGCAGATATCCGGCCTGCGCGAGATCCCTAGCCCGGCCATCGCCCTGGCGCCGGTGGCGGTGAAGCTCATCGGTCTCGCGGCGCCACCCAAGGACGGGCCGATGACGGTGAGCGCGCCGACCAGCCTGTTCGGGCTGGCCAGCCTGGTCACCCGCCTGGTCGAGCGCAGCCCCTACGGCGCCGAACCGCCGCCGCTGGCCGACTACCTGCGCGAACTGCCGCAGACCGAGTTCGTCGCCGAGAACGACGCCACCGTGGTGATGCGCCTGCGCGGCCGCTACTACCTGCGCAACCCGGATCAGAGCTGGGCCGAGTACGACACCACGCACTGAGGCGGCGACCAGGCTGGCCGCGCTCAGCGCTCGGAATTGGGCCGCAGCGGTCGCGGCGGCACTAGCGGTCCTTCGGGCGCGCCGTCCAGCCAGCGGCGCAGATAGAGGTTGAACTGCAGGGGCTCGTAGAACTCGGAGCGGTCGAGGTCGGTGCGGCCGCCCAGTGCCCAGTGCGGGCTCAGTCGATATTCCAGTGCCGCCGTCAGCGAGTAGCCGAAACCGCCGCCGTCGCCGCCCTCATACACCGCGGTGTCGCCGCTGGCGGCCAGGCGGGTGGCGGCGGCAGCCTGCAGATCGGGGCGGG
The DNA here is from genome assembly GCA_030696045.1 of Stagnimonas sp. Lineage (GTDB taxonomy): Bacteria > Pseudomonadota > Gammaproteobacteria > Nevskiales > Nevskiaceae > Stagnimonas. The sequence goes on along the minus strand of JAUYNO010000005.1, from coordinate 33,441 downwards.
TGGGGAAGAACAGCGAGTCGTCCTCGCGGGTGCGGGTGAGCACCGCCACCGCCTGCAACTGCCAGCTGAAGGCCCGATGGCGACCGCGCCAGTCCAGCGGCAGGCTCAGGGCGCTGCGCCGCTGCGGGCTGTAGTAGCCGCCCTGGCCGAAGCTGTAATAGCGCAGGTTCTCGGCATAGCGCTGGTGGCTGAGCGTGAGACCCACGTAGAGGCGCTGGTCCTCGCGGTTGAGCAGCTCCCAGTCGCCGCCCAGGCGCAGGTTCCACTGGCGGTTGTCGGCGACCTGTTCGCCCCGGAGCGCGCTCAGGCCGAGGCTGCCGAAGCCGCTCCAGCGCCGCTCGTAGCGCGCCAGTCGCAGGCCCAGGCCGCTGTCGCGGACGCCGCCCCAGGTCTCGCCACTGACGGGGTCGCGGGCGCCGGCATAGGCGAGCAGGCTGCTGCTCAGCGGCCGGCGGTGCGCTTCGACGGCGTAATCGAACTCGCCCCAGTCGCCGCCATAGCGCAGCCCGCCGACCAGGTCCTCCACCGGGAAGCCCAGGGGCGTGCTGCCGACATCGAAGCTCCAGGGCCCCTGGCGATAGGCCAGGCTCGGTGCCCAACCCTCGGCGGACTGCGAGCGGCCGGCGTAGCCGCTGGCCGTTGGCCCCACTGCCTGCAACTGGCCATAGGGCGCGGCAGCGGCGAAATCGGCGGGCAGGCGGCCGGCGTCCACCGAGACCGCGTCCAGCTGCAGTTCCAGCCGGCCCGCGCGGCCGAGCGGACCCTGGTACTGCAGGGGCAGCTGGCGGCTGCGGTAGCGGGAGATGCCGGCATCACCGGGCTTGTCGATCAGGTCCAGCGCCAGCATCAGGCTGGACTCGCGCTGCGGCCGGGTCTGGTCGAGCAGAGCCGCGCGCGCGGTCGCCAGCTCCGGCTGCCGGGGCTGCTGCTGCAGGGCGGCGTCCAGGGTGGCGAGCGCTGCCTTGGGATCGCCGCCGGCCTGCTGGGCCTGGGCCTGCCGCCGCGCCCGCCGGCCCTCCAGCGCCACCCGCTCCTCGGCGAGATCGGCGTCGGCCAGGGAGTCGGTGCGCAGCCGTGCCAGCAGTGCATCCAGTTCGGTGTCGGCTGCCGGCTCGCTGGCGGCAGCGGCGTCGAGCACGCCGCCCCGGGCCAGCAGCAGTTCCGGGGTCTCGGGCTGCGTCCCGGCGTAGCGGCGCATGGATTCGCGGCCACGGTCGGGCTGGCCGGCGGCAATCCAGGCCTCGGCCACCTCGGCCTGCAGGCGCGGGTCCTCGCCGGCCAGGGCGGCGGCGCCGTCCAGCAGGGCCTCGCCGCTGGCCTGGTCCCGCGCCAGCAACAGGCGCTGGCCGGCGGCCAGCAGCGGCCGCATCTGCAGACGGCTTTGCAGGCGCAACATGCCGGCGCTGCGCTCGCCGGCGGGAATCCGGGCCAGCGCCGCCTGCGCCGCGCGCGGGTCGGGCCCGGCGAGCAGCAGCGCCTGGGCGTAGTACATGTCGGCGCTGGGGGCGAGTTGCACGCCTGCCGCCATTCGCGCCCGCGCTTGTTCGGTCGCGCCCGCGCTCAGTTCCAGCCGCGCCAGCCGGTAACGCAGCCAGGGGTCTTCCGGAGCCAGCGCCAGCGCCTGTTCGGCCGCCTGGCGCGCGCCGGCGAGATCGCCCCGCGCTTGTGCCGCCCGCATCTCGGTTTGCCAGGCCTCGATCTGCGCGTCGCGGGTGTCGGGCAGCGGCGGCGGCGCTTGCAGCTGCGGCGCCAGCTGCAAGTCCAGCGGCGCTGCTGGCGGCGCCGGCGCCGGGGCGGCCGCCTCGGGACTGCTGCCCAGTTGCAGCGCCAGGCCGCTGGCGTCGGGCGAGGCGGCGGGTGCGGGCTCCGGCGCAACGAGCGGCTCGGGCTCCGCGGCAATGACTGCTGCTGGTGCAGCGGCTGGCGACACCGGCTTGGTCGGCACCGGCCGGGGTTTGGCCGGCGCGGCAGCGACAGCGGGTTCGCTCGGGCGGCTGGGACTAGCCACTGCCGGCGGCTCTGGCACCAGCGCCGGCGCCCGGCCCTGCCAGCGCGCCTGCAAGGCCAGCATCTGCTGATCGTCCGGTGCCAGCCGCAGGTAGCGCGCCAGCATCTGCTGGTCGGCGGCATTGCCGGGCTGCTCGCTGAGGCCGTCGCGCCAGAGATCGAGCAGCCGCCGCTGCGAAAGATCGGGCCGGTTGCTCATCGCCTCCAGCCGCGCCAGGCCTTCCGGCCGGGTGGCGGCGCGGCCCAGGTAGTGGCGGGCGATGGCGATCTCGAATTCCGGCTCGCCGGGGTTCTCGCGGGCCAGGCGCTGCAAGCCGGTCAGGCCCTCGTCGCGGCGGCCGTCAACCCTCGCCAACGCGCGGTAGTACTCGATGCCCAGCAGACCACCGGGCGCGCCGTCGGGGAACAGCTCGCGCATTCCCTGCATCGCCGCGTCAATCTCGCCGGATTGCAGCATCCGGCGGACATTGGCCATGCGCAGGCGGTCCTGGGTGGCGATGCGCTGGGCGTCCTCCAGCTCGCGCACCCGGCGGTCGTCCGGGTGGCTGGCGCGCAGCTTTTGCAGCGCGCTGTTGGCGGCCTCCATCTGGTTGGCGCCAAGTTCCAGCAGGCCCAGCTGCAGCAGGCCTTCGGGGTGATCGGGAGCAGCGACCAGCAGCTTGTTGAGCGCGATGCGGGCGAGGTCGGCGCGGCCGTGCGCCTCCCAGGCGCGCGCCGAAGTCAGCAGTTCGTTCACCGCTGCGCCGGACGGCGCCTGCGCCCAGCCTGTCGTCGTCGCCAGGCCCAGCAGCAGGCCCAGGGTGGCCGGCAGCCCGGGACGGCTCATGTCGCCGCGATGCGCCGGGCGGCGAGCCGCCGCAGATAGCCATAGACGCCGGCGGCGGCGAGCAGGGCGGCCAGCAGCACCAGCCCCACCACCAGCCAGGGGTGCAGCGAGAACTGCAACCACAGCCAGGTCAGCGGCGACAGCCGGCCGACGGCGTAGCTGCCATTGGCGCTGAACACGCTGATCTCGCTGCCGCGAATGACCGCGGTATCGCCGCGGATGCGCGCCACCGCGCCGGGCGAGGCCAGCGCCGCCAGCACCGCCTGCCGCGCCGGCTCGCTGTTGTAGACCAGGGCCACCACGCTGCGGCCGCTGCGCGCAGGCGACTCGAAGCCGACCAGGGCACCGATACCGCCGCCGCTCTCGGCACTGACGCCGCCCTCGCTGACGGTGGCGGCGTTGTCGCCGGCCAGGCCGCGGCGGAACCACAGGCCGGCGCGCGCCAGCGGCCCGCTGCTGCGCGCCTCGCGCTCGATCACCGCCGGCAGGTTCTGCCGCCAGCGCTCCAGCAGCGGCTGGTTGCCTATCAGCAGCAGGTCGCGGTCGTCCAGCTCGTCCAGCGCCTCGCCACCGGCCAGGCGCAGCCGCAGGCCCGGCGCGCCGGTGACCGCCCCCATCCGGCCGAGCAGCTGGAAAGCCGCTTCCAGATCGCCGTCGCTGGCCGGCGTCGGCAGCAGCAGCGCGGTCTCGGCGAGATCGGCATAGCGGGTATAGGGATGGCCGCCGTTGGCGAACAGCCGCAGGTTGGGCATCAGCGCATAGTGGTCAAAGCCGGAGACGTCGATGGTCGAGGCCTCCGGGTCCAGCGAGGAGCGCACCAGATCGAGGCCGGAATCACGGCAGGGACCGGGACGGTGGTAGTCGACGCCGAACTGGAACTGCAGGCTGTTGTCGGCGCCGAGCAGATAGGGCGGCACCCGCAGCACGCCACTGAGCTCGCCCGGCTCGCCCGGCTTGAGCCGGAACGAGCTGATGACTTGCTTGTTGGCGCTGACGGTCAGCAAGGAGTTGTCGTCTTCCAGCGGCGGCGTGTAGCGGTAGCCCAGCTTCAGCGGCACGCCGCGACGGTTCCAGGTGAACAGGTCCGGTGCCACCCGCAACCGCACATTGATCGGGCCCGGGGCGTGGCCGAATACCTGCAGCTCGGAGAGGTCCTGCACCAGTTCGCCCAGCCGTGCCGGGCGATCGGTGGGCAGCCAGCGCGGCGCGTCGTTGAGCTGTCGGCGCGGCGGCAGCTCCACCGTCTTCATGGTCGCCACCGGGCCGCTGAACAGGGTGGAGCCCAACGCCAGGCCGGTCACCGCCTGCTGCAGCTGGCTGGCGTCGCGGCCCTGCACCACCAGCAGCTGGCCGTAGGGGTCGGCGGGGTTGTTGAGCATGCGCAACGTCGGCTGTTGCACCGCCGGCAGGTCCAGGCCGTCGGGCCGCGCGTCGTTGGTGGCAAACACCACCGCGTGGCCCTTGGGCAGCCGGCCGCGCAGCACCGGGAACTCGGCGCCGCGATAGTCGGCCAGGGCACCAAACCAGGTGGCGGCGACACCGGCCGCCTGCAGCACCGCCAGGCTGGGCGTGGCCGGGAACACGAAGGGCAGGCGCAGGCGCTCGGCGTCGCGCTCGTCGAACAGGGGTGCCGGCAGACGGGCAAGATCAGGGCTCAGTGCCAACGGCTGCAGGCGGAGTTGCAGCTCGCTGGCGCCGTTGATCGAAGCCCAGAGACTGCTGTGCAGTGGGTCCTCGCAGCCGGTGCTGTAGTGGCCGATCAGCTGGATGTTGAGCTGGTTGTAGTCGGTGAAGAACTCGCTGGGCAGCGCGAACTCGCTGGTCTGCTCGGCACCATTGGTCTCGCGCGGTAGTGGCAGCGTCGCCACCACCACGCCGTTGAGTTGGATCTTCAGATGCGAAAGCTCGGCCAGCAGCGCCGGCGAATAGCTGTAGCGCAGCCGCAGCCGTGCCTGCTGCACGGTCTGGTCCAGGCGCAGGCCAAAACTCCAGCTGTGCTGGCCCTCGACGCCCTTGAGGGTTTCCTCCGGAGAGCCGCCCAGTTCACCCAGGAGCAGGCGGCGCTCGACGGTCGCCGCCGCCGCAGCCGGCGGGGCCGGCGCTTCGGGCGGGATGGTCTCCTCCGCCGCCGGCAGTGGCGGCGACAGCAGTCCGAGCAGGCCCAGCAGGCAGGCCGACCGCAGTCCGCGCCTCATGCGGCGTTCCGCCCTAGTCGGCTGGCCCTGGACATCCGCCCCCTCAATTCGTAGGTCCGACGCACTGGCGCTCCTTGCATGGCTGGCCGCAGCGTATCGCAGGCCGGTGCGCCGTAGCAGCGGATGGGTATGGTTTGTCCGCCTGCCGTCGTCGCTCAATGCGGCGCGGCGCGAACGCCGGCCAACAGCGCTCCCTCGGGCCGCTCCAACCTCAGGCCGGTGCTGTCGGCCTGGTCCAGCCGCAAGGTCAGGGCGATCAAATAGCCGCCGTCGACGCCTGGCGCACAGTCCATCACCTCGCCGACCGCCTGGCCATCGCCGCCGGCCAGCAGCACCGCTTGCCCGGGCTCGGCAGCCTCGGCGCACTCGGCCAGGTGCAGGCGCTGCTTGAGCCGGCCGAGATAGTGGACGCGCGCGACGATCTCCTGCCCGGGGTAGCAGCCCTTGCTGAAGCTGATGCCGCCGGCGAGGTCGAGGTCGATGGTCTGCGGCACGAAATGGTCGACGGTGGCGGCGCGCACCTGCGGCATGCCGGCCAGCAGTTCGGCCCGCGCCCAGTCCTGCACGGGCAGTTCGGGCAGCGCGGCGAGGGCCTGCACGATCAGGGCGAGCCGCTCCGGCGCGGCGCGCAAGACATAGCGCGGCCAGACACCGGGGCGGCGCAGCACCAGCGCGCCCTCGGTCATGGCCGTGCCCAGCGCGACCGTGGGCACCGAGAGATTCAGACGGGTCAGTAGTTCGGCCGCTTGCGAGCCGGCCAGGCCCAGCGCCGGCCACTCGGCACTGGCGTCGTCCAGCACCAGCTTGCTGCGCAGCACGAACATCCGCAGCCGCTTCAGGGTCGGTGCCAGCAGTTCGGCGGGCAGCTCCAGGCCAAGACTGTCGGCGGATTCCAGTTGCGCAACCGTGAACACCGCCAGCGCGCGTCCCTTGGGACCGCAGTAGCCACTCAGTTGTGCCTGAGTCACTGAAATCCGCGCGACGTCGTTGCTGAGCTGTGCCTGCAGGAAGCCGCGGGCCTCGGCACCCCGTGCCCGGATCAGCGCCAGATCGTCGAGTCGCCGCCAGGATGCCGGCGGCAGCTGCTCGAAAACATCGCTGGACAGATTGTCGGACGGCAGCGGGGACAGGTCGGTCATGAGGCCAAGGTCGTAAGCACAGCCGGCGCTTGCTGCATTGCGTCGAGGGCCGCGATTTTGTCACACTAGCGCGCTTTCCAAGGCCGCCGCATGGTCCTGGAATCAGCGACTCCAGCCCGCACGACTTCCGGTCACGACGTGTCAGCCAGCCCCGTTCGCGTCAAGCCTCCGCAGATCCTGCCCGTCGATGACGAGGCAGCGGCCGGCGAGGTGATCCGACTCGAAGACCTGCTGGCCAGCGAAAAGCAGGCCCTGGAACCCGCTCCGCCTTCCGCCCACGAGCGTCTGGTCGAGATCGGCGGCCGCCGCGACGGGCCGGACCCCACCCGCTACGGCGACTGGGAAAAGAACGGCCGCTGCATCGATTTCTAGCGCCACCCTTCACTACTCCACACAGCAAGAGAGCCCATGAGCACTCCAGCAAGTCCCAGCAAGTCCGCCCCGCAACGGCCCCTGTCGCCGTTCATGATCGGGCCGTATTACAAGCCGCAGATGACCTCGATGCTCTCGATCACCCATCGCCTGACCGGCCTGGGTCTGAGCCTGGGCGCGGTGCTGCTGGTGGTCTGGCTGAGCTGCCTGGCCTCGGGCCCCGAGTGCTACGCGCTGATCGCGCCGCATCTGGCCGCCTGGTACGGCAAGCTGGTGATCTTCGCCTTCACCTGGTCGCTGCTCTATCACTTCTGTAACGGCATCCGGCACCTGATGTGGGATCTGGGCAAGGGCCTGGACCTGCCCACCGCCGAAAAGACCGGCTTCGCCGTGATCTTCGCCTCGCTCGGCCTCACCGCCGGCGTGTTCGTCCTGTCCCTGATGTAAGCGGAGCCCGACCATGTCCTATCGTTCCCCACTCGGTCGCGCTCGCGGCCTCGGCTCCGCCAAGGAAGGCACGCACCATTTCTGGGTGCAGCGCGTCACCGCCGTCGCGCTCATTCCGCTGGTGCTCTGGTTTGTCTATTCGGTCGCGCAGTTGCCGTCCGGCAACTACGAGGTCGTGCGCTGGTGGGTGCATGCGCCTTCGGTGGCGGTCGCCCTGGTGCTGTTCATCGCTTGCGCGCTCTACCACTCGCTGCTCGGCGTGCAGGTGGTGATCGAGGACTACATCGCCGCCGACGGCACCAAGATCGTCGCGCTGCTGGCGTCCAAGTTCGTGCATGCCATCGCTGCGGTCACCGGCATCTTCGCGGTGCTGAAGATCGCGCTGGCCTGATCCTTACAAGAATCCGAGAACTCCCATGGCAGACGCTTCCTCCACCCCGACCAACAGTAAATCTGGCGGTCCGGCCTATGACATCGTCCACCACGAATACGACGTGGTGGTGGTCGGCGCCGGCGGCGCCGGCCTGCGCGCCACGCTCGGCCTCGCCGAAGCCGGCCTGAAGACCGCCAATATCACCAAGGTGTTTCCGACCCGCAGCCACACCGTCGCGGCGCAGGGCGGCATCTCCGCCGCGCTCGGCAACATGGGCGACGACTCCTGGCAGTGGCATATGTACGACACCGTCAAGGGTTCGGACTGGCTCGGCGACCAGGACGCCATCCAGTACATGTGCCGCGAGGCGATCCCCGCGATCATCGAGTTGGAGCACTACGGCGTGCCGTTCTCGCGCACCCCGGAAGGCAAGATCTACCAGCGCCCCTTCGGCGGCATGACCACCCACTGGGGCAAGGGCACCGCGCAGCGCACCTGTGCCGCCGCCGATCGCACCGGTCACGCGATCCTGCACACGCTTTATCAGCAGAGCCTGAAGTGCAAGGCGCAGTTCTACATCGAGTACTTCGCCGTCGATCTGATCATGGACGAGGACGGCAGCTGCAAGGGCGTGCTGGCCTGGGACATGAGCACCGGACAGCTGCACCGCTTCCGCGCCCATCAGGTGATCCTCGCCACCGGCGGTTACGGCCGCGCCTACTTCTCGGCGACCTCGGCGCACACCTGCACCGGCGACGGCAATGCCATGGTCGCGCGCGCCGGCCTGCCGCTGCAGGACATGGAGTTCGTGCAGTTCCACCCCACCGGCATCTACGGCTCCGGCTGCCTCATCACCGAAGGTGCGCGCGGCGAGGGCGGTTACCTCACCAACTCCAAGGGCGAGCGCTTCATGGAGCGCTACGCGCCCAACCGCAAGGATCTCGCCTCGCGTGACGTGGTGTCGCGCTCGATGACGATGGAAATCCGCGAGGGCCGTGGCATCGGCGCCGAGGCCGACCACATCCACCTGCACCTCGAGCACCTGCCGCCCGAGATGCTGCACGCCAAGCTGCCGGGCATTTCCGAGTCCGCGAAGATCTTCGCCGGCGTCGATGTGACCAAGGAGCCGATCCCGGTCATTCCCACCGTGCACTACAACATGGGCGGCATCCCGACCCTGTACACCGGTGAAGTGGTGACGCTGAAGAGCGGCAACCCCGACACCGTGGTGCCCGGCCTGATGGCGGTCGGCGAAGCCGCCTGCGTGTCGGTGCACGGCGCCAACCGTCTGGGTTCCAACTCCCTGCTCGATCTGGTGGTGTTCGGCCGCGCCGCCGCCATCCAGGCCGCGAAGATCACCCCCAAGGGCCAGAACCACAAGCTGCTCAACGGCTCACTCGGCGGCAAGAGCGAGGAGCAGGCGCTCGCCCGCCTCGACAAGCTGCGCCATGCCAACGGCACGCGCAGCACCGCCGACCTGCGCCTGGAAATGCAGAAGACCATGCAGGGCCACGCCGCCGTGTTCCGCACCATCCCTTCGATGGAAGAGGGCCTGGCCAAGCTGCAGAAGACCTGCGCCGCCTTCAACGACGTGAAGGTGTCGGATCGCTCGATGATCTGGAACAGCGATCTGGTCGAGACCCTGGAACTCGACAATCTCCTCGCCAACGCGCTGCTCACCATTGCTTCCGGTGCCGCCCGCAAGGAAAGCCGTGGCGCCCACGCGCTGGACGATTTCACCGAGCGCGATGACGGCAACTGGATGAAGCACAGCCTGGCCTGGCGTACCTCCGACACCGAGGTGAAGCTCGACACCCGCCCGGTGCACACCTACACGCTCGACGACGAGATGCACTACGTCGAGCCCCAGAAGCGCGTTTATTGATGGCTGGGAGACGGGAGACGAGAGACGCCAGACGTAACGGCGCCTCGGTTCTCCGTCTCCCGTCTCCCGTCTCCCGTCTCCCGGAGTAAGAAAATGGCCCAGTTTTCGCTGCCCAAGAATTCCACCATCGACAAGGCCGCCGGCAAGAGCTTCAAGTCGCCAGGCGCCAAGAAGCCGCGCAACTTCAAGATCTATCGCTACGACCCGGACACCGGCGCCAACCCGCGCGTGGACACCTACGAGGTGGACATGGCGGCCTGCGGCCCGATGGTCTTGGACGCGCTGATCAAGATCAAGAACGAGGTCGACCCGACGCTCACCTTCCGTCGCAGCTGCCGCGAGGGCATCTGCGGCAGCTGCGCGATGAACATCGACGGCACCAATACCCTGGCCTGCATCAAGGGCTGCGACGAGGTGCGTGGCGACGTCAGCATTTACCCGCTGCCGCACATGCCGGTGATCAAGGATCTGGTCCCGGACATGACCCACTTCTACGCCCAGCTCGCGTCCATCGAGCCCTGGCTGAAGACCGACACCCCGGCGCCGACCCGCGAGCGCCTGCAAAGCGAAGAAGACCGCGCCAAGATCGACGGCCTCTACGAGTGCATCCTCTGCGCCTGCTGCTCGACCAGTTGCCCGAGCTACTGGTGGAACAGCGACCGCTACCTGGGCCCGGCGATCCTGCTGCAGGCCTACCGCTGGCTGATCGACAGCCGCGACGAGGCGACCGGCGAGCGCCTGGACGAGCTGGAAGACCCGTTCAAGCTCTACCGTTGCCACACCATCATGAATTGCACCAAGACCTGCCCGAAGGGACTCAATCCCGCCAAGGCGATTGCCGAGACCAAGAAGCTGCTGGTCGAGCGCACCGTCTGAAGCCCGCGCCCACCGGTCAGGACGGCCCATGGTCGAGCTGGATCTGAGCATAGGCACGGTGCTGCAGCTGCAGACCCTGGCCGGCGGCGGCGAGCGGCGGTACCGGGTGACGCTGATCGGCATCAACCCGGCGCGCAGCTTGGTGGTGACCGCGCCCGAGGTCGGCGGTCACGCGGTGCCGGTGGTGCAGGACGAGCCCTTCACGGTGCGGGCTTTCGCCGGCACCCGCGCGATTGGCTTCCATTGCACGGCGCTGAAGGCGGCGACGCAGCCCTACCGCTATCTGCATCTGTCGTATCCGGACCAGGTCCAGAACGTGCAGGTGCGCAGCGCGCCCCGGATACCGCTGAGCCTGCCGATCCGGCTGAGCAAGGGCGGGCAGGAGATCGAGGGCGCCGAACTCAACGATCTCGGCATCAACGGCGCGATGATCGAAACCCGGGGCGCGGTGCTGGAAGTCGGTGATCAATTGCAGCTGGGTTTCAGTCTGAGCCTCCCGGACCTGGAGCCGCAGGCTCTGGAGTTGCAGGCCAAGGTCCGCGGTGTCGAGGTGTTCGCCGGCGAGCCGGCGCGCCGGCGCTGTGGCCTGCAGTTCGAGGCCCCGGAGTTGCGGGTGGGCTTGGTCTTGCGCGCCTATGTCTTCGGTCATCTGTCCGGCCAGTTGCGCGGCAGCGACACCGAGGCAGGAGCGTGAGCGAGGATCGTCGCCTGCAGTGGCTGCTGCGCCGGGGCATGAAGGAGCTGGACGTGATGTTCGGCCGCTATTACGCGCACCGCTACCCGGTCGCGCCCGAGCCCGAGCGCGCGGCGTTCCGGACCCTGCTCGACGGCCCGCAGGAGCCGGACATTTACGCCTGGGCCATGGGCTTCGAGGAGCCGCCCGCGGAATTCGCCGAGGTCATCCTTGAGTTTCGAAACTACCGTTGATGTTCGGCTGCAGCCCTCGTTGCGGCTGCTGAAATGGGTCTCGACCCTGCACATCCTGCCGCTGGCGACGCTACCGTTCGCCATGCAACCCGGCCCGGCGATGTGGGCGCTGATCGCCGGGTTCGGCGGCAGCTGGCTGTGGCTGCGCCGGCACCCGGCGCTCGGCTTCGGCAACCAGGCGCTGCTGCGCCTGACCTGGAATGCGGACGGCAGCTGGACCGTGAGCGATGCACGCGGCCAACCGCAGGCAGCGACTTTGCAGGACGACAGCCTGCGCCATGCGCGGCTGCTGGTGCTGCGCTTCCGCCTCGCGTCCGGCGGCACGCGCACGCGTCTAATTGCCGGCGACGAGGCCGATCCGGAACTGCTGCGCCGACTGCGCGCGCGGCTGAGCGTCGCTGCCTGATATTTTCGCGTCCGCGGGCCTCGCCTGTCGGGTCCGAAAACGGCTAGTGCGCCTCGCGCGGGCGCCTACACTGGTGGCCATGAAACTGGATCTCGCCACCTGTCACCAGGCCCTGCAAGCCCGCGATACGCGCTTCGACGGCCGCTTCTACGTCGGCGTCTCGACCACCGGCATCTACTGCCGGCCGGTCTGCCCGGCGCGCACGCCGCTCGCCGCGAATTGCGACTTCTTTCCGCACGCCGCCGCCGCCGAACGCGCCGGCTATCGCCCCTGCTTGCGCTGCCGGCCCGAGCTGGCGCCGGGCCTGGCGCCGATGGATGCGCCGGATCGGCTCGCCCGGCAGGCCTGCGCCCGCATCGAATCCGGCGCGCTCGATGAAGCCGGGTTGGATGCGCTCGCGACCGAGCTGGGTGTGAGCGAGCGCCATCTGCGCCGGGTGATCGAGCAGGCGACCGGCGCCACGCCGGTCGAGCTGGCGCAGACCCGCCGCCTGCTGCTGTCGAAGCAGCTGTTGACCGACACTGTGCTGCCGATTGCGGTGGTCGCGCAGACCGCCGGCTTCGGCAGCCTGCGCCGATTCAATCACCTGTTCCAGAGCCGCTACGGCCTGGCGCCGGGTGCGCTGCGCAGATCATCGGCAAGCATTCAGCCGGACGCGACGCCGGACAGCATCACCCTGCGCCTGAGCTATCGGCCGCCGCTGGCCTGGACGGCCCTGCTCGACTTCCTCACCGGTCGTGGCGCCGCCGGGGTCGAGGCCGCCATCGGCGAGCGCTATGTGCGCACGGCGCGCCTCGGCGAGCATCGCGGCTGGATCGCGGTGCAGCCCGACCTCAGGGCGGCGCGGCCGCAGTTGCAGGTGATGCTCAGCGCCAGCCTGCTGCCGGTGCTGGGCCTGACCCTGCAGCGCCTGCGGCGGTTGTTTGATCTCGACGCCAACCCCCAGGCCATCGAGGCGCAACTCGCCGTCGATCCGCGTCTGGCACCACTGCTGCGGGCGACACCCGGCTTGCGGGTTCCCGGTGCCTTCGACGGCTTCGAGCTGGCGCTGCGGGCGGTGCTGGGTCAGCAGGTGACGGTAAAGGCGGCGACCACCATTTTCGGCCGCTTCGCCCGCGCCTTCGGCGAGCCAGCGAGCACGCCCTTCGCAGCCCTGACGCATTACGCGCCGAGGGCAGAGCGGATCGCTGAGGCGCCGCGCCAATCGCTGATCGCCCTCGGCCTGACCACCCGCCGCGCCGAGACCGTGCAGCGGCTGGCGCAGGCGATGGCGGGCGGCGAACTGCGACTGGAGCCGGGCGTAGATCCGGAAGCGACGCTGCTGGCGATGCAGGACCTGCCCGGTATCGGCCCCTGGACCGCGCACTACGTCGCCATGCGCGCGCTGGGCTGGCCCGATGCCTTCCCGGACGGCGATCTTGGTCTGCTGAAGGCTATCGCCGCGCCCAATGCCCGAGCGCTACGCGAGGCCGCCGAGGCCTGGCGGCCATGGCGCTCGTATGCGGCGATCCATTTCTGGCGCTCACTATCTTCTGGAGGTTGACCGAGCCATGACCGTCTACACCACCATCCCCAGCCCCATCGGCGAGCTGTCTCTGTCCGCTGTCGGCGGCCGCCTGACCGGCGTGCTGTTCGAGGACAACCGCTACCCGCCCGACCGCGAGGGCTGGCGCCGCGACGACGCCGATACAGTGCTGGTCGAGGCATCGAGACAGCTGTACGAATACTTTGCTGGCCATCGTCGCGACTTCGAGTTGCCAATGAGTGCAAAGGGCACGGAGTTCCAGTACCGGGTTTGGTCGGCATTGCGGGAGATTCCCTTCGGCGAGACCCGCAGTTACGGCGAGCAGGCGCGCCTGGTCGGCGACTACAAGGCGGTGCGCGCGGTCGGCCTGGCCAACGGCAAGAACCCGATTCCCATCATCGTGCCCTGCCATCGCGTGATCGGCGCCGATGGTTCGATGACCGGGTTCGGCGGGGGCATCGAACGCAAGAAATGGCTGCTGGCGCACGAGGCGCGGTTTCGCAGCAAGACCCTGTTCGATTGAGGTCGCACATGAACATTCACATCGCGCCGCTGCCAGAGCACTTCCTGCATCGCGTCCGCGTCGATGGCCGCGATGATCTTGACCAGCCGGTCGAGCGCTTCCTCGCCGAGGGCGGCGAGCCCTGTCGCGATGTGCTGCGCCGGGCGCGCGCCGGCGAGCCCTTGGTCCTGGCCAGCCATTCGCCGTTCCGGCAACCGGGACCGTTCCGCGAGTTCGGGCCGGTGTACGTGCTTGCCGAGGCGAGCGGCGACGCCGTCGAGCGCAGGCGGCTGCCCCTGCCACACGGCGGAGCGACGGACTACTTCGGCGAGCGGCTGGTGTTGCGTGCCTACTCGGCGGAGGAGCGCATCGTCGATGCCCGGCTGGTGACCGCTGCGGAGGCCGAGGCAGTTGCCGCCGAGCTGCTGCGGCGGTCCGACGCTGCCTTTCTGCAGGCGCGCTTCCCGATCTACGGTTGCTTTGCCTGCCGGATTGATCGACTTGCTACACCGGGCTGAGGATGGTCGGCCGCGCTTCCGGCAGCGTCCGCGGATAGTCCAGGGTGTAGTGCAGGCCGCGCGACTCCTTGCGCAGCATCGCCGAGCGCACGATCAGCTCGGCGCAGACCACCAGGTTGCGCAGCTCCACCAGGTGGGCGGTGATCTTGTAGTGGCCGTAGTAGTCCTGGATTTCCTGCTGCAGCAGTTCGACCCGGTGCAGGGCGCGCTCCAGCCGCTTCGTGGTGCGGACGATGCCGACGTAGTCCCACATGAAGGTGCGCAGCTCCAGCCAGTTGTGGCTGACCACCACGTCCTCGTCGGAGTCGGTGACACGGCTGGCGTCCCATTGCTTCAGCGGCGGCGGCGCCTTGCGTTTCGAGAGGGTCAGCTCGATGTCCTCGGCAGCCGATTCGGCGAAGGCCAGGCATTCCAGCAGCGAGTTCGAGGCCAGGCGGTTGGCGCCGTGCAGGCCGGTGCAGGCGACCTCGCCGATGGCGTACAGGCCATCGACATCGGTGCGCGCCTTCAGGTCGGTGATCACGCCGCCGCAGGTGAAGTGCGCCGAGGGCACCACCGGGATCGGCTCCTTGGTGATGTTGAGCCCCAGCTCCAGGCAGTGCGCATAGATGTTGGGGAAGTGTTCCTTGATGAAGCTCGGCGGCAGGTGGGTGACGTCGAGGTGCACATGGCGCAGGCCGAGCCGCTTCATTTCGTGGTCGATGGCACGGGCGACGACATCGCGCGGCGCCAGTTCGGCGCGGGCGTCGAAGCGCGGCATGAAGCGCTCGCCGGTGGTCGGCAGCCGCAGGTAACCGCCCTCGCCGCGCAGGGCCTCGGTGAGCAGGAAGCTGCGCGAGTCCTTGTGGTACAGGCAGGTCGGGTGAAACTGCATGAACTCCATGTTCGAGACCCGGCAGCCGGCACGCCAGGCCATCGCAATGCCGTCGCCGGAGGCGCCGAAGGGATTGCTCGAATACAGATAGACCTGGTTGGCGCCGCCGGTGCAGAGCGCCACGGTCTTGGCGCCAACTGCCGTGACCTCACCGGACTCGCGGTCGTACAGGTAGGCGCCGTGGGCGCGTTGCTTGACCCGGTCGACGATCAGCTCGACCACGATGGCGCGCTCGCGCACGCTGATGTTGGGGTGGTGGGCGGCGAGCGAGGCGAGGGTGGTTTCCACCGCGCGGCCGGTGGCGTCGGCGGCATGCACGACGCGGCGGTGGCTGTGGCCGCCTTCGCGGGTGAGATGTAAAGGGCGCTGCTTGCCCTCCTCGTCGCGGGTGAACTGCACGCCCTGCGCCAGCAGCCAGCGGATGCAGCCCGGCCCGCGCTCGACGGTGAAACGCACCGCCGCCTCGTCGCAGAGTCCGCCGCCGGCAACCAGGGTGTCCTGGACATGGTTCTCCAGCGAGTCGTCCTCGTCGAGCACGGCGGAGATGCCGCCCTGGGCCCAGAGCGTCGAGCCGGATTCGAGCTTGCCCTTGGACACCAGCATCACCGAGCGCCCTTTCTGCGCCAGGCGCAGGGCCAGGGACAGGCCGGCGGCGCCGCTGCCGAGTACCAGCACGTCATAAGGGTTGGAAGAGCTGGTGGACGCGGAGGGCATGGGCAATCTTGCTAGACTGGCGGGCAGGACGCGCTAGTCGGCGCGTCGCGGATTTTCGGGAGTTTAGCGCGGCAGGACCGGCCATCTCAGGCCGCCGCTGCGAAGACGGATGAGCGACGAAGGCGTAGACGAACACCTGGTGGCAAGGGCACAGGCGGGCGACATGCGCGCCTTCGAGCTGCTCGTGCGCAAGTACCAGCACAAGATCGTCCAGCTGGTCAGCCGCCTGGTCGGTGATGGCGACGCGCCTGACGTCGCGCAGGAAACCTTCATCCGAGCCTGGCGTGCGCTCAAGGGTTTTCAGGGCAATAGCGCCTTCTACACCTGGCTGTACCGGATCGGCATCAACACCGCCAAGAACCATCTGGTCTCGCGCTCGCGCCGACCGGCCGACCGCGACATCGACATCGCCGATGCGGAACTCTACGGCCACACCGAGCAACTAAGCGACATCGACACGCCGGAAGCCGAGGCGCTGTCGGAGGAGATCAAGCAGAAAGTGGCGGAAACCATCGCCAGGCTGCCGCCCGACTTGCGCAAGGCGATCACCCTGCGCGAGCTGGAGGGGCTGTCCTACGAGGAGATCGCCGAGGCCATGGACTGCCCGATCGGCACCGTCCGCTCCCGCATTTTCAGGGCGCGCGAGGCGATTGACGCGGTCCTCAAGCCGCTGATCGACTAGGCCGGCGACCCGATATGAATAACCCCATAGCGTCCAGCAGCGGAACTTTCTCGGTGCTGAACGGTTCAGTGGTCATTGCGCGGCCTTCGGTCGCCGTATGTTTTTGAGCAGGACGTGAGTATGCCCAGAGAAGTGCTATCTGCCGCCGTCGACAATTCCGCCAGCGCCGCCGAATGGGACCGGCTGATCGAGGCGGTCGGACGCGATCCCGCCCTCAAGGACGAATGGAGCCGGATCTGGGAATGGCGTGATGCCCGCGACGGGGTCGACCTCGGCAAGGCCGGCGACGGCTTCTGTGCCGGGGTGATGGCCGCCCTGCAGCAGGAGGCACCGCCCAGCGCCAAGCTGGTCGACATCGCGACCCGCCGCCCGGCACCGGCCCGACCGGCGCTGAGCTGGCGCAGCCTGGTGCCCTTGTCGGCCGCCGCCGGCATGGCCGCCGCCGTGCTGTTCGTCGGCCGGCCGTTCGACTCGGAACCCGCCGCCCGGACGACGGCGGCTGCCGCGCCGATCGAGACCGTGGCCGATGTCAGCCCGACCTGGAGCGCGCCCGACCGCGAGGACGGCGCCGCCCAACCCATGGACGCCGCCTCGGCGGAAGTCCTCAACAGCTACCTGATGGAACACAGCAACACCCTGGCCGAGCGCAGCATGGGCGGGTCGATTTCCAACGCCCGCTTCGTGGTGCACACCGCGGGATATCCCTCGGACGGCCAGTAAGCATGCTGCGCCGCCGTCTTGCCGCCTGCGTGCTGGGCCTCGCCGCCGCAGGCGTCGTCCATGCCGATCCCGAACAGCTGCTGCTCCGGGCTGCCGACGCGGCCCGCACCGCCAACTACCGTGGCGTGGTGATCTACCGGGCCGGCGGCGCCATCGAGTCGCTGCGCCTGGTGCACGGTTACGCCGATGGCATCGAGCGCGAGCGGCTGACCGCGCTCACCGGGGAGCCGCGCGAGATCATCCGCCAGGACAACAAGATCATCTGCCTGCTGCCCAGGGAGCGGCGGCTGGATATGAAGCGGCCGGCGCTCAAGGGCCTGCTCACCCAGGTGTCGCCCGAGACGCTGCGCGAGCTGGCCGCCTGGTACGAGCTGCGCGAACTGGGTGGGGCCCGGGTTGCCGGCCGCCAGTGCCGTGGCGTCGAGTTGGCGCCGCGCGACGACTATCGCTACGGCTTCGAGATCTGGTCCGACGAGGCCTCCGGCGTGCCGCTGAAGGTGCGTCTGGTCAGCCGTGACCACCGGGTGCTGGAAGAGGTGATGTTCACCGAGGTCGACTTCCCCGACAGCCTTCCGCTCCAGGCGTTCGAGCCGGCCCTCGATGCCCGCCAGTTTCGCAGCGTGACGCGGCAGGAGCCCACCCTCAGCAACAATGCCGACCTCAGCGATTTTCCGCTCAGCATCGGCAGCCTGCCGGCCGGCTTCCGGGTCACCCTGCGGGAGCGCCGTCCGGCCCGCGACGGCCGCGGCATGGTCGAGCACGTACTGATTTCTGACGGCCTGTCGGCGGTGTCGATATTCGCCGCCCAGAACGTGCCGCCGGAGAAAGCCTTCAACGGCCTCAGCAACATGGGCGCCGTGCATGCCTATGGCCGCAGCTTCGGGGGCTTCCATGTCACCGTGGTCGGCGAAACGCCCTCGGCGGCGGTACGCTACATCGGCGAAAATCTCACTGCCAAGGACGCCCCCGCGCCCCCGCCTTGAGCGGTGCCACCCGGTCGGCGACGCCTTGAATTTCCACGCCCCACCCCGGAGCCCGTCCATGCTGTTCGCCGTCCGGCCGCGAGCCGCGCTGCTGTTTGCCGCCACGCTGGCCTTGGTGGCCTGCTCGCGCACGCCGATGGAAGTCCGCCTGCCGGACTTCGCCGACCTGGTCGACGAGGTCAGCCCCTCGGTGGTCAATATCAGCACCGTGCCGGTGGAGACCGCCGAAGCGGCGACCGGCGAGGATGCCGGGGCCGCTGCGGTGCCGGGCGAGGCGCCGGCCTTGCCGGAGAATCTGCCGGAGTGGATGAAGCGCTTCCTGGAACAGCATGCTCCCAACGGAGTGGGGCCGGACGCGGAGCCCGAGGGCGAGCCGGAGGATGCGCCGGAGGACCAGCAGTCCCTGGGTTCCGGCTTCGTGCTCTGGGCCGATGGCTACATCATCACCAATGCCCACGTGGTCAAGGATGCCAAGGAGGTGCTGGTGCGGCTGTCCGACCGGCGCGAGCTGCCGGCCCAGGTGGTGGGCATGGACGAGCCCAGCGACATCGCGCTGCTGAAGATCGAGGCCGAGGGCCTGCCGGCGGTGCGGGTCGGCGATAGCGGCAAGCTGCGGGTCGGCCAGTGGGTGATGGCGATCGGCTCGCCGTTCGGCTTCGACTACTCGGTGACCGCGGGCATCGTTTCCGCCAAGGGCCGCAGCCTGTTCACCGAGCAGTACGTGCCCTTCATCCAGACCGATGCGGCGATCAACCCCGGCAACTCCGGTGGCCCGCTGTTCAATCTCAAGGGCGAGGTGATCGGGGTCAACTCGCAGATCTACTCGCAGACCGGCGGCAACTCCGGCATCGCCTTCTCGATCCCCATCGACGTCGCCACCAAGGTGGCACAGCAGCTCAAGGACAAGGGCAAGGTCACCCGCGGCTGGCTCGGCGTGGTGGTGCAGGAAGTCACCCGTGGCCTGGCGCAGAGCTTCGGCATGGCGCGCGCCGAGGGCGCCCTGGTGGCGCGGGTGATCCCGGGCTCGCCGGCGGAGACGGCCGGCATCCAGCCGGGCGACGTGATCCTCAGCTTCGACGGCGAGGAATTGGCGGTCTCCAATGCCCTGCCGCCGCTGGTGGGGGCGATGGACCCGGGCGCCAAGGTACCGGTCAAGCTGCTGCGCGAAGGCAAGCAACTGACCCTGAAGGTCGAGATTGGCGAGCTGCCGGACGAGGTACTGGCCAAGGAGGGCGGCGCGACCCGTCCGCGCCTGCCGCTCGGCCTCGGCGTCGAGCGGCTGAGCGCCGAGGACCGCGCCCTGGCCCGCGTCGCCGAGGGTGGCGTCGGCGTGGTCCGGGTCGAGCCGGGGCCGGGCCAGGACGCCGGCATCCGCGAGGGCGATGTCCTGCTCACCATCAGTGGCCAGAAGATCGACAGCCCCGAGCGCCTGCGCGAGGTCGCCGCCGGCCTGCCGCCGGGTGGCAGCGTGCCGGTGCTGGTCCAGCGCGATGGCGGGCCGCTGTTCCTGGCCCTGGCGATGCCGGCCGCCGAGCCGGGAGGCGGCAAGTAGATGGGAATGGCGCTGGGTGGCCGCCGCTACACCCTGCTGACCCGGCCGGGCTGCCATCTCTGCGAGGACTTCGAGGCGGAACTGATGGCGGAGTTCGAGGGTCGGCTGGAGGTCGAGACCGCGCTGGTCGATTCCGACCCCGTCTGGAGCGAGGCTTACGGGCTGAGCATCCCGGTATTGCTGGCGCCGGACGGCCGTTTCGTTTGTGCGGTGACCCCGGATATCGACGCCATCGAAGCCGACCTGAGCACCTAACCGCTATACTCCGCGACCATTTTTTGACCGTTCCGGCTTCGCGCCGGCCGGCGTGAGCACATGCAGCAGTCCCATATCCGCAATTTTTGCATCATCGCCCATATCGACCACGGCAAATCGACCCTGGCCGACCGTTTCATCCAGCTCACCGGCGGGTTGGAGCAGCGCGAGATGACCGAGCAGATCCTCGACAACAACCCCATCGAGCGCGAGCGCGGCATCACCATCAAGGCACAGGCGGTGCAGTTGCATTACAAGGCGCGCAACGGCGAGCTGTACCAGTTCAACCTGATCGACACTCCGGGACATGTCGATTTCTCCTACGAAGTCAGCCGCTCACTGGCCGCCTGCGAGGGCGCACTGCTGGTGGTCGATGCCTCCCAGGGCGTCGAGGCGCAGAGCGTCGCCAACTGCTACACCGCGATCGACCTCAACCTGGAAGTGATGACGGTCCTCAACAAGATCGACCTGCAGAACGCCGAACCGGATCGGGTGGTGAAGGAGATCGAGGAGATCATCGGCGTGCCGGCCGAGGATGCTCTGCGCATCTCCGCCAAGACCGGGCTCAACGTGCTGGATGTGCTGGAAGAGGTCACCACCCGTCTGCCGCCGCCGAAGGGCAATCCGGATGGCAAGCTGCAGGCGCTGATCGCGGATTCCTGGTTCGACAACTACCTGGGCGTGGTCTCGCTGGTGCGGGTCATGCACGGCTCGGTGAAGAAGGGCCAGAAGATCCGGGTGATGTCCACCGGCCGCGACTACGAGATCACCATGATCGCGGTGAACACGCCCAAGCGCGTGTTCAAG
The DNA here is from genome assembly GCA_030696045.1 of Stagnimonas sp. Lineage (GTDB taxonomy): Bacteria > Pseudomonadota > Gammaproteobacteria > Nevskiales > Nevskiaceae > Stagnimonas. The sequence goes on along the minus strand of JAUYNO010000005.1, from coordinate 12,856 downwards.
GACCAGCTGGAATGTGGCGAGGTCGGCATGATCGTCGCCAACATCAAGGACATCCTGGGTGCGCCGGTCGGCGACACCATCACCCTGGCCGGCAACCCCTGTGAGGAGCCGCTGCCCGGCTTCGCCCACGTGCAGCCGCGCGTGTTCGCGGGCATGTTCCCGGTCGATGCCGACGATTTCGAGGACTTCCGCGAGTCCTTGCAGAAACTGCGGCTGAACGACTCGGCGCTGCAGTACGAGCCGGAGAACTCGACGGCGCTCGGCTTCGGCTTCCGCATCGGCTTCCTCGGCATGTTGCACATGGAAATCGTGCAGGAGCGCCTGGAACGCGAGTACAACCTCAATCTCATCACCACCGCGCCCAGCGTGGTCTACGAGGTGCTGAAAACCGATGGCGAGGTGGTGAAGATCGACAATCCTTCCGAACTGCCCGAGCCCGGCAGCCTGGAGGAAGTGCGCGAACCCATCATCGTCGCCCGCGTGCTGATGCCGAACGAGTATGTCGGCCCGGTGATGCAGCTGTGCATGGAGAAGCGCGGCGTGCAGAAGAACCTGCGCTACGTCGGTTCCCAGGTGCAGATGGAAGTGGAGATGCCGCTGGCGGAGGTGGTGCTCGACTTCTTCGACCGCCTGAAGTCGGTCAGCCGGGGCTTCGCCAGCTTCGAGTACGAATTCAGCCGCTTCCAGGCCGCCGACGTGGTCAAGCTCGACGTGCTGGTGAATGGCGACAAGGTCGATGCCCTGGCCTCCATCGTCCACCGCGACGCCTCCTACAACCGTGGCCGCGACCTCTGCGAGCGCATGCAGGAGGTCATCCACCGGCAGATGTTCGATGTCGCCATCCAGGCCGCCATCGGCGCCAAGATCATTGCCCGCACCACGGTGAAGGCGCTGCGCAAGGACGTCACCGCCAAGTGCTACGGCGGCGACGCCAGCCGCAAGAAGAAGCTCCTCGAAAAGCAGAAAGAGGGCAAGAAGCGCATGAAGCAGGTCGGCTCGGTCGAAATCCCGCAGGAGGCCTTCCTGGCCGTGCTGGGCATGGATCGCAAGTAAAGGACGCAAAGAGATCACCATGAGCGGCTTCTTCACCCACCTGGGCACCGACTTCGCCTCTATCCTGTTCGTGCTCACCGTCCTCACCGGCGTGCTCTGGGTGCTGGATCGCTACCGGCTGGAGCCGGCCCGCAAGGCCGCAGCCCTGGTGGCCGGCGGCGAACCGGCCAAGGCGAGCTGGCTGGTCGATTTCGGGCGCCAGTTCTTCCCGGTGATCGCGGCGGTGTTCCTGCTGCGCTCCTTCGTGGTCGAGCCTTTCCGCATCCCTTCCGGCTCGATGATCCCGACCCTGCATGTCGGCGACTTCATCCTGGTCAACCGCTTTGCCTACGGCCTGCGCTGTCCGGTGGGCGACTGCAAACTGCTGGGCCTGGGCCAACCCAAGCACGGCGACGTGGTGGTGTTCCGCTATCCGGTCGACCCCAAGGCCGATTTCATCAAGCGCGTCATTGGCCTGCCGGGCGACACCGTCCGTTATGTCAACAAGCAGCTGACCGTCAACGGCCAGCTGGTGTCCCAGGATTTGCAGGGCCGCTTCGACGCCAGCAACCAGCGCTTGCGCGAGGACTACGAGGGCGCGGTGCACGACATCCTGCAGAACCCGGACCGCCCGCCGCAGGACTTCGAGTTCACCGTGCCCGAGGGCCAGTACTTCATGATGGGCGACAACCGCGATGGCTCCAGCGACTCCCGCTACTGGGGCACGGTGCCGGAGGCCTATCTCAAGGGCCGCGCCTTCTTCATCTGGATGAGCTGGGACTTCGAGACCCAGCGGCCGGTGCTGTCCCGCATCGGCCAGGGCATCCGCTAACATCGGCGGCGTTGCCACCCCACACCACCGATCCAAGGGAGACCCCCATGCAAATGCGCAGCCGTCAGCGAGGCGCCGGCATGTTCAAGCTGCTGTTCATCTTCGGCACCCTGGCCATCTACGGCATCGTCGGGGCCAAGGTTTTTCCGCTGTACTCCAACCACTTCAAGATCGCCAAGGCGGTCAAGGGTGTGGCCAGCGAGGGCTCGACCGACCCGATCGAAGTGCGCAAGGCCCTGGAGCGGCGCTGGATGGTCGATGACATGAGCATCATTGAGCCCACCGACATCAAGGTGAAACGGGGTGACCGTGGCAAGGTGTCGCTGGTCTATGACTACGAGGCGCGCGCCCATCTGTTCTACAACGCCGACATCTCGCTGGTCTTCACCGGCAGCGAGCCGGTTTCCGGCGCCGAGTGACCGCAGCCGCGCCCAGTCCCCTTGAAACCGCGCTCGGCCACCGGTTTGCCGATCGCGCCCTGCTGCAGCGGGCCCTCACGCACCGCAGCGCCGGCAGCCCACATTACGAGCGCCTGGAGTTCCTCGGCGACGGCCTGCTGAATTTCGTGATCGCCGAGGCGATCTACGGCGCCTGGCCGAAGGCGGACGAAGGGGATCTGTCGCGCTGGCGTGCCAGCCTAGTCTGCGAGGACAGCCTGGCGCGCCTGGGCAAGGCGCTGAACCTGGGCGACCAGCTGCGACTGGGCAGCGGCGAGCTCAAGAGCGGCGGATTCCGGCGCGAGTCCATCCTCGCCGACGCGCTGGAAGCGCTGCTCGGTGCGGTCTATCTCGACGCCGGCTTCGAGCCGGCCCGGGCCGTGGTGCTGCGTCAGTTCCAGAGCCTGCTGGACCATCCGCCGGAAGCCGATTCGCTGAAGGATTCAAAAACCCGCCTGCAGGAAGCCCTGCAAGCAGTGCCCCGGCCGCTGCCGGAATATGCCGTGCTGTCCGAACACGGGCCGCCGCACCGGCGGATGTTCCAGGTCTGTTGCCGGCTGCCGGACAGCGGAGAACAGACCGAGGCCGGCGGCAGCAGCCGCAAGCAGGCCGAGCAGGACGCCGCTCGGCTGATGATCGAAAAACTGAAGGAAAGCGCGCATGCGTAGTGGAATGGTCACCATCCTGGGGCGCCCGAACGTGGGCAAGTCCTCCCTGCTGAACGTCCTGGTGGGCCGCAAGGTCAGCATCGTCAGCCACAAGCCGCAGACCACCCGGCACCGCATCCAGGGCGTGCTGCACGACGAGCGCGGCCAGGTGGTGTTCGTCGATACCCCGGGCCTGCACCGCCATGCCGAACGGGCGCTCAACAAGGTCATGAACCAGGCTGCCTCGGGCGCCATTCACGACGTCGACCTGATCCTGTTCGTGGTCGAGTGCGGCCGCTGGACCGACGAGGACGCCGGCGTGCTGGAGCGGCTGGAAGGCATCGCCACCCCGGTCGGTCTGGTGGTCAACAAGGTGGACCGGCTGGAGGACAAGGAGCGCCTGCTGCCGGAGCTGGAGAAGCTGGCCAAGCTGCGCGACTGGGCCTTCATCGTGCCGCTGTCGGCGCTCAAGCGCGACGGCCTCAGCGGACTGGCGGCTGAGCTGTTCGCGCGACTGCCTGAAGGCGAGCCGATGTACCCGGAGGACATGCTCACCGACCACGACGCCGCTTTCAGCGCCGCCGAGATCATCCGCGAGAAACTGATCCGCAACCTGCACCAGGAACTGCCCTACGCGACCACGGTCGAGATCGAGAAGTACGAGCGCGAGGGTCAGCTCGACAAGATCTCGGCGGTGATCTGGGTCGAGCGCGAAGGCCAGAAGGCCATCGTCATCGGCAAGGACGGCGAGACCCTGAAGCTGATCGGCTCCAATGCCCGGCGCGACATCGAGCGCGCGCGCGGCCGCAAGGTCTTCCTCAAGCTCTGGTGCCGGGTCAAGGAGAACTGGAGCGACGACCCGAAGGCGCTCGCCAAGTTCGGCTATTCCGGCGGCGAGTAGCGCGGCTTTCCGATGCAAAGCCGGCGCATCGAGCTGCAACCGGCCTACCTGCTGCACACCCGCAGCTACGGCGACACCAGCCTGCTGATCGAGGCTTTCACGCCCGAGCACGGCCGCGTCGGTCTGATCGCCAAGGGCGCGCGCGGTCCGCGCTCGAAGACCCGTGCCCACCTGCAGCCGCTGCGGCCGCTGCTGCTGTCCTGGATCGCCCGGGGCGAGCTGGGCACGGTGACCGGCATCGAGGCGCAGGGCCTGCCGGCGCCGCTGGCCGGCGAGCGGCTGTTCTGCGCCTGGTATGCCAACGAGCTGCTGCTGCGGCTCTGCGCCCGCGACGATCCGCATCCGATCCTGTTCGCCGCCTACGTCGGCCTGCTGGCCCGCCTGGCGGAGGAGGTCGAGCCGGCCTTGCGCGCCTTTGAGTGCCGCCTGCTGGAGGAGCTCGGCTACGGCCTGCGCCTGCCCGGGGACCTCGAACCCGGCCAGCGCTATCGCTACGACTGGGAGCGCGGCCCGCTGCCGACCGCCGCGATCGACGCCGAGGGCTACGAGGGCGCCAGCCTGATCGCCCTGCGCGACGACCGGCTGACCGCCGCCGCGCCGCGCCAGGACGCCCGCCGCCTGCTGCGCCAGGCGCTGCAGCGCCAGCTGGGGGGCAAGCCGCTGGAGACGGCCCGGCTGCTGCGTGAACTGCGTGAGCTTGCGGCCCCGCTGTCGGGCTGAGTGACCGGATCGACGTGCTCCTGCGTTCCGAAGCCGTAAGATTGCTGCCAGTTTTTCGAGAGCCGCGATGAACACCCCCCTCCGAGCGCTGCGCCTGGGCGTCAATGTCGATCACGTCGCCACCCTGCGCCAGGCGCGTGGCACCCGCTACCCGGACCCGGTCGAGGCCGCCCTGGTGGCGGTCGCCGCCGGCGCCGATTCGATCACCGTGCATCTGCGCGAGGACCGCCGCCACATTCAGGATCACGACGTGCTGCGGCTGATTCCGCGCTGCCCGGCGCCAGTGAACCTGGAAATGGCGGTCACCGAGGCGATGGTCGCCTTCGCCCTCCGGACCCGGCCGCGCTACGTCTGCCTGGTGCCGGAGAAGCGCGAGGAAAAGACCACCGAGGGCGGGCTCGATGTCGCCGGCCATTTCGCGGCGGTGCGCAGCGCCTGCCAGCAGCTCGGTGACGCCGGCATCGAGGTCGCCCTGTTCATCGACCCCGAGGCGCGGCAGCTGGAGGCGGCGGCGCGCAGCGGCGCGCCGCACCTGGAAATCCACACCGGCCGCTACTGCGAGGCCGGCGATGACGCTGCGGTAGCTGGCGAGCTGGCGCAGATCCGCGCGTTCGCCGAGGTCGCCGCCGAACGCTTCGAGATCCACGCCGGGCATGGCCTGACGGTCGACAACGTCGGCCCGATTGCCGCCATTCCCGAGATCGTCGAGCTGAACATCGGCCACGCCATCGTCGCCCGCTCGGTGTTCCTGGGCCTGCCGGCGGCGGTCGCTGAAATGCGCCGCAAGATGCTGGAAGTCCGGCACAGCCGATAACGCCATGATCTTCGGCGTCGGAACCGATCTCACGCTGATCAGCCGCGTCGACCGCCTCTGGGTGCGTTACGGGGAGCATTTCGTCGACAAGATCCTGATGCCGGTGGAGCGTGAGCGCTTCGATCCGGCGCGGCGTGCCGGCAACTACCTGGCCAAGCACTTCGCGGTGAAGGAGGCCTTCGTGAAGGCGCTCGGCACTGGCTTTCGCGACGGTGTCAGCCATCACGACGTCGGCTATGTGCAGGACGCCCGCAGCCGTCCGTCGCTGATCTACAGCCCGGCCATGCAGCAACGGCTGGCGGCGCTCGGCGTCGTCAACGGCCAGGTTTCGCTGAGCGACGAGGACGGCCGTGTACTGGCGTTTGTCGTGCTGGAGAGGGTGGCCCCTTAAAATAGAGGCCATGCGAGCTCTCACTCTGGCCGAAACCATCGGCAACGCCCCGCTGGTCCAGCTCCGCCGCCTACCGGGCATCGGCAACAACACGCTACTGGCCAAGCTCGAAGGCAACAATCCGGCCGGCTCGGTCAAGGACCGGCCCGCCTACCTGATGATCCGTGGCGCCCAGGATCGGGGCGAGATCAAGCCTGGCGACACCCTGATCGAAGCCACCAGCGGCAATACCGGCATCGCGCTGGCGATGGCCGCCACCGCGCTCGGTTACCGCATGGTGCTGATCATGCCGGAGCACCTGTCGGTGGAGCGGCGGGCGGTGATGAAGGCCTTCGGCGCCGAGTTGGTCCTGGTCAGCAAGGAGCAGGGCATGGAGGGCGCCCGCGACTTGGCCGACGCCATGGAGCGCCAGGGCCAGGGCCGGGTGCTCAACCAGTTCGCCAACCCCGACAACCCGCGCGCCCACTACGAAACCACCGGCCCGGAAATCTGGCGCGACACCGAAGGCAGCATCACCCACTTCGTTTCCAGCATGGGCACCACCGGCACCATCATGGGCAGCTCGCGCTACCTCAAGGAGCAGAACCCGGCGGTGCGAATCATCGGCGTACAGCCGGATGGCGAGAGCAGCATTCCGGGCATCCGCAAGTGGCCGGAAGCCTATCTGCCGAAGATCTTTGACCGCTCCCGGGTCGACCGCATCATCGAAGTCAGCAGCGCCGACGCCGAACACACCATGCGCGAGGCGGCGCGGCTGGAAGGACTGTTCTGCGGCCCGTCCTCCGGTGGCGCGCTGTGGAGCGCGCTGCAACTCTGCCGCGAGGTCGAGAACGCTGTGATCGTCAGCATCGTCTGCGACCGCGGCGACCGTTACATCTCCACCGGCGTGTTCCCGTCCTGATCCCATGTGGCTGCTCGATCTGAAAACAGTGCCGGACCCGGGTGCGGCCAAGCGCCTGCTGGCGCTGGAGGCTTTCTCCGATGCCGAAGCGGTGCTGGCGATGACCACCCTGAGGGTCGCCCGCCAGCAGGCGCCGGCGCAGCCGCCGCAGCTGCGGCGGGTGGTGGCGGCGGTGCTGCTGCGGGCCGGGCCGGAGGGCGTCGAGCTGGTGGAATTCGACGACGCCGACGGCGAGGCGGCGCTGCTGCGCGGCCTGGAGACCGAGCTGGCGCGCACCGAGGGCCCGGTCTGGGCCTGGGACGCCGCGCAGCACTACCGGAGCCAGCTGCTGGCCCGGGCGCTGGCGGGCGGGCTGGCGCTGCCGCGCCTGCTGGCGGAGCGCGGGCCGCGCAGCCTGGCCGCCCATTTCGGTTTCGCGGCCGGCACCGCCTTCCTGGCCGAGCTGGCCGCCGTGCACGGTCTGCCGCATGGGCTGGGACTGCGCGCCGCCGAGGTCGAAACCGCCTACGCGGCGGGGGATCGCGAACGCCTGCGCGCCGGTGGTGGCGCCGATGCGCTGATCGCCTACCTGCTGGCCCTGGCGCTCTGGCAGGCCACCGGTGAGCGCGGCCCGGCCGAGGTGGCCGAGCAGCGCAGCCGCGTGCGCGGCTGGCTGGCGGCGCAGGCGGCGCCGCACTGGCGCGCCTTCGCCAGAGGCTGGAGCGCCTGATGGTGCGCAAGCGCAGCCTGCCGCAAGGCAGCTATACCGCCGAAGTCACCGGGCTCGATCACGAAGGCCGGGGCGTCGCCCGGCTCGACGGCAAGGTCAGCTTCATCGCCGATGCCCTGCCGGGCGAGACGGTCGAGTTCCGCTACACCGGCCGCTGGCGTGACCACGACGAAGGACAGGTGACGGCGGTCAAGCTCGCCAGCCCCGACCGCGTCACGCCGCCCTGCGCCCATTTCGGTGTCTGCGGTGGCTGCGCGCTGCAGCACCTGGCGCCGGAGCAGCAGATCGTCTGGAAGCAGTCGGAACTGCTCAACAGCCTGGCCCGCATCGGTCGGGTCGAACCGCGGGAAGTGGTGCCGCCACTGACCGGCAGCAACCTGGGCTACCGCCGGCGGGCGCGGCTGGGCGTCAAGTTCGTCGAGCGCAAGGGCGGCAGCCTGGTCGGCTTCCGCGAGCGCGGCTGCTCCTTCCTCGCCACGCTCGACGCCTGCGTGGTGCTGGACCCGCGCGTTGGCCTCAAGCTCAAGGCCATCGCCCAGATGATCGACCGGCTGGCGATCCGCCAGGCCATCCCGCAGATCGAGATGGCCGCGGCCGAGCACGTCACCCTGGTGTTCCGGGTGCTGCAGAACCCCTCGGAGCAGGACCGCGAGATCCTCGCCGCCTTCGCCGCCGAGCATGATTTCGAGGTGCTGCTGCAGCCCGGCGGGCTGGACAGCATCCAGCCGCTGAGCGGCCCGCGCCGCGAGCTGAGCTATTCACCGGACGGCAGCGCGGCGCGGCTGTCTTTTTTGCCGGCCGACTTCATCCAGGTCAATGGCGCGCTGTCGCAGGCGATGGTGCGGCAGGCCATAGCCTGGCTGGCGCCGCAGCCGGGCGAGGCGGTGCTGGAACTGTTCGCCGGTCTCGGCAATTTCACCGTGCCGCTGGCGAAGACGGGCGCGCAGGTCACTGCGGTCGAAGGCGATACCGGCCTGGTGGCGCGCGGCGCCGCCAATTGCGCCGCCAACGGGGTGGGGCAGGTGCGTTGGCATGTCGCCGACCTGTTCAAGCCCGATCCCAAGGCCGAGTACCTGCGGCAGCGCTACCCGGCGGTGCTGATCGATCCGCCGCGTGCCGGCGCCCAGGAGATCATGCCGCTGCTGATCGCCAACAAGGCCCAGCGCATCCTCTACGTGTCCTGCCATCCCGGCACCCTGGCGCGCGATGCCGCCCTGCTGGCCGCAGGCGGCTACACCCTGCGCAAGGCCGGCGCCATGGACATGTTTCCCCACACCAGCCATGTCGAAAGCATGGCGCTGTTCGAGCGCTGAGCGAATCCGACATGGCGATAGAAATCGAGCGCAAATTCCTGGTCCGCAACGACGGCTGGCGTGCCCAGGTTCAGAAATCCATCCCGATGCGGCATGGCTATCTGGCGCCGCTGGGGGGCAAGGCCAGCGTGCGGGTGCGGGTGGAGGGCGAGGTCGGCAAGCTCAACGTCAAGGCCGCCAAGGTGGGCATGAGCCGGGCCGAATACGAGTACGAGATTCCGGCCGCCGAGGCCGAGGAGATGCTGGCGAGCCTGTGCAGCGGCCTGATCCTCAAGACCCGCCACTACCTGCGGCTCGGGCCGCATGTCTGGGAGATCGACGTGTTCGAGGGCGACAACGCGCCGCTGATCGTGGCCGAGATCGAACTGGGCGCCGAGGATGAGACCTTCGACAAACCTGAATGGCTCGGCAGGGAGATCACCGAGGACCGCCGCTATTACAATCACGCGCTGTCCGTGACCCCCTACAAGACCTGGGATTAGAGATTGGGGAACCTCCGCCTAAGCGTGGACCTGAGCACGCAGCGCCTCACCGTCTGGGAAGGCGAGCGCGTTGCCAAGCAATACCTGGTCTCCACTGGCGCCAATGGCATCGGCGAGATCCAGGGCTCCGGCTGCACGCCGCGCGGGCGGCACCGGGTGCGCGCCAAGATCGGCGCCGGTGCGCCGGCCGGCACCGTGTTCCGGGGGCGGCGGGTCGCCCGCGAGCTGCCGCTGTGCACCGCCGAGGCCCTGGCTGCGTTTCCGGATAGGGACTGGATCACCAGCCGCATCCTCTGGCTGTCGGGCCTGGAACCGGGGCGCAACCGCCTGGGCTGCGTCGACAGCATGCGGCGCTACATCTACATCCATGGCACCCCGCACCGGGCCGAACTGGGCCGTCCGGCGTCCCATGGCTGCATCCGGATGGCGGATGCCGATGTAATCGAACTCTTTGACCTCGTCCCCCTGGGGACCCAAGTGGACCTGCATGAGTAATGCTTCTGGCGGCACCCTGCTCGGCCCGGTGATGCTCGACATCGCCGGCCAAGACCTCAGCCCCGAGGATCGCGAGCTGATCGAGCACCCGCTGGTCGGTGGCGTCCTGCTGTTCACCCGCAACTACCGCGATCCCGAGCAGCTCAAGCGGCTCTGCGACGACATCCTGGCGGTCAAGAAGACCCGGCCGCTGCTGGCGGTCGATCACGAGGGCGGCCGGGTGCAGCGCTTCCGGGTCGGCTTTTCGCGCATTCCGGCGATGCGCACCCTGGGCAAGCTGCACGAGGAGTCGCCCAGCAAGGCGCTGGAGGAGGCGCGCCGCTATGGCGAGCTGATCGGTCAGGAGCTCGGTGGCTTCGGCTTCGACCTGCCGTTCGCGCCGGTGCTGGACCGCGATTGCGAGATCAGCCAGATCATCGGCGACCGTGCCTTCGCCGGGGAATGCGGCACCCTGGTCGAGTTGGCGCGTGCCTTCTGGCAGGGCCTGAACGCGGCCGGGCTGTCGGCCACCGGCAAGCACTTCCCGGGGCATGGCGCGGTGGTCGCCGATTCCCACGTCGAACTGCCGGTGGATCGCCGCCAGCGCCCGGTGCTGGACGCCGACATGCAGCCGTTCAAGGCGCTGATGGACGAGGGTCTGGAGTCGATCATGATGGCCCACGTCCGCTACACCAGCGTCGATCCCTTGCCGGCCTCGCTGTCCGAGCGCTGGATCCGTGGCGTGATCCGCCGCGAGTGGAAGTACAACGGCGCGATCTTCTGCGATGACCTGAGCATGGGCGGCGCCGCCGTGGTCGGCACCCTGGAGGAACGCGCGATGATGGCGCTGGAGGCCGGCTGCGACATGATCCCGGTCTGCAACGACCGCCACGGCGCCATGCGGGTGCTGGAGTCGCTGCGCGGCTTCAAGATCAACCGCCTGTCCAGCGCGCGCCTGAAACGCCTGTACCGGCGTCCGGCCCCGGTCGCGGCTACGGCATGAGCCGGCACGAGGAGGCGCAGGCCATACTCGCCAAGGCCGAATTGCTGGTCGGTCGCGCCGAGATCGACGCCGCCTACGAGCGCCTGGCACAGCGCATCAATGCCGACTACCAGGGTCTGCTGCCCCTGGTGCTCTGCGTGATGAACGGTGGCCTGTACGCCACCGCCGAGCTGACCCGGCGGCTGGAGATTCCGTTCGAACTCGACTACCTGCATGCCACCCGGTATCGCGGCGCCACCCAGGGTGGCGGCCTGATCTGGAAGCGCCAGCCCGACACCGCGCTCGAAGGCCGGCACCTGCTGGTGATCGACGACATTCTTGACGAGGGCCACACCCTGGTGGCGATCCGCAAGGCCCTGCTGGAGTTCCAGCCGGCCTCGCTGAAGGTGGCGGTGCTGAGCGAGAAACTGCACGACCGCCGCGCGCCCAGCGCGCACGCCGAATACATCGGCCTGTCACTGCCCGACCGCTATGTTTTCGGCTGCGGCATGGATGTGAAGGAATACTGGCGGCAGCTGCCCGCCATTTACGCAGCGAATCTCTGATGACCAGCATCGCGATAATTGGCGGCACCGGCATGAACCAGTGGCCGGGCCTGGAGGTGCTGGAGCGGCGGGACCTCGACACGCTCTACGGCAAGCCCAGCGCGCCGCTGCTGCGGGGGCGGGTGGCGGGTTGTGAGGCCTGGTTCCTGGCGCGGCATGGCGAGGGCCACAAGTTGCCGCCGCATGCCATCAACTACCGCGCCAACCTGCGTGCCCTGAAGGACGTCGGCGTGCAGCAGGTGGTGGCGATCGCCGCCGTCGGCGCCATCGCGCCCTGGTTCGCGCCCGGCGAAGTTGCCGTGCCGGACGATCTCATCGACCGCAGCTGGGGGCGGGAACATACCTATTCCGATGGCCAGCCGGGTTCGGTGCTGGAGCACGTCGAGTTCACCCATCCCTATGCGCCGCCACTGCGCGCCGCGCTGCTGGCCGCTGCCGCTGCCGCTGGCGTCGAGCTGGGCCGTGCCGGCGTGATGGCGGTGACCCAGGGACCAAGACTGGAGACTCCGGCCGAGATCCGCGCCCTGCAGCGCGACGGCGCCGACATGGTCGGCATGACCGGCATGCCGGAGGCCGGGCTGGCGCGCGAGCTGGGCCTGGACTACGCCTGCCTGGCGGTGTCGGTGAACTGGGCCGCCGGGCTATCGCCGGCCGGCGCCGGCATCCACGACGAGATCCACGCCTCCATCGAGGCCGGCATGGACAAGGTGCGGCGCGTGCTGGCGGCCCTGCTGCCCCGACTCGCGACCAGCGCCGAGGCTTGAGCTGGGCTTCATCACCCATCAGGTGAGCAGTTTCGGCTATCTCAAGAATTTTCCTGCGCATTTCCTTAAGATTGGCCGCAGCTGCTTCGCGCGCTCCGGGCGCGACTCGCGGGCGGATAAGGGGATGGCCGCGACCATCACCGCATCGGACTCGGGTCGGGCGCAGGCGCGCGGAAATTCTCGGGCAAACCACTGGCTGATCTGCTGACATGACGTCTACCCCCCTGCGCCTGGCCTTCGCGTTCGCTGCCCTGATGGCTGCCAGCGCCAGTCGCGCCGAGGAGGCCGTGCTCACCGTCGATACCGTCACCGGCGCGGTGGCGGTGGAGCGCGACGGCAAGCGCCTGGCGCTGAAAGTAGGCGATGCCCTGCAGGAGCAGGATCTGATCGTCAGCCAGGCCAGCGGCCGGCTGACCCTGCGCTTTGCCCGCCACGGTTTTCTCGACATCGGCCCGAACACCGAGGCCGGTGTCGAGCGCCTGCCGTTCGCCGCCTACGCCAAGGATCTGAAGAGCATCTTCAGCCTCTCGCACGGCTATCTGCGGGTGGTCTGGAAGCATCCCCAGCTATCGACCAACTGGCCGCTCTACATCTACATGAGCGGCCACCGCATCAGCCTCACTGCCGGCGAGTACTTCTTCCAGCATTCCGGCGACGAGCAGCGGGCCTGCACTGCGGCCGGTCAGCTGGCGCTGCAGGCGGTGGGCGCCGACGGCGTCGAGACCATCCGCCCGCCGAGCTGCACCCGGCTGGTGGCCGGGGTGCCGCCGCAGACCCTGGCGCGCAATCCGGACGAATGGATCGCGGTGCGTCGCGGCTACAGCCTGACGCCCGGCAGCTCCATCCCCAACGAGCTGGCGCAGGCCCCGGCACCGCTGCCGGCCGCGCCGG
>JAUYNO010000002.1 GCA_030696045.1 Stagnimonas sp. | reverse complement strand
CATAGAAGGATCATCGCTCGTGAAGAAATCGTAGCGAGCATGCCCAGTCGCAACGAATAGGAGCGCAGAAAGCGCAGCGCACTAAAGTGCGTGAGCATTTCGAGCACCGCATGAGGCGGCGAATGGGCAGCGCAGTAGATTTATTCACGAGCGGAACCGGCGCAGGAGGCTCGGTAGCAGCACCAGCGTGCAGATCAGGATCATCGACAAGCCCACCGTCAGCAGCAGCCCCATGCTGACCATGCCCGGATGCCGCGCCAGCATCAGGTCACCGAAATTGGCCAGCGTCACCAGGGCGCCGAACAGTACCGCGCGGGTGGCGCCGGTCTTGAGCAGGTTGCTGTTCGCCGGCAATTGCCGGCCCTGCTGCACCAGATAGACGCCGTAGTCGACGCCGACGCCCAGCAGTAGCGGCAGGGCGATGACGTTGGCGAAGTTGAACGGCGTGTCGAACAGCACCGAACCGGCCAGGGTCAGCAGGCCGGCGGCGACCAGGGGCACCAGGACCAGCAGGGTGTCGCGCAGGCTGCGCAGCAGCAGCCAGAGCAGGAGCGTGATCGCGATCAGCGAGTACAGGAAGGCCTGGCGGAAGGCCCGCACCACCGCCTGGCCGGCCTCGATCATGCCGACCGGGCCGCCGCTGACCGTTGGCGCGGCCGCGCGCACGTCGGCGACGAAGCGGGCGGTGGCGGCGTTATCGTCGAGCACTTCCCTGGGCCAGACCTCGACCCGGGGCCGACCGTCACTGGCACGCCAGCGCGCGCGCAGCCACCCGGGCAGCTCGGCCTCGGTGACCGGGCCGGCCGACAGCAGTTCGCGCAACTGGCTGATCTGTGCCGGCAGCGCGGTCAGCAGGTTGTCGCGCAGCAGCCGGATGTGGAGGTCCGGCTCTGGCGCCTGCTGCAGCTTCGACAGCGCCCCCGCCAGCCGCTTCGCGGCGGCGGCGGACTCGCCCTGCCAGAGCTGACCGGCCCGGCTCATCGCATCCTGCAGGCGGTCGAGCGAGGCGGCGTCTTCGGGGCGAGACAGCACCTGCAGTTCGGCGCCGCCGGTGATGGCCGGACCCAGGCTCAGGTTCAGTTCCTCGATCAGGGCCAGCTTCTCGTCCTGCTCGGTCGGGATCAGGTCGAGCACGCTCATGGCCCGAGCCACCGTGGGCCGCTGCGCCAGCGTGGCGCTCAGCGCCCGCGCGGCGGCATCGTCGGCGACCACGGCCGACAGCGTCAGGGTCGGGATAGCGGGATCGCGCAGCAGGTCGCGGAAGGTCGACACCGACTCGGAGTCGGGATCGCGCAGATGCAGGGGGTCGAAGTCGAAGCGCGCGCGCGGCGCCAGCAGCGCCGCGCCGGCCAGCAGCAGGGCCATGGTGAGCCAGATCGGCCGGGCCCGGGTGTAGGGCAGCTCCAGCAGGCGGTCGAGCCTGGGCGAGGGCCGCGCTGGCGGGGTGTCGATGGCCGGCCACAGCGCCAGCAGGGCCGGCAGCACGCTGAGGCTGGCGAGCAGGCTGATGAACATGCCGGCGCCGGAGATCAGCCCCAGGCCGGCGATGCCGGTGAAGCTGGTCGGCACGAAGGCCAGGAAGCCCAGCGAGGTGGTCGCAGCGCAGACGAACAGGAAGCCGCCGACATCGCCGGCCGCCTGCGGAATCGCGTTGCGATGGCCAACGCCGGCCTGGCGCAGCTCGCGGTAGCGCATCGCCAGGTACAGCGCGTAGTCGAGCCCGAGGCCAACATAGAGCACGGCAAAGGCCATCGAGATCAGGTTGAGCTGACCGACCGCCAGCGCCGCGAAGCCGGCGGTGAGGATCAGCCCGAACAGCAGGGTCAGCACCGTCGCACCGACCAGGCGGCCGGAACGCAGGGCGACGAACAGCAGCCCGGTCGCCAGCACCAGGGCGACGCCGAAGGCCAGCAGCGCGCCGCTGAAGGCCATGCCGATCTCCTCGTGCTCCAGTGCCTTGCTGCCGGTCAGCCGGACGGTCGCGGTGGCCGGCTGCGGCAGCGCGGCAATGGCCGCGCGGATCGCCTGCACCGCCTCCGTCGCCGGCTGCAGGCGGCCGTAGTCGAGCACCGGCTGCAACTCGATGAAGCGCCGGGTGCCGGGGTTCAGGCCCGCCGGCGTCACCATCAGCCGTGACCAGGCCAGGGGCTGGGCCTGGCCACGGGCGGCGGCGTCCACCGAGTCGGCAAAGGCGTTCAGCGCCGGTGCCAGGTCGAAACCCTGCTCGGGCGCTTCCAGCACCCGCGACAGCAGGTTGGCGATGCCGGACAGGCTGGGCTCGCGGGCCAGGGCGCCGAGGAAAGGCTGCGCCCTCAGCAGGCTGTCGGCAAAGTCCTGCAAGCCGTCGAGCTCGAGGTAGAGCAGGCCGTGGCGGCGGAAGTAGGGATCCAGCTCGGCGGCGCGCACCGCCAGGAAGTGCTCGACCTGCGGCTGCAAGGCCGTCACCAGGGCTGCCTGGGTCGCGGCGGCGGCCTCGATGCTGGCACCGTCGATCACCAGCACCAGACCCGGCTCGCTGTCGGGGAAGGCGTCCTGCAGGGCCTGTTCGGCCTGCCGCCAGGGGAGTTCGGCCGACAGCATGTTGGCCGGGTTGGTGTCGACGCTCAGGCGGGTGCCGGCCAGCGCCAGCGCGAACAGGGCCAGCACCAGGGACGCCGCCAGCACTGGGCGCGGATGCGTGAGCACCCGCAGGATCCAGCGGTGCAGCAGGTGGGCGAACAGGGACTTCATGGCGTGAAGGTGGGTCAGTGACGGCCGCCATGGTACTGGTCCGCCGCCGGTCCGAAACCAGCGGGACGGAATCGCCGCTCCGGCGCCCTGAGCGCACTGTCATCGCGTGGTAACCTGCCGCCCTGTTTTTTCCCGCCGGCCCGTTCGGGGCCTGATTCCGCCCATGCTTCGCACCGTACTGGCGCTGGCCCTGCTGTTCGGCGCCCTGCCCCGCAGCCTGGCGGCCGACGCCGCCACCGACACCGTCACCCGCTTCCACGACAGCCTGGTCGGGGTCATGAACAAGACACCGGCGCTCGGCTGCGAGGCCCGCATCGGCAAGCTGGGGCCCGCGGTGGACAGCGCCTTCGACCTGCCCTTCATCGCCGAACGGGTGCTGCGCCGGCACTGGAAAAATCTCGACGAGGCCCAGCGCGCCCAGTTCGGCGCCGCCCTGCGGCGCTCGGTGCTGATCACCTATGCCACCGAGTTCGCCACCCCCGGCTCGGTGCGTTTCAGCACCGGCGACAGCGAGACCCTGGCCAATGGTGACCGCGTCGTCCACGCCACGCTGCAGCCGGCCCAGGGCCAGGCGGTGACGCTGGACTACCAGTTGAAACGCCGGGGCGAGGGCTGGCAGGTGGTGAACGTGCTGGCCGAAGGGGTCAGCGACCTGGCGCTGCGCAGCAGCCAGTACGACGGCCTGATGAAGACCCAGGGCTTTCCCGGCCTGATGGCCGGGCTCGAACAACAGACCCAGAAAATACGCAATCGCTGCTCATGAGCAAGCTTTCCTTCCGCGCGCCCCTTGTGGTCGCGCTGACCGTCGCCGCACTCGTCCTCCCGGCCCGCGCCCAGGAGGCCCCGCGCGAACTGGAGCAGGTCACCGTCACCGCCACCAAGGTGGTGCAGAGCCTGGAGCGGGCGCCGGCCTCGATCACATCGATCGGCGAGGAGTTCGCCCGCGAACGCGCGGTGAGCGGCTTCCAGGAGCTGTCGGACTATGTGCCGAACGTGACCATGAACGTCTCCGGTTCGGCCGGGCAGTTCGTGGTGCGCGGCCTGGGCACGCCGGACACCAATCTCGGCTTCGATCCCTCGGTCGGCACCGTCATCGACGGCGTCTACTACGGCCGCGCCAACTTCCTCTCCGCCTTCTTCAACGACCTCGACCGCTACGAGGTGCTGCGCGGGCCGCAGGGCACCCTGTTCGGCAAGAACTCCACCGCCGGCCTGTTCAACGTCGTCACCAACAAGCCGGACAGCGAGAACTGGAAACTCGAAGGCGAGATGCTGGCGCGCGGCTATGGCGACCTGTCGGTGCGGCCGGCGCTGAACATCCCGTTCGGCCACGACTTCGGCCTGCGCCTGTCCGGCAATTTCACCAATGGCGACCGCAACACGCTCTACAACAGCAAGCTCAAGCGGCCGGAAGAGAACGAGTCCACCAACAGCCTGCGGGCGCGCCTGCGCTATGCCGGCGATGCCGGCCTGGTAGCCGACTTCAGCGCGGTGTACTCGGAGCTGGCGCAGAACAACTCCAACTTCCAGCTTTACCGGATCAGCCCGGAGATGGAAGCGACCGTCCGCGACTACGATCCGGACTACGACGACGATCTGGACCACCGCAAGAACTCCACCAATTTCCCCGGTGAGGAAAAGGCCCGTATCCAGAGCTATGCGCTGACGCTGGAAATGCCGCTGCCGAGCTTTGGCGGCATCGAGAATTTCCGCGTCACCTCGATTTCGGCCTGGGCCGAGTCGCTGGCGACCAAGCGCGACATCGACGCCGACTTCACCCCGATCCCCTTCATCAACGACCGCCTGGTCGAGCCCTCGCGCTACCAGCAGACCTCGCAGGAAGTCCGCTTCACCGGCTCCGGCAAGGATCTGTTCGGCTACGGCCACGGCATCAACTTCATCGCCGGTATCTACCTGCTGGGGTCGAGCTATGGCGCCTCCGACCTGTTCACGCTGGAAGACCTGGCGGGCGCGCTGGCCTACTGCACCGCCGCGCCGGCGGGGGTTTCCAACTGTTTCGATGGCATCCCCGGCGGCGTTGGCGGCATCGGCAGCACCCTGTCCGGCCCGCTCAGCACGCTGCTGCCCCTACTCGACGCCACCGGCATCAACAACCAGAACGTGCGGGCGCGGCTGCAGCAGAACGAACAGACCTATGCCGGCTTCGGCCAGTTCGAGTACAGCTTCCTGCCCAAGTGGGCGCTGATCGGCGGCGTGCGCTACGGCAGCCAGGAAAAGAAGGGCGTGCTGTCGGCGCAGGCGACCCGCCTGTGCCCGCCCGGCGTCGAACCCGGCACCCCCGCCTACGCGCAGTGCCCCTCGGTCATCGAGCAGATCGCCGGCTCGGAAGACCACACCACCTACATCACCCGCAACGAGGGCGACTATTCGCCCAAGGGTGGCCTGCGCTTCTCGCCCAGCCGCCAGGTTTCGCACTATTTCACCTGGGCGCGCGGCTACAAGAGCGGCGGCTTCAACGGCCTGCCGCTACGCAGCACCGAGAACGAGTTCGGGCCGGAGCGCGCCTCCAGCTACGAATTCGGCACCAAGGCGCGGCTGTTCAAGGGCCGCATGCGGGTCAGCGGCTCCGCCTTCTTCACCGACTTCAAGAACCTGCAGCTGTCCACCTTCAAGGACAACCGCTTCATCGTCTTCAACGCCGGCACCGCCGAATCGCGCGGCGGCGAGATCGACTTCCAATGGCTGCCGGAGGCCCTGCCCTTCCTGCTGTTCCGTAGTTCGGTCGGCTATGCCGACGCCCGCTACAAGAACTACCAGGACGGCCCCTGCTACGCCGACACCGAACCCGGCTGCACGCCCAACGATCCACCGGACTGCCCCAAGGCCGAAGGCAGCAACGACTGCGCCGCGCAGGATATGTCCGGCAGGCAGCTGCCCTATGCGCCGCGCTGGACCTCGGCGATCTCGCCCAATTTCTTCTTCCCGCTCGGCAATGGCCTGCGCGGCTCGCTGGGGCTGGACTGGGTCTATCGCAGCGCGCGCTTTCTCGATGTCGATCTCGACCCGCGCAAGCAGCAGGGCGCGACCCAGCAGTTCAACGCCTTCCTGCTGATCAACGACGCCAGCCAGCGCTGGACCATCAACCTGGGCATCCGCAACATCACCGACACCCGCTACTACGACCAGATCCTGTCGCAGCCCCTGGCCCCGGGCAATCTTGCCGCCGCCGGCATCAACGAACCGCGCACCTTCACGCAGAGCATCAGCTTTGCGTTTTGAGTGGAGGCGGCCGAGCGCGTTAACCAGTTTCGGTCGCGCCTGGCGGGTTGAGCACTTTTTGGGTTGCTGTCTTCTTTAGCTTGTCTTGTCGCGCTGACGCGCCCGGCAGGGTGTGCAGGCAACGAAAGTTTGAAACACAGTTTGAAACACAGTTTGAAACACCGCGAAAAGTAAAAATTGAAGCAGCCGCAAGACGGCTTTGAGCCTGGCTGTAGCTCGGGCAGTTTCGACGTCCCCCGATTTCTGAGCGAAGACCGTCGCAGAAGTGCCAAAAGCTGGGCGGCCTACGGCTGCGCCCTTCTCCGACCATTTGATTGCTCAGCGATAGCGCGTCGGATCGGCCAGGCCCGCTGCCGCAAAGCCATCCGCACGAATCCGGCAGGAATCGCACTTGCCGCAGGCCCTGCCCTCGCTGTCCGCCTGATAGCAGGACACGGTCTCGCCGAAATCCACGCCCAGCGCCGCGCCGCGCCGGATGATCTCGGCCTTGTGCCAGTCGATCAGCGGGGTGTGGATGCGGAAGCGCACACCCTCGACGCCGGCCTTGGTGGCAACATTGGCCAGCGCCTCGAAAGCCGCGACGAACTCCGGACGGCAGTCCGGGTAGCCCGAATAGTCGACCGCGTTGACGCCGATGAACAGGTCGCGGGCGCCGACCACTTCGGCATGGCCGAGGGCCAGTGACAGGAACAGGGTGTTGCGGGCCGGCACATAGGTGACCGGAATGCCACTGGTGGGCGCCTCCGGCACGGCGATGCGGCGGTCGGTCAGCGCCGAGCCGCCAATGGCGTCGAGATTGACCTGGATATGGGTATGCCCGGCCGCTCCCAACCGGGCAGCGACGCGCTCCGCCGCCTTCAACTCGGCGACGTGACGCTGGCCATAGGCCACCGACAGCGCGTGGCAGTCGTAGCCTTCGGCACGGGCAATGGCCAGCACGGTGGCGGAATCCAGCCCGCCGGACAGCAGCACCACCGCCTTCCGTTGGGTTGCGGTCACCGGCCCGGCTCCTCGCCCCAGAGCTGCTTGTGCAGCTGGGTCTGGAACCGCACCGGCAGGCGGTCGGCGACGATCCAGTCGGCCAACCGGCGTGGCGTCACCTGCTTGTGACTGGGCGAGAACAGCACTGCGCAGCGCTCCGGCAGCCGGTGTTCGCGCAGCCGTTCCACCGCCCAGTCGTAATCGGCGCGCGAGCAGAGCACGAACTTGAGCTCGTCACGCGGGCTCAGCAGCGCCAGGTTGTCCCAGCGGTTGCGGGCGGCCTCGCCGGAATCGGGGGTCTTGATATCGACGATGCGCGCCACCCGCGGATCGACTCCGGCGATATCGAGCGCACCACTGGTCTCCAGGGATACCGAGTAGCCGGCATCGCAGAGCGCCGTCAGCAGTGGCAGGCAGTTCTTCTGCGCCAGCGGCTCACCGCCGGTCACGCAGACGTGCCGGACACCATGACCGGCGACCTCCGCCAGCAATTCGGGAACCGTGCGCCATTGCCCGCCGTGGAAGGCGTAGGCGGTATCGCAGTAAGTACAGCGCAGCGGGCAGCCGGTGAGCCGGACGAACACGGTCGGCCAGCCCACGTAGGACGATTCGCCCTGCAGCGACAGGAAAACTTCGGTGATCTTCAGGCGCACGGTCGGCGCCGCCTGGTCGGGCGGCGCGAGCGGGAGATCGTCGGCCGCCACGTCAGTTGCCGAACTTTAGCGGGCTTGGTCGAGCCGCTGGCGGGCCAGCCCGGCGGCATTCGAGCCCGGATAGTCCTTAACCACCCGGCGCCAGGAGGCCTTGGCTGCCTCGCCCTGCTTCAGCGCCCACTGGCTCAGGCCCGCCTTGAACAAGGCGTCCGCCACCTTGGGGCTGGCGGGGAAGCGTTCGACCATGGCGCTGAAGGAATCCAGCGCCGCCTTGTACTGCTGCTTGACGTAGTAGGACTCGCCCATCCAGTACCAGCCATTGTCCGAGAAATTGCCCTGCGGCCATTTCTCGAGCATGGCGCGGAAACCGGCGATGGCGCTGTCGTAACGGCCGGCCTTGAGGGCGTCAAACGCCTTCAGATAGGCCGTTTCCTCCTCGGCCCCACCGCCGGCGGCAGCGCCGGTAGCGCCGCCGAGGCGGGGATCGACGCTGAGCGCCGGCGCCGAGGCTGCCGCGCTCGGAACACCGACCAGCGGCGGCTGGCTGACGCCATTGTCGAAGCTGGGCGTCATCGGTGCGTACGGGGGCACCGTCGCCGCCGGCAAGTACTCCAGCTTCTGGATGCGCCGGTCCAGGTCCTGATACAGCTCCTTGGCCCGGCGCTCCTGGCCATCGACATCGAAGCGCAGGCGCTCGATCTCGCCACGCAGCGTCCGCAGGTCATCCTGCAGGCGGGTCTCGTCCTTGTTCTCGACGCCGAGCACCCGCTTGTTGAGGTCGCTCAGCTTGCCCTCGATACCGCGCAGGCGGGTCTCCTCGGGCGACAGCGGCTCCTCCCCATTCGGGCGGATCAGCGGTGTGCAGGCCGTCGCCGCGAGGGCGACGGCCAGCAACAGACTCAGGCGCAGGGGCTGATCGACGTGCATGGACCGGGCTTACTGCGCCAGTTCGACGCGGCGGTTCTTGGCCCAGGCGGCTTCGTCGTGACCATCGGCGGCCGGACGCTCTTCGCCATAGCTGATAACCGACAGCTGGGCATCGCTGGCGCCGGCGGTCTTCAGGGCGCGGGCGACCGACTGGGCACGACGCTCGCCGAGGGCGATGTTGTACTCGGCCGAGCCGCGCTCGTCGGCGTGGCCTTCCAGCCGCAGCTTGGCGGACGGCGAGGTGGTCAGGTACTTGCCGAAATTGTCGACCACGGTCTGGCCGGCGCTGTCGATGTCGGTGCCGTCGTAGGCGAAATACACCGTCTTGTTGGCCAGGCTGTAGGCCGTGGCGGCCGCACCGCTACCGATGGCGGAACCGCTGTCGATGCCGCTGGTACCGGTGCCGGTGGTGCTGATGCCGCTGTCGGAACCGACGGCGACCGGGGCGTCACCGGCGTTCTTGGAACCCTTGCTGGCGCAGCCGGCCAGGGCGAGGCCGGCGAGCGCGGCGATCAGAGCGAGATTCTTCTTCATTGGAGGACTCCTAAAGACAACTGTTGGTAAAAGCGGGCACAAGATGTGCCCAGAAAAATAGCTGGCGCCCCTGGAACGGCAGCTTAACGGCCGTAAGGCCCCCAAGCCGGTTCGCGGACCTCGCCGGGCTGCCGCAGCCGCTGGTGCACCCGACCGTCCACCGTGACCGTCCCCAACTCGGCGCTGCCGCTGCCGGTGGTGGCGTAAATGATCACACCGCCGTTGGGCGCGAAGCTGGGGCTTTCGTCCAGAGGACCGTCGGTAAGCACCCGGAGACTGCCGGTCTGCAGATCGACGAGCCCAATAGAATACCGTCCGCCCTCGTTATTCACCACCGCAAGACTCTTGCCATCGGGCGAATAGCGCGGCCGCAGGTTCTGCTTGCCCTGGAAAGTGACCCGCTTGGGCTCGCCGCCGGCCGCCGGCATGACATAAACCTGCGCCGAGCCGCCGCGATCAGAGGTGAACGCCAGCGAACCGCCATCCGGCGAGAAGGCTGCTTCGGTGTCGATGGCGTAATGATCGGTCAGCCGCCGACGCTGGCCGCTGGCGATATCGATGATGTAGAGATCGGGATTGGTCTCGAACGACAGCGTGACCACCATCTTGCTGCCATCCGGCGACCATACCGGCGCGCCATTGATGCCCTTTTCGGCGACGAACTTGCGCAGTTCGCCGCTGGCCAGCGTATGCACATAGATGGCCGAGCGGCCCCGCTCATAGCCGACGTAAGCCAGCTTCTTGCCGTCCGGCGACCAAGCCGGTGACATCAGCGGCTCCTTGGAGGAGGCGATGGTGCGCGGGTTGTAGCCGTCGGCATCAGCGACGATCAGCTGGAAGCGACGCGCCAGGCCGTAGCCAGCCGCGGTGACATAGGAAATCTGGGTGTTGAAATAGCCCTTCTGGCCGGTCAGCTTCTCGTAGATCAGGTCGGCGATCTGGTGCGAGACCACGCGCAACTGCTCGGGGCCCACCGCCGGCATGTCGAAACCGATCATCTGCTGACCGCGATAGACGTCCATCAGGAAGAAGCGCACCGCCACCCCGCCCTGCGGGCTGCGCGACAGCGAGCCCAGTACCAAGTTCTCCCGGTTCAGGGTCCGCCAGTTGCGGTAGTCGATCTGGTTGACCGCAGTCGGCTTTTCCAGCATGTCGGTGCGCGGCAGGGCATCGAACAGACCCGAGCGCACCAGATCGGCCTCGACGATGCCGGCAACGTCGAAGTTGATGTCGGCTGGGGTCGCGAACGGCACCACGGCGATGGGCTTGGCACCCACATCTCCGCCGCTGACCGTGAACTCCAGCGCGGCATGGACCGGCGAGACGGCAAGGCAGAACAGGGCGATCAGCGATAGCAGTTTTTTCATGGGTGCTTCGGGTGGTCTAAGACTAGCGGCCCAAGCTCTCGAGCAGCGCGGGATCAAAGGTCGGCGCCAATTCGGCGACGAAGGCGCGCGGATCCGAGGGCAGCGGCAGAGGGCTGGACTTCAAAACGGCGGTCACCACGGAATCATCAAATGCCGGCACGCCGGAGCTGCGCAGCACCCGGACATTCCTGACCATCCCGTTGGGCAGTAGTTCAATCTCGACCTTGCATCTCAGGCCATTGGGCAAGCCGGGCGGGCGTCGCCAGTTGCGGGCGATCGCGGCGCTCAGCTGCTGCTGCCAGGTCTGCTGCACGGCGCCGATGATCTTGGCGACACGTGCGTCTTCCTCGGCCTGGAGCTGCTTCTGCAGGGCGTCCTGCCGCGCCTTCTCCTCGGCCAAACGCTTCGCTTCTTCTTCCTTGCGCTTGCGCTCCTCCTCGGCCAACTTGCGCTGCTTTTCCTCTTCCTGGGTCTTGCGCACCAGTTCCTCGGCCTCGCGCTTAGCCAGGGCCTCGGCTTCGGCCTTGACCCGCAGCGCCTCGGCCTCGGCCTTCTGCGCCAGCAGGCGCTCGTTCTCCAGCCTCGCCTGCTCGACCTTCTGGCGCGCCGCCTCCTCCGCCTTTCGCGGATCTTCCTTCGGCGGCTCGGGCTTGGGGGGCTCCGGCTTCGGCGGCTCGGGCTTCGGCGGCTCCGGTTTGGGCGGCTCCGGCTTGGCAGGCTCGGGCTTGGGCGGCGGCTGACCGATTTGCTCCGGATTCAGCAGGCTGGCCTCGATGACCTCCGGCGGCTTGGGCTTGGCACTGCATTGCACACCGCCCAGCAGCAGGCCGAGCAGCAGCACATGCATCAGCAGCGCCGCCAGCAGTTGGGTAGGCTTGAAAAGCATGGAGTGGGATCGGGTCGGCGACGGCGGGCTAGCGACGACGGGGCTTGCCGGCGTCCTGCGGCTCGGTGACAAAGCCCAGCTTGCTGGCGCCACCCTTTTGCAGCAGGGCCATGCCGTTCAGCACGCGCCCGTAATCCACTTTCGTGTCGCCACGGATCAGGATGCTGGTCTGCGGCTTGTTGCGCAGCACCGCGCCTACCCGCTGCACCACCTCTTCGTCGCTGAGCGGCTTCTCGGTGTTGGTGCCGATATCGAGAAAGTAACGGCCGCGGGCGTCGATGCTGAGCGTCACCGGCTCGTCCTCCACCCCCATCGGCTCGCTGGAAGCCTGCGGCAGTTCCACTTCCACACCCTGCACCAGCAGCGGCGCGGTGACCATGAAGATGATCAGCAGCACCAGCATGACGTCGATGTAGGGCACGACGTTG
This sequence comes from Stagnimonas sp., assembly GCA_030696045.1. Taxonomy (GTDB): domain Bacteria; phylum Pseudomonadota; class Gammaproteobacteria; order Nevskiales; family Nevskiaceae; genus Stagnimonas. The sequence continues at coordinate 54,232 of JAUYNO010000002.1, read as the reverse complement.
ATCTCGGCATTCAGCCGGCGCCGACCGCTGCGGCCGTTCCCCATGTTCACGGCCATGGGTTCAGCCCTTGGCCTGACCGTGGCCGCGCAGGCCGCGGTCGACGATGCCGATCATTTCCTCGGCGAAGGTGTGGTAGCGGGTTTCCAGCCGCTCGACGCCGCGGGTGAAGAAGTTGAAGGCGATCATCGCCGGAATGGCCGCGAACAGGCCCATGGCGGTGGCGATCAGGGCCTCGGCGATGCCGGGCGCGACCATCGCCAGCGAGGCCTGCTTGACGTTACCGATGGCGATGAAGGCGCTCATGATGCCCCACACCGTGCCGAACAGGCCGACGTAGGGGCTGGACGAGGCGATGGTGGCGAGCATCGACAGGCCGCCTTCCAGACGTTCCACCTCGCGCACCTGGGCGACCCGCATCTGCCGCTGCACGGCGGCCAGGGCGTCTTCCGGTTCGCTGCGCGAGCCCACCCCCTGCTGCCGGGTGAATTCCTCGTAGCCGGCCTTGAAGATCGCCGCCACGCCCTCTTCCGGCTCGTGGTTGCGGCCCATGCTGGCGTAGAGATCGCCGAGCGTGCCGCCCGACCAGAAGCGCGCTTCGAAATCCACCGCCTGGCGCTTGGCGCGGGCCAGCAGGCTGCGCTTGCTGAAGATCACCGCCCAGGACAGGATCGAGGCGAGCAGCAGCAGGGCCAGGATCACCTGGGCCAGGAAGCTGGCCTGGAACACGAGATGGGTAAAGGAAAGTCCGCCGTTCATAGGTCTGTTCGCTAGGTTGCCAAGGCTATCGGAGCGCGGCGTCGCGCCCGCTCCCGCCTATTGTCAGTCATCCAGCCAGCCAACGGGCCATGGCCGGGGTTTGAAATTGCGCAAATCGACACAGGCGGCCCGCACCCGCGCTTTCGCAAGGACCGCGCCGGGCTCCTCCGGCCGCCGCAGGCTCTGCTCGAACACCAGGCTGGCCCGCCCCCGCTCCGCCACCCGCACCGTCGCCTCCAGCAGATCGTCCAGCCGCGCCGGACGCAGGTAGTCGATCTCCACCCGCGCCAGCGTGAATGCGGCGCCGTGCTGATCCGCCAGCACCGTGTGCGAGCGGCCGCGCGAGCGCAGCCACTCGCTGCGCGCGCGCTCGAACCAGCGCAGGTAATTGGCGTGGTAGGCGACGCCGCTGGCATCGCTGTCCTCGTAATAGACCCGTACCGGCCAGGTGAAGAGTTCGGTCATAGCTGTGCAGGGCTTGCGAGCGGCGCATTGTAGCGGCCGGCCTCAGCCTGGCGGTTCAGGCGCCACTGAACAGGCCGGGCGCGGTGGGTGGCGTCAGGCCCAGATGGCGGTAGGCCTTGGCGGCGGCTACCCGGCCGCGCGGGGTGCGCTCCAGGTAGCCCTGCTGGATCAGGAAGGGCTCGATCACGTCCTCGATGGTGTCGCGCGCCTCGCCGATCGCGGCGGCCAGGCTCTCGACCCCGGCCGGCCCGCCGTCGAAGCGCTGGATCAGCACCTCCAGCAGGCGCCGGTCGAGCGGGTCGAAACCCTCGCCATCGACATCGAGCAACTTCAGCGCCGCCGCCGCCATCGCCTCGGTGATGACGCCGGTGCCGCGCACCTCGGCGTAGTCGCGCACCCGTCGCAGCAGGCGGTTGGCGATGCGTGGGGTGCCGCGCGAGCGGCGGGCGATCTCGCGTGCACCCTCGCCCTGCACCGGCGCGCCGATGATGGCGGCCGAGCGCGAGACGATGTGGGTGAGGTCATCGACCCCGTAGAACAGCAGGCGCTGGACAATGCCGAAACGGTCGCGCAGCGGGCTGGTCAGGGCGCCGGCGCGGGTGGTGGCGCCGACCAAGGTGAAGGGTGGCAGGTCGAGCCGGATCGAGCGCGCCGAAGGCCCCTCGCCGATCATGATGTCGAGTTGGTAGTCCTCCATCGCCGGATACAGCACCTCCTCCACCACCGGCGACAGGCGGTGGATCTCGTCGACGAACAGCAGGTCGCGCGGTTCCAGATTGGTCAGCAGGGCGGCCAGATCGCCGGCCTTTTCCAGCACCGGGCCGGAGGTGACGCGCAGGTTCACCCCCATCTCGGCGGCCAGGATGTGGGCCAGGGTGGTCTTGCCCAGGCCCGGCGGGCCGAAGATCAGCACATGATCCAGCGCCTCGGCGCGCCGCCGCGCCGCCTCGATCGCCAAGCCCAGCTGCTCGCGCACCGCCGGCTGGCCGACATAGTCGGCGAGCCGCTGCGGCCGGATGGCGCGATCAACGCGGTCTTCTTCGGTGGCTCCGGTGGCGGAGACCAGGCGTTCACTCATGCGGAAAGACGGACGTCAGGGCGGGGCCACCAGTGTCGCACAGGCGCCTCAGGGCGCGGCCACTTTCGGCAAGCGCTCCACCAGTCGCGCAGTGGCGAGCTGCAGGGCCTGCTGCATGGCGGCGACGGTGGCTTCCGGCGTCGGCGCCGAGGGTCTGGCATCGGCGTCGAAGCGGCCGCTCAGCGCCGCTGCCTCGGCGTGCTCGGCGAAGGCCCAGTTGCCGCGCAGGCGCAACAGGCCGTCGGCGCCGGTCTCGAAGGCGTCCAGGCTCAGGGTCAGGCTGGCATCGGGCGCCCGGCCGTCGGGGGTGGTATAGGCCAGCACCGCGTAGTCCGGCCGCTGCGCCGCCAGCGCCTGCGTCAGCCAGCGGGTGATGGACTTGGCGGGACGCTCGGCCCATTCGGCCTGCGGGTGCTGACGCAGTTCGACCGTCTCGGCGCGGTAGACCAGGCTCCGGTGGTCCAGGTAGTCGGGCACGGTGACCGCGCGCACCACCAGGCGCGGCCGCGCGGCCGCCGTCTCCATTTCCACCGGCGGCGCCCCCTCGTAGGCCAACAGCAGGCGGCGCGGCGGCGCGACATTCGGGGCAATGCAGGCGCTCAGCAGCAGGACGGCGAGCAGAACAGACAGATGGCGGGCGGGCGACATGGAAATCTCAGAGCTTGTGAAGAAATCGTAGCGAGCATGCCCAGTCGCAATGAGCCGAACCGACTAAAGGTTCGGCAGCGCAGCAACCGCAGCGCACTGAAGTGCGTGAGGATTGCGAGCACCGCATGAGGCGGCGAATGGGCAGCGCAGTAGATTTATTCACAAGCTCTCAGTTGCCGAATACCAGGGCGTTGGGATTGCGCTCGATGCTGTCGGCGAAACTGCGCAGCGACTCGGCACTGGCGGCCAGATCGCGCATGGCCTGTTCCAGATCGGCCCGCAGCGGCGCTCCCGGGGCGGTCAGTTCAGCGGTCTGCGCCAGGGTGGCGTCGGCGCTGGCGAGCGTCTTCTCCGCCCGCGCCAGCGCGAGTTCCGCCGAGGCCAGGGTCCGGGTGAGCTGCGGGCCGGCGGTCTCCAGGGTAGCGTTGGCCCGGTCGGCGACGCCGCGCACCGAATGCAGGGCGCCATCCATGGTCGCCAGCGTCCGGGTGGCCTGGTCCAGGGTGCGGCGCGCGCTGCCCGCCGTCGACTGCAACTCCTGGCCGGCGATGTCGATGGTGTCGCCGGCGCTGCGGGTCAGCAGGCGGACCGATTCGACCATGCTGGCGATGTCGTCGGCGAGCTGGCGGAACGGGATCTGCGAGAGCTGATCCTTGAGCACGTCGAAGTCCGACTTCACCGCCGGAATCTCCGGGATGGCCGGGTTCGGCGAACCCACCAGCACCAGGGGCGTGCTGGGGCGGAAGTCGAGATCGACACCGAGCTGGCCGGTGACGATGCTTTCCATGTTCAGCTTGGCACGCAGGCCTTTCTGGATAAAGGCATCGAAGGGGATGTCGGTGATGTCGTCGGCGTCGCCGCCCATGACCTGGATCTGGCTGGGCAGCAGGCTCAGATAGACCGGAATGCGGGCATTGAGGGTGGTCGAGTCGAACTGCAGGGCGATGCGGTCCACCGAGCCAACCCGGACGCCACGGAAGTTCACCGGCGCGCCCACCACCAGGCCGTTGACCGAGCCCTCGAAGAACACCACCGCGCGTTGCTTGGGCGTGAACAGGCGCGCGCCGCCGAGGGTGATGACGGCCACCGCCGCCAGCACCAGGGCACCGAGCACGAAGCTGCCGATCAGGGTCGGATTGGCTTTGCTGATACTCACTCGCTGGTCGCCTCCGGTGGAGCTTCGCGCCTGAGAAAGGCCTGCACAAAGGGATGATCGCAGGATTCCAGCAACTGTTTTGGCGCCCCGCGCGCGATCGGCCGCTTGCTGACCGCATCCAGGAAGATACCGTCGTCGCCGATGGCGAACAGGCTGGGCAGCTCGTGGCTCACCACCAGCACGGCGGCACCGGTGCGCTCGCGCAGGTCGAGAATCAGCTCGTCGAGACGGCGCGAACTGATCGGGTCGAGGCCGGCGGAGGGCTCGTCCAGGAACAGATACTCGGGTTGCAGCGCCAGGGCGCGTGCCAGCCCGGCGCGCTTCTTCATACCGCCGCTGATCTCGTTCGGCAGCAGATCGGCGGCCGGGGCCAGGCCAACCAGTTCCAGCAAGTGCTCGGCCCGCTCGCGCTGCTCACCCCGCCGCTGCCCGCGTGGCCCGTTGAGACGCATCGGCAGCATCACGTTCTCGGCCAGGGTCATGGTCGAGAACAGCGCCGCGCCCTGGAACAGCACGCCGAAGCGGCGGCGGATGGCGTCCTGCTCGGCGATCTCGGCCGCCCAGTAGTCGGTGTCGCCGTACAGCACCTGGCCGGCCGCCGGCGCCAGCAGGCCGATCATGTGCTTGAGCAGGGTGCTTTTGCCGCAACCGGAACCGCCCATGATGATGAAGACGCTGCCCTTGGCGACGCTGAAATCGACGTCCTCCTGGATCAGCTTCTTGTCATAGGCCATGCGCAGGCCCTTCACTTCAACGGCGGCGGCTTGCGAATTCATACGTCGAGGGCATACGCGCAGAGCGCGAAGACGGCGTCGATGACGATGACGCCAACGATGCCACTGACCACGGCGCTGGTGGTGGCCTCTCCCACCGCCGCCGCGTTGCGGCCGGCGCGCAGACCGTGAAAGCAACCGGCGAAGGCCACCAGGAAGCCGAAGCAGACACTCTTCGAGCCGCCCAGCAGGAAGTGGGTGCCTTCCAGGGCGTCGGCGCTGCGGGTCCAGTACAGGGTGCTGGACAGATCCAGCATGCCGACCGAAACCGCCCAGCCCCCGATCAGCCCGACCGCGCAGGAATAGGCGTAGAGCAGGGGCATCATCAGGGTCAGCGCCAGCACCCGGGGCAGCACCAGGAATTCCACCGGCGAGACGCCCAGGGTCTTGAGGGCGTCGATCTCCTCGTTGCCCTGCATGGTCGCGATGCGTGCCGCGAAGGCGGCCCCGGTGCGGCCGGACAGCACGACGGCGGTGATCACCGCCGCCATCTCGCGCACGGTGGAGATGCTGACCAGGTCAGCGACGAATTGCCCCGCCCCGAACTTGAGCAACTGCACTGCACCGACGAACGCAAGGATGGCACCGATCAGCAGGCTGACCAGGGTCACCACCCCCAGCGCGCCGGCGCCACTGGCCTGCACCACCGCCCAGGTATCAGCCGCGTCATACCGGGCCTTGCCGCGCAACAGACGGGCAAAGGCGAGGATCACCTCGCCGAGCAGGGTCGCCACCTCGTGCAGGGTCGAGAAGCGCCGCAGGGCATCGCGGCCCAGGGCCGCGAGAGCCCGGATGCGCTCGCGGCGGTTTGGGCTCATCGCACCGCGCGCTTCAGGGCTTCGCGGATCAGCTGGTCAGTGCCCATGCCTTCGAGCTTGATGGCATTGAGCAGCTTGTCGGCCTCGGCCGGCTTGTAGCCCAGCGCCTCCAGCGCCGAGCGGGCCTCGGCCAGCGGCGTCGCCGGCGCGCTGGCCTGCGGGCCACCGGGGAGGCCGGTCGACTCCGCGGCGCCGGCCTTCTCGCGCAGTTCCAGCACCATGCGCTCGGCGGTCTTCTTGCCGATGCCCGGCAGCTTGGTCAGGCGCAGCGTGTCGCCGAGCCGCACCAGGGTCCAGAACTCCTCGACGCTGACGCCCGACAGCACCGCCAGCGCCAGCTTGGGGCCGACCCCGCTGAGCTTTATCAGCTCCCGGAACAGTGCCTTTTCCTGGGTGCTGGCGAAAGCGAACAGCAGGTGGGCGTCCTCGCGCACGGTCAGGTGCGTGTGCAGTGTCAGCGCCTCGCCCACTGCCGGCAGCTTGTAGAAGGTCGACATCGGCGCTTCCAGCTCGTAGCCGACGCCACCGACATCCACCAGCAGCTGCGGCGGCGTCTTCTGCACCAGTTTTCCGGTCAGGCGACCGATCATTTTCTTGACCCGTATGTGGTTAGGCGTCCCGCCGCGACAGTATCGCTATTTGCTACCCCCTGCCCCGCCATCCATGGCGGTGCGTTCGCCACAAAAGACAGCCCTTCAAGGCTGTCTTTTGTGGCTCACCCCCAGCCTCCCTTCAAGCCCGCATCCTGTCCCTGGATGGTGCCACGAACATGGGCGTGGCAGAGCGCGACGGCCAGCGCATCGACGGCATCTTCACTCAGGTCGGCTCGCAGCTTGAGCAGGAGCCTTACCATCTGGGCCATCTGCAATTTGTCGGCGCGACCGTGGCCGGCAATCGCCAGCTTCACCTGGGCTGCTGCGTACTCCGCGAATGGCAGTCCGGTGCGGGCCGCCGCGAGCATCGCCACGCCACGCGCCTGCCCCAGCACCAGGGCACTCTGGGCATTCGCCCGGTTGACGAAGGTTTCTTCCAGCGCGATCTCGTCCGGGCGGTGTTCGGCGATCACGGCGCTGAGCCCGTTGAACACGGCGAGCAGGCGCTCGGGCATGGTGCCCTTGATGGAAACGATGCGATCCGCCGCGATGAACTCGCTCTTCTGGCCGCCGCAAGCAATCAGGCCCCAGCCGGTGTAGCGCGAGCCGGGGTCGATGCCAAGGATGCGAACCTGCCTGGAGACCGTCTGCAGCTTCACCGGTGCCGAAGCGGGCCGGCGCAACTCGTCCAGCGATTTGATTCGTCGCGCCACGTCAGCGCGCCGCCTCGAACTTCCGCACCCAGGCCGGCGCAGTCGGACTGGCATTGCCATCGAAATGCTTCAGCACCCTGCCACTGGCGACATGGAGGCGTTCGTACTGCGGTGAGAAGTTTCCATGCAGCGTATCTCGATGGATTTCCACACTCGCACCTTGATCGGCGAAACGCCACGCGAAGATGGGCAATCCGTCGGCGCCGAAACGCCAGATGATCTTTCCGTCCCGATAGAGCACAAGCTCTCGTGGGATCGGATAGGAGGTGCAGCAGAAATCGTAGTAGACCAGCCAGCCGGCGGTACGGCGGTCCGGGGTCAGGGCCGCGTCCCCCACCGCAGCTTGAGGCAGAGGGGGCTCCGACTCAGACTCCAGAACGAGCTTCGGCAGTTCCACCGGTTGCCCACGAGCGTCCCGAAGCACAAAGCCCAGCTCGTGAGGCTGGGCTTCGATACGAAATGGTGGCTGCGGCACCTCTGCTGCGGCGAACAGCGGCAGCAGGAGCAGCAGCGCCGCGATGCTGCGGCTCATCTCAGAGCGCCGCGTTGTGATAGACGTCCTGCACGTCGTCCAGGGCTTCCAACGCGTCGAGCATCTTGCGCAACTGCTCGGCGGCCTCGCCTTCCACCGCCACCCGATTGGCCGGCCGCTGGGTGACCTCGGCCTGCAAGGGCTTGAAGCCCGCCGCCTCCAGCGCCTTCTTCACTGCCTCGAAGGCCGGGGGCGCGGTGATGACATCGCAGTAGCCGTCCTCGCTGACCACGTCGTCGGCGCCGGCCTCCAGCGCGACTTCGAGGATCTTCTCCTCGCCAGCGGAATCGCCCAGCTCAAAAATCAGCTCGCCCACTTCGGAAAACTGGAAGGCGACCGAGCCGCTGGTGCCGACATTGCCGCCGTACTTGCTGAAGGCATGCCGGACATCGGCGATGGTACGGGTCGGGTTGTCGGTCATGGCATCGACCATCACCGCCACGCCGCCGACGCCATAGCCCTCGTAGCGGATTTCCTGGGTGGCATCCGCGCCCTCGCCGCTGGCGCGCTTGAGCGCCCGCTCGACCGTGTCCTTGGTCATGTTGGCGTCGATGGCCTTGTCGATGGCCATGCGCAGGCGCGGATTGCCGGCCGGGTCCACGCCGCCGCTGCGCGCGGCCATGCTGATCTCGCGGATCAGCTTGGTGAACACCTGGCCGCGCTTGGCGTCCTCGACCGCCTTGCGGCCGGCAATGCTAGGTCCACGCCCCATGAGGGATTCCCGCTGATTCGCTGATTAGAAATTGAGCTTGAGGCCGACGTGGGCGGAGGAATCCGCCTGCTGGCTGCCACCGCCGTCCGGCTTGACGTTGACCAGGCGGTAGCCGACGTAGACCGCCGCCGCGCGCACCACCTCGAACTCGACGTCGAACGCGGCCTCGCTGTAGTTCTTGATGTCGGCGAAGCTGGTGATGCTCGGCGCGTACCAGCCGTAGCCGGTGAAACCCACCCGCTCGAAGCTGGGCAGACGGACATTGAACTGGCCACCGAAGGCCAGCGCCATGCCGCTGGCGGAGGCACCGGCCAGGGAGCGGTCGGCGTAGACCACGCGGGCACCCAGGCCGGCCTTGGCATCGGCACCGCTCACTCCCATGTCGCCGGTCGCCAGCACGCCGGCATGCGCCAGCTTGAGCTTGGAGTCGTCGGGATCGGTGGAGCCGTCGTCGCCTTCCTTGTAGATGAAGCCGAAGTCGTACTGGCCGGTAAGGCCGTCGGAAATCTTCGCCAGCGGGCCGGACAGGAAGCCGCGCAGGCTGTCCGGGCCGATGTTGAAGTCCAGAGTTTCGGCCTGGGCGGCACCCGCGAGGGCGAGCAGCGCGGTGCCGAGCAGCAGTTTCTTCATGTTCAGGCGGCCTTCTTCTTGTTGAGGGCGTGGATGGCGCGGCCATCGACCGCGAGATAGGCCTCGTGCAGGGCCTCGGCCAGCGTCGGGTGACCGTGCATGGTCAGCTGCAGGTCGGCGGTGGTGGCGCCGAATTCCAGCGCGACGACCACCGACTGCAGGATCTCGGAGACATAGGGGCCGACCATGTGCACGCCGAGGATGCGGTCGGTCTTGGCATCGCTGATGACCTTGACCGTGCCCACCGCCGCTTCCAGCGCCTTGGCGCGGCCGTTGGCGGCGAAGGGGGCAGTGCCGGTCTTCACCTCGTGGCCCTTGGCCTTGGCCTGCTCTTCGCTCAGGCCCACCCAGGCGACTTCGGGCGCGGTGTAGATCACGCTCGGCACCGCCTCATAGTTGATCTCGGTCTTCTCGCCGTGCAACTGCTCGACCAGGGCAATGCCCTCTTCGATGGCCTTGTGCGCCAGCATCAGGCCGCCGATCACATCGCCGCTGCCGTAGATGCCGGGGATGTTGGTGCGGTAGTGCTTGTCGACCTTGAGGAAGCCGCGCGGGTCCAGCTCCAGGCCGATACCTTCGGCATTGAGGCCCTTGGTGTAGGGCCGGCGGCCGACCGCGACGATCAGCTTGTCGAAGCTCTCGGTCTTGATCGCGCCTTCCGACTCGAACTCGACCACCACTTCCTTGCCCTTGACCTTGGCGCTCTGCACCTTGGCGCCCAGGCGGATGTCGAGGCCCTGTTTGCTGAACTGGCGCTGCGCGTCCTTGGCGATGGTCTGATCGACCATCGGCAGGAAGGTCGGCAGGGCTTCGAGAACAGTGACCTTGCTGCCCAGGCGGGCCCAGACGCTGCCCAGCTCCACGCCGATCACCCCGGCGCCGATGATGCCCAGGCGGGCCGGCGGTTCGGTGAAATCGAGCGCGTCCCAGCTATCGCAGATCAGCTTGTGGTCGAAGGGCGCGATCTTCAGCTCCACCGGCTCGGAGCCGGTGGCGACGATGATGTGCTTGGCCTTGAGCACCTGCTTGTCGCCGGCATGGGGGGTGTATTCCACCTGGCCGTTGCCGAGCAGCTTGGCGTGGCCCTCCATGCCGACCACGCCATTGGCCTTGAACAGGCCAGTGATGCCGCCGGTGAGGCTGGAGCAGATCTTGCTCTTGCGCGCCTGCATGGTGGCGATGTCCATCGCCACGCCCTGCACCTTCACGCCATGCAGCGCCAGCTCGTGATTGGCCTTGTGGAACATCTCCGAGCTTTCCAGCAAGGCCTTGCTGGGAATGCAGCCGGCGTTGAGGCAGGTGCCGCCAAAAGCCGGCTTGCCGTCCCGGTTCAGCCAGGCATTGATGCAGGCCACCTTCATGCCCAGCTGGCCGGCGCGGATCGCGGCCGGATAGCCGCCGGTGCCACCGCCGATCACCACTACATCCCACTCACCGCTTTGATCTGTCGCGCTCACTTCAGGTCTCCTCGCTACGTTGCGCGCCATTGTACCGGCGCGGCTCCCCTACTCTTCGACTGCTTCCTCGTCGCCACCGCCGAACAGCTCGAAGGGATAGAGCTTGATGTCGAAATTGACGCTCACGCCGGCCGCGATCGAGGTGCTGCTGCCGGGGCCGTCGAGATCGACCCGGCGCGCGGCGATGTAGGTGTTGATGCTGTCGCTGACCTTGCGGAACAAGCCCAGGCTGTAGCCATCGCCCGACAGGTCCGGGCTGCCGCTCTTGAACGCCAGATGGCCGTAGCTGGCGGCGACGCGGATGCTGTCGGTGAGGGCATAGGTGCCGGCCGCGAACAGGTACTGGCGCGGGTCCGGCTCGGCCTTGACGTCGACATTCTCGTAGGAGAGGCCGAGGCTGAACCGGGGCATCGTGTAGGCCGCATAGGCCCGGTAGCTGGTGGACAGGCCGGGTGAGCCGCCGACCCCCAGCAACTCGTTGCGAGTGGGATTGCCGACCGCGAATGCCGCCGGATTGCGGATCTTCAGGTACTGCGCGCCGACCGTGGCGCTGCTGTCCTCGCCCAGGCCCGGCAGGCTCAGCGAGCCGCCGCCGCTGTAGTCCTCGGTGTCGTTGGGCGCGCTCTTGTCGTTGATGAAGGCGGCGCCATTGAGCCGCAGCATGCCGAACAGGGCCGGCGTGCTGTAGGCGATCATGTTGCGCGAATAGCCGTTGCTCAGATTGGACAGGCCGTAGCTGGCCCCCTCGCTCTGCGCCAGGCCGTTGAAGCCGACCACGCTGGTGTCGTAGAACGGGTCCAGGCGCTCGCCGCTCAGGCGGTACTCGCTGGCCTTCTTGCCGCCCAGCAGCTGGCCGTAGGCGGTATCGACGCCGGCATAGACCTGGCGGACCTGCTCGATGCCGTTCTTGTCATTGCGCAGGCCGCGATCATAGGCGGCAAACAGGCGCGCGTAATCGTTCTTGACGAAGCCGGCCAGGCTGATCCGCGAGGCATTGTTGGTGCCCTCCCACTGGTCCTCTTGCGGCTCGAAGTGGGTTTCCAGCTTGCGCAGCGAGCCGGCGAAGTAGCCATTGAGCTTCAACTCGGCCTCGACCGCGTGAGCGGGCAGCGCGAGCACCGCGAGCGACAGCGCGGCGATGGACGTAGAACGAAACATGCTTCCTCTCCTTGAGTGATTCCTGATCTGACCCGAACCGCCCCCGCTCCAACACGGGGGCTGTCGCCGCGGTGCCCGCGCCCTACAGACTCAGCAGCAGGCGCGCCGGGTCTTCCAGGCACTCCTTGATGGTGCGCAGGAACAGCACGGCCTCGCGGCCGTCGATGATGCGGTGATCGTAGGTCAGCGCCAGGTACATCATCTTGCCCTTCTTGATCCGCTTGACCTTGCCGTCGGCGTCGACTTCGACATCGAGCAGGCGCTCGTTGATGCCGTGCATGCCGAGGATCGCCGACTGCGGCGGATTCAGGATCGGGGTCGAGATCAGCGAGCCGAACACGCCGCCGTTGGTGATCGAGAAGGTGCCGCCGGTGAGGTCGTCGAGCGTGAGCTTGTTGTCCTTGGCCTTGGCGCCGAAGGCACCGATGGCTTTCTCGACCCCGGCCAGATTGAGCAGGTCGGCGTCCTTGAGGATGGGCACCACCAGACCGCGCGGCGAACTGACCGCGATGCCGATGTCGTAGTAGTTGTGGTAGACGACATCGCTGCCGTCGATGCTGGCGTTGACCGCCGGGAATTTCTTCAGGCCTTCGATGGCGGCGCGCACGAAGAAGCTCATGTAGCCGAGCTTGACGCCGTGGGTCTTCTCGAAGGTTTCCTTGTAGCGGGCACGGATGGCGTCGACCGCGGAGAGGTCCACCTCGTTGAAGGTGGTGAGCATCGCGGCGGTGTTCTGCGCCTCCTTCAGGCGTTCGGCGATACGGGCGCGGATGCGGGTCATCGGCACCCGCTCCTCGGTGCGCGGGCCGGCCGGCGCCGCCGTCGGCGCGGGAGCCGCCGCCTTGGGCGCGGTAGCGGCCGGTGCCGGAGCGGCGGCTTTCTTCGCCGCGAACGCCTTCACGTCCTCGACCGTCAGGCGACCGCCACGACCGCTGGCGGGGATGCCCTCGGCAGCCAGTCCCAGTTCGGCGAGCAGCTTGCGCACCGCCGGGCCCTGCACGTCCTCGGCGCTGGCGGCGCCGGTCGCGGCGGCCTCGGCCTTGACCGGCGCGACTGCGGCAGGAGTCGTCGGCGCCGCGGCGGCGGCACCTTCCTGCATCACACCGATCACATCGCCCGCCTGCACGGTGGCACCGGGCTGCACGCGGATTTCGGTCAGCACGCCGTCGGCGGTGGCCGGCACTTCCAGCATCACCTTGTCGGTTTCCAGATCGACCAGGTTCTGCTCGCGCTTCACCACGTCGCCGGCCTTCAGGTGCCAGGTGGCAACCGTCGCCGAGGACACCGACTCCGGCAGGTTGGGAACTTTGATTTCGATGGCCATGTGCCTAGAGGTCTCCAGAGTTTTCGTTTGTTGTCGGTTTCAGGCTCAGACCGGCTTGCCGCCGCTGAGCGCGGCGGCAATGACTTCCGCCTGTTCCTTGTTGTGCACTTTCAGGTAGCCGACCGCCGTGCTGGCGCTGCCCAGGCGGGTGGCATAGAGCAGCTTCTGCTTGGGGCCCAGATAGGCCGCCAGACGATGCTTGATCTGATACCAGGCGCCCTGGTTTTCCGGCTCTTCCTGAGTCCAGACCACTTCGGTCGCCTTCGGCCAGGCCGCCAGCGCCGCTTCATAGCCTTCGCGCGGGAAGGGATACAGCTGTTCCATGCGGACGATGGCGACGTTCTCCAGGCCTTCCTTCTGGCGTGCCTGAACCAGTTCGAAGTAGACCTTTCCGGAGCAGAACACGATGCGGCTGACCTTCTTGGCGTCGAGCTTCTCGACTTCCTGGAGCACCGGCTGGAAGCGGCCCTTGGTCAGGTCGTCCAGGGTCGAGACGCTGAGCGGGTGACGCAGCAGCGACTTTGGCGTCATCACGATCAGCGGCAGCCGCAGGCTGCGCTTCATCTGCCGGCGCAGCATGTGGAACATCTGCGCTGGCGTCGACGGCACGCAGACCTGCATGTTGTTGCCGGCGCACAACTGGAGATAGCGCTCCAGACGACCCGAGGAATGCTCCGGTCCCTGCCCTTCGTAGCCGTGCGGCAGCAGCATCACCAGACCGCAGAGGCGCGCCCACTTGGCGTAGCCGGCGGCGATGAACTGGTCCACCACCACCTGGGCGCCGTTGGCGAAGTCGCCGAACTGCGCTTCCCAGATCACCAGGCTGTCGGGATCGGTGGTCGAGTAGCCGTACTCGAAGCCGAGCACGCCCTCTTCCGACAGCAGGGTGTCGTTGATGATGAATTTGTTCTTGTCGCTGTGCAGATGGCGCAGCGGGGTGACCCGCTCGCCGGTCTTGGCGTCGTGGATGGTGGCGTGGCGGTGGAAGAAGGTGCCACGGCGGACGTCCTGGCCGCTGATGCGCACCGAGAAGCCCTCGTTGACCAGGCTGGCGTAGGCCATGGTCTCGGCATAGCCCCAGTCCATAGCCTGTTCGCCCGAGGTCATCTTGGCGCGGTCGTCCATGATCTTGGCGACGCGCGGATGCAGGCTGAAGCCCTCCGGCAGTTTCAGCAACTGGCCGGCCAGAGTCTTGATGGCGTCGGCGGAAATGCTGGTGTCGGCAGGGGTGTCCCACTCGCCCTTGCCGTACAGCGACCAGTTGACGGTGTACTGGTTGCCGACAAACCCCAGGGTGGCGCGGGCGATGTTCTCGCCCTGGTCGAGGCCGTCGCGGTAGGCGCGGATCAGTTTCTCCGGCTCGTCGGCGGCGACCACCTGCTCGGCGACCAGCTTCTGGCCATAGAGCGTCAGGGTGGTCGGCAGCTTCTTGATGGTCTCGTACATCACCGGGCTGGTGACGCTGGGCTCGTCGGCCTCGTTGTGGCCGAGCCGGCGGTAGCAGCAGATGTCGACAATGACGTCCTTGTGGAAGGCATTGCGGAAATCCATCGCCAGCCGAGTGACAAACACCACCGCGTCCGGATCGTCGCCGTTCACATGGAACACCGGCGCTTCCAGCATCTTCGCCAGGTCGGTGCAGTAGCGGCTGGTGCGCGCCTCGTGGCCGGGGTTGGCCTCGATCGGGTTCGGAGTGGTGAAGCCGATCTGGTTGTTGACGATCACATGCAGGGTACCGCCGGTGCTGTAACCCTTGCTGTGGCTGAGCTGCAGGGTCTCCATCACCACGCCCTGGCCGGCGAAGGCGGCGTCGCCGTGGATCAGCACCGGCACGATCTTGTTGCCGATCTCGTCGTGGCGTCGGGTCTGGCGCGCCTTGACGCTGCCCTCGACCACCGGATTGACGATCTCGAGGTGCGAGGGATTGAAGGCCAGCACCAGGTGCAGGCGCTTGCCGGCGACTTCAACGTCGGTCGAGAAGCCCTGGTGGTACTTCACGTCGCCGGCGCGGGTCAGGCTCTCGGCCGAATACTTGCCCTCGAACTCGGCGAACAGATCCTTCGGCGACTTGCCGAGGACATTGATCAGCACGTTCAGGCGGCCACGGTGGGCCATGCCGATCACCAGCTCCTCGGCGCCGGTCTCGGCGGCGGCCCGCATCGCCTCGTCGAGCGCCGGGATCATCGCCTCGCCACCTTCCAGCGAGAAGCGCTTCTGGCCGACGTACTTGTTGTGCAGATAGCGCTCCAGCCCCTCGGCGGCGGTCATCTGCAGCAGCACTTCCTTACGCCGCTGGGACGGCAGCTTGGGCTGGTAGGCCTGGCCTTCGAGCCGCTGCTGGATCCAGCGCTTCTGCGCCGTCTCGGTGATGTACATGTACTCGGCGCCGATGGTGTCGGTGTACACCGCCTTCATCAGCTTGATGATCTCGCGCAGCGGCAGGCGGTCGGCGTAGGCGAGGCTGCCGGTGTTGAACACCGCGTCCATGTCCTGCGGGCCGAGGCCGTGGAAGCCGGGATCGAGATCCTGCAGCGCCGGGGTCGGCGCCAGGCCGAGCGGATCGAGCTTGGCCGCCTGGTGACCGCGCACACGGTAATAGTTGATCAGGCGCAGCACGCCGGCCTGCTTCTCGGCGGCGGCGGCGTCCATCGAGGTGGCCGGAGCCACCACCGTCTTCGGTTGCTGCGCCAGCGCCTCGAAGCGCGCCCGCACCGGACCGTGCGGCACATCGCCGGCGCCGTTCAGGCCCCGGAAGTAATTGCGCCAGCTGTCATCGACCGAGTTCGGGTCTTCGAGAAAGCGTTCGTAGGCCTCTTCCACGTACACGGCGTTACCGCCGGAAATCGAGGAAGTGGCGATCAGGGTGTTGTACTTGGTCCCGCTCATGGCTGCTCCCGCCGGGATTTGACCGCTCGGGGCCGGCCGCCGCGGCCGGTCCCGAAACGATTTGCGCCGCCCGGCGGCGGCGCTGTTGGAGGTCTGCTTACTTCTTGCTCTTTTCGGCCTTCTCGGGCTTTTTCCAGTCGCCGGTCAGCTCGCCCAGGTATTCCCGGAACTCGCCAGCCAGCTCCGGATGCTTGAGGCCGAACTCGACGTTCGCCTTCAGGTAGCCGAGCTTGCTGCCGCAGTCGTAGCGGGTGCCCTCGAATTCGTAGGCCAGCACGGTCTGCTCCTGGATCATCTGGCTGATCGCATCGGTCAGCTGGATCTCGCCGCCGGCGCCACGCTGGGTGCGCTCCAGCAGCTTGAAGATGCGCGGCGTCAGGATGTAGCGACCGACCACCGCGAGGTTGCTGGGCGCGTCTTCCTTCTTCGGCTTTTCGACGATGCGGCGAATCTCGC
Source organism: Stagnimonas sp. (assembly GCA_030696045.1). Taxonomy (GTDB): domain Bacteria; phylum Pseudomonadota; class Gammaproteobacteria; order Nevskiales; family Nevskiaceae; genus Stagnimonas. Next base: position 38,077 of record JAUYNO010000002.1, on the reverse strand, counting down.
CCAGGCCCGGGGCCACCGGCTGGGTCTCGACCACGCCATAGCTGCTGATCTCGTCCATCGGCACCCGCTGGGTGGCGATCACGCTGGTGCCGTATTCCTGGTAAACGCGCTGCATCTGCGCCAGGCAGGGGCGCAGTTTGCCGTCGATCAGGTCGTCGGCCAGGATCACCGAGAAGTCCTCGTCGCCCACCGCCGGCCAGGCGCAGAGCACGGCATGGCCCAGGCCCAGGGCCTCGGCCTGACGGATGTAGATGCAGGTGATGCCGGGCGGCAGGATTTCCTGCACGGTCTCCAGCAGCTTGGCCTTGTTGCGGGCGGCCAGCTCGGCTTCCAGCTCATAGGCCTTGTCGAAGTGATCCATGATGGAATTCTTCGAGCGGCCGGTGACGAAGATCAGCTCCTCGGCGCCGGCGGAAATCGCCTCCTGCACCGCGTACTGGATCAGCGGCTTGTCCACCACCGGCAGCATTTCCTTGGCCGAGGCCTTGGTCGCCGGCAGGAAGCGGGTGCCGAGGCCGGCCACCGGGAATACCGCTTTGCGAATCCGCATGTTGTGCTCCGTCTCGTTTTTTGAATATTCATGGCCGCGCGGACTTCGGGTCGCAGCGGCGGCTACTTTACTTCAGGCGACCGTCCAGACGCCCGCTCAAATGCAGCTTGCCGCCCTCCCGGGCCAGTAGATCAAAGTCGTAGCCCTCGCCCCGGGCGAGGTACTTGAGCGTGACCTTGCCGGGCAGCAGCAGCGGCTGCTTGAAGCGCACATCCAACCGCGCCGGCGCGTGGTCGAGCTGGGGCAGCAGCTGGCCCAGGCAGCGCGCCACGCTCCACATGCCGTGGGCGATGGCGCGCGGAAAGCCGAAGGCCTGTGCGGTCAGCCCGTACAGATGGATGGGGTTGTAGTCCTTGGACACCGGCGCGTAGCGGCGACCGATGTCCTCCGGCACCGAGAACGGGATGTAATGGGCCGCTGCTGCAGGCGCAGCAGGCGCCGCCGCCTTGCGCGGGCCAGCCTTGCCCTTGAGCCGGTGCAGCACCGTGGTTACCGCGCTCCACACCGTCTGTTCGCCGCTGAGCAGCTCGGTGCGGATGTCGACCTCCAGGCCCTGGCTGACGCGGCGGCTCTCGCCCACCCGCACCCTCAGGTCGTAGCTGGCCTCCAGCGACAAGGGCGCGGTCTGCTCGATGACATTGGCGATGTGCACCATGCCGAGCAGGGGGAAGGGGTAGTTGGGCTGGATCAGCGCATGCATGTGCAGCGGCGCGGCCAGCACCTGCGGGTAGGTCAGCGCTAGCGTGCCTTCCGGCAGCTGGCAGACCTGGTTGTAGGCGGCGATATGGGCCGGGTCGAAGCGCAGACCGCGCAGAGTGACGGCATTGGCCGGGATGGTCGCCGTCGCGGGCGCCTTGCGGCGGGCGGTCAAGGCGGCGCGGGTGAACAGCGGGCCGGTCTTGGGCAGGGCGGTCAGGTCGGGCAATACCAGGGCAGCGGTCATGGTGCAGAGCGTCGGCGTCAGGTGACTGAAGGCCGCGAATGATAACGCCGATAGGGCCTTAAACTGTGCGCCCCTCCCGGGTCGGCCCTCGCCTCCATGTCCAGCAAGATTCCCGTCACCGTCCTTACCGGCTTCCTCGGCGCCGGCAAGACCACCCTGCTCAACCGCATCCTGTCCGAGCAGCACGGCCAGCGCATCGCCGTGATCGAGAACGAGTTCGGCGAGATCGGCATCGACCAGGCCCTGGTTATCAATGCCGACGAAGAAATCTTCGAGATGAACAACGGTTGCATCTGCTGCACGGTGCGCGGCGACCTGATCCGCATCCTTGGCCAGCTGCTCAAGCGCCGCGACAAGTTCGACCGCATCCTGGTCGAGACCACCGGCATGGCCGATCCGGGCCCGGTGGCGCAGACCTTCTTCATGGACGAGGACATGAAGGCGCAGTTCGCGCTCGACGGCCTGGTCACCGTGGTCGACGCCAAGCACCTGCTGCTGCACCTGGACGACAGCGAGGAAGCTCAGAAGCAGGTCGCCTTCGCCGACGTGATCCTGCTCAACAAGTGCGATCTGGTCAGCGAGGACGAGCTGGATACGGTCGAGCGCCGGGTGCGCGGCATCAACGCCATGGCCAAGCTCATCCGCACCACCAAGGCCGCCGCGCCGATTGAAGCGGTGCTGGACGTCGGTGGCTTCGATCTTTCCCGCGCGCTGGAGCTGAATCCCGAGTTCCTCGCCCCCGAATACCCCTTCGAATGGGCCGGGCTCTACCGGATCGAATCCGGCGCCGAACTGGTCGCGGGCGCCTGCGGCCACGACCATCACCACCACGAGCATGGTCAGGGCCACGACGAGCATCACGGCCACGACCACGACGCCCAGGCCCTGACCCTGGCCCTGCTGCCGGTGCCGGCCAGCGGCGAGGACGCCCTCAACAGCGCCGCCGACAAGGCGGTGCGGGCCTTCGCCAACAAGCCGGAGCACCGCGCACCGGGCAGCGCGCTGGAACCCTCGATGACGCCCTGGAAGCTCGATCTCTCCGGCGACCATGCGCACTTCCCGATCCGCGTACCGGCCGCCGGCCATTACGTGCTGCTCACCGAACACGCGCCGGAGGAGCATCACCTGTCGCTGAAGAAGCCCGACGGCAGCCCGCTACGGCCGATGCTCAGCAAGCACTACGAGCACAGCCACGAGCACGAGGCAGGCGTGGCCAGCGTCGGCATCCGCCTCGACGGCCAGGTCGATCCCAGCCTGTTCAGCGGCTGGATGAGCGCCGTGCTGTCGACCCAGGGCAACGACATCTTCCGTAGCAAGGGCATCCTCAACGTTGCCGGCCGCGACCGCCGCTACGTGTTCCAGGGCGTGCACATGGTCATGGACGGCCGCGAGGACGCGCCCTGGGGCAGCGCCGAGCGCAGCAACACCCTGGTGTTCATCGGCCGCAATCTCGACCGCGAGCGGCTCACCGACGGCTTCAAGGCCTGCCTGCGCCAGCCCGCATGAGCAGCGCCCTCAACCCCGCCTGGAAGGCGCGGCTCGATGACTACCCCACCGCCCTCGCCGCCTCCCGCGACGGCAGCCTGATCGCCGCCGGCACCGCCAGCGGCAAGGTCTTTGTGTTTGACGCCAGCGCCGGCGACCTGCTGCACACGCTCGACGCCCACGCCCAGGGCGTGCTGGGTCTGGCCTGGGGCCGCAAATGGCTGGCCAGCGCCGGCCAGGACGGCCGCGCCCGGCTCTGGGACGCCCGCCAGGGCCAGGCCCTGGCCGCGCTGCCCGGCAAGTCCGCCTGGGTGCAGCACCTGGCCTGGACACCCGACGGCAAGCGCCTCGCCAGCGCCGGTGGCAAGACCGCCCGGCTCTGGGACGAAAGCGGCGCGCAACTGCAGGAGTTCACCGCGCCCGCCGGCATCAACGGCCTGGGCTGGAACGGCGTCGGCGGCCTGCTCGCCGCCGCCGCCGGCAGCGAGGTACTGGTCTGGCGCGCCGTCGATGGCGGCCTGGACCGCACGCTGAAATGGGCCAGCACCCTGCTCAACCTCAGCTGGAGCCCGGACGGCCGGATCATCGCCTGCGGCAGCCTGGATAAATCCGTGCACTTCTGGCGCGCCGGCCCCTGGCTGGACTCGCAGATGGGCGGCTACGCCCGCAAGCCCCAGGTCCTAACCTGGAGCGGCGACGGCAAGCAACTGGCCACCACCGGCGAGGACGCGATCATCGTCTGGAGCTTCGCCGGCAAGGGCCCGGAAGGCAGCCGCCCGCTGCAGCTTCTGCACCATCTTCGGCCGCCGGAAGTATTGGCGACCCACCCGAAAAAACCGCTGCTGCTGTCGGGCGGGCCGGACCGCTCCCTGCTGCTGTGGTCGCTGAAAGGCGGCGAGCGGCCGCTGGGTCTGGACCGGCTCGGCGCCGCCGTCACCGCGCTCGCCTTCAACCCGGTCGCCGCCCTCGCCTACGGCGCCGATGCCGACGGTCAACTTCACGCTTACTGGATCGATTCGCCATGAAACCTCGCGTTTCCAGCCCCCTGACCGCCCCCTCGCCCTGGCTGCTGCTGAGCGAGGCCCGGGTCGGACTCGACCTCGCGCGCGGCCTGCTCGGCAGCACCCGTGGCCTGCCTAAGGGTCACGGCCCGGTGCTGGTGGTGCCCGGCTACCAGGCCAGCGATTTCGAGACCACCCTGCTGCGCCGCAAGCTGGGCGCGCTCGGCTACACGGTTTACGGCTGGGGCCAGGGCCGCAACCACGGTCGCACCGGCAAGCTGCTGCCGGCCCTGACCGAGCGCGTGCGCGCACTGCACCGCCGCCACGCCCTGCCGGTCAGGCTGATCGGCTGGAGTCTGGGCGGCGTGCTGGCGCGCGACGCCGCCCGCGAGGCACCGGAGGCCGTGGCCCAGGTCGTCACCCTGGGCTCGCCCATCGTCGGCGGCCCCAAGTACACGGTGTTCGCCAAGGGCTATCGCAAACAGGGCCTCGACCTCGACCAATTGGCGGCAAAGGCCGACGCCCGCGAGGCCAGCCGGCCGCTGCCCTGCCCGGTCACCGCGATCTACGCGAAGCAGGACGGCATCGTCGCCTGGGGCTCCTGCATCGACCCCAACCATCCCGGTGTGCGCCACGCCGAGACCACGGCCAGCCATTTCGGCATGCCCTTCCACCCGCATACCCTGCGGCTGATCGCCGAGGCACTGAGCGCGCCGTAAACCCGGGCGGCCCGGCTGCGTTGAACTGGCCTTAGCGCCCCGGTCTTGAGGGCGCCCAGAGAAGGGGATGGCGCATGCAGACGAATCGAACCCTGGTCGCCTTGGGACTGGGTCTGGCGCTGGCCGGCTGCAAGATCAACATCGACAGCGAGCACCACAACGGCAGCAGCGACCCGCTCTGCCAGGCCCTCGGCGGTGGCGGCGCCAGCGTCGATTCCACCCCTTCCACCGGCAGCAGCCTGGACAATGCCCGGGCGGCCTTCGACGGCAATCTGTCCAGCCTGGCCCGCTACGAGGTCAGCGGTGGCAGCGGCAGCCTGATCCTGCGCGGCACCGCCCAGTCGGGCGTGGTGCACGGCCCGGGCGGAGCGGGCCTGTTGATCTCGCAGCAGTCCGGGGATCAGACCGTCCGGGTGATGATCAGCACCTATCTCGACGGAGTCCTGCAGTTCACCGGCGAGGCCGGCACCCAAACCGGCAGCAGCCAGAGCTGCGCCGGCAGCTGCCTCAACCGCGCCGACCAGAGCTATTTCGGGATCGACAGCCCCGGCAGCTTCGACGCCATCGAAGCCAGCATCCAGCTGATCGGGCTCCCGGGCGGCCTGGATATCCGGGAGCTGTGCACCCGTTAGCCCAGGGCGGCGCCCGAGACGCTGACCGCCGCTAGCCGCCGACCCGTTCGCGGATCACCAGAGCCTGCGGCCGCCCCAGCGCTTCCGGCCCCAGTTCCAGCGAGCCTTGCAGATCACCCGGCTGCGCCTGCGCGCCGCCACTGGTCGATAGCCGCGCGGTCACGATCCAGCGATCAAACTGCGACAGTCGCATCGCCGGGGTCATGCCCATGCTGTCGTCCAGCCGCACCGTCAGCGGCAGCTGCGCCCCCGGCAGGCGCTGCACCGCCAGCGGCATCGGCGGCCCGCTGGCGGCCTTGGCGAACACGAACAGCACGGCGCCGGCCGGAACCTTGTCGACCAGACCAGGATCAAGCTGCACCTCCAGCACCAGGGCCGGACCGGTGGCGGCGGCCGGCGCCGCAGCGGCCACGGTCGCTTGGGCGGCCGGGGCCGGCGGCAGGCCCTGCAGGCTGCGCAACTCGTCCAGCCGCGCCGTCACCGCCAGGCGGATGTCTTCCGGCAGCTCCTGCGCCAGCAGCCGCTCGAACCGGGTCTGCGCGGCCGGGTAGTCCTTGGCCTGGACGCTGGCGAGGCCGGCGTACCAGAGCGTCTTGCCATCGTCCGGGGCGAGCTTGAGCGCCGCCTCGAACAGTTGTTGCGGGCGGCCCAGCAGGTCGCGGTCGCGCGCCAGGGTGAGCGCCTCGCCCTCGCTGGTGAGCAGGCGGGGATCGGCAGTCGGGCTCAGTTCATTGGCCTTGGCGTAGGCAGCGGCCGAGTCGCCGTAGCGCTCCAGCACGAAGTAGGAGCGGCCGAGCATGACCCAGCCCTCGGCATCGCCCGGTTCCGCCTGCAGGCGCGCTTCCAGCTTGGCGACCATGGCGGCAATGTCTGGCGGCGCTCCAGTCGGTGCGACCGGGCCGGTGGCGATCTGCTCGGCCAGCTTCCAGCTGCCGGCCTGCTGGTACCAGAGCGCGCCGGCCAGCAGGAACAAGCTAGCCAGCAGCAGCGCCGGGCCGTAGCGGCGCGGAGCGCTGGAGGTGGCGCGGTCAGCGGCCTCGGCATCGCCCAGCAGGCGGCGCTCCATTTCGGCCTTGAGCGCGGCGGCCTCGTCGGCGACCAGCAGGCCGGCGGCAACTTCCGCTTCCAGCTCGGCAAGCCGGCTGCGGTAGGCGGCGACATTGGCGGCGCGACGACGCTGGGCGGTGGGCAGCTGGGCCTGCCAGAACGGCCGGGTCAGCCAGAGGGCGGCGATCAGGGCGACGACCGCCATCGGCAGCAGGTTCATGCTCATTCGGGATTCACGGTTTGCGCGGCGCGGCGTCCTGGGCGGCGAGCTGGGCCTGGGTTTCGGCCAGCAGGCGCTGTACGGCTTCCGGGTCGACCGGCCGCTGAGCCACCGGCGCCGGCCGCCGGCTGCCGCGCACATAGCGCAGCGCCCACACCAGCCCGCCCAGCAGCAGCAGGAAGGGCCCGAGCCAGAGCAGCGCGGTGCTGGCCTTGAACGGCGGCCGGTACAGCACGAAGTCGCCGTAGCGCTCGGTGAGATAGCCGACGATCTCGGCCTGGCTACGGCCGGCCAGGATCTGGGTCTTGACCTGGTTGCGCAGGTCCACCGCCAGCGGCGCGCTGGACTCGGCGATGGTCTGGTTCTGGCAGACCAGGCAGCGCAGCTCGGCGATCAGGCCCTGGTAGCGCGCCTCCTGCTGGGGGTCGAGACCGTCAACATCGGCGCGCAGCGATGCCGACAACAGCGCCAGCCCGAGACCGGCGGCGAGCAGGATGCGGTTCATCGGGCCATGCCTCCCAGCAGCGGACGGATCTTCTGTTCCCAGGCTTCGACGGTCATCGGTCCGATCTGCTTGTGAAGAATGCGGCCATCCGGCCCGACCACGAAGGTCTCGGGCACACCGTAGACGCCCCAGTCCAGCCCGGCGCCGCCGGCGGCGTCGACGATCACGCTGCGGTAGGGATTGCCGTGCCGCTCCAGCCACTGGCGGGTATCGGCCTCGGCGTCCTTGTAGGCCATGCCGACGATCTCCACGCCCTGCTGCTGCGCCAGCTGCATCAGCAGCGGGTGCTCGACCCGGCAGCCGGCGCACCAGCTGGCGAAGTAGTTGACCAGCACGGTGCGGCCGCGCCAGTCGGCCGGGCTGGCCGCTGCCGGCGTGCCGCCCAGGCCCGGCAGCGCGAAGGCCGGCGCCGGCTTGCCGATCAGGGGGCTCGGCACCTCGCGCGGGTCGCGGCTGAGGCCGACCGCGAACAGCGCGATCAGCGCCACCAATACGGCGATGGGGATCAGAAAGCGCATCAGACCGCCCGGGTCGCGTTCGCGGTCAAGGGTTCACTGGCGCGCGCCGCCAGCCGGTAGCGCCGGTCGCTGAGCGCCAGCAGGCCGCCGAGGAACATCAGCACGCCGCCGAGCCAGACAAAGCGGATCATCGGCTTGTAGTACAGGCGCAGGCTCCAGTCGCCGGCCGGATTCTGGGGATCCAGCGGCTCGCCGAGCGCGACATAGAGATCCCGGTGCAGGCGGGCATCAACGCCGGACTCGGTCATGACGCTGCCTTGCGAGGGATAGAAGCGCTTCTCCGGCGCCAGCGCGGCGACTGGCTGGCCGGCGCGCTCGATCCGCACGCCAGCACTGTCGGCGGTGAAGTTGGGGCCCTCGCTCTCGCGCACGCCGTCGAAGATGAACTGGTAGCCGGCCAGCTCGGCACGCGCACCCGGCGCCAACCGCACGTCGCGCTCGACGCCATAGCCGGTGACATAGGCCACGCCCAGCATCCAGAACCCCAGTCCCAGGTGGGCCAGGGTCATGCCCCAGCTGCCCAGGGGGATGCCCCGCAGCGCCGGACCCAGCGCCACGCCCTGACGGCGCCGGGAGACCAGCCGCTGCCAGACTTCGAGCCCGGCGGAGCCCAGGGTGAACAGCGCCAGCCAGGTGGCGACTGCCACCGTCAGCTTGCTGGCGAAACTGGCAGTAACCGGCGCCAGCCACAGCGCCAGCGACGGCAGCACCACGGCGGCGGCAAGTGCAGCCAGCGCCGGCGCCCGCAGGCGCCGCAGCGCCGGACCGAACTCGCCCCGCTTCCAGGGCGTGACCGCGCCGACCGCGACCAGCACAAACAGTGGCGCGATCAGCGGGAAGAAGATCGAATTGAAATAGGGCGGCCCGACCGAGATCTTGCCGAGGCCGAGCGCATCCACCACCAGGGGGTAGAGCGTGCCCAGCAACACCCCGAAGCACGCGGTGACCAAGAACACGTTGTTGAGCAGCAGCAGGCCTTCGCGCGAGAACAGCCGCAGCTCGCCCTCGCTGGCCAGCTTGGGCGCGCGCCAGGCGTAGAGCACCAGCGCCGAACCGATCACCACGGTCAGGAAGCCGAGGATGAACACGCCGCGCGCCGGATCGCTGGCGAAGGCATGCACGCTGACCAGCACGCCGGAGCGGACCAGGAAGGTGCCGAGCAGGGACAGCGCGAAGGCGAGGATGGCGAGCAGCACGGTCCAGCTCTTCAGCAGGCCGCGCTTCTCGGTGACGGCGAGCGAGTGGATCAGCGCGGTGCCGGCCAGCCAGGGCATGAAGCTGGCGTTCTCGACCGGGTCCCAGAACCACCAGCCGCCCCAGCCCAGCTCGTTGTAGGCCCACCAGCTACCGAGGGTGATGCCCATCGAGAGGAAAGCCCAGGCGGCCGTGGTCCAGGGCCGAGTCCAGCGCACCCAGGCGGCGTCCAGTTTGCCGGTGATCAGGGCCGCGATGGCATAGGCGAAGGCGACCGAGAATCCGACGTAGCCCATGTAGAGCATGGGCGGGTGGATGATCAGGCCCGGGTCCTGCAACAGGGGGTTGAGGTCGCGGCCTTCCAGCGGCACCGGGAACTGGCGCTCGAAGGGATTCGAGGTCAGCAGCATGAACAGCAGGAAGCCGCTGCTGACCGCGCCCAGCACCGCCATCGCGGTGGCCGACAGCTCGGCCGGCAGCCGACGGTTGAACAGCGACACCGCCAAGGTCCAGCCGGTCAGCATCAGGCCCCAGAGCAGCAGCGAGCCCTCGTGCGCGCCCCAGACCGCCGAGATGCGGTAGACCAGCGGCAGCTTGGAATGGCTGTTGTCGGCGACATAGACCACCGAAAAATCCTTCTGCACGAAGGCCCAGGTCAGCGCCGCGAAGGACACCGCCACCAGGAAGAACTGCGCCTGCGCCGCCGAGCCGGCGACCGCCTGCGCGCGGGCATTGCCCCGCCACAGGCCCCAGGCAGGCACCAGGGTCTGCGCCAGCGCGGCGACCAGGGCGAGGATGAGGGCGAAGTGGCCCAGTTCGGGGGTCATGGCGTCACCGTCGCCGTGGTGTTCTTGAACTCGCCGCAGGAATGCTTGCCGCCCTGCTCCTTGAGCGAGGCGGCAAGGTCGGGCGAGATGTAGTTCTCGTCGTGCTTGGCCAGCACTTCGTCGGCGACAAACTGGCCGTCGGCAGCGAGCGCACCGGTGGCGACAATGCCCTGCCCTTCGCGGAACAGGTCCGGGAGGATGCCCTCGTAGCGAACCGCAATCACCTTGACGCAGTCGGCGAGCCGGAACCGCACCAGCAGGCCCTCACCCCGGCTGACGCTACCGCGCTCGACCAGCCCGCCCAGGCGCACCTTGGCACCCACCGGGGACTTGCCGGCAACCAGGTCGGACGGGGTCTGGAAATACATCATGTTCTTGCGGAAGGCGGTGACGCCGAACGCCGCCGCCAGGCCGACGCCGAGCACCAGGGCCGCCACTGCCAGCATCCGCGATTGCCGCTTGGTCATTCGTCGCCACTCCGTTCCAGATCGTCTTCCGCCCGCTCTGACAGGCGCTGCCGCAATTGGTTGCGAGCCAGCCAGGGCGCCAGCAGGTTCCAGGCGATAACCAGCGCCGTCAGACCGTAGCTGCCCCAGATGAACGTGGCATAGCGAGGGTCCATCAGTTCTGCTCCCCCAGCCAGTCCTGCACCCAGCGGGCGCGGCGTTCGCGCTCCAGCAGGAGGTTCTGCATGCGCCGCAGCAGGGCAGCGCCGAACAACAGATAGAAGCCGGCCAGGCTCATCAGCAACGGCCAGAGCATGTCGAAGGACATCTTCGGCTTCTGGATCGCCTGCACCGACAGCAAGGTGGAGCCCTGGTGCAGGGAGTTCCACCACTCCACCGAGTACTTGACGATGGGCACGTTGACCACGCCGACCAGGGCCAGCCAGGCACAGGCACGGGCGGCGGCGCGCGGGTCGTTGAAGGCACTGTTGAGTGCGATCACGCCGATATAGAGGAAGAACAGCACCAGCTCCGAGGTCAGGCGTGCGTCCCAGACCCAGTAGGCGCCCCACATCGGCTTGCCCCAGAGCATGCCGGTGATGAGGGCAACGGCGGTGAAACTGGCGCCGATGGGCGCGGCGGAGACCACCGCGATCTCCGCCAGCTTCATGCGCCAGATCAGCGCGACCGCGCCGGCCACGGCCATCAGCACATAGATCGACAGCGAGATGGCCGCCGTCGGCACGTGCACATAGATGATGCGGAAGGCGTCGCCCTGCTGGTAGTCCGGCGGTGCCAGGAACAGCCCGGCGTAGCCGGCCAGCCCAATCAGCAGCAGCGCCAGGGCGGCCAGCCACGGCGCCAGTTTTTCGGCGAAGCGAAAGAAAGTCGGGGGTGAGCCGAGGCGGTGGAACCAGGTCCAGTTCATCAGAGATCAAAACCTGTGAAGAAAGCGTAGCGAGCAAGTCCAAGCGCAAGGAATAGCAGCGCAGCAAGCGCAGCGCACTCCAGTGCGTGAGCATTGCGAGCAGCGCATGACGCGGCGATTGGGCTGCGCAGTAGCTTTATTCACAGGTTTTCAGGCTTCGAGGGCGTTGCGCAGCGCTGCGGCGGCGGCGAAGGGCACGAGCGTCAGGCTCAGCGCCAACAAGGCGGCGAGGAAGTATAGCGGCGCGGCCGGGTCCAGCCCTTGGGCGGCGGCGCGGGCGGCGCCGGCACCGAAGATCAGCACCGGGCTGAGCATGGGCAACACCAGGATCGGCAGCAGCACGCCGGCGCGCGGCAGGCCAACGGTGAGCGCCGCCGCGAAGCCGCCCAACAGCACCAGGGTCGGCGTGCCCAGCAGCAGGGCCAGGGTCAGGGCGCGGCCGGTGGCGGCGTCCAGGCCCAGGCCGGACGCCAGCAGGGGCGCGGCCAGCACCAGGGGCAGGCCGCCGAGCAGCCAATGGGCGGCCAGCTTGGCGGCGACCGTCAGCGGCAGCGGCAGGGGCGCCAGCGCCAGCTGCTCCAGCGTGCCGTCCTCGTAGTCGTTGCGGAACACCCGTTCCAGGGTCATCAGGCTGGCCAGCAGGGCGGCGATCCAGACCAGGGCCGGTGCATAGACCGGCAGGCTGGGCTCGTTGGGCGCGACACCGAGCGGGAACAGCGCCACCACCAACAGATAGAACAACAGCGGCTGTGCCGCCTCAGCCGGCGCCCGCGCGGCCAGGCGCAGCTCGCGGCCAACGGTGCTGCCCAGGGCGCGGACCAGGCTCATTGCAACCGCCAGTGCCGCACCGGCAGGCCGTCTTCCGGCAGGGCCTGGTGCGAGGTGACGATGGCGCCGCCACCCGCCGCGCAGTGCTCGGCCAGCAGGCCGGCGACCAGGGCGGCACCGTCGACATCGAGACCGGCCAGGGGCTCGTCGAGCAGCCACCAGGCACGCCGTTGCAGCAACAGGCGCGCCAGCGCGGTGCGCCGCTTCTGGCCGGTGGACAGGGTTCGTACCGGGCGATTGCGTGCGGCCTTGAGCTGCAGGCGATCCAGCGCCGCCCCAATCCCGGCCGGGTCGGCAGCCTGCAGGCCGCACCAGTAGCGCAGGTTCTCGACCGCCGACAGCGCCGGGTGTAAAGCGTTCTTGTGGCCCAGCCAGTGCAACTGCCCGGGCGCGGGACCATCCACCCGCCCGGCCTCCGGGGTCCGCAGACCGGCCAGCACTTCCAGCAGCGAGGTCTTGCCGGCACCGTTGCGGCCCTGCAGGTGCAGCACCTCGCCGGGCGCCACCCGCAGCTGCAGCCGCTCGAACAGCAGGCGGTCGCCCCGGGCGACGGCGAGCGATTCGAGGACGAGCGGGGCGGCATTCATGGGGCGCGGATTATGGGTGTCGCCTGGCGAGCCCGTAAAATGCCCGACCTTTGCGGGGCCTGCCCCGCCCTGTCCGGGTCCCTCACTGCATGAGCGCACAACTGATCGACGGCAAGGCCGTCGCCGCCGAGGTCCAGGCCCGCGTCGCCACTGCCGTCAGCGCGCGTCTGGCCAGCGGCCGCCGCGCGCCCTCGCTGGCCACCGTGCTGGTGGGGGCCGATCCTGCCTCGCAGGTCTATGTGCGCAACAAGCGGCTGGCCTGCGAGCGCACTGGCATCCGTTCCCTGCCCCTGCACTTCGGGCCGGACATCCGGGAAGCCGACCTGCTGGCCGAGATCGACCGCCTCAACGCCGACCCGGAGGTCGACGGCATCCTGGTGCAGATGCCGTTGCCGCCGCAGATCGACCCGCAGCAAGTGGTCGAGCGCATCCACCCGGACAAGGACGTCGATGGCTTCCACCCCAGCAACATCGGCCGTCTGGCTTGCCGAGCGCCGCGCCTGCGGCCCTGCACGCCGTACGGGGTGATGGAACTGCTGCGCAGTGTCGGCGAGACCTTCAAGCGCCGAACCGCCGTGGTGGTCGGGGCCAGCAACCACGTCGGCCGGCCGATGATGCTGGAGCTGATGCTGGCAGGCGCCACTGCCACCTGCTGCCATCGCTTCACCGCCGACGTCGCTGCCGAGGTCGCGCGCGCCGACATCCTGGTGGTGGCGGTCGGCAAGCCGGGCATGGTGCGCGGCGAATGGATCAAGCCGGGCGCCACCGTGATCGACGTCGGCATCAACCGGCTCGACGACGGCCGGCTGGTGGGCGACTGCGAGTTCGAGGCCGCGCGCCAGCGCGCCGCCTACATCACCCCGGTACCGGGCGGCGTGGGCCCGATGACGGTGGCGATGCTGATGCAGAACACCCTGCTGGCGGCGGGCTGAACCTCGTTAGTTCATTCGGCCCGGACCAGCCGGTCCCGGCCGGCGGCCTTGGCCTCGCAGAGCGCGATATCGGCGCGTCGGACCAGGCTGCTGACCAGCAGTTCGGGGTCGCCCAGGGCGGCGGCGGCATCCAGGTGCGCGAACCCCGCCGAGGCCGAGACCACGCCGCCACGCAGCATGGTCTCGTGCGGAATGCCCAGGGCCCCGACGCTGGCGCGCCAGCTTTCCGATAGCTGCAAGGCTTCCGGCGCGCTGAAATCCAGCAGGACGACGGCGAACTCCTCGCCGCCGACCCGGGCACAGAAAGCCCCGGCGCCGCCGGCCTGACGCTGGAGTTCGCCGGCAACCCGGCGCAGCACCTCGTCGCCGGCCGGATTGCCGTAGCGGTCGTTGTAGGGCTTGAAGCCGTCGATATCGAGCAGCAAGAGGCTCAGCGGGCAGCCGTCGCGCACCGCCAGCGCCGCGAGCTGCTGGAACTGGGCCTCGAAATCGCGACGGTTCGGCAGGCCGGTCAGCCAGTCGTGACGGGCCTGGTGCTCCAGCTGCCGTTGCCGGGACCAGCTGCGCCGCTCGGCCGCCTCCCGGAACCAGGCCCCGGCCAGCGCCAGCAGGAACAGCATCCAGGCGGAGATGCAGTCGTACATCACCGCCGGTTCCGACTCGAAATTCCAGACCTCGACCACCGTCCCCAGCAGCATCGCCAGCAGCGCCCAGGGCAGGAAGTAGAACAGTCGCAGGCCGCCCAACAGCAGCGTCGCCGACAGCGTCACCACCACGAAATCGTGCGGCACATGGAAACCCTGGGCGGCGCCCAGAATCCGCTGCGCCTCCAGGCCGGCCGCCACCGCCAGGGTGGCGACCGTGATGGTGACGGCCGACCAGGGCCGCAGCGAGGGCAGCAGGCAGCACAGCAGGGCCGGCACCAGGGCCGGGATCTGGAACCCGAACTGCAGGCTGCGGGTGGGGACCAGCAGGCTTTCGGGCATGTGCAGCAGCGCGGTGTCGTACAGCGGCGTCAGCCCGATCAGGATCAGCGCCAGCAGGGTCAGCGCCACGCGCGCAGGCATGGCCTCCGCCTCGTGATCGCTGCGGAACGCGCGCTCGTCGGCCGGCGCGAAACGCAGCCGGTTGAAGCGCATGCGCGCGGCCTCCTCCAGAGGCGCTCCGCCGTTCGATGCGATGCTGTCCATCCCATCCTGTCGGTCTGTTACTGGTCCGGGCAGTGTATTCCCCAAGCTCTGGCAGACGTGACCGGAAACCGTCCAGTGGCAGGAATCTGGCTCTGGGCGGGCTCCGGGCGGGTGCCGGGGACCAGCCCGGGGCCCGGGGGTGGCGTGACGGAGCACGGTGATTCCCTTACCCTGCGCCCCCTTTCGCGGCATAGACCGTTTGGTGCAGACGCAGCATGGAAAAGACCTACGAACCCGCCTCCATCGAAGCCCGCTGGAGCCAGGCCTGGGAACAGGGCGGCTGGTTCGCGGCCGGCCAGCACGCACCGGGCGATGGCGAGGGCTACGCGGTGATGATCCCGCCACCGAACGTCACCGGCACCCTGCACATGGGGCATGCCTTCCAGCACACCATCCAGGACGCGCTGATCCGCCATGCGCGCATGTCCGGCAAGGACACGCTCTGGCAGATGGGCACTGACCATGCCGGCATCGCCACCCAGATGGTGGTGGAGCGCAACCTGAAGCTCGCCGGCGAACCCAGCCGCGCCGAACTGGGCCGCGAGAAGTTCCTGGACAAGGTCTGGGAGTGGAAGCAGTACTCCGCCGGCACCATCGGCGGCCAGATCCGCCGCATGGGTTCCTCGGTGGACTGGACCCGCGAAGCCTTCACCATGGACGAGGGCTACAACACCGCCGTGATCGAGCACTTCGTGAAGCTCTACGAAGACGGCCTGATCTATCGCGGCAAGCGCCTGGTGAACTGGGACCCGGTACTGCAGACCGCGATTTCCGATCTGGAAGTGGTCAGCGAGGACGAGAACGGGAAGCTCTGGCACCTGCGCTATCCGCTTGCCGATGGCAGCGGCCAGTACCTGATCGTCGCCACCACCCGCCCGGAGACCCTGCTCGGCGATACCGCCGTCGCGGTGCATCCGGAAGACGAGCGCTACCAGCACCTGATCGGCAAGACGGTGATGCTGCCGCTGGCGAATCGCGAGATTCCGATCATTGCCGACGATTTCGTCGATCGCGAGTTCGGCACCGGCGTGGTGAAGATCACGCCGGCGCATGACTTCAATGACTATCAGGTTGGGCAGCGTCACAAGCTGGCGCTGATCAATGTCCTGAGCAAGGACGCCAAGATCGCCGCCGGCTTTCCCTACGCCGGGCTGGACCGCTACGCCGCCCGCAAGCAGATGGTCGCCGACCTCGAAGCCGCCACCGGCCTCGCCTGCGCGCCCGCGACTCAGAACGAAGACGGCAAGCCGCTATACCCGCGCGGTCTGGTCGAGAAGATCGAGGACCACAAGCTCAAGGTGCCGCGCGGTGACCGCAGCGGCGCGGTGCTGGAGCCCTACCTCACCGACCAATGGTTCGTCGATCTCACCAACACGAGCGAGAAAGGCGGCTATACCCGCATCACCAAGCCGGCGCTGGACGCGGTCGAATCCGGCCGCATCCGCTTCGTGCCCGACAACTGGAAGACCACCTACTTCCACTGGCTCAACAACATCCAGGACTGGTGCATCTCGCGCCAGCTCTGGTGGGGCCATCGCATCCCCGCCTGGTACGACGCCGAGGGCAATGTCTACGTCGGCCGCAGCGAAGCCGAAGTGCGCGCCAACCCCAAGTACGTCTCCCGTCTCCCGTCTCACGTCTCCCTGACACAAGACAGCGACGTCTTCGACACCTGGTTTAGCTCCGACATCTGGCCGTTCGCGACCCTGGGCTGGCCGCAGCAGACGCCGGAACTGAAGAAGTACTACCCGGGCGCAGTGCTGGTCACGGGCTTCGACATCATCTTCTTCTGGGTCGCGCGGATGGTGATGATGGGCTGCTACTTCCAGCAGGAGGTGCCGTTCAAGGACGTGTTCATCACCGGCCTGGTGCGCGACCCCGAAGGCAACAAGATGTCGAAGTCCAAGGGCAATGTCCTGGACCCGCTGGACGTGGTCGACGGTATCGCGCTGGAAGAACTGGTGAAGAAGCGCACCACCGGCCTGATGAAGCCGGAGACGGCGCCGAAGATCGAGGCCAAAACCCGTAAGGACTATCCCAAGGGCATCGCCCCGGTGGGCGTTGATGCGCTGCGTTTCACCTTCGCCGCGCTGGCCACCAACGGCCGCGACGTGCGCTTCGACGCCGGCCGCGCCGAGGGTTATCGCAATTTCTGCAACAAGATCTGGAACGCCTCGCGCTTCGTGCTGATGAATCTCGGCGCCATCGACGCCGAGACCGGGGCCGCGCTCAGCGCGCCCTCGCTCGACGGCGAAGTGACGCTGAGCACAGCCGACCGCTGGATCGTCTCCAAGCTACAGCGGGTCGAGGCCGAGGCGGCGCAGCACTACGCCGACTACCGCTTCGACCTACTGGCGCAGACGCTCTACCAGTTCATCTGGAACGAGTACTGCGACTGGTATCTGGAGCTGTCGAAGCCGGCCCTGCTCAACGGCAGCGAAGAACAGAAGCGCGGCACCCGCCGCACCCTGGTGCGCGTGCTGGAAGCCTGGCTGCGCCTGCTGCACCCGCTGATGCCCTTCGTGACCGAGGAAATCTGGCAGAAGGTCGCGCCGCTGGCGGGCAAGAGCGGGCCCTCGATCATGGTCCAGCCCTATCCGAAGTCGCAGCCGGAGAAGATCGACGCGACGGCCGAGACTGATATCGAATGGCTGAAAGGCCTGATCCTCGGCGTGCGCCAGATCCGCGCGCAGATGGACATCCCGCCCGGCAAGCCGCTGCCGCTGCTGATCCAGAACGCCTCGGACTCCGACCGCGCGCGCTTCGAGCGCATGGCCGACAGCGTGGTGTTCCTGGCCCGGGTCGAGGCGCCGCGCCTGCTGGCCGCCGACGAGATCGCGCCCGAGTCCTCCACCGCCCTGCTCGGCGAGGCCAAGCTGCTGGTGCCCATGGCCGGCCTGATCGACAAGGGCGCGGAACTCGCTCGCCTCGCCAAGCAGATCGCCAAGCTCGAAGCCGATCTGGTGCTGACCAACGGCCGCATGGCCAACCCCAATTTCGGCAAGGCACCGGAAGCGGTGCAACAGAAGACCCGCGACCTGATCGCCCAGCAGGAGCGCGATCTGGCCGCCCTCAAGGCGCAGAGCGCGCGCATCGAGGCACTCTGATGCCCTTCCTGATCCTCGCCATCCTGATCGGCATCGAGACCTACGGTGTGCTGCAGGCGATCAAGCTGATCGGCGGCGGCTACACCCTGCTCTGCTTGTTCGGCGCGGCGGTGGCCGGGGCCTATGTGATCGCCAGCGGCGGCATCACCACCCTGCGGCGCGTGCAGCAGTCGGTGGCTCGCGGCGAGCTGCCGGCCGCCGACCTGTTCGCGGGGCTCATCAATGGCTTCGCCGGGCTGCTGCTGATCCTGCCCGGCTTCTTCACCGACGCGGTCGCGATCAGCCTGCTGATCGGCGGTGGCGGCATCCGCAAGCGACTGGGCGAGAAGCTGTCCGGCCAGATGGCGCAGGCGCGGCCCGACCTGAAGCGGCCGGTCACTCTCGACGGCGAGTACCGCCGCAAGCCTTGAAGTAACGGAGCGGCGCTACTCGCGCCGGCTCACCACCCGCAGCCGCGCCTTCTTGGCTGGCAGTGCCGGATCTTCCGCGCGCCGCGTCAGCGCTCGGCCTTCGAGTTCGATCAGGCAGCTTTCCAGGGTCTGGCTGATCAGGGTCTGGTTGCGGATCATCTCCATGCGCTGCCAGGTCGAGCGCTCGCCTTCCAGCATGAAGCGCACCACCGATTCCTGGCTGGGATTGCGGGTGACGTTGGCGTAGCGCCAAAGGCTCACTTCCGGAACGATGTTGATGTTGCCCCGATAGTCCTGGTCGAGCAGGCCCACCGCCGTGTCCAGCGGCTGCCGCAGATTGGAGAAGGGAATGTTGGCGCGCGCGAAGTTGAGCGCGCCGCTGACCAGACCACGGCTGGTGGCGTAGGCGGCGTGCCGGGTGGCGTTGAGCAGACCTCGGCCATCGCTCTCGCGACGGCTGACGAAGGGCAGCACATGCGGGTTGGTCTGGCTGACGATGAAGTGATTGACGTTGTGCAGCCGGCGCAGGCGCAGCATCGGCAGATCGGACTTCAGCGAGCCGTCGTTCCAGCGCAGCAGCGGCATGTAGGGGGTACGCTCGCCCTCCTCGCTCTTGGTCATCAGCATCACCGGCGGGAACAGCACCGGCACCGCGCAGGAGGCCAGCACCGCCTCGCGGGCGTAGAGGTAGGGAAAGGTGAGGTAGTTGAGCAGCTTCGGCGGCTGATTGAAGCCGGCCGGCGACACCGTGATGTTGACGATGCGGCCGGACAGCTTGTGGGCCTCCTCGAAAGTCAGGTCACGGATGTTGGTGGCGATCGCGTGCTTGAGCTGGTTCTGATCCATCAAGGCCCGACGCAGCAGCATGTGGCGCAGCGGCAGCACCTTCCAGAAGTGGTAGTAGGCCTGCGCCGGGTCGAGCAGTTCCTCGGCCTCGTGCGGGGCGCGGGTGCCCACCGTCGCCGCCACCACCGAGCCGGCCGAAGAGCCGGACAGCACCGTCGGCAGCAGGTTCTCGCGGAACAGGGCCTTGACCACGCCGACATGGAACAGGCCCAGGGTGGCGCCGCCGGATAGCATCAGCGCCGAGCGGCCGTAGGACAGCGCCACGTTCTGGAAGAAGCGCAGCTTCTCCGGGTAGGCGAACTCGGCGTCCGGCAGGTCGCGCACGAACTCCAGCGCCTCGCAGACCTCGCGCAGGTAGTCGGTCACCAGTTTCTTGGTGCCGACTCGGGTGTAGCTGTAGAGCTGGGTATTGCCAAGATTGCCCAGGTTCCAATGCAGGCCCTGGCGCAGGTGGTGGATCAGGCGGCCATGGGCACCCTCGGTCCGGTACTGGCGGATCTGCCGCAGGCGGGAGCGGATCAGGCGCCAGTCGTAGTCGTCGCAGGCGTCCTCGTCCTTCCAGCTGTCGGCGCCCTCGTGACGGTCCAGCTCCAGGGCGGCTTCCTTCCAGCCGGCGTAGTCGGTGGCGCGGTGCATCGCGGCCAGGCACTCGCGTTCGAATCTATCCACCGCTGCTCTCCTAGAAAATCATTCGGTATGGTGAGGTAGACCATTCCAGCCGGCAACCGTTGCCATTCGGCTTGGGTAATATTCGTCGATTACGACAAACCATCAGGTAAAGCTGCATGAACATCACCATCTTCGGCTCCGGCTATGTCGGTCTGGTCACGGCCGTCTGCTTCGCCGATGTCGGCAACGACGTGCTCTGCGTCGACGTCGACGAGCGCAAGGTCGCGATGCTGCGCCAGGGCGAGTCGCCGATCTACGAGCCGGGGCTGTCGGAGATGCTCAAGCGGAATTACGACGAGGGTCGCATCCGCTTCACCACCTCCGCCGAGGAAGGCGCCCGCCACGGCCTCTACCAGTTCATCGCGGTCGGCACCCCGCCCAGCGAGGACGGTTCGGCCGACATGAAGTACGTGCTGGCGGTGGCCAATTCCATCGGCCAGTACATGGACGGCTACCGGGTCGTCATCAGCAAGTCGACCGTGCCGGTCGGCACTGCCGACCGCGTGCGCGCCGCCCTGCAGGCCCAGCTCGACGCACGCGGCGCGGCGCACGAGTTCGACGTGGTCAGCAATCCGGAATTCCTCAAGGAAGGCGCGGCCATCGCCGACTTCACCAAGCCGGACCGCATCGTCGTGGGCTCCAACAGCCCGCGTTCCACCGAACACATGCACCAGCTATACGCGCCGTTCAACCGCAATCACGACCGCCTGATCGTGATGGACGTGCGGTCGTCGGAGATGACCAAGTACGCCGCCAACGCCATGCTGGCGACCAAGATCAGCTTCATGAACGAGATGGCCAACCTGGCCGAGAAGCTGGGCGCCGACATCGAGAAGGTGCGCATCGGCATCGGCTCCGATCCGCGCATCGGCTACCAGTTCATCTACCCCGGCTGCGGCTACGGCGGCTCTTGCTTCCCCAAGGACGTCAAGGCGCTGATCCACATGGCCGACGACGTCGGCTTCCAGGCCTCGGTGCTGCAGGGCGTGGAAGAGGTCAACGACAAGCAGAAGAGCATCCTGTTCACCAAGATGCAGGCTCACTTCGGCAGCCTGTCGGGCAAGACCATCGGCCTCTGGGGCCTGGCCTTCAAGCCGCGCACCGACGACATGCGCGAGGCCCCCAGCCGCACCCTCATGGAAGCGCTCTGGGCCGCTGGTGCCAAGGTGCGGGCCTACGACCCGGTGGCCATGAAGGAGACCCAGCACATCTACGGCGAGCGCGGCGACCTCTACTTCGCCAAATCGCCGGAAGACGCCGCCGACGGCGCCGACGCCCTGGCGCTGGTCACCGAATGGCGCATCTTCGGCTCGCCCAACTTCGCCAACCTGGCCAAGCTGTTGAAGAAGCCGGTGATCTTCGACGGCCGCAACCAGTACGATCCGGTCTACGTGAAAAAAGCGGGCTTCAGCTACTACAGCATTGGCCGCAAGCCGCTCTAACAGCCGCCCTCACCCCGCCGCCGACTCCGCTGGCGGCTCTCCCCTCTCCCGCCCTGCGGGAGAGGGGCATCGGTCGCCGCCAACGCGGCGAACCCATTTCTCCGTTGACTCGGCCGGGGGCGATCACTACCATGCGCACCCCAACGGTCAGTTAGCTCAGTGGTAGAGCATCGCCTTCACACGGCGGGGGTCACAGGTTCAAGCCCTGTACTGACCACCAAGTTTTGAAATCAAGGCCCTCGGCAGCGCAAGCTCCCGGGGGCCTTTTTCATGGGCTTCCCGATGGCCACGGAAAGCCTGGCTCAAGTTTTCTCGCCGGCTGCCGCTATCCCGGCCGAGGTCCGCGCCCCGTGGGCCCAGCCCCTGTCCGGGAGGTGTTCGATGTCCAATGCCATTGCCAGCCCCAGTTCCATCTCCGCCACGGCCGTGGTCGGCCAGGATCGCGAGGCCGGCAGGGCCTCCGGGCCGGCCCTGATCGCGGAATCGAAGCGACAATTCAATCTCAATATCGTGCAGACGCAGATGAGCGTCTCGTTCAGCGCCGGCAACGAGCCCCTGGCCCTGCTGTTGCGCTCGGCGGTGGATGCGCTGAACGACTACCTGCGGCCGGAATTCGGCGATCAGGCAATCGAAAACGCGAGCCTGCAGGACCAGACCCCGGAGGCCACGGCGGCGCGGATCGTCTCGCTGTCGACCGGCTTCTTCGACAGCTACCGCAAGCGGCACCCGGAACTCAGCGAGGAGCAGGCGCGCAGCGATTTCGTGCAGCTGATCGGTGGCGGCTTCGAACAGGGCTTCCGCGACGCCCAGGGCATCCTCAAGGGCCTGGGCGTGCTCGGCGGCGAGGTCGCGAGCGGCATCGAACGCACTGGCGAACTGGTCCGCAAGGCCTACGCCGAGTTCGCGGCCGGTAAGCCGGAGGCCTAGCAATCCCCGCGTTGCCGGTCCGCAGCGCGCTACAGTCGGCACCTGCCCCGGATACCCCGGGGCCGTGGAGATCGCATGAGCGCGGACTGGGATGGCAAGGGTGTGCGCATGCCCGCAGGCATGGGCGTGATCCATTGGCGCGGCCAGATTGTTGTCTACCAGACCCGGGCCGGAGATATCGCCTGGGCACGCCTGCTGGGCGCGGACGAGCTGGCGCTCAGCGAGGACTTGCGGGCCGCGATCCTGGCCGACCGTCCGGATGCCGAGCGCGGCTGAGCGCTGGGATTGACCGGGATCAATGGCAGTCGCGCGGCGCCCCCCCCATGCTGCTGCCTCTGCCCGAGGAGCCACCCATGACCAGAACCCCCCACGCCACCGACGCCCGCGCTGCCTGGGTGGTCGTCGCCGACCACGGCCGCGCCCGCTTGTTCGTCGCACCGCAGCCCGCCGCGCCGCTGCAGGAACTGGAAACGCTGCTCAATCCGGTGGCCGGCCAGCGCGAAAGCGAGCTGGTCAGTGACCGGCCGGGGCGCATCGTCAAGGGACGCGGCGGATCGTCTCGAGGGGTCGGCCAGGAGCAGACGCACAAGGCGCGCGCGGCCGATCAGTTCGCCAACGCCGTCTGCGCCCGCCTGGCCAAGGCGCGCCAGGCCGGCGAGCTGGGCCGGCTCTACCTGATCGCCGAACCGCATTTTCTCGGCCTGCTGCGCCAGCACATGGAGCCGGCTACCACGGCGCTTATCGCCGGGGAGATCGACAAGGACGTCACCCAGCGCAGCGCCGAAGACTTGCGCGAGTTGCTGCCGCGCCAGCTCTGAGCCGCAAGGCCGGCGGGCCAGCCGCCGGAAGCAAGGCGAGGCCAGCGCCATCGGCGCCGATCCGGCGGCGGCCCGGGCTTGACCCAGGTCAATGCTGGTCCGGCGCCGCCCGCGCATGCTGGCGCCACGCTCGACGCTCAGGACTCCAACATGCACAAGCTCTCGCAATGGGTTCTGCCCTTCTCCGCCATGCGCCGCACCGACGTGGGCCGGGTTGGTGGCAAGAATGCCTCCCTCGGCGAAATGATCGGCGCACTCGCCAGCCAGGGGGTGCGGGTGCCACCCGGGTTCGCCACCAGCGCCGACGCGTATCGCGAATTCCTGCGCCACAACTCCCTTGACCGAGTCATGAGCACGGCGCTCGCCGAGTTGCGTACCGGCAAGGCAACGCTGGCCGAGACCGGCGAGAGCATCCGCCGCGCTTTCCTGCGCGCGGACTGGCCACCGGCGCTGGCCGCCGCCATCGACAGCGCCTACCAGCAACTATGCGCCAGTCTGAAATCCGCCGACGCCGCAGTCGCGGTGCGCTCCAGCGCCACTGCCGAGGATCTGCCGGAGGCGAGCTTCGCCGGCCAGCAGGAGAGCTATCTCAATGTCAGCGGCAGCGCTGCCCTGCTCGACGCCTGCCGGCGCTGCTACGCCTCGCTGTTCACCGACCGCGCCATCGCCTACCGCAATGCGCGCGGCTTCGATCACCTGAAAGTGGCGCTGTCGGTCGGCGTGCAGCAGATGGTGCGCTCGGACCGCGCCGGCGCCGGCGTGATGTTCTCCATCGATACCGAGACCGGTTTTGACCGGGTGGTGCTGATCAACGCCGCCTGGGGCCTGGGCGAGACCGTGGTGCAGGGCCAAGTCGATCCGGACGAGTACTTCGTGTTCAAGCCGCTGCTGCAGGACCCGAAGCTGGTGCCGATCTGCGAGCAGCGCCTGGGCGCCAAGGCGCTGAAAACCATCTATGCCAGCGGCGGCGCCCAGGCCACGCGCACGGTGCCGACCTCGCAGGCCGAGCGCGAGAGCTTCGTGCTCAACGATCAGGAGATCTTGCAGCTGGCCCGCTGGGCCTGCGTCATCGAGCGCCACTACGGCACCGCCATGGACATGGAGTGGGCCAAGGACGGCGACAGCGGCGAGCTCTACATCGTGCAGGCGCGGCCGGAAACGGTGCAGACCCGGCGCAATGCCGCCGCACTGCGCAGCTACCGGGTGAGCAAGACCGGCAAGAAATTGCTCAGCGGCCTGGCCATCGGCGACGCTGCCGTCAGCGGCAAGGTCTGCATCGTCCACGACCCGCACGACGCCCTGGAGCGCTTCCCCGCCGGCGCCATCCTGGTCGCCGAGAACACCGATCCGGATTGGGTGCCGATCATGAAGAAGGCGGCCGCCATCGTCACCGACCACGGCGGTCGCACCTCGCACGCCGCCATCGTCAGTCGCGAGCTGGGCGTGCCGGCCCTGATCGGCTGCGGCGAGGCCACCCGGCTGCTGCACGACGAGCAGGAGATCACGGTCTCCTGCGCCGAGGGCGATACCGGCGGCGTCTACGAGGGCGGCGCCGAGATCCAGGTCGAGGAGCTGGCGCTGGACCGGATTCCGGCCACCCGCACCAAGCTCATGCTCAACCTCGCCAATCCTTCAGCGGCCTTCCGCTGGTGGCGCCTGCCCGCCGACGGCGTCGGCCTGGCGCGCATGGAGTTCGTCATCAGCAACCAGGTCAAGGTGCATCCCATGGCGCTGGTGCATTTCGACCGCGTCACCGACCCGGCGGCGCGCCGGGACATCGAACAGCTGACGCGGGGCTACGCCGACAAGACCGAGTTCTTCGTCGAGCACCTGTCGCGCGGTCTGGCGCGGCTGGCGGCGGTCTGCCACCCGAAGCCGGTGATCGTCCGCATGAGCGACTTCAAGACCAACGAGTACGCCCACCTGCTCGGTGGCGCGCCGTTCGAGCCGGCCGAGGAGAACCCGATGCTGGGCTTCCGCGGCGCCTCGCGCTATTACTCGCCACGTTACCGCGAGGGCTTCGCGCTGGAATGCCGTGCCATCCGGCGCCTGCGCGAGACCATGGGCTTCAGCAATGTCATCGTCATGATCCCGTTCTGCCGCACGCTAGAGGAAGCCGATCAGGTGCTGGCGGTGATGGCGGAGCAAGGGCTCCGGCGCGGCGAGCGCGGGCTCAAG
The DNA here is from genome assembly GCA_030696045.1 of Stagnimonas sp. GTDB lineage: Bacteria > Pseudomonadota > Gammaproteobacteria > Nevskiales > Nevskiaceae > Stagnimonas. Next base: position 13,128 of record JAUYNO010000002.1, on the reverse strand, counting down.
GTCTACGTCATGTGCGAGATTCCGGCCAACATCATCCTCGCCGAGGACTTCGCCCGGCGCTTCGACGGCTTCTCAATCGGCAGCAACGACCTGACCCAGTTGATCCTCGGCGTTGACCGCGACTCCGACGAGCTGGCGCCGCTGTTCAACGAAAGCAATCCGGCGGTGACGACCATGATCGAATCGGTGATCGGCCGCGCCCATGCCTGCGGGGTGCCGGTCGGGCTCTGCGGCGAGGCGCCGAGCAACCGGCCCGAGTTCGCGCAGTTCCTGGTGCGCGCCGGCATCGACTCGATCTCGGTGACACCCACCAGCTTCCTCGCGGTCAAACAGAACGTCGCCGCTGCCGAAGCGGCCGCGCCGATGCCGGGTCCGCGCACCACCTGAGACTCTGGAGATGCCCTCATGAATCGACTCAAGGACAAGATCGCGATCATCACCGGTGGCGCGGTCGGTCTCGGCCGCGCCACTGCCCTGCGCATGGCCGAGGAGGGCGCGGCGGTTGCGGTGCTCGACGTGCTCGACAGCGTCGGCAAGAAATTTGTCGCCGAACTGCGGGCGCGCAAGCTCCAGGCGCGCTACTGGCACTGCGATGTCGCCAGCGAGGCCGAGGTGCAGAAGGTGACGCACCAGGTGGTGCGCCATTTCGGCCGACTCGACGTGCTGGTCAACAATGCCGGCATCGCCGGCACCAACAAGCCCACCCACCAGCTCAGCGAGGCCGAGTGGGACCGGGTGCAGGCGGTCAACGTCAAGGGCGTGTTCTTCTGCACCAAGCACGCCATCCCGCACCTGAAGCAGGCGGGGGGTGGCAGCATCATCAACCTCTCCTCCATCTACGGCATCATCAGCGCCGCCGACGTGCCGCCCTATCACGCCTCCAAGGGCGCGGTGCGGATGATGAGCAAGACCGACGCCTTGATCTACGCGCCGGACCGGATCCGGGTCAATTCCATCCACCCCGGCTTCATCTGGACGCCGATGGTGGAGGGCTATCTGCAGGGCATGGGCGATGTCGAGGCCGGCCGCCAGGCCACCGCCGCCCTGCACCCCTTGGGCCATCTCGGCGAGGCGGACGATATCGCCTGGGGCGCGGTGTACCTGGCCAGCGACGAGGCCAAGTTCGTGACCGGCGCCGAACTGGTCATCGACGGCGGCTACACCGCCCGCTGACCTGGGCAAGGCACCGACCCCGGCCATGCGAATTCACGCCTTTGATGTCGAGGAGCGCGAGTTGGGCGCCCTGAGCCAGCTCTGCGATCAGCACCAGTTCTCCCATAGCGCCGAGGCGCTCACGGCCGCCAACGCCGACCGTCTGGCCGATGCCGAGGTCATCAGCCTGTTCATCCACTCGCGGGTCGACCGCGAGCTGCTGTCGCGGCTGCCACGCCTGCGCCTGCTGGCGACCCGCTCGACCGGCTATGACCATATCGATCTGGCGGCCTGCCACGAGCGTGGCATTGCCGTCTGCAACGTGCCCAACTACGGCGAGCGCACGGTCGCCGAGCACGTGTTCGCCATGCTGCTGGCGCTCAGCCATCGCATCGTCGAGGCGGCGGCGCGCACCCGCAACGGCCTGTTCACGCCGGAAGGCCTGGAAGGCTTCGACCTCTGCGGTCGCACCCTGGGCGTGATCGGCACCGGCAGCATCGGCCGCCACGTGATCCGCATCGCCCGCGGCTTCGACATGAAGGTGCTGGCCCAGGACCTGGCCCCGGATCCGGCGCTGGCGGCGCGCGAGGGCTTTAGCTATGTCTCGCTGCCGGAGTTGCTGGCCGCCAGCGACGTGGTCAGCCTGCATGTACCGGCCACCAAGGCCACCGAGAACCTGCTGGGCGAGGCCGAACTGGCCCAGATCAAGCCCGGCGCGGTGCTGATCAATACCGCGCGTGGGCAGCTGGTCGACCTGCGCGCGCTGATCCGCGCCCTGCGCTCCGGGCGCATCGCCGCCGCCGGCCTCGACGTGCTGCCGGGCGAACCGATGATCCGGGAAGAGGCCGAGCTGATCTCGACTTCGGCGCCGATGCCGCAGGCGCTGGCGACCCTGGTCGCCGAGCACGTGCTGCTGCACATGCCCAATGTCCTGGTAACGCCGCACAGCGCCTTCAACACCCGCGAGGCGGTGCAGCGCATCGTCGAGACCACGGTCGCCAACATCCGCGCCTACGCCGCCGGGGCTCCGCAAAATCTGGTCGGCAACGTCGGCGCTCAGGGCGGAACGTAGGGGGCGGCGTTGGTGGTCGCGACCGTCAGCGCCGGCGCCTCGGCGGCGGTGTGGTACTCGGACAGGCGGATGCGCAGCGCCAGATCGGTGTGCGAATCGGCATTGCGCAGCGCTTCCTCCAGGCTGATGCGGCCGGCCTTGAACAGCTGGAACAGCGACTGATCGAAGGTGTGCATGCCGAACTCGTTGCCCTTGCCCATCGCCTCCTTGATCTCGTCGACCCGCCCTTTCTGGATCAGCTCGGCGACATAGCCGGACAGCAGCATCACCTCGGTCGCCAGCGCCAGCTTGCCGTCCAGGGCGGGCACCAGCCGCTGCGAGATCACGCCCTTGAGGTTGAGCGAGAGGTCCATGAACAGCTGATGGTGCGCCTGCTCCGGGAAGAAGTTGACGATGCGCTCGATCGCCTGGTTGGCGTTGTTGGCATGCAGGGTGGACACGCACAGATGCCCGGTCTCGGCGTAGGCGATGGCGTGGCGCGCGGTCTCCTCGTCGCGGATCTCGCCGATCATGATCACGTCCGGCGCCTCGCGCAGGGCGTTGCGCAGGGCCTCGCTGAAACTGTGGGTATCGATGCCGACCTCGCGTTGATCCACCAGCGACAGGCCGTGACTGAACAGGAATTCGATCGGGTCTTCGATGGTCAGGATGTGGCCATCGGCATTGGCGGCGCGATAGCCGATCATCGCCGCCAGCGAGGTGCTCTTGCCCGAGCCCGCCGAGCCCACCAGCAGCACCAAGCCGCGCTTGAGCATGGCCAGCTTGGCGCACTGCGCCGGCAGGCCCAGCTGCTCGAAACTGGGGATCTTCGCCTTGATCAGGCGGATCACCATGGCCACTTCGCCGCGCTGCCAGAAGATGTTGATGCGGAAGCGACCGACACCGTCCAACGACAGCGAGAGATTGGCCTCCAGGCTGTCCTCGAACGCCGCGCTCTGGCGCTCGGTCATCAGGCTGTGGGCCAGCTCCTTGACCTCGCCGGACCTGAAGGCCGGCAGCTTGATCGGGTGCGACACGCCCTGAATCTTGATGTGCGGAGGAGCGCCACAGGTCAGGAACAGGTCCGAGGCGCCCTGATCCGCCATCAGCTTCAGCATCGCGTGAATATCCGCCATCGCCCTGCTCCTGCGCTGACCCCAGCCTGCGAACGATAGCGCCGGAATCTGCAAGCCGCATTGACCACGGTCAACCACCCGGGCCCGACACGGGACTTGATCCAGGTCAGTGCGGATCGGGCAGGAAGCATTAGCTTAGGAATGGTCTGTCCCGGAGTACCGGTTCAAGCATCCGCCATGAATACGTCTCTTGCCACCGATCCGAGCTTCCATTGGCCCAAGCCGCCCTTCTTTGACGCGGTCGCCGAACCCGCCGCCGGCCATAGCGGCGATTGCAGCGTGGAAATGCTCAATGGCCGCCTGCTCAAGGGCAAGCTGTCGCGGGCGCCGAACGCGATCACCCCGGCCGCCCTCACCCTGAGTCTCGATGACCCGGCCGAGGTGGTCGATGTCGGCCAGGTGCGCTGGATCAAGCTGGCGGCCCCGGTGAGTCTGGTCCGCAACCAGGAGGCGATGCGCGGTATCGGCGTTGGTGCCGCCGCCGTCGCGGACCGGAAAGACTTTGTCGTCAGCTTCCGCGATGGCACCCAGATGAAGGGCGCGACGCGGGGCTTCGTCCGCAATCATCACGGCCTGTTCCTCTACCTGATCCAGGACGCGGACGACAGCAAGACCACCGCCTGCTACATCCCTGCCGCGCAGTTGAAGGACGTCAATATCGGGCCGCCGCTGGGTCAGGCTCTGGAGCACCAGAGCGCGGTCAGCGGCAAGGCCTTGGCGGCCGCGCTCAACCGGCAGGCCGAACTCCGCACCGAGCGGCTTGGCGAATACCTGGCCAACCGCGCCATCCTGACGCCCAGCGAGCTCACCCGGGCGCTGGAGCAGCAACGGCAGCGGCCCAGCGTCAAGCTCGGCGAGTTCCTAGTGCAGGAAAAGCTGATAACTCCGGAGCAACTGCAGCAGGCACTAAGCGCCCAGCAGCAAAATCGCCAGCGTCGCCTCGGCGACATCCTGGTCGAGTCGGGGGTGGTCAGCAAACGGCAGATTCAGCTCGCCCTGTCCGACAAGCTGGGTATCCCCTTCGTCGACGCGCGCCAGTTCGTCATCGAGCCCAGCACTTTGCGCCTGGTCCCGGATGCCTTCGCCGCCGCCCATCAGGTGCTGCCCCTGCTGCGGTTCGGCGACTCGCTGGTGGTGGCGGTGGAAAATCCGCTGACCATGGACTACGTCAAGGAGTTGCAGTTCGTCGCCGGTCTCAGCATCGTCCCGACGATCGCCAACACCGAGGACCTGCGGCGGCGCATCAGCCTCGAATACGGCGCCGGCCTCGTCCACGAGGCCTGGCCTCGGGCCGGGGCGGACGATTCTGACGAGGCGGAAACGCCGGTCGAGAAGCTGAACATCACCGAGCTGGCGAGCGAACTGGCCAAGGACGTGCGGCCGGCCGGACGTCCGGTCGCACGCCGGGCCCGCCAGGCCGAAGCCCGGGTGATGGACAATGTCTTGGTCCGGCTGGTCAACAAAATCATCGTCGAGGCCCATGCCCAGGGCGCCTCGGACATCCACATCGAGAGCAATCCGCGCACCCTCAACACCCACGTCCGCTTCCGCAAGGACGGCGACTTGGACGACTACCTGGAGCTGCTTCCGACCTTCCGCAACACGCTCGTTTCGCGCATCAAGGTGATGGCTGGCCTCGACATTTCCGAGCACCGTCACGCGCAGGACGGCAAGATCGAGTTCGGCCGCTTCGGCCCGCTAGCCATCGAGCTGCGGGTCGCGATCATCCCCACCGCCAACGGGCTCGAAGACGTGGTGATGCGAATCCTCGGCGGCGTCGAGCCCTTGCCCATTGAAAGTCTGGGCCTGCACGACAATGATCTCGCCGCGCTCAAGCAGATGGTCACCCGCAACCACGGCCTGCTTCTGGTCTGCGGCCCGACCGGTTCGGGCAAGACCACCACCCTGCATTCGGTGCTGCACCACATCAACCGGCCGGACATGAAAATCTGGACCGCCGAGGATCCCATCGAGATCACCCAGCCGGGGCTGCGCCAGGTACAGATCAACGCGAAGATCGGCTGGACCTTCGCCGAGGCCATGCGCGCCTTCCTGCGCGCCGATCCGGATGTGATCATGGTCGGCGAAATGCGCGACGTGGAGACCGCGAAGATGGGCATCGAGGCCTCGCTGACCGGGCATCTGGTGCTGTCCACCCTGCATACGAACAGCGCCGCCGAAAGCGTGGTCCGGCTGCTGGACCTGGGCATGGACCCGTTCAACTTCGCCGATTCGCTGGTGGGCATCCTGTCGCAGCGACTGGCACGCAAGCTGTGTGGCGTCTGCAAGAAAGCCCACCCTGCGACCGAAACCGAGATTGCCGAGCTGGCCCAGGAGTACTGCGCCGGCAGTCTGCTCAAGCCCGCCGTGATTGCGCAGCAGTGGCGCCACCAGGCGCCGGGTGGCAGCCCCCTGCTGTATGAAGCCGCCGGCTGCCCGGCCTGCAAGGGCGGCTACCGCGGCCGGATGGGCATCTACGAGTTGCTGCCGGGCACGACGAAAGTCAAGCATCTGGTGCGTTCGCGCGGCACCGTCCCGCAATTGGTGGAGGCCGCGCTCGAAGGCGGAATGCAATTGCTCAAGCAGGACGCGATCAACAAGGTGCTGAGCGGCACGCTCGATCTAGCCACCGCTCGGGCCGCGTCCAGCTGAGCCGCCCAGCGGGCTCCAGCCCTAAGGCGGGAGCAGGGTCGCTAGGCTGGCGGCAGGGCGCGCCCGAGCAGCTGCTCAAACGGGCTGCCCGCCGGCAGGGTGCCGTAGGCCAGGCCCTGCTGGCCGCCCAGGCGGCTGGCGCAGAAGCTCGCGGCGAGCTCCGGCGGGCCCGCGCGCAGCAGCACCGCCGCCTGCAGCGCCAGCGCCATGCGCTCGACCAGGTGGCGGGCGCGCAACTCCAGGCTCGCACTGTCGTCGAAAGCGCCCGCCAGCCAGGCCAGCTCGCGGTCGAAATCAGGGTGGCTGCCGCGCTGGGCAGCCAGCTCGGTGAAATAGGCCTGGCGGGTCTCGGGTTCGCGTGACAGGGCGCGCAGCACGTCCAGGCACTGAATGTTTCCGCTGCCCTCCCAGATCGAATTCAGCGGCGCCTGCCGGTACAGCCGCGGCAGGTTGCTCTCCTCGACATAGCCGGCGCCGCCCAGGCACTCCTGCGCCTCGTTGACGAAGCCCGGGGTGCGCTTGCAGATCCAGTATTTGCCGAGCGCGGTGGCCAGCCGGGCGATGGCAGCCTCATGCGGATCGCGCTCGCTGGCGTCAACCGCGCGGGCAACGCGCATGGTGAGCGCGACGGCGGCTTCCGATTCCAGCGCCAGATCGGCCAGCACATTGCGCATCAGCGGCTGGTCGATGAGCTTCTTGCCGAAAGCGCTGCGGTGCTGCGCATGGTGCAGGGCCTGCACCAGGGCCTGCCGCATCAGCGAGGCCGAGCCGATCATGCAGTCGAGCCGGGTCAGCGCCACCATTTCCAGGATGGTGGCGATGCCACGGCCCTCGGGCCCCACGCGCTGCGCCCAGGCGCCCTGGAACTCGACCTCGGACGAGGCATTGCTCCAGTCGCCGAGCTTGTCCTTCAGGCGCTGGATGCGGATGGCATTGCGCACGCCGTCCGGTCGCATCTTCGGCGCCAGGAAGCAGGTGATGCCAGTGTCGGTGTAGGCCAGCACCAGCCAGGCATCGCACATCGGCGCCGAGAAGAACCACTTGTGGCCTACGATCTCGTAGCTGCCATCCGGCTGCACGAACGCCTTGGTCGAATTCGTCCGCACGTCCGAACCACCCTGCTTCTCGGTCATGCCCATGCCGACGGTAAGCGTGCTCTTCTGCAGCGCCGACCGCACCACCGGGTCGTAGTCGCCACCGGCGACGCGCGGCACCCAGTCCTTGGCCAGCGCCGGCTCGTGCTGCAGCGCGGCGACGCAGGCGTAGGTCATGGTCAGCGGACAGCTCGTCCCCTGGTCGGCCTGGTTGTGCAGATAGGCGAGCCCGGCGCGGGCGACATGCGCACCCGGCTTGCCGGCGTGACGCCAGGCATAGCCGGCGACGCCGTGCTTCAGACCCAGCGCCATGATGCGGTGATAGGCCGGGTGGAACTCCACCTCGTCGAGCCGGTGCCCGTAGCGATCGAACAGCTTGAGCTTGGGCTTGTTCTCGTTGGCCTGGAAGCCGAGGTCCATCAGTTCGCCGCCGGCGATGGCGCCATAGGCCTGCAGGTCCGCTTCACCCCAGCCGCCGCCTTCGCGGGCGATGGCCTCGCGCAGGGCGAGGTCGCTGGCGTAGAGATTGAGGCCTCGCAGCGGCGGGACCTGGTTGTCGACGGTGTGGGTAAGGAAGCGGTCGGCGACGGTCATGGTGCGGGTGCGCGCTGAAAGTTGGAGGGCCGATGGTAGCTCCGTCGCGTACCTGGCCGTTTCGGGGCGATTGCAGTGCGATGGACCCTCTGAGAGAGGACTCACCAGTCGCTGAAAGGGGTCGCCTTCACTACGGGCAACCGCTCCCCCATTCATTTCCGCTTTGCGTTGCAGACCGTGCCGGAATATCCGCCGTCCCTGGACGAAAGACCAAGTTTTCCTTCGCCCAGCACCTTGCCGAACATCCCCTTCAAGGATCCCGTCGGGAACACCAGCTTGCCGCTGCCCTGATCGAGCCGAAATTCGCCGGATGAGCCGGCGGAGCTATAGGTACCTTCTGGCCCCACTACAAGGTCGAACCCCCCGGCGCTGCCGCCGCCGGCTACGCATCGGTACGGGCCGACAGCCAATCCGGCTGGCTGGGCCGCTGGTTCGGATGCGCTCTTCAGCATCCAGCCCAGGTAGTAGTCCTCCGAGCCGTTGGCGAGCCGGACCTTGCAGCTGGTGCCATCCACCGCCACCACCGTACCAAGCTGATTCTTGCGATCCACGACCTGCGCACCAACCGTGCAGGGGTTGTCTACGGCCGAGGCGTCGGCGACGGTCATCGCCCCGGAAACCGCGAGTGCTAGGTGGACTGCAATATGTCTGGCCATTGGCGGCTCCCTGCCTTACTGGGCACTCAGACTGAGCCACCGGACAACAGCGCTCGGTCTGCCTTCGCAGGACAATACTTCATCCGGTCGAGCCCAGGCGCGCGCGGGTTGGTACCGCCATCGGCGCCTTGCCTAGCCTGATTTCGGATGGCACCGCAGCGGTCATTTCATGGCGAACATGCCCTGACACCCCGCGAAAGCCGATAATCGCAACCCTTTGTCACCGTTCGAGCCCGCCTGACGATGGCTTCGCTGCAACCGCTGCCGCTGCTACCCACCCTTCCCGCTTCCACCGACCCGGCCACAGTCCGGCCACTGCCGGCCGGCGCGCTGGCGCTCGCCGTCGCCAGCCGGGTGCAGCATCACGAGGGCCTGGTGGTTGCAGTCGCCGGCGACGAGCAGCAGGCCTACCGCCTGGAGGCGGAGCTGCGCTTCTTCCTTGGCAGCGACTGGCCGGTGGTGCACTTGCAGGACACCGAGACCCTGCCCTTCGATCCCTATTCGCCGCACCAGGAAATCCTCTCGGAGCGTCTGGCCGCCCTGCACCGGCTGCCGGAAACCCCGCGCGGCGCGCTGATCGTCACCGCCGATGCCCTGTTGCAACGCCTGCCGCCGCTGGCCTGGCTGCAGGGCCGCACCTTCTTCCTCAAGGCCGGGCAGAAGCTCGATCCCCACGCCCTGCGCGAGCGACTGATCGCCGCCGGCTACCAAAGCGTCAGCCAGGTGCAGAGCCAGGGTGAGTTCTCGCAGCGCGGCTCCCTGCTCGATCTGTTCCCGATGGGTTCCAGCCTGGCCTACCGGCTCGACTGGTTCGATCAGGAGATCGAGTCGATCCGCAGCTTCGACCCGGAGACCCAGCGCTCGCAGGACAAGGTCGCCGAAGTGCGCCTGCTGCCCGCGCGCGAGTTCCCCACCGACCGCGAGGGCCTCGAGACCTTCCGCCGCAACTACCGCGAATACTTTCCCGGTGACCTGACGCGTTCGCGCATCTACGCCGAAGTCAGCAAGAACCTGATGCCCGGCGGAATCGAGGCCTATCTGCCGCTGTTCTTCCCCCAGCGCGAGACCGCAGTGCTGGCCGACTACCTGCCGGCCAAGGCGCTGTGGCTGGCGCTGGACAATCTCGACGCCCGCGTCGAGGCCGACTGGAAGCAAGTAGTCGAGCGCCGCGACCGCTACGACGGCAATCTCGAACGGCCGCTGATGGCGGCAGGCGATGTGTTTCTGACGCCGGCGCAGGCACGGGAGCAGTTGCAGTACTACCCGCTGGAGCGGGTGGGGGTTGTCAGCGGCGCGAGCTATCCGGTGCAAGGTCTTGAGGGAAATACCGAAGCGATCCGCGCACTCATTTCCCCTCCCCTTGGCGGGGAGGGCGATTGGCCTGGTCGGGGACTGACATTGAGTCAGTCCCCGATAGCCAATCGCGGGGCGGGGGGAAGCCCTCAAGCTCGGAAAGGACTCAATCCTAGCGGGCAGCCCCCCTCCCCTAACCCCTCCCCGCGAGGGGGAGGGGGACAGAATGCGCCGGAGCGTTTTCTTTTCGTCGCCGAATCCGCCGGCCGCCGCGAAGCCGTCGTGCAATGGCTCAAACCGCTCGGCCTGATCCCCAAGGCCCACGAGTCCTTCGAGGATTTCCTCACCAGCAACAGCCGCTACGGCCTGATGCTCGGTCCATTGCAGGAAAGCCTGCTGCTCGCCGAACCCGCCATCGCCCTGATCGCCGAGGCGCAGATCTTCGGCCTCACCGCGCCGCAGGCCCAGCTCAAGCGCCGCCAGCGGGCGCGCGATCCCGAGACCATCCTGCGCGATCTGTCGAGCCTCACCATCGACTCGCCGGTAGTGCACGTCGAGCACGGCGTCGGCCGCTACAAGGGCCTGCAGACGCTGGATGCCGGTGGCGTCTCCAACGAGTACCTGATCCTCGAATACGCCGGCGGCGACAAGCTCTACGTGCCGGTCGGCTCGCTGTCGCTGATCCACCGCTACACCGGTGCCGAGGAACAGGCCGCACCGCTGCATTCGCTCGGCAACGAGCGCTGGGAGAAAGCGCAGGCCAAGGCCCGCGAGAAGGCGCATGACGTCGCCGCCGAGCTGCTGAAGATCCAGGCCCGCCGCGCCGCCAAGCCGGGCATGAAGCTGGAGCTGGACGATGCCGACTACCAGAGCTTCATCAGCCAGTTTCCGTTCACCACCACACCCGACCAGCAGACTGCCATCGACATGGTGCTGGCCGACTTGCAGCTGGAAAAACCGATGGACCGCGTGGTCTGCGGCGATGTCGGCTTCGGCAAGACCGAGGTCGCTCTGCGCGCCACCTTCGCGGTGGCGCGCGCCGGCCGCCAGGTCTGCGTGCTGGCGCCCACCACCCTGCTGGCCGAGCAGCATGCCAAGAATTTCAGCGACCGCTTCGCCGGCTGGCCGATCCGCGTCGCCGCGCTATCGCGCCTGCGCACCAGCAAGGAGCAGAACGCGGCGCTCAAGCAACTCGAAGAGGGCTCGCTGGACGTGGTGATCGGCACCCATCGCCTGCTGCAGCCGGACATCAAGTTCAAGGACCTGGGCCTGGTGGTGGTCGATGAGGAGCACCGCTTCGGCGTGCGCCACAAGGAGCGTCTGAAGAACCTGCGCGCCGAGGTGGACATGCTCACCCTCACCGCCACACCGATCCCGCGCACGCTCAACATGAGCCTGGCCGGCCTGCGCGATCTCTCGATCATCGCCACCCCGCCGCCCTCGCGCCAAGCGATAAAAACGACTGTTGCCGAGTGGGACAACGGCCTGGTCTACGAGGCCTGCCTGCGCGAGCTCAAGCGCGGCGGCCAGATCTACTTCATGCACAACGAGGTGAAGGACATCGAGGTCTTCGCCGCCAAGATCCAGGAGCTGGTGCCGGAGGGCAAGGTGCGCTTCGCGCACGGCCAGATGCGCGAGCGCGAGCTGGAGCAGGTGATGCTCGACTTCTACCACAACCGCTTCAACATCCTGGTCTGCACCACCATCATCGAGTCCGGCATCGACGTGCCGAGCGCCAACACCATCCTCATCGACCGCGCCGATGCCCTGGGCCTGGCCCAGCTGCACCAGTTGCGCGGCCGGGTCGGCCGCAGCCATCACCGCGCCTATGCCTACCTGCTGGTGCCCAGCAAGCGCGCCCTGACGGTGGATGCCGAGAAGCGGCTGGAAGCCATCGAGACCCTGGGCGACCTCGGCAGCGGCTTCGCGCTCGCCACCCACGATCTTGAAATCCGTGGCGCCGGCGAGCTGCTGGGCGACGAGCAGAGCGGCCAGATCGAGGAGGTCGGCTTCACGCTCTACTCCGAGCTGCTGGCGCGCGCGGTGCGGGCGATCCAGAAGGGCAAGCTCGACGACGAGCCCTTCGGTCACACCGCCTGCGAGGTGGACCTGAGCGTCTCGGCCCTGATCCCCTCCGACTACGTGCCCGATATCGCCACCCGCCTGGCGCTCTACAAGCGCGTCGCCGAGGCCAGCAGCGAGGACGCGCTGCGCGAACTGCAGGTCGAATTCATCGACCGCTTCGGCCTGCTGCCGCTGCCCACCGAGCGGCTGTTCGACCAGGCCCGCCTGCGCGCCCTGGCCGAGCCCCTGGGCATCCGCAAGCTGCGCGCGCACGGGAAAGGAGCTGTTCTGGAATTCGGACCAAATCCGAAGCTGGACTCGATGAAGCTGATCGGCCTGATCCAGAAGCAGCCCAAGGTCTACCGGCTGGAAGGCCAGAAGAAGCTGCACATCAGCGCCGAGCTGGCGGCGGTCGAGCTTCGGGTCGAGAGTCTGGCCAAGCTCTTGGCTACACTGACCGCATGATCCGCCCGCTCCAGAAGACCCTCGCTCTCGCCTTGCTGCTGGCGCCGCTGGCGGCGCAGGCCGACCGCTACCGGGTCGAAGCCCTGGTGTTCCTCAACCCGACCCCGAGCGAGAGCGGCCATGCGCCGCAGCATCCGGACATTCCTCAGGCGCTGGCGCTGGACGACAGCAATGGCCTGCGCGCCGCCGGCATCAGCCTGCTGCCGGACAGCAATAGCGTGCTGTCGGCCGAATGGAATCAGCTGCGCGCCAGCAAGCGCTATCAGCCGCTGCTGCGCCTGGCCTGGATCCAGGACCAGCCCGGCGGCGGCGAGGGCCCGGCGCTGCGCCTGTACGCGCCGGCCGGGGACGGCGTCAGCGGGCTCGATGGCTGGCTCAGGCTCAGCGCCGGCCGTTTCCCGCACCTGGAAGCCGACCTCGAATACGTGCAGACCGTGGCCGGCGAAGCGCTGGCCTACCGCCTGCGCGAGAAGCGCAAGGCGCCAACCCCGGCCCTGCTCTACCTCGACAGTGCGCGGCTGGGCGTGCTGACCCGGGTCAGTCGCGTCGACTGAGCGCCAAACCCGTTCCGAACCAGGGGCCGCTCAGGACGGCCGCACCACCCAGATGCCCTGCAGCCCCAGCTTGGACTGGAGCTCCTGCGCCGCCGCCTTGGCGGCCTGCTGGGAGGAATAGCCCGGCACCTGCACCCGGTACCAGGACTTGCCATTGACCACGGCCGGCTGCACCGCCACCCGGTAACCAGCGCCGCGCAACTGCTGCGCCTGCCGTTCGGCCGCCGCCGCGTCAGCGTAGGACGCGACATTCAGCGCCCAATCCTTGCCGCCGGCGGGCGCCGGCGGCGGCGGCATGGCGACTGCCACCGGCGGCGCGACCACCGGCGCCAACGGACGCACCGGCACGGGCACCGGTGCCGGCCCGACGCCGACCAGACCGGGGCGTGGCGCCGCCGAGGGCGTCGGCAGCACCGG
>JAUYNO010000087.1 GCA_030696045.1 Stagnimonas sp. | reverse complement strand
CGCTGGCCCTGGCTCAGGCCGTGTACGATGGTGCCGACGCTCATGCCCAGGAACCGGTAGACTTGGCCCATCCAGTCGCCGTGCAGTTGGGCGGGTAGTCGTTGACGGTGATGACGTGGACGCCCTTGCCTTCCAGCGCGTTCAGATAGGTCGCCAGGGTGGCGACCAGGGTCTTGCCCTCGCCGGTGCGCATCTCGGCGATCTTGCCGGCATGCAGCACGGCGCCGCCGATCAGCTGCACATCGAAGTGCCGCATGTTCATCACCCGCTTGCCGGCTTCGCGGCAGACCGCGAAGGCGTCGGCGCGGATCGCGTCCAGGCTCTCGCCCTTGGCGAGGCGCTCACGCAGCACCGTGGTCTGGGCCGCCAACTCGGCGTCGGACAGCGCCGCGTACCTGGCCTCCAGCGCGTTGACGCCCTCGACCACGGCCTTGCGGAAGGAGGTGACGAGGCGCTGGTTGCGACTCCCGAACACAGAAGTGAGCAGCTTGTTGATCATGCCTGGTGGCTCGAATGCGAAAACGCCGCCCGAATCGCAAGGGCGGCGTGTCGTGCAGCTGGAAATGGATGCCCCATTATGACTGATGGGGTGGCCGTCGCCCTATTCAAGCCGGGCAGCGCGCCCGGCCCGGCTTGCCGTGCGCGGCGCTAGCGCGCGGCCTGGATGTACTGCTGGGGATTGACCACCGAGCCGTTGAGCAGCACCTCGAAGTGCACATGCGGCCCGGTGGAGCGGCCGGAGCTGCCCATCCGCGCCACCCGCTGGCCCTTGCGCACGGTTTCGCCCACTTTGACCAAAACCCGGCTGTTGTGGCCGTAACGCGTCACATAGCCATTGCCGTGGTTGATCTCGACCAGGGTGCCGTAGCCGGAGCGATCACCCGCGAACGAGACGATGCCGGCGGCCACCGACAGTACCTCGGAGCCCTCGCGGCCGGCGAAGTCCATGCCTTCGTGGTAGGCACCGCGGCCGGTGAAGGGGTCGGTGCGATATCCGAACAGCGAGCTGATGAAGCCGGAGGCGACCGGCCAACCGGAGGGCCGCACTTCGCGCTGCAGGCGGCCAGCCAGCAGCAGGTCCTCCAGCACGCGCAGCTGGCGCTCGCGGTCGGACAGGCGGGTCTCGAAGCGCTCCAGCGCCTGCAGCAGGGGATCCTGGTTGGCGGCGACGTCGAACACGTCCTCGCCCTCCGGGCCACCGACCGCCGGAGGCTGATCGAAATTGAACTCGCCCGGGTCGAGGTCGGCGACCTTGACCATCCGCTCGCCGGCGGCATTCAGGCGCATCATCTGGGCATTGAGCTGGGCGATGCGGCGTGCCAGCGCCCGGGTGTTCTCCTCGGCCGCGCTGCGGACCTGGGCCAGTTCGCTGCGCTGCGCGCTGATCTCGCTGTTCCAGCGCTTGGCCAGCGGCGCCGGCAGCAGGCCGGTCTGGCCGCTGCTGAGGTGGCCCATGCCAAAACCGACGCCGATCAGGCTCAGGGCCAGCAGCGCCATCGGCAGCCAGGTCTGTACCTGTGACCAGCCCAGGCGCAGCCGCCAGGTCCTACCGCGCTTGTGACTGACTAGAATGATATCCATCGTCTACTGCGAATCCTCAGCTGGGCCCTAACTTGACTGCCGAGCGCCTGCACGCCCATCTGCACCGATCTGCCAACTTGCGGGAAGGCCTGCTGGCCCGCGCCGCCCGGTTGGCCGATCTGGATCGCGCCTTCCGCGACTGGCTGGCCCCGCTGGGCCCCTGGGCCCGGCACGTGCGCCTCGCCAACCTTGATGCGGAACGGGTGGCCTTGTTGACCAGCTCCGCCGCCGCGATGACGCCGCTGCGCTACCGCCAGGCCGACATCCTGGCCTGGTTCGAAGCCCATGCGGGAGCCAGGTTCACCCGGCTGAACATCACTGTCAGGTCGTCAGTGACGACCCGCCAGCCCGGAGTGTAAAAGCAATTTTCAGGCCGGCGCAAGGAAATACAGCTCTTCGGCCTGGGAAAATCAAGCCTAAGCGGTCACACCGCAGCTACCGCGTGGCGGCAGATCTCAAGCGGCGAGCGCCCGCATCGACGTCACCGTCGGCGCGGCCGTGGTCACATCTTCAAAGCTGACGATTTCCCAGGCCTTGGCGTCGTCCAGCAGGGCGCAGGCCAACTGATTGTTGAGCGCATGGCCGGATTTGTAGGCGCTGTAGGCACCCAGCAGCGGGTGGCCGGTCAGGTAGAGATCGCCCACCGCGTCAAGGATCTTGTGGCGCACGAATTCGTCGTCGTAGCGCAGGCCGTCCGGATTCACCACTCGGTAGTCGTCGAGCGCCACCGCGTTGTCCAGCGAGGCGCCCAGCGCCAGGTTCTTCGAGCGCATCAGCTCGAACTCGCGCATGAAGCCGAAGGTGCGGGCCCGCGAGACTTCGCGGATGTAGTTGGCGGTCGAGAATTCTAGGGTCGCGGTCTGCGCCGAGGTCTTGAACGCCGGATGCTTGAACTCGATGCCGAATGACAGCCGGAAGCCCTCGTAGGGTTCCAGCCGGGCGTACTTGTCGCCCTCGCCCACCTGCACCGGCTGCAGGATGCGGATGAACTTGCGCGCGAGGTTCTGCTCGACCACGCCGGCCGACTGCAGCAAATACATGAAGGGCGCCGCCGAGCCATCCATGATCGGAATCTCGGGGCTGGACAGCTCCACCAGCACGTTGTCGATGCCCATGCCAGCCAGGGCCGACATGATGTGCTCGACGGTCGCGACCTTGACGCCATCGCGGACCAGGGTACTGCACAGCGTGGTCTCGCCGATCAGCAGGGCGCTGGCGGGGATATCGACCGCGGGAGCGAGATCCACGCGCCGGAACACGATGCCGTGATTGACCGGCGCCGGCAGGATGGAGATGAAAACCTTGCGCCCGCCGTGCAGGCCGATGCCGCTGGTGCGGATCGGAGACTTGAGGGTGCGTTGACGGATCATGGGCGTGGAACTGGAGCCGGCGGTTCGCGATTCAACAGCGAACCAGCAGACTCAACTTGATCGAGGGTATAGCCGCATTTTATCACGCGCCTCTCAGGGCACTCCCCGCGTCTCCCCAATGGAGACGCGGGTTTCGATGGGCCAGGACGGAGGACGACCCGGCGGCGGCGTCCAGGGCAAGACGCCGACGGCTCAGCCGGGGCGGGGCTGCGAATCGCTCCCCGCCGCTGGCCCATCGAGCGGCCTAGTCCGCCTGCGCGCGCAGGAAGGCCGGGATGTCGATCACGTCGTCCGACAGCTCCTGCAGCCAATGCGCGCCGCTGGCGGCACTGGCGGCGGCGGCCGGACGGCCGTAGCCATTGCCCATCTCCGGCATCGGCCGGAGCCCCGGCACCCGCGGCGGCAGGTTCATCTGCGGCGCCGCGTGATGGTTGCCGGACGAGCCATAGGCCTGCTGCGGCGCCGCGTAGGCATGGGACGGCACGCGACGCGGCTCGAAGCGGGCGACATTGGGCGACAGCTCCTCGCGCTTGCTGCTGTTAAGCCCGGTGGCAACCACCGTCACCCGCAGTTCGCCGTTGAGGCCCGGGTCGATCGAGGTGCCGCACTTGATGTCGGCTTCCTCGCTGGCGACATCACCGACGTGCTGCATGATGTAGTCGTGCTCGTCGAGGGTCAGCGACTCGTCGCAGGTGATGTTGACCAGGATGCCGCGCGCACCACGGATCTCGATGTCGTCGAGCAGCGGGCTGGACAGCGCGGCTTCGACCGCCTTCTTGGCGCGATCCTCGCCCACTGCCTTGCCGATGCCCATCATCGCCATGCCGCGCGCGCCCATGACCGTGCGCACGTCGGCGAAGTCGAGGTTGATCTCGCCCGGCCGGGTGATGAGGTCGGAGATGCCCAGCACCGCGTTCTGCAGCACGTCGTTGGCGGCCTTGAAGGCATTCATCAGGCTCACCGAACCGCCGAGCACGAGCTTGAGCTTCTCGTTGGGAATCACGATCAGCGAGTCGACGTGCTGCTGCAGCTGGGTGATGCCCTGGATCGCCTGCGCCATCCGCTTCTTGCCTTCGCTCGGGAACGGCTTGGTCACCACCGCCACGGTGAGAATCTTCATCGACTTCGCCACCTCGGCGATCACCGGCGCCGCGCCGGTACCGGTGCCACCACCCATGCCGCTGGTGATGAACAGCAGGTCGGTGCCTTCCAGCATCTCGGCGATGCGCTCGCGATCTTCCTCGGCGGCCTGACGGCCGATCTCGGGATTGCTGCCAGCGCCCAGGCCACGGGTGATCTCCGTACCCAGCTGCAGCTGGTTGTTGGGGATGCACTTCTCCAGATGGTCGCGATCGGTGTTGGCGCAGATGAACTCGACGCCATTGATCCCGCCCTGGGACATCTGGTTGACGGTGTTGCAACCACCGCCGCCGACGCCCATGACGCGAATCACCGCTGTGGTGCGCAAACCATCCACCAGTTCAAACGTTTCCTGCATTGCCCCAGCCATAAATGCCTCCTTGACTTGCCCTACTTTCATGACGGCAGAACGCCGTCGCCCTGAAACTCACTGCAAAGAACTAAAAACTGCCCTTGAACCAGGCCTTGACCCGCGCCAGCAGCTCGCTGCCCTCGCCCAGGTTGCTGGCGCCGCCGCGCGCGAATTCCGGCTTGGTCTTCCTGGCGTACAGCAGCAGCCCGACGCCGGTCGCCAGACCGGGATCGCGCGAGGCCGCCTCGATGCCCTCGACGCCATGCGGCAGGCCGAGCCGCACCGGCACTTCCAACACTTCTTCGGCCAGTTCGACCACGCCCGGCATCTGCGCCGAACCGCCGGTGATGACCACGCCGCCGGGAATGCGGCCGAACATGTCGGCGCGGTGCAGCTCCTTGGCGACGTAGCGGAACAGTTCCTCGTAGCGCGGCCGGATCACCTCGGCCAGCATGTGGCGCGAGAAGGCGCGCGGCGGGTTGTCGCCGACGCTGGGCGCCTCGATGACTTCCTCGGCCTGCACCATCCAGGGCTGCGCGCAGCCGTAGTGGATCTTGATGTCCTCGGCATGCTGGGTCGGGGTGCGGAAGGCGACCGCGATGTCATTGGTGACCTGGTCGCCGGCAATCGGCAGCACCGCCGTGTGGCGGATCGCGCCGCCCTGGTAGACCGCGATATCGCTGGTGCCACCGCCGATATCGATGCAGCAGATGCCCAGGTCCTTCTCGTCGTCGGTGAGCACCGCGTCGGCGCTGGCGAGATGGCTGATGACCAGTTTTTCGACGCCGAGGCCGCACTTCTCCACACACTTGTGCAGGTTCTGCGCCGCCGACACCGAGCCGGTGACGATGTGCACGTTCACGTCCAGGCGCACCGCCGACATGCCGACCGGATCCTGGATGCCTTCCTGGCCATCGACGATGAATTCCTGCGGCAGGACATGAAGTATTTGTTGGTCGGCCGGCACCGGCACCGCCGAGCCGTTCTCGATCACCGAATCGACATCCTTGTGGCTGACCTCGCGGTGCTTGATCGCCACAACGCCGGACTTGGTCTGGCTCTTGATGTGGGCGCCGGTGATCGCGACGTGGGCGGTGCGCGCCCGGCAATTGGCCATGTGCTCGGCGTTCTCGACCGCGCGCTGGATCGCTTGCACGGTGGCGTCGATATTGGTGACCACGCCGCGCTTCAGACCGCGTGCCGGGTGCTGGCCCAGACCGACGATCTGCAGCTTGCCCTCCGGCGAAATCTCGCCGACCAGGGCCGCGACCTTGGAGGTGCCGACATCCAGGGCGAACAGGTATTGGGGCTCGGGGCGGCGGCTCATGGGGTGACTCCGGGAACAGCGTCAAGGGGCGTCTCGGGCTCCACGGCTCCGGTGGACGTGGTGGCCGACGTCGGCGCGGGCTCACGCCAGCTCACCGCGTAGCCATTGAGGTAGCGCAGGTCGACCGTGCGGACTTCCGCCAGCCGGGGCGCCAGCGAGGGCAGCACGACCGTCTTCAGACGCTCGACCTGGTCCAGCGGCGAGCTGCGGCCGAAACGCAGCGCCACACCGGATTGGGTGGTGGCCATCCAGTCGCCGCGCGCGTCCTGCCGGAGTCCCGCGAGCGCGAGCGGGGTTTCGGCCAGGCGGTCGGCAAGCTGGCGGTACATGGTCATGACCTCGCGCTCGCGTCCCGGCGCGCCGTCGAGTTGCGGCAGGGTCGCCGCCAGCGGCTCCGGGCCGGGCGCGAACACGCGGCCTTCGGTGGACAGCGCCTCGGCGGCACCCCAGCGCGCGAACGGCACCCGTTCCCAGATGCGCACCACCAGCCGCGCCGGCCATTGCCGGTCGACGCGCGCATGCGCCACCCAGGGCAGGCGCTCGACCGCCAGCCGCACCGCATCGAGATCGACCTCGAACAGGCGGCCGTCGATGGCGGTAGCGGCGGCCGCTCGCACCTCGTCGGCGCGTACATGCTGGAGCAGCCCCTGCACCACCAGCTCGCGCGGCTGGGCATCGACCCGCGCCAGCAGCAGACGGCCGGCGACCAGGGCCGCCGCCAGCGCGGCCAGACTCAGCAGCGTCTTGCGCAGCGCCGGCGGCATGCCACCGGTGGAGTTGTCGTTGCGAGCGAAGAAAGGCATCGGCATGGAGAGGGTCAGCACGCTCACGGTGAAGTCCCGGAAGAGCGTCGCGAGCGCAGGCCGCCGGGCTGCCGCCGGAGCACAGCAACCGGAGTGGCCTCAGTGCGCCATGAGGATTGCGAGCACCGCCGGCAGCCCGGCGGGCAAGCGCAGTAGCTCTGACGGGACTTCACAGCGTGGCCTCCAGCAGACGCCAGCACAGCTCGGCATAGTCGATGCCCACGGCCTTGGCCGCCATCGGCACCAGGGAGTGCGAGGTCATGCCCGGCAGCGTGTTCAGCTCCAGCAGCTGCGCGCGACCGTCCTCGCCCATCAGGAAATCGACCCGGCCCCAGTGCCTGCAGCCGGCCAGCGCGAAGGCCTTCAGGCAGAGCGCCTGGACGTCCCGCTCGAAGGCCGCGTCCAGTCCCGAGGGACAGTGGTAGCGGGTGTCGTTGCTGATGTACTTGGCGTGGTAGTCGTAGAACTCGCCGTCCGGCTCGATGCGGATCACCGGCAAGGCCTCGCCGAGCAGGATCGGACAGGTGTACTCGTCGTTCTTGCCGGCGCGGCCGATGAACTGTTCGGCCATCACCACCCGGCCGCCGTCGCCCAGGGCCAGCGCATAGGCGGCGTCGATCTGATCGGCGCTCTTGACCTTGGTGACGCCGACGCTGGAACCATCCGCCGCCGGCTTGATGATGTGCGGATAGCCGAAGTGCTCGGCCGCCGCATGCGCATCCGCCAGGGATTCGAGTACGCGGAAATCCGGCGTCGGCAGGCCTTCGGCCTTCCACACCCGCTTGGTGGTGAGCTTGTCCATCGCCAGCGCCGAGGCCAGCACGCCCGAACCGGGATAGGGCAGGCCCTGCAGGTCGAGGATGGCCTGCACGGTGCCGTCCTCACCGCCGGTGCCGTGCAGGATGTTGAACACCCGTGCATAGCCCTGCGCCTTGAGCGCGAACAGCTGCTCGGCGGTGGCCACATCGACGCCATGGACATCGACACCGCGCCCCTGCAGCGCCTTGACGATGCCCTCGCCGCTCCACAGCGACACCTGCCGCTCGGCCGACCAGCCGCCCATCAGCACGGCAACCTTGCCGAAGGCTTTGGGATCGGTCACGGCGCTCATGCAGCTTCTCCAACAACACGGACTTCAGGGTGCAGATCGACCCCGGAGGCCTGCTTGACGCAGCTGCGGATGTGGGCGATCAGGGCCTCGACATCGGCGGCCCGGGCGCCGTCTTCGGTGATCAGGAAATTGGCGTGCAACTGCGACACGTAGGCGCCACCGATGCGATGGCCCTTGAGGCCGCAGGATTCGATCAGCCGCGCGGCGTGATCGCCCGGCGGATTGCGGAAGGTGCTGCCGGCCGAGGGCTTGCCGACCGGCTGCGTCGCCTTGCGCTGGGCCAGGCTGTCTTTGGTGGAGCGGGCATAGCTGCCATCGGCATCGGCGCTGACGGCGAAGCGCGCGGCGAGATAGCCCAGCACCTGTTCGGGCGCCTCGACATGGCGATAGCCGGTGACGAAGGCCTGCGGCGTCAGCCAATGCGTGCTGCCGTCGCGCAGCACCACCTCGGCCTCCGCCACCACCGGCCAGGTCTCGCCACCCCAGGCGCCGGCATTCATCGCCAGCGCGCCGCCGACGGTGCCGGGAATGCCGGCCATGAAGCCGAGCCCCCGCTTGCGCTGCGCGGTGGCGAACTTGGCCAGGCGCGCGCAGTGGGCACCGGCCTCGGCATGAATCCGCTGATCGCCCTCCTGCCGGATCGCGTCGAGCGCACCGTGTAGGCAGATCACCGTGCCGCGGTAGCCGCCGTCGCGCACCAGCAGGTTGCTGCCCAGGCCGAGCCAGAGCACCGGCTCGGCCGCCGGCAGTGCGGCGATGAAGTCCAGCAGATCGGCGCGGTCGGCCGGCTCGAAGTAGGTATCGGCGGGGCCGCCGACCCGCCAGCTGGTGCGCGCGGCCAGCGGCTCGTCGTGCCGCAGCAGGCCGCGAACGGCCGGAGATGGGAGACGGGAGATGGGAGACGGGCTCATGTGGCCGCTCCGAAGGTATTGATGATCAGCGCTGGCGCCGCACCGATATCGCCCGCGCCGACGGTCAGCAGCACGTCGCCATCCCGCACCACCCCGCGCAGCGCCTCCGGCAGCTCGGCGACCGCCTTCACGAACACCGGCTCGACCTTGCCACGGGCGCGGATGCCGCGGGCCAGGGCCTTGCCGTCGTAGCCGGCGATGGCAGTCTCGCCGGCAGCGTAGACCTCCAGCAGCAGCAGGGCATCACAATGCGAGAGCACTTCGCCGAACTCATCAAAAAGATCCCGCGTGCGGCTGTAACGATGCGGCTGGAAGGCCACCACCACGCGCTGGCCCGGATGTGCCGAGCGCACCGCCTCGAAGGTCGCCGCCAGCTCGCGCGGATGGTGGCCGTAGTCGTCGATCAGCTTCACCTGCTTGCCGTCGATGCTGACGACACCGTGCGACTCGCAGCGGCGGCCGACCCCGGCGAATTCTGCGAAGGCCTTGCGGATGGCCGGGAAGGAAACCCCCAGCTCGCGCGCGAGCGCCACCGCCACCAGGGCGTTCTGGACGTTGTGGCGCCCCGGCAGGTTCAGATGCAGTTCCTCGCGGGCATCGCCGATCAGCACCGTGAAGCGGCTGCCGCCCCGCTCCGGGTGGACATCGACGGCGCGCACGTCGGCGTCCTCGGCGTAGCCATAGGTCAGCACCGGACGGCCGACGTCATCGAGGATCTCCCGCACCACCGGGTCGTCGGCGCACAGCACCGCCAGGCCGTAGAACGGCAGCCGGTGCAGGAATTCGACGAAGGTGCGCTTCAAGACCTGGAAGTCACCACCGTAGGTCTCGAGGTGATCGGCGTCGATATTGGTGACCGCCGCCATCATCGGTGACAGGTGCAGGAAGCTGGCGTCGGACTCGTCGGCCTCGGCCACCAGGTACTGGCCGGCGCCCAGGCGCGCGTTGGCGCCGGCGCCCTTCACCTTGCCGCCGACCACGAAGGTCGGATCGAGGCCACCCTCGGCCAGCACGCTGGCGACCAGGCTGGTGGTGGTGGTCTTGCCGTGGGTGCCGGCAATGGCAAGGCCGAAGCGGAAGCGCATCAGCTCGGCCAGCATCTCGGCCCGGCGCACCACCGGAATGCGGTGGGCGTGGGCGTGCACCAGCTCCGGGTTGTCGGCCTTCACCGCAGTCGAGACCACGATGGCGTCGGCGCCCTCGGCGTTCTCGGCCCGGTGGCCGAAGTGGACCTTGGCGCCCAACTGCTCCAGGCGCTGGGTCGCCGCCGAGGGCTTGAGGTCGGTGCCGCTGACGACGTAGCCGAGGTTGATCAGCACCTCGGCGATGCCGGACATGCCGGAGCCGCCGATGCCCAGCATGTGAATGCGGCGCACGCGGTGCATAGGCGCCCTGGCCATCTCGCCCGGATTCATCATGGTTGCGCTCCGGGACGGGAGACGGGAGGCGGGAGACGGGAGACGGCAAGCAGGCGCTCGACGATGTCGGCGGTCGCGCGCGGATAGGCCGCGGCACGCGCCTTTTCAGCCTGCGCCAGGCAGCCGGCGCGGGTGGCGCCACGCAACAGGGCGGCCAGGCGTTCGGCGCTGAGCTCGCGTTCCTGGATCAGCTCGGCGGCGCCGCCTTTCACCAGCGCGGCCGCATTGGCGGTCTGGTGATCGTCAACCGCGAATGGAAACGGCACCAGCACGCTGGCAACGCCGGCGCTGGCCAGCTCAGCCACGGTGGAGGCGCCCGCGCGGCAGACCACCAGATCGGCCCAGGCGTAGGCGCCGGCCATGTCGTGGATGAAGGGCAGCACCTCGGCCTGCACGCCGTGCTGCGCATAGGCGGCCTCGGCGACCTCGACACTGCGGCCGCCCTGGTGGCGGACCTGGGGACGCTCGCTCGGGGACAACAGGGCCAGCGCCGCCGGCAGCTTCTCGTTGAGCGCCCTGGCGCCCTGGCTGCCACCCACGACCAGCAGGTTGAGCGCGCCGCTGCGGGCGGCGTAGCGCAGCGCCGGCGCCGGCAGCGCGGCGACTTCGGCCCGCACCGGATTGCCGACGGTGATGCCGTCGGCCAGTGCGCCGTCAAAGCCTTGCAGCGCCTGACGCGAGAGCTTTGCGAGTTGGCGGTTGGTGAAGCCGGCGGTGGCGTTCTGCTCGTGCACGAACAACGGGATGCGCTTGAGCCAGGCGGCGACGCCGCCCGGGCCGGCCGCAAATCCGCCCATGCCCAGCACCGCGTCGGGCCGCACCCGGGACAGCACCGCCAGCGCCTGACCGATGGCACGCAGGATCAACAGGGGCGCACCCAGCAGCTTCAGCAGGCCCTTGCCGCGCAGGCCGCTGACCTGCACCAGTTCCAGTGGAATGCCCTGCGCCGGCACCGTGCGCGCCTCGAAGCTGTCGGGTGCGCCGAGCCAGGTGACCTCGTGGCCGCGCGCGCGCAACTCGTGCGCGACCGCGAGACCCGGATAGACGTGGCCTCCCGTACCTCCGGCCATGATGAGCACCTTCATGCGGCCTCCTTGGCGGAGCGCAGCGAGGCCAAGGAGGCGCGCAGTCCAAACAACCAGTCGCGCAGCCCGGTCGGCGCTGACTGCACCGCCTTGCCGGACAGGGTGCGGGTGCGCGCCTTCGGCAGCAGGGCCAGGGCCGCGCGGTTCTCGTAGTCGACCCGCAGCACCAGACCCAGCATCAGGCTCACCGTCACCAGCGAGCTGCCGCCGTAGCTGATCAGCGGCAGGGTCAGGCCCTTGGTCGGCAACGCGCCCATGTTGACCGCCATGTTGATCAGCGCCTGCAAGCCCAGCCAGCCGGCGAGGCCGTAGCAGAGGTAGGCCGAGAAGCGGCGATCCAACTGCTCGGCCTGATGCCCGATGCGGAAGCCACGCCAGACCACGATCGCGAACAGCGCGATCAGCAGCAGCACGCCGGCCAGGCCGAACTCCTCGGCGAGGATGGCGAAGATGAAATCGGTGTGCATTTCCGGCAGGTACATCAGCTTCTGCACGCTGTTGCCGAGGCCGACGCCGAACCATTCGCCGCGGCCGACCGCGATCAGCGACTGGGTGAGCTGGAAGCCGGAGCCGAGTGCGTCCTTCCAGGGATCGGTGAACGAGATCACCCGCTGCAGGCGGTAGCCGACCGTCATCACCAGCACGCTCACGGCGGCGACCGCCAGCAACCCGAGGCCACCGACGTAGAGCAGGCGGGCGCCACCCAGGAACAGCATCAGGAAGGTGACCGCGAGCAGGATCACGGTGGCACCGAGGTCGGGCTCCAGCAGGAACAGGCCCAGGATCGGCAGCAGGAACAAAAGCGGATTCAGGAACCCGGCCAGCGAGGTCTGCAGCTCCACCTGCCGCTTCACGATATGGCCGGCGAGCCAGACGATGAAGGCCAGGCGCACCGGCTCCGAGGCCTGCAGCCGGAAGAAGCCGGCGATGTCGAGCCAGCGCCGGGCACCGTTCACCTTCACGCCGGCGATGGCGACCGTCAGCAGCAGCAGCAGCGCGCCCAGCAGCAGCCACCAGCGCTGGTCCTGCCAGAAACCGGTCGGCACGCAGAACATCGCCCAGCAGGCAATGCCACCAACTCCGATGAAGCTCAGTTGGCGCCAGAAGAAGTACATCGAGCCGTCACCCAGCTTCTCGCCCACCGCGACGCTGGCCGAGGCGACCATCACCAGCCCCCAGCACAGCAGGGCCGCGACCGCGCCGCAGAACAGACCGTCAAGGCCGTACTTGGGATTGGGCAGTTCGAGGCTCATGCCGCTGCCATTTCCTTCACCGCCGCCTCGAACTGCTGGCCACGGTCGACGTAGTTCTTGAACTGGTCGAAGCTGGCGCAGGCCGGTGACAGCAGCACCGAGGCGCCCGGCACGGTCAGCGTGCGGGCGCGCTGCAGCGCCTCGCCCATGCTGCCGACGCGATAGATCGGCAGGGCACCGTCGATGGCGGCCTCGATCTTGCCGGCGTCCTCGCCGAACAGGATGGCGGCGCTGCCCTTGGCCGCGAGCGCGGCGGCGAGCGGCGAGAAATCCTGCCCTTTACCCTGGCCACCGCCGAGCCAGACCACCGGCGACGGCAGGCCGCGCACCGCCGCCAGGGTCGAGCCGACATTGGTGCCCTTGCTGTCGTTGTAGTAGCGCGCGCCGTCGATCTCGGCGACGAAGGCGCAGCGGTGCGGCAGGCCGCGGAAATCCTGCAGGGCCTTGAGCGCGCTGGCGCGCGGCAGGTCGGCCGCCTCGAACAGGGCGAGCGCCGCCAGCACGTTGGCGGCGTTGTGCAGGCCGGCGACCTTCAGCGCCGTCAGTGGCAGCACCCGCTCGCGCGCGGTGGCCAGCCAGTGCTCGCCGCGCTGGCCGATCAGGCCGTATTCGCCCGGGGCGCGCGGCGCGTCGAGCCCGAAGCTCAGCCGGCGGCGCGCGGCGTCGCTGTTGAGCCGGGTGGCGGTGTCGTCGCGGTTGATGACCGCCACCTGGCAGCCATTGAAGATGCGCGCCTTGGCGGCGCCATAGGCGGCCATGCTGCCATGGCGGTCGAGGTGATCCTCCGACAGGTTCAGCACGGTCGCGGCACGGCAGCGCAGGCTGTGGGTGGTGTCGAGCTGGAAGCTCGACAGCTCCAGCACATAGAGCTGGGCCTGGTCCGACAGCACGTCCAGCGCCGGCGGCCCCAGATTGCCGCCGACCCCGACCCGCAGACCGGCGGCGCGGGCCATCTCGCCGACCAGGGTGGTGACCGTGGACTTGCCATTGCTGCCGGTGATGCCGATCACCGGCGCCTTGGCGTGGCGCGCGAACAACTCGATATCGCCGATCAGCGGCAGGCCGGCGGCGCGCAGGGACTGGACGAAGGGCTCGTCCAGCGACACTCCGGGCGACAGCACGGCTTCGTGGAACTGGCTCAGCGGCTCCGGCGCCGAGAAGCCGCCGAGGCGGAACTCGAAGCGCTGAAACTCGGCGGTGAGCTGCTGGTGGCCGGCCGGCTCGGCACGCGAGTCGGTGATGACGAGGTCCGCGTCCTCGCGCGCAAGGTAGCGCAGAGCCGAGACTCCGGAGAGCCCCAGCCCCACCACCAGCATGCGCTTGCCCGAGTAGCGGCCCATGTTCGCCTTATCGAATCTTGAGAGTGGAGAGGCCGATCAGCACCAGAATCAAGGTGATGATCCAGAAGCGGACGATGATTTTCGGCTCGGCCCAGCCCTTGAGTTCGTAGTGGTGGTGCAGCGGCGCCATGCGGAAGATGCGCTTGCCACCGGAGTACTTGAAGTAGCCGACCTGCAGCGCGACCGAGACGGTCTCGACCACGAACACGCCGCCCATGATCGCCAGCACCAGTTCCTGCCGCACCAGCACCGCCACCACGCCGAGCGCGGCGCCCAGCGCCAATGCGCCGACGTCGCCCATGAACACCTGCGCCGGATAGGCGTTGAACCAGAGAAAGCCCAGGCCGGCGCCGGCGATGGCGGTGCAGAAGATCGCCAGCTCGCCGACTCCGGCGATGTAGGGAATGCCCAGGTAGCTCGCGAACTTGACGTTGCCGGTGCAGTAGGCGAACACCGCCAGCGCCGAGGCGACCAGCACGGTCGGCATGATGGCGAGGCCGTCCAGGCCGTCCGTGAGGTTGACCGCGTTGGAGCTGCCGACGATCACCAGATAGGTCCAGAGCACGAAGAAGGCGCCCAGCGGGATCGAGACATCCTTCAGGAACGGCACGATCAGCGCCGTCTCGGCGGGGGTCTTGGCGCTGAGGTAGATCGCGGTCGAGACCGCGAAGCCGGTCAGCGACAGCCAGAAATATTTCTTGCGCGCGACCAGGCCCTTGGGGTTCTTGTGCTTGATCTTGATGTAGTCGTCGGCGAAGCCCACCGCACCGAAGGCCAGGGTGACGATCAGCGCGAACCAGACGAACTTGCTGGCCAGATTCGCCCACAGCAGTGTCGCCACCGTGATCGCGGCCAGGATCAGCAGCCCGCCCATGGTCGGGGTGCCGGTCTTCTTCAGGTGCGAGGCCGGGCCGTCGTCGCGGATCGGTTGGCCGAACTTGAACTTGTAGAGCCGCTCGATGAGGATCGGCCCGAACACGAAGCTGAAGATCAGCGCGGTGAGGATGCCGAGCACCGCCCGCACGGTGAGGTAGCTGAACAGGCGCAGGAAGGAGTAGTCGGCCTGCAGCCATTGCGACAGGTGGTAAAGCATCAGTGCGCCTCCGCAGCGTGCATCGCGCTGCTGTTGTCTTGATTCATCAATGCGGCGACGACGCGCTCCATGCGCGCCGAGCGGGACCCCTTGACCAGCACCGTGGTGCCCGGCGCCAGGCGGCCACGCAGGGCGGTGACCAGGGCTTCGATATCGGGGAAGGACTGGCCATTGCTGCCGTAGGCCTGCGCGGCCTCGGCGGCGAGCGGGCCCAGGCCCAGCAGACCATCCAGCCCCAGCGCGCGGGCGCGGCGGCCGGCCTCGGCGTGTAGGCGGCCGGCCTGCGGCCCGAGTTCGGCCATGTCGCCCAACACCAGCAGGCGCTGGCCGGGTTCGCGCGCGAGCAGTTCCATCGCCGCATTCAGCGAGCTGGGATTGGCGTTGTAGGTATCGTCGATCAGGCGCGCGCCGCTGGCGCTGGTCTTTATCGCGACGCGGCCCTTCGGCGCCTCGACCCGGGCCAGACCGGCGGCGATCACCGCCGGCTCCAGGCCGAGCGCATGGCCGGTGGCGGCGGCGGCGAGCGCGTTGGCGACGTTGTGGCGGCCGGGCAAGGGCAGGCTAACTGGTGCCTCGCCGTCCGGCGTGCGCAGGGTGAAACGGCTTCCGTCGGCATCGGCGACCAGATCCTCGGCGCGCACGTCGGCGTGGCCGGCAAAGCCGAAGCTGACGATGCGGTTGTCGCCGGCGAGCTTGGTCCACAGGCCGGCGTAGGCATCGTCGGCATTGATTACTGCGACGCCACCATTGAGCGCCGCGAACAATTCACCCTTGGCCCTGGCCACGCCTTCGCGCGAGCCGAAACCTTCCAGGTGGGCGTCGCCGGCCTGGGTCACGACGCCGGCACCGGGGCGCGCCAGCTTGGCCAGCAGGGCGATCTCGCCGGGATGGTTGGCGCCCATCTCGATCACCGCCGTGCGGTGCTCGCGGCGCAGCTTGCACAGCGTCAGCGGCACGCCGATGTGGTTGTTGAGGTTGCCCTCGGTGGCCAGCACCGGGCCGCGCGCGGCGAACACGGCCGCCAGCAGCTGCTTGGTCGTGGTCTTGCCATTGCTGCCAGTGACGCCGATCACCGGGCCGTCGAAATGGCGCCGCCAGCTGGCGGCATAGCGCTGCAGCGCCGCCAGGGTGTCGGGCACCAGCAGCTGGGCGATGGGCGCATCCACCGGGCGCGACACCAGGGCACCGACGGCGCCCTTGGCGGCGGCTTCGGCGAGGAAATCATGGGCGTCGAAGCGCTCGCCGGCGAGCGCCACGAACAGGTCGCCCGGCTGCAGGGCGCGGGTATCGGTGACCACGCGCGCGAAGCTGGCATCGCCGCCTTGGAGCGGCACGCCCAGGCGGCGCGCGGCGTCGGAGAGCCGTTCCATCATGGCGTCGCTCCCCCTGTAGGAGCGGTCGCTGAACGGCCGCACGTCCTTGCCATAGGTCTGGGTGGTCTCGTGGCCCTTGCCGGCGATCACCACCACGTCTTCAGCCCCGGCTTCGGCGACCGCGGTGCGGATCGCTTCGGCGCGGTCGTGGATGACACGAGTGGCGGTGCCCGCACCGGCAAGGATGTCGGCGACGATGGCGACTGGGCTCTCGCTGCGCGGGTTGTCATCGGTGACGATGGCGAGGTCGGCACCGCGCACTGCCGCCGCGCCCATCAGCGGACGCTTGCCGCGATCACGGTCACCGCCGCAACCGAACACGCAGATCAGCCTGCCGGCGGTGTGCGCGCGCACGGCTTTCAGGATCTGCTCCAGCGCTTCCGGCGTGTGGGCGTAATCGACCACCACCAGCGGCTTCGCGGCCGGGCCGCGATAGCCCTCGATGCGACCGGGCACGGTGTGCACCTTGGCCATCGCGTTCAGCGCATCGGGCAGGGTCGCGCCGCGGTACAGCAACGCCGCCAGCGCGGCCAGCAGGTTGTAGGCATTGAAGCGGCCGAGCAGGCGCGTCTCCAGCCGGCCTTCACCCCAGCTGCTGGCTATGTCCATGGCGAGGCCACGGGTGGAGAGCTGAAGATTGCGACCCAGCAGGTAGCGTCCCGCTGCAGGCTGGGCGCCTTCGAGGCCGTACACCGCGACCTCGGCACCCTGGGCGAGCAGGTCGGCGGCCCAGGCCGCACCGGTGGCGTCGTCGCGGTTGAGCACGGCGGCACCGCGCCGATACTCGGTGAACAGGCGCTGCTTGGCCGCCGCATAGGCCTCGACCGTGCCGTGGTAGTCGAGGTGATCGCGGGTGACATTGGTGAGGATGGCGACGTCGTAGCCGATGCCGGCAACGCGCGCCTGATCGAGCGCGTGGCTGGACACTTCCATCGCGCAGGCCGCAACACCGCCGCTGACGAAACCGGCCAGCAGCTCCTGCAGGCGGATCGGGTCCGGCGTGGTGTGGCTGGCTTCGCGCAGCGCGCCCAGGCGGCCAAAACCAATCGTGCCGAGATAGGCGCAGGAGCTGCCCAGGGCTTCCAGGCCCTGGGCCACCAAGTAGGCGGTCGAGGTCTTGCCGTCGGTGCCGGTGACACCGACCGTGAACAGCCGCTTGGCCGGCTCGCCCTGGAAGCGCGCGGCAATCGCGCCCACCCGGCGCGACAGGCCGGGTACCGCGACCTGGGGCACCGGCAGTTCGCTCGGCTCCGCCACGCCCGGCGCCGGCTCCCAGACCACGACCGAGGCGCCCCGACCCAGGGCCGTCTCGACATGGGCCAGACCGTGGCCGCCGACGCCCTGCACGGCGAGAAAGGCATCGCCCGGCTCGACCCGGCGCGAGTCGATTTCGACGCCGGTGACGGCGAGCCTGGGATTGTCGCTGGGCGCCGGCGCAAAGCCGGCAAGCAAGTCCTTCAGGAGCTTGCTCATGCGCGCGGCTCCGTAGAGGTCGGTTCCAGCGCGGGCGGCAGCGCCACAGTTTGCGGCTGCGTGGCTTCGTCTTGCGGGATCTGCAGCAGGCGCGCAGCACCACCCATCACCGCCGAGAACACCGGCGCGGCGACACGGCCGCCGTAGTACTGACCGGCGGTAGGTTCGTCGACGAACACCAGACCCACCAGGCGCGGCGCGCCGGCCGGGATCATGCCGGCGAAGGCCGACCAATGGCGATGCTCCTCGTAGCCACCGCTGGCCTTGAGCTTGCGCACGGTGCCGGTCTTGCCGGCGACGCTGTAGCCGGGCACGGCGGCGCGGCTGGCGGTGCCGTCGATGCTGACCACGCCGCGCAGCATCGCCATCACCTGCTGGGCGCTGGCGGCGCTGACGGCGCGGCGCGGCGGCGGCAACTGCTCGCGCTGGACCAGGGACAGCTGCGGCATCAGCCCGCCGTTGGCCAAGCCGGCGTAGGCGCGCACCAGGTGCAGGGCGCTCATCGACAGGCCGTAGCCGTAGGCGGCGGCGGCGGTGTCGGACTGCCGCCATTTGCGCGGCGCGCGCAGGGTGCCGGTGACCTCGCCCGGGAAGCCGAGCTGGATCGGCTCGCCGATGCCGAAGTTCTGGTAGCCGGCCCAGAGCGCGTCCGGCCCCATCTTCAGGCCCATCATGGCGGCGCCGACATTGCTGGACTTGGCGAGCAGCTTGGCCAGATCGACCACGCCCTCGGCATGGATGTCGTGCACGGTCCAGGGGCCGACCGTGAGTTCGCCATTGCCGGTGTCGATCAGGCTCTGCGCGGTGTAGGCGCCGGTCTCCAGCGCCTGCGCCACCATCAGCGGCTTGATCACCGAGCCCGGCTCCAGGCGGTCGGTGATGGCACGGTTGCGCAGGCCGGTCTTGCGGTCGGCCGGGTTGTTGGGGTTGTAGGCGGGCTGCGCGGCGACCGCGAGAATGTCGCCGCTGCCAACCTCGGCGATCACGATCATGCCGCCACTGGCCTTGTTGCGCTCGACGGCGGCGGCCAGCTCGCGGTAGGCGAGGTATTGCAGGCGCAGGTCCAGGGTCAGCCGCAGGTCCTGGCCGGCACGCGCGGGCTTCTCGCTGCCGCCGTCCTCGACGATGCGGCCATCGCGCGAGCGGATCACGCGGCGGAAACCCTTCTCGCCCTCCAGCGTGGCGTCGTGCGCCTTCTCCAGGCCTTCCAGACCGTGGCCTTCGACGCCGCAGAAGCCGACCACCTGCCCCACCACCTCGCCCGCCGGGTAGTAGCGCGAGTAGCCGCGCTCGGCGAACACACCCGGCGCCTTGATCTTGAGCAGGCGCGCGACCACGTCCGGGTTCTGGTTCTTCAGCAGATAGACGAACTTCTTCTCACCCTGGGCGCGCAGGAATTTCTCGAACTCGCGGGGCTTGCGGTCCAGCAGCTTGGCCAAGGCCTCGCGATAGGGCGCCGCACGCTCGCTCAGCAACTCCGACGGCACCACCCACAGCGAATCGACCGGCGCCGACAGTGCCAGCGGCGTACCGTTGCGGTCCAGCACCGCGCCACGATGGCCGATCAGCTCGACGGTGCGGATATGGCGCTTGTCCCCCTCGGTGACCAGGAAGTCGCGATCCAGCACCTGCAGATGGAAGGCGCGCGCCAGCACCAGCAGCGAGCCGGCGCCGAGCAGGCCGAGCGTGAGCTGGCGGCGCCAGGCGGCCACCGGCTGCGGCGAGCCGGGCAGCGGCGGACGGCGTGCCGTGCTCATCGCCCGACTCCAGTGACGGGAGCCTGCACCATCACCGTCTCGCGCGGCTCGACCATCTTCAGCTGCTCGCGGGCGATCTGCTCGATGCGGGCGTGGCTGCTGTGCGCCGCCTCTTCCAGTTGCAGCTGCGACCATTCGACTTCGAGCTGATCGCGCAGCTCGCGCAGCCGGCTCTGCTCGGTGGTCAGGGCGCGGTTGCCGTGCTTGACCTGCACCACCGTCACCGCCGAGACCATGGCGGCCACGGCCAGCAGCAGCGGCAGCATCAGGCCGCTGCCGGAGGGCGCCTTGCGCGGCGGCAGGCGGCGGGTCAGGGCCGCGCTCACGCGCGCGCTCCCAGCCGCTCGGCGACGCGCAGCACGGCGCTGCGGGCGCGGGGGTTTTCCTCGCACTCGGCGGAGCTCGGGAACACCCGCTCCAGCTCGCGCAGCGGCACCGCCAGCGGCGCGCGCGCCTCTTTCAGGTGCTCGTACTTGTCGCGCGCCTGGCGCGGGCCGGCGTTGTCGCGGATGAACTGCTTGACGATGCGGTCTTCCAGCGAGTGGAAGCTGATCACCGCCAGCCGGCCGCCGGGGGCAAGCACATCGAGGCTGGCCTCCAGCACCGCATTGAGCGCGTCCAGCTCGCCATTGATGTGGATGCGGATGGCCTGGAAGCTGCGCGTCGCCGGGTGGATCTTGTGGCTGCGCGGGCCGGGCACCGAGGCGATCAGGCTGGCCAGCTGGGCGGTGCGGGTGATCGGTGTCTCGGCACGGGTCTCGACGATCTTCTTGGCGATGCGGCGGCTGTTGCGCTCCTCGCCGTAGAGGAACAGGACATCGGCGATCTCGTCTTCCTTCGCCTTCGCCAGCCACTCGGCGGCGGACTGGCCGGCGCGCGGGTTCATGCGCATGTCCAGCGGACCGTCGGCGGAGAACGAGGAGCCGCGCTCGGCGACATCGAACTGCGGACTGGAGACACCGAGATCGAGCAACAGGCCATCGGCCTTGCCGGCGAAGCCCTCCGCAGCCGCAACCTCGCCCAGCGCCGCGAAGTTGCGGGCGTGGAAGTGAAAGCCGGCCCTGCCAGCGAATTCGACCTGCGCGTGGGCCTCGGCCTCCGGGTCCTGGTCGAAGGCGTGCAGCTCGCCGCCCTTGAGCAGCTGGAGGATGGCAGCCGAATGTCCGCCGCGACCGAAGGTGCCGTCGACGAACAGGCCCTGGGGGCGCGCGGCGACACCGAGGCCGGTGAGCGCCTCGTCGAGCATCACCGGCCGGTGCGCGCGCATGCGGTCAGTGCCCCCCGTCGCAGTAGCGAGGAGTGGAAAGGCGCCGTCCATGGTCCGGGGCCATCTAAATGTCCAGCGCCTCGAAGCCGGCGCTGAAATCGGCGCTCACCGCCGCCTTGCGGGCCGCCCAGCCGGCTTCGCTGAACAGCGCGAAGTAGTCGACCTGGCCCAGCATGACCACCGCAGCGCCCAGCTCGGCGCGGTACTGGCCGGGGATCAGCAGGCGCCCCTGGGCGTCCATCTCCACCGCCATCGCCTCGCCGACGAACTGCAGCCGCAGTGCCGCGCGCTGCTTGAGGTCGGGGTGCGCGGGAATCACCTTGGTGGCGATGTGCTCGAACACCGGCTGCGGATACAGCCGCAGGCCTTCGGGGGTACGGGTGATGGTCAACTGACCCTGGGCCTCCGACATCAACGCCGCCCGATAACGAGCCGGGACGGCGAGCCGCCCCTTGTCGTCGATCGTGACCGCGTTGTTGCCCGAAAAAATCATGCCCGCCCCGCGAAGGGAGAGGAGCCCCGGTAGCTCCACTTCACTCCCTTTCATGGGCGATTATCCCACTTCGAGCCACAAAGGCAATAGGCAAAACGGCAAAAAGCTCAATCCCGTCAAGGATTTATGAGCGATTCGATATTCATTTTCATAGGGCAATTAAATCAATGAGTTGCGAAACAAACTTAATGTGACTCGGCAAGCCGTTCAGCCAATTCGGGCCGAGATTGCGCCATTCACCCGGGCCGCAGCACACTGCCGGCACGGTCGCCGCCTTACTCCACCGCGACCCCCGGGAGCCCGCGCATGACCTTGTATCGCACCGGCCGCAAGGCCGTCTGGCTGACGCTGGCCCTGTCCCTGTTGCTGCTGGCGGCCTGCCAGAGCAAACAGCGCCCGGTCGCGCCGCCGGCGAAGACTGACGCCGCCTGGAGCCAGCACCTGGCCGAGCACACCGCCGGTGCAGTGTCGCGCCGGGCACCGCTGAGCCTGCGCTTCAGTCACGACATCGTCCCCGCCGACCAGGTCGGCCAAAGCGCCGCCGCCGTACTGAGCGTGGAGCCCGCCATCGGCGGCGCGCCGCGCTTTGCCGGCCCGCGCGAGATCGTCTGGGAGCCTTCGGCCCCGCTGAAGGCCGATCAGGAATATCGCGCCCGGCTTAGCGCCAGGGGCCTGGCCGGCGTGCCGGCCGAGCTGAGTCCCTACGAATTCGCCTTCCGCGCGCTGGCGCCGGACTTCGAGCTGCGCGAGGCCGGACTGGAGACCGACAGCAGCGGCCGGGGCGAGCTGGCCCTGCGCGGTCAGCTCGAGACCGCCGACACCGAGGATGCCGCCGCCGTCGAGAAGCTGGTGCAGGCCAGCCACGGTGAGCAGAAGCTGGTACTGGAGTGGGTGCACGTCGATGGTGGTCGCCTGCATCACTTCAGCGCCCGTGGCATCCAGCGCGCCGACGACCGGGGCCTGGTGCGGGTGAGCTGGAACGGCGCGCCGCTGGGCCTCAAGCGCGAAGGCACGCGCGATCTGGAAGTGCCGGCACTGGGCGTGTTCGGCGTGCTCGATGCCGCGCCCATGGCCGACGGCCGCCAGACCCTGCGCCTGCGCTTCACCGAGCCGCTCGACAAGAAGCAGAAGCTCGACGGTCTGGTCGCCATCAACACCGGCGGCCTGACGACGCAGATCGAAGGCGCCGACCTGATGATCTATCCCAGCGAGCACATCGCCGGCGAAGTGCGCCTGACCATAGGCGGCAATCTGCGCAGCAGCCGTGGCGTCAAGCTCGGCAAGCCTTATGAGATCACGCTGGCCTTCGCCAACGAGCGGCCGCAGCTGCGCTATGCCGGCAAGGGCGTGATCCTGCCATCCGGCCCGCTCGGCATTCCCATCGAGGTGATGAACGCGCGCGCGGTGCGCGTCACCGCCTTCCAGATCTACGAGAGCGATGTCGGCCAGTTCCTGCAGGCCAACACGCTCGGCGGCGAGAACGAGTTGCAGCGCGTCGGCCGCTACCTCTGGCGCAAGACCATCGCCCTGCCACCGGGTCAGCCGGATCGCTGGAACCGGCATCTGCTCGATGCCGGCGAACTGCTGCGGGCGCATCCGGGAGCCTTGTTCCGCCTCAGCATCAGCATCACCCGCGCCGACTCGACCTTCGCCTGCCCCGGCGCGGCGCCACTGCCGACGGCCGAGGAGCCTCTGGTCAGCCACGACGATCTCGACCTCGGCGAGAGCAGCGGCTGGGACGGTATCCAGGATTATTTCTACGAGGGCGAGCAGCCGAGCTGGAGCGAGCGCGACGATCCCTGCACCGAGGCCTACTACCGCTGGAATCCGGGCGTGAAGGCCGAGCGCAATTTCATGGCCTCCAATCTCGGCCTGATCGCCAAGCGCGGTGCCGACGGCGTGCTGCACGTCGCCGCCGCCGCCATTGACAGCGCCAAGCCGCTGGCCGGGGTGAAGCTGCAACTACGCAATTTCCAGAACCAGCCCATCCTCGACGCCGAGACCGGCAGCGACGGCCTCGCCACGCTGACGCTGGCCGGCCAGCACGGCGCGCCGTTCTACCTGCTGGCGAAGCAGGGCAATGACATCGGCTACCTCAAGCTCAGCCGTGGCACGGCGCTGGCGACCAGTCATTTCGATACCGGCGGCGAG
Source organism: Stagnimonas sp. (assembly GCA_030696045.1). GTDB lineage: Bacteria > Pseudomonadota > Gammaproteobacteria > Nevskiales > Nevskiaceae > Stagnimonas. Next base: position 93,127 of record JAUYNO010000087.1, on the reverse strand, counting down.
ACCGTCGAGGGCGGCATCAAGGGCTTCCTCTGGGGCGAGCGCGGAGTCTGGCGCCCGGGCGACGAAATCTTCCTGAGCTTTCTGCTGCAGGACGACAGCGGCCGGCTGCCGGCCGATCATCCGGTGACGGTGCAGCTGTTCAATCCGCAGGGTCAGCTGGTACAGACCCTGAGCAGCAAGACGCCGGTGGATCGCTTCTACAGCTTCACCCTGAAGACCGCGGAAGACGCGCCCACCGGCATCTGGCGCGCCAAGGCCCTGGTCGGTGGCCGCGAGTTCTCGAAGAACCTGCGCATCGAGACGGTGATGCCGAACCGCCTCAAGGCGGAGTTGGCGTTCGCGGCGCCACTGAAGAAGGAAGAGATGCCGGCCAAGGCGACGCTGTTCGCCGAATGGCTGCACGGCGCCAGCGCCGCCGGGCTCAAGGCCGACGTCAGTGTGCGCCTGCTGGCAGCACCGCTGAACTTCAGCCGCTTCAAGGACTACGTCTTCGCCGACCCGACCCGCAGCTACCAGGGTGAGCCGCAGACCCTGTTCGAGGACAAGCTGGACCGCGAGGGCAAGGCCCGCTTCGAGGCCAGCTTCGAGCCCGCCAGCGAACCGCCGGCCATGCTGGAGGCCGACTTCACGACGCGCGTGTTCGAGGAAGGTGGTTCGTTCAGCACCGTCCATAGCAGCCAGCCCTACCACCCCTACCCGCGCTACGTTGGCCTGAAGCTGCCCAAGGGCGATCCCACGCGCGGCATGTTGCTGACCGACCAGCAGCACAGCGTCGAGCTGGCAACGCTGGGCACCGACGGCGAGCCGCTGGCCGCCGGCGAGTTGTATGTCAGCGTCCACAAGATCGACTGGAAATGGTGGTGGGAGAAGGACGCCAATGGCGGCCTCGCCGACTTCGCGCAGAGCAACAGCCAGGTGCTGATCCGCGAGGGCACCGTCGCCACCGGCAAGGACGGTCGCGGCCAGTGGACTTTCGAGATCAAGTATCCGGACTGGGGCCGCTACCTGGTGCGCGTCTGCGACAAGGAAGGCGGTCACTGCGCCGGCAAGATTTTCTACGCCGACTGGCCAGGCTGGGCCGGTCGCGCCGAGGAGCAGACCGGGCCGGGCGCCAACGCGCTCTACTTCTTCGCCGACAAGCCGCGCTACAGCGTCGGCGAGACCGCCATCGTGCAGCTGCCGGATGCCGCCGTCGGCCGCGCCCTGCTCAGCATCGAGACCGGCAGCCGCGTGCTGGAGAAGCGCTGGGTGGAACTCACGCCCGGCAAGACCAAGCTGGAGATTCCGATCACCGCCGGCATGGCGCCCAATGCCTATGTCTCGCTGACCCTGATCCAGCCGCACCAGGCCCTGGGCGGCAAGGACAACGACCGACCAATCCGCCTCTACGGGGTGATCCCGGTGCTCGCGCTCGATCCGGCCACCGTGCTCAAGCCGGTGATCGAGGCCCCTGCGGTCTGGCGCCCGAACGGCAAGGTCAGCCTGAAGGTGAAGGAGGCGCAGGCCCAGGCCATGACCTATACCGTCGCCGTGGTCGACGAGGGCCTGCTCGGGCTCACCTCCTACAAGACCCCGAATCCGCACGACAGCTTCTATCAGCGCGAGGCGCTGGGCGTGTTCAGCTGGGATCTCTATGACGAGGTCGCCGGCGCCTACGGCGGCGAACTGGAACGCCTGCTCGCGCTCGGCGGCGACGAAGGCAAGCCCAATGCCGAGAAGCAGGAGCAGCGCCGCTTCCCGCCGGTGGTGCGGGTGCTGGGTCCGTTCCGGCTCGCCGCCGGTGCCTTCGCCGAGCACGAACTGGTGCTGCCGCAGTACATCGGCGCGGTGCGCATCATGGTGATCGCTGCCAAGGGCAAGGCCTATGGCGCGGCCGAGCAGTCGGTGATCGTGCGGGAGCCGATGTCGGTGCTGGCGACCGCGCCGCGCGTGGTCGGACCCGGCGAGGAGACGCTGATCCCGGTCACCGCCTTCGCCTTCGAGGCCGGCGTGAAGGAGGTGAAGCTGACGCTGCAGGCCGACACCAAGTCCTTCGAGCTGACCGGACCGGCGACGCAGACCTTGAAATTCGACAAGCCGGGCGACCGCTCGACCAGCTTCGCGATCAAGGTCAAGCCGCGCATCGGCATTGGCCGGCTGACCGTGCTCGCCGAGTCGGGCAGCCACAAGTCGAAGACCGTGATCGACCTGCCGGTGCTGTCGCGCAATCCGGTGGTGGCCGAGGAACTGAGCCAGGTGCTCGCGCCGGGCGAGGAATGGCGCAGGAAGATCACGCCGCTCGGCATCGCCACCACCAACAGCGCGCAGCTGTCGCTGAGCGCGGTGCCGCCGTTCGGGCTGGAGCGCCGGCTCGACCAGCTGGTGCACTACCCGCACGGCTGCGCCGAGCAGCTGACCTCGGCCGCCTTCCCGCAGCTGTTCCTGGATCGCCTGCTACCGCTAGAGCCGGCGCGGCAGAAACAGGTCGAGACCCACATCAAGGCCGCCATCGAGCGCCTGCGCATCTACCTGTCACCCACCGGCGGCTTCTACTACTGGCCGGGTGCGGCGATCTACAACCACTGGGCCGACAACTACGCCGGCCACTTCCTGGCCGAGGCAAAGCTGCGCGGCTATCACGTGCCGCCGGAGATGTGGGATGCCTGGCTGGCACGCCAGCGCAAGGCCGCCGCCGAGGGCGTGCAGGGCGAGGACGGCGGCGTGCGCGCCTACCGGCTCTACACCCTGGCACTGGCCGACAAGCCCGACGTCGGCGCCATGAACCGCCTCGCCGAGGACAACGGCCTGGGCCAGGTCGCGCGCTGGCAGCTGGCCTCCGCCTACGCCCTGATCGGCCTGCCCAAGGCGGCGCAGGAGCTGCTGGCGAAGACCGGCGCGCCGCAACCCGACGGGCTGCCCGGCGACAGCTTCCGTTCCGAGCTGCGCGACCGCGCCATCCTGCTCGACCTGTTGGTGCGGCTGGACGAGAAGAAGCGCGCGCAGGCCGAGGCCGAGCGGCTTGCCGCCGAGATGGGCTCGGAGCAGTGGCTGAGCACGCAGAGCGCCGCCTGGGGCCTGCTGTCGCTGGCGCGCTACTACGGCGCCGACGGTGCGCCCGGCTTCGGCTACCAGCTGCAGAGCGGCGGCAAGCCGCGCCCGGGCAGTTCCGACAAGCCCATGCAGGCCGTGGCGCTGCCAGAGCTGGCCGAGGGCGGCGAGCTGCTGCTGAAGAACACCTCCGAGCGGCCGCTCACCGCCAGCCTGCTGCTGCGCGGCGCGCCGGCCAGCGGCGAGGAGCAGGCCAGCGCGCATGGCCTGCAACTGGAGATCGAGTACCTGGGCCTGAAGGGCGAGGCGCTCGACGAGCGCAAGCTGCCGCAGGGCCGTGACTTCGTCGCCCGTCTCACGGTCAGCAACCGCAGCGGCAATGCCCTCAACGATCTGGCGCTGAGCCAGGTCTTCCCGTCCGGCTGGCAGCTGCACAACCCGCGCTTCGCCGCCGGCGAGACCGCACCGGCCGCGCTCGATTACCAGGACATCCGCGACGACCGCGTGCTCAGCTATTTCGCGCTCAAGAACGGCGAGAGCCGGCGTTTTGAGGTGCTGCTCAACGCCAGCTATCGCGGCCGCTACTACCTGCCGGCGAGCAGCGTCGAGGCCATGTACGACGCGCGCCAGCATGCGCACAGCGCCGGGCGCTGGGTGGAGGTGGTGGCGCCTTGATCGCGCGTGGTTCCGGCACGCGCCGGCTCGCAGTCGGAGCCGGCGGCGCGCTGCTGCTGATGGTCGCCGTCTGGTTCGCCTGGCCGCCCGGCGAACCGTTGTCCGGCGCGCCCCTATCAACCGCCCTATACGACCGCGACGGCCATCTGCTGGGCGCGCGGATCGCGCGTGACGGCCAGTGGCGCTTCCCGGCCACGGCCCAGGTGCCGGACAAGCTGGCGCAGGCGCTGATCCGCTTCGAGGACAAGCGCTTCCTGCACCACCCCGGCGTCGATCCGCTGGCACTGGCGCGGGCGCTGCGGCTGAACTGGCGCGCAGGGCGCAGCGTCAGTGGCGGCAGCACGCTGACCATGCAGCTGGTGCGGCTGTCGCGCGACAACCCGCCGCGCAGGCTTGGGGAAAAGGCCATCGAGGCGCTGCTGGCCCTGCGACTGGAGCTGCACTACTCCAAACCCGAACTGCTGGCGCTCTACGCCAGCCATGCGCCCTACGGCGGCAACGTGGTCGGTGCAGAAGCCGCCGCCTGGCGCTACTTCGGCCGCGCGCCGGAGCAGCTGTCCTGGGCCGAGGCGGCGACGCTGGCGGTGCTGCCCAACTCGCCGGCGCTGATCCATCCCGGTCGCGGCCGCGAGCGGCTGCTGCGCAAGCGCGATGGTCTGCTAGCGCGCCTGCAAGCCGAAGGCAAGCTCAGTTCAATGGAACTGCAACTGGCGCTGCGCGAACCCCTGCCCGGCGCCCCGCGTGCCCTGCCGCGCGCCGCGCCGCAGCTGCTCGACACCCTCGCCGCGCGCAGCGGCGCAAAGTCGCGACTGCTCAGTACTCTCGATGCCGCGCTGCAGGCCGAGGTCGAGCGCCTGCTCGCCGCGCGCGCCAGCGCCAACGGCCGTCAGGGGGTGCGTCATGCCGCCGCCGTCGTGCTCGACAACCGCAGCCTCGAAACCCTGGCCTATGTCGGCAACAGCCCCGCACTCGATGCCGGCAGCGAGGGCGCCGCCGTCGATCTGGTGCAGGCCGAGCGCAGCACCGGCAGCATCCTCAAGCCCTTCCTGTTCGCCGCCGCCGTGCAGGACGGCCGCATCCAGCCCAGCGCCCTGATCCCGGACGTGCCGGTGCGCTTCAAGAGCTTCCGGCCCGAGAACTTCGATCGCCAGTTCCGCGGCGCCGTCCGCGCCAGCGAGGCGCTGGCGCTGTCGCTCAACGTGCCGGCCGTGCACCTGCTGCGCGGCTACGGGCAGGAGCGCTTCTACGACCTGCTGGTGCGCCTGGGCATGACCAGCCTGCACCGCCGCCCGGACGACTACGGCCTGTCCCTGATCCTTGGCGGCGCCGAGGGCCGGCTCTGGGACATGGTCCAGCTCTACGCCCAGCTCGCCCGCATCAGCGAGGCCGGCCAGGACCGCGCCCGCTCACGCTACGCCTACGCGCGCCTGCTGCGCGACCGGCCCGAGCCGGAACCGCGCACCGCCGACTTCGGCGCCGGCGCCGCCTGGCTGACGCTGGAGGCGCTGCGCGAAGTCGGCCGCCCCGAGGAGGAAGCGCACTGGAAGAGCTTCAGCAGCGCCCTGCCGCTGGCCTGGAAGACCGGCACCAGCTACGGCCTGCGCGATGGCTGGGCGTTGGGGGTGACGCCGCAGCACACGATTGCGGTCTGGGTCGGCAATGCCAGCGGCGAGGGCCGTGCCGGGCTCACGGGCGCCGCCATGGCCGCGCCGCTGCTGTTCGACATTGCGCATCGGCTCGGCGACCAAGGCCGCTTCGGCGCACCGCTCGCCAACCTGCGCAGCATCACCGTCTGCAAGGACGACGGCTACCTGCCCAGCCAGGGCTGCGCGACTGAGTCGCGCCGCATTCCGAGCGATGCCCATTTCGAGACCGTCAGCCCCTGGCACCAGACCGTGCATCTCGATCCCGGTGGCCGCTGGCGCGTCGACAGCCGCTGCCAACCGGTGGATGCCATGCAGCACGCCAGCTGGTTCGTGCTGCCACCGGTGATGGAGTACTACCGGCGTCCGCACGACAGCCACTACCGCCCGCTGCCGGATTGGCGGCCGGACTGCCGCGCCGGCGGCGAAACCGGCGCGCGCGGCTTCGATCTGGTCTATCCGCAGCCGGGCATCGCGGTGTTCATCCCGACCGATCTCGGTGGCCGGCGTTCACAAGTGGTGCTGAAGGCGGTGCATCGCGATCCGAATGCCGTGCTGCACTGGCATCTGGATGGCGACTATCTGGCGAGCACGCAGGCGCCGCATCAGCTGGCGCTGGATCTGGCGCCGGGGATGCACGAGTTGACGCTCGTGGATGCCGAGGGCGCGCGCCTGGCGCGGGCGTTTGAGGTGCTGGGGGCGGAATCGCCTGCTGCTGGTCCGGCGCGCTGACGCGACAAGACCCTGCTGACAAGGGCGCATTTCATGCGCCGGCATTGCTTGCGATCTCGCCGAACACCCCGGCGCATGAAATGCGCCTACGCCTGAGTTTGGTGTCGCCTTTTGCGGAAGGCCCGGTGCGACTCGGAGTGCTTCCCCCTCCCCTCGCCCCTCCCCGCAAGGGGGAGGGGGATCACTAAACAAGTGGGAGCCGGCCGATAAGCCGGGTTCTGTCATACCCGCCGCCCTTGCGAGCGACGGCCGAGACAACCATTCCTCTAGGCCCACCGTCACCGATGGGCTCCAGCAGCCTACCCGGAAGGGGCGTGGGCCACGCCTGCCACCTTGCGGTGGCTCCTTCCCTATTTGGCCTTGCTCCGTGTGGGGTTTGCCGTGCCGGTCTGTTACCAGACTCGCGGTGCGCTCTTACCGCACCGTTTCACCCTTGCCTGTGCTCCTTGCGAAGCCATCGGCGGTCTCTCTCTGTTGCACTTTCCGTCGGCTCGCGCCGCCCAGCCGTTAACTGGCACACTGCCCTGCGGAGCCCGGACTTTCCTCCCCCATCGACGTGATGGCGGCGGTTGTCTGGCCGGCTCCCACGAGCATTATCGCGCATCGAGACAGATGCCACCGGAGGAGGTCCGCCATGGACAGCAAAAAGAAACTGCGCCGCGTGCGCTTCAGTCGCCAGTTCTCGGCGCCGCGCAGCAAGGTGTTCGCACTGTTCGCCAGCCACGAGCGCTTCGGCGCGGCCCTGACCGGGCCGGCCGGCGAGAAGCTGGGGGTGGTCAAGCGGGTCCAGACCAGCCCTGACACCAAGCATCCGGATGGCGTCGGCTCGGTGCGGCGGATCGGCTTCGGCCCCACTGCCTTCGAGGAAACCGTGGTCACTTGTCAGCCGCATTCGCTGATCGAGTACGTGATCAGCAAGGGCAGCCCGCTGAAGAACCATCGCGGCCACATCGTCTTTCGCGACGTGGCGGGTGGCACCCAGGTCGACTACGAGATCAGCTTCGAGCCGCGCATTCCCGGCACCGGCGGCGCCCTCGCACTCGTGCTGCACACGCTGATTTCCGGTGGCCTCGACCGCATCGAGAACGAGTTCGGCGCGCTGTAGCCGCTCGGCATGCGGGTCGTCAGCCATACCTGCTCCAACACCGAGATCGTCTGCGCCCTCGGCTGCGCCGAGATGCTGGTGGGGGTCGATGCCGATTCCGATCATCCGCCGGAGGTGGTCCGCCGCCTGCCCCGGCTCGGCCGCGACCTGTCGCTGGACGTGGCGGCGGTGGTGGCACTCAAGCCAGACCTGGTGCTGACTTCGCTAACCCTGCCCGGCCACGCGCAAGCGGTATCGGCGCTGCAGGCCACGGGCCTGCGCACCCTGGTCTGCGAGCCGCTGCGCCTGGATGACGTCTACCGCGATATCCACCGCATCGCCGACGCGCTGGGCGTCGCCGCGCGGGGCCGCGCCCTGGTCGAGCAGATGCAAGCGCTCATCCGCCCGCGGCCCGGGTCCGAGTCCGGGCGGCGTCCGAAGATCCTGCTGGAATGGTGGCCGAAGCCGGTGATCGCGCCGACCCGGGACTCCTGGGCCAGCGAGCTGATCGAACTCGCCGGCGGCGAAAATCCCTGGGGCCAGCGGCCGGGCAAGAGCGCGCCACTGAGCGAGGCCGAGATCTTCGCGGCCGCGCCCGACGCGGTGGTGATGAGCTGGTGCGGTGTGCCACTGCGCAACTACCGCCCGGCGCTGGTGCGTCGGCGGCCAGGCTGGAGCGAGGTGCCGGCGGTGAAGCAGCAGCGCATCCAGCCGATCAGCGAGGCCTTCCTCGGGCGACCGGGCCCGCGTCTGGTCGAGGGCTATCGGGCGCTGTGCGAGCTGGTCGAGCGCTGTTCGTAAGCCTTTCGACGAGCGCAAGCGCCCTACGCGCGATCCCGCGCGCTGGCCGCGTGCGCCTGCAGACCTTCCGCATCCGCCAGCGCGCCCGCGACCGCCGCCAGCGGCTTCGCGCCCGAGGGCGTGCACTGGATCAGGCTGGTCCGCTTCTGGAATTCGTAGACGCCGAGCGGATTGCTGAAGCGCGCGGCGCGGCTGGTCGGCAGCACGTGATTGGGGCCGGCGCAGTAGTCGCCGAAGGCTTCCGGCGTGTGGCGGCCGAGGAAGATCGCGCCGGCATGGCGGATCAGCGGCAGCAGGGCCTGCGGGTCGGCAACCGACAGTTCGAGATGCTCGGGTGCGACGCGGTTGGACAGCGCCGCCGCCTCGGCCAGGTCGCGCACCCGCACCAGGGCGCCGCGATCCTTGAGCGCGGCGCGCGCAATCTCCGCGCGCGGCAATTCGACGACGCGGGCATCCAGCGCCGCCTGCACGGCGTCGAGGAAGGCCGCATCCGGCGACAGCAGGATCGATTGCGCGTCTTCGTCGTGCTCGGCCTGGCTGAACAGGTCCATGGCGATCCAGCGCGGGTCGGTCCGGCCATCGCAGATCACCAGGATCTCCGACGGCCCGGCGATGGCGTCGATGCCGACGCGGCCGAATACCAGGCGTTTGGCGGCGGCGACATAGGCATTGCCGGGGCCGAAGATCTTGTCCACCGCCGGCACCGTCGCGGTGCCATAGGCCAGCGCCGCCACCGCCTGCGCGCCGCCGATGGTGAAGACGCGATCCACACCGGCGAGGTGCGCGGCGGCGAGCACGGTCGCATTCGCCTCGCCACCCGGTGTCGGGGTCACCATCACCAGTTCGCCGACACCGGCCACCTTGGCCGGGATGGCATTCATCAGCACGCTGGACGGATACGCCGCCTTGCCACCCGGCACGTAGAGACCGGCACGGTCGAGCGCCGTGACCCGCTGCCCGAGCGTATTGCCGTGCTCGTCTTCAAAATTCCATTCGGCGATCTTCTGCCGCTCGGCATAGGCGCGGATGCGGGCCGCCGCCGTTTCCAGCGCCGCCTTCAGCTCCGGGGCGAGCCCATCCCAGGCCGCCTTCAGCACGGATCTGGGCAACTCCAGTTCGGCGGCGGCAGCAACACTGCGGCGATCAAAGCGATTGGTGCAGTCGATCAGCGCGGCATCGCCACGCAGGCGGATCGCCTCGACGATTTCGGCGCTGCGCGCCGCGACTTCGGGCGAGGACTCCGGCGCGCGGTCGAGCAGGCCGCCGAACTCCACCTCGAAGCCGGCCGCCGCCGTGTCCAGCCGCCGGATGGCGACCGGCTCAGCCACCGACCGCGCCCTCGAACTGCGCCAACAGCTCGCGGATGCGGGCGTGCTTCATCTTCATCGAGGCCTTGTTGACCACCAGGCGCGAGGTCACCTCGCAGATCTGCTCGATCTCGACCAGACCGTTGGCGACCAGGGTCTTGCCGGTCGCGACCAGGTCGACGATGACATCGGCGAGACCGACCAGCGGCGCCAGTTCCATCGAGCCGTAGAGCTTGATGATCTCGACCTGCTCACCCTTGCCGGCATAGTGGCGCTTGGTGATTTCCGGGTACTTGGTGGCGACCCGCAGGCGCTTGCCGGCGCTCGGCACATAGCCCTTGGGTGCGGCCACCGACAGCCGGCAGCGGGCGATGCGCAGGTCCAGCGGCTCGTAGAGCGCCGCGCCGCCGTGCTCCATCAGGATGTCCTTGCCGACGATGCCCAGGTCGGCCGCACCGTATTCGACATAGGTCGGCACATCGGTGGGGCGGATGATGAGGAACTGCACATCCGGGGTGCGACTCGGCACCCGCAGCAGGCGGTCGATGTCACCGGCAGGCTCCAGGCCCAGCGCGGTCAGCAGCGGCAGCGACTCTTCGAGGATGCGGCCCTTGGAGAGCGCGATGGTGACAGGCTTGGCAGGGTTCATGGCGCGCGCATTTTAGGTAGCTGAGCCCAGAAAGTCTCATTGATGCGAACAGGTTCACCACCACCCTGATTCAATCATCGGTCGCGGCACGAGGCTTGCGCGGCGCTATGCTGGTGCCAAGAGGGCGCCCTTGTATCCCTAGGCGGAGCCGGTATGAAACTGGTCATCGGCAACAAAAACTATTCCTCGTGGTCGCTGCGCCCCTGGCTGCTGATGAAGGCGCTGGACCTGCCGTTCACCGAGGAAATCATCCCGCTGTACCGGCCGGACTCGAAGCCGAGGCTGCTGGAGAACGCGCCCACCGGCAAGGTGCCGGCCCTGCACGACGAGGGCCTGGTGATCTGGGATTCGCTGGCCATCGTCGAGTATCTGGCCGAGCAATTTCCGGGGGTCGCGATATGGCCGCGCGACACCGAGGCCCGCGCCATCGCGCGCAGCGCGGTCTGCGAGATGCACTCCGGTTTCTCGGCCCTGCGCACCCACATGCCGATGAACCTGCGCGCCGCCCTGCCCGGCAAGGGCCGCACGCCGGAGGTGCAGGAAGACATCGAGCGCGTCCAGGACCTGTGGAGCGAAGCGCGCGAGCGTTACGGCGCCGACGGCCCCTACCTGTTCGGCGAGTTCAGTGCCGCCGACGCCTTTTTTGCGCCGGTAGTGACGCGATTTGTCACTTACGAGGTACCGCTGTCCGACGTCTGCGCCGAATACCGGGACGCCGTGCTGGGCCTGCCGGCGCTCCAGGCCTGGTATTCCGCCGCGATGCTGGAAGCGGAGCGGATTGCCGCCAGCGAACCTTACGCCTAGCCTCGGATGCCGCTACAGGCCCGCATCGGCGTTCGCAGTTACCGCTTCCGGGACCTGAAGGAGTTGCTGGCCAAGGCCAGCCCGATGCGCTCCGGCGACGCCCTGGCCGGGCTCGCGGCGATCAACGCCGAGGAGCGGATGGCGGCGCGGCTCTGCCTGGCGGAGCTGCCGCTGCGGACCCTGCTCGATCACCCCCTGATCCCCTACGAGAGTGACGAGGTCACGCGGCTGATCGCCGATGGCCACGACGCGACCGCCTTCGCGCCCCTGTCGGCGCTGACCGTCGGCGGCTTCCGCGACTGGCTGCTGGCCGGCTCCGGCGAGACCGTCAGCGCCGCCGCACCGGGCATCACCCCGGAAATGGCCGCCGCGGTCAGCAAGCTGATGCGCAATCAGGACCTGATCGCGGTCGCGTGCAAGCTCGGCGTCACCACCCGCTTCCGCAACAGCATTGGCCTGCCGGGCCGGATCAGCGTGCGCCTGCAGCCCAACCACCCGACCGATGACTTGCGAGGCATCGCCGCCAGCGTGCTCGACGGCCTGCTCTACGGCGTCGGCGACGCCTGCATCGGCATCAATCCAGCCAGCGACGAGCTCGGCCGGCTCGGGCCACTCTGGCGCATGCTCGACGAGCTGATCCGGCGTTACGAAATCCCCACCCAGTCCTGCGTGCTGGCGCATGTCACCCGCCAGATCGAGGCCATTGAGGCCGGGCTGCCACTGGACCTGGTGTTCCAGTCCATCGGCGGCACCGAGGCGCTCAACGCCAGCTTCGGCATCTCGCTGAGCCTGCTGCGCGAGGCGCACGAAGCCGCGCAATCGCTGCGACGCGGCACGGTGGGCGAGAACTGCATGTACTTCGAGACCGGCCAGGGTGCGGCGCTGTCCGCCAATGCCCATCACGGCGTCGACCAGCAGACCTGCGAGACCCGTGCCTACGCCGTCGCCCGCGCCTTCGACCCGCTGCTGGTCAACACCGTGGTCGGCTTCATCGGCCCCGAGTACCTCTACGACGGCAAGCAGATCATCCGCGCCGGCCTGGAAGACCATTTCTGCGGCAAGCTGCTGGGTCTGCCGATGGGGGTCGACGTCTGCTACACCAACCACGCCGAGGCCGACCAGGACGACATGGACAGCCTGCTGACGCTGCTCGCGGCGGCCGGCTGCAGCTTCGTGATGGGCGTGCCCGGCGCCGACGATGTGATGCTCAACTACCAGTCGACCAGCCATCACGACGCGCTCTACCTGCGCGAGACGCTAGGGCATCGGCGGGCGCCGGAGTTCGAGGATTGGTTGTTGAAGATGGGCTTGCTCGATGCGCAGGGCCGGCTGGTCAGCAATCCGCTGGTCAGCCGCTCGCTGCTGCAGGCGCTGCCGGAGTTGAGTTCATGAGCCCCTCTGGGACCTCCCCTCCCCCTTGCGGGGAGGGGCTGGGGGAGGGGGTCTCTCGCCAGCGCAACGAGCACTCCGACGGAAGCCGCCCCCCTCCCCAACCCCTCCCCGCCAAGGGGAGGGGCTACGCAGAACACCCGTCCGTCAGCGCCGATCCCTGGTCCGAGCTGCGCCTACTCACCCCGGCCCGGCTCGCTCTCGGCCGCGCCGGCGCCGCGCTACCGACGGCGGAAGTGCTCGCCTTCGGTCTCGCCCACGCCCAGGCGCGCGACGCCGTGCACACGCCGCTGGACGTCGAGGCCCTGGCCACGCAGTTGCAGGCCGACGGCTGGCCGGAACCCCTGCTCGTGCACAGCCGCGCCGCCGACCGCGCCGCCTATCTGGCGCGACCGGACTGGGGGCGGCGCCTGAGCGAGGACTCGCTGCTCTCGCTACCCGCTGCCGCCCCAGCGGACCTGGTGCTGGTGATTGCCGATGGCCTCTCCGCGACCGCCGTGCAGCGCCATGCCGTGCCCCTGCTGCGCGCCCTGCGGCCCTGGCTGACCGGATTGCGGCTGGCCCCGCCGGTGATCGCGCTACAGGCCAGGGTCGCCCTCGCCGACGAGGTCGGCGAGCGTCTGGGCGCTGCGCTGGCGGTCAGCCTGATCGGCGAGCGTCCCGGCCTCTCCTCGCCCGACAGCCTGGGCATCTATCTCACCTGGGCGCCGCGACTCGGCCACCACGATGCCGAGCGCAACTGCATTTCCAATGTCCGGCCCGAGGGCCTTGGCTACGTGGAGGCGGCCCGCCAGCTGGCCGCGCTGATCCACCAGGCCCGTGCCATGCGCTGCTCCGGCCTGCGCTTGCGGGGGGATGCGACGGCGCTGCCGCCGCCCGGATAGCGCAGGCCTTGTCTCCCCTGCGGGAGCCGGGGAGGCAAAAGCGCGTCTCCGCGCAAATGCGGAAATTTTCCATTACTTCGCAATATTGCGAAATCCGGATAAGCTAGCCACATGCCCAAGTCCGCCCCCCTGCGCACGCCATCGACCGACGCCGACACCGCGCTCCGCGATTCCCGTGGCCTGCGGGCGGCGCTGGCGATCCTCGACGCCTGGCAACTCGGCGCCGCCGATGCCAGCACCGTGCTGGGTACCCGCGAGCGCACCTACTACCACTGGCGCAAGCTGGTCGGCGGCGGCGGCCAACTGCCCGCAGCGCTGCCCCGCGACACCCTGGAGCGCATCTCTTACCTGCTCGGCATCTGGAAGGCGCTGAAGATCCTGCTGCCCGACCCGGAGGCGGCGCGCGGCTGGGTACGGCGCCCGAATACCGCGCCCGGCTTTGGCGGCCGGCCGGCGCTGGACCGCATCCTGGCCGGCAACGTCACCGACCTCGCCTTCGTCCGCCATTACCTCGATGGCCAGCGCGGCCACTGAATTCGGGCTGCGGGCCTGGCTGCCGCGCCAGCGGCAACTGCATCGGATCATCCCTTCGCGGTTCCCGCCGGTGGGCGTGTTCGACGACGTAGCCTCGGCCGAGGAACTCGAAGACCTCTACGCCATCGAGGCGCTCACCAACGACCGCCTGCGCTCGGAGCTGGGCAGCCTGCACCTGCTGCCGCGCGAGGACTGGCTCACCGGCGCCGGCAGCACCCCGATCATGGCCGCCTTCACCCACCCCTCGCCCGCCCGCTTCGGCGACGGCAGCTACGGCGTGCTCTACGCCGCGCGCGACGAGAGCACCGCGATCCGCGAGACCGTCCACCACCGCGAGCGCTTTCTCGCTGCCACCGCCGAGCCGGCGATCCGCCTGGACATGCGTCGCTACGTGGTCGATCTCGCCCAGCCGCTGCTGGACGGGCGCAAGAGCCTGCTCGGCACACCGGTGCTGGACGCGGACGACTACCGCGCCGGCCAGGCGCTGGGGAGCCGGCTGCAAGCAGCAGCGGCCTGGGGACTGTTCTATCCCAGCGTGCGCCGGCCGGGCGGCGAATGCGCCGCCATCTTCCGCGCGCCGGCGCTGAAGCCGCCGATGCTGCAGGCCGGCCACTACCACTACTACTGGAACGGCCGCGCCATCGCCTTCATTGAACGCGCCGAGCAGGTGCTGTAACCGTCGGCGTAGGGCGCATTTCATGCGCCAGGACGTTCGGCAAGGGCCGTCCGCTGGCGCATGGAATGCGCCCTACCGGCGGCACAAGGTGGCGACGATCAGCCGCTAACCGACCCGCAATGCCAGCATGCCGATCGAGCCCATCTCGACCCCGTCACTCAGCAACTGCGCCGACTCGCCTGCGCGCTGCGCGCCCAGCACCGGCAACAGCGGCCAGTAGTGCTCGGGCGTCGGGACGGCCAGTCGCGCATCCTCACCCTGCGCCTGCCAGGCGAGCAGCGCCGCATGCTCGTCGCGCTCGATCCGCGCCCGCGCCCAGTCGTTGAAGCGCGTCGCCCAGTCGTAGGCACCGCCGCTCCAGTCGATGCGACCCAGGTTGTGCACGACATTGCCGCTGCCGAGGATCAGCACGCCCTCGTCGCGCAGCGCGCTCAGCCGCTGGCCAAGCGCGTAGTGGAAGCCGGCGGGCTGGTTGGCGTCGAGGCTCAGCTGCACCACCGGCACGTCCGCCTGCGGAAACAGGTGCACCAGCACTGACCAGGCCCCGTGGTCCAGGCCCCAGGACAGGTCCTGCGCGACCCGCGTCGGCGCCAACAGCTCCGCGACCCGCGCGGCCAGCACCGCATCGCCGGGCGCCGGGTATTGCAGTGCCGACAACTCGCGCGGAAAGCCACCGAAATCGTGGATGGTGCGCGGCCCGGCCATCGCGGTGACTGCGAGTCCGCGCGTCAGCCAGTGCGCCGAGATGCAGAGCACCGCTTGCGGCTTCGGCAGCGCGGCACCCAGCGCGCGCCAGGCCTCGGTATAGCGATTGCGCTCCAGCGCGTTCATCGGCGAGCCGTGGCCGATGAATACCGCAGGCATTCTTGGCATGCGGGTCTTGGGACCTAGTCGAGCCGTTGGCCGACGCGGTGCAAGTCGCGCGAGAACCAGATAAAGCGTGCTCGCGCCTTGATATCGCTCAATCTGCTGGGACCGTAAGCGCGACTGTCCGCACTGTGCAGTCGGTTGTCGCCAAGCAGGAAAATCTCATCCTGCCCAAGAGTCAGCTCGGCGAAATTGCACATGCGCTGGGCATCAGGGCTGGCATCTTCGCTATCAATAAGAACATACGGCTCAGACAGGGCGACGCCATTGCGAATGACCTTGCAATCGCGAAAAGCAATGCGGTCTCTTGGCAGGCCAACAATGCGCTTGATAAAGGGTGCCGGGTTCTCGGCGCCATGTGCGTAGATCAATAGATCACCGATTGTGGGGGAACGACCGGAGCGAGCGTCCGCAAGGATGAACTCGCCCACCTCGATCGTATGCAACATCGAACCGCTTGGAACACGGAACGGCTCCCAACCGAATAGCTGGGCGCGATGCTGCATAACGAACCATGTTGTGGCGGTAAACACCACATAGCTCAGGAGATATATCCAGATGCGGTGGTAAACGGCAGTACGCAATCCCACTTTCCGGCGCCTCGCAATCAAGAACGGCCAGAACAAAGAAACGAGGAAAATTCCCAATACCAGAGCAAGCATCAGGAAAAAACCACGGGCACTGAAGACCGCACCCGTCCAGCCCGCAAGGCTCAGGACTACAAAAGGCAGCAAGAAAAGCAGGATCGCGTGTCGTAGGCGCCCTACGTACAGAAAGGCAACCGGTGCTGAAATCAGAGCAATGACGAACGCCAGCCAAGGCTTAGCCGGCGGCAAACCCGAAGTCACCGGCACGGCCCTGTCTGCAGCACCAATGCTCATTAGAACTGCTTCCCAACCCGCTTGATCTTGCCACCCAGCGCCGCGAACTTGCCCTCGATGTCCTCGTAGCCTCGATCCATGTGGTAGACGCGGTCGATCACGGTCTCGCCCTCGGCCATCATCGCGGCGATCACCAGCGCGGCGGAGGCGCGCAGGTCGGTGGCCATGATCGGCGCCGCTGCAAGGCGATCCTTGCCGGTGGTGATGGCGGTGTGGCCGTCGATGCGGATTTCGGCACCCAGACGGATCAGCTCATGCGCGTGCATGAAGCGGTTCTCGAAGATGGTTTCCTTGATCACGCCGACGCCCTCGGCCAGGCAGTTGAGCGCCATGAACTGGGCCTGCATGTCGGTGGGGAAGCCGGGGTGCGGCATGGTGTGGATGTTGACGGCCAGCGGCCGCTTGCCCTGCATGTCCACTTCGATGAAGTCAGTGCCGGTGCGCACCACGGCGCCGGCCTGCTGCAGCTTGACCAGCACGGCGTCGAGCAGGCCCGGATCGGTGTTGGTGACCCGCACCTTGCCGCGCGTCGCGGCGCCGGCGACCAGGAAGGTGCCGGTCTCGATGCGGTCCGGGAGCACGGTGTGGCTGGCCTCGTGCAGGGCCTTCACACCCTGGATGCGGATGGTGGTGGTGCCCTCGCCTTCGATCTTGGCGCCCATGGCGCGCAGGCAGCGGGCGAGATCGACCACTTCCGGCTCGCGCGCGGCGTTCTCCAGCACCGTCTCGCCGTCGGCGAGGGTGGCGGCCATCATCAGGTTCTCGGTGCCGGTGACGGTCACGGTGTCGAAGACGATGCGCGCGCCCTTGAGCTTGCTGGCCTTGGCGTGCACGAAGCCGCCTTCCAGGGTGATCTCGGCGCCCATGGCCTTGAGGCCCATCAGGTGCAGGTCCACCGGCCGCGCGCCGATGGCGCAGCCACCGGGCAGCGAGACATGCGCCTGGCCGCGCGCGGCTACCAGCGGGCCGAGCACCAGGATGGAGGCGCGCATGGTGCGCACCAGCTCATAAGGCGCGATGTGGGTGGTGATCGGCTTGGCGTCGAGGCTGATCTCGTGCTCGCCGGTCTGGGTCACGCTCACCCCCATCTGCGACAGCAGCTTCTTGGTGGTGTTGATGTCCCAGAGCTTGGGCACATTGCTGAGATGCAGCGGCTGGTCCGACAGCAGCGCGGCGCAGAGGATGGGCAGGGCGGCATTCTTGGCGCCGCTGGAGGCGACCTCGCCCATCAGGGGGCCGTTGCCACCCACTATGAACTTGTCCATCAGGGCGTCCGGGTCTTGAGCTGCAGGGCGTGGATCTCGCGACCCATCTTGTCGCCGAGGGTGGCGTAGACGAGGCGGTGCTGGGCGATGGGCAGCTTGCCGGCGAAGGCAGCCGAGACCACCTCGGCCTCGAAGTGCTGGCCGTCGTCGCCCTTCACGCTTACCTGCGCATCGGGCAGGCCGGCCTGGATCAGGGCGGCGATCTGTTCTTTGGTCATCATGGGCGCGGGGCCTCGCAAGCGAAGCCGACATTTTACCTGTCGTTGGTCGCCACCCGGCAGCGCAGCCGGAAACGCACCGGGCGCGCCGACTCCAGCCAGAGCTCGCCGGCATGGGCGCGCAGCAGGGCGCGGGCGATGCACAGGCCCAGGCCGGTGTGGCCACGGTCCCGGCCCGTGGTGAAGAAGGGGGTGAACAGGCGCTCGGCATTGCCGGGCGAGATGCCGGGGCCGTCGTTGACGACCTCGATGCAGGCCGCGTCGCCCTCCAGCCAGAGCCTCAGCTCCACCGCCACCTCCGGACCACCGTGGCCATAGGCGTTGTCGAGCAGGGTGCCGAGGCTGGCGTCCAGCACCTCGGCGGGCAGCAGCAGCTCCAAGGTTTCCGGCAGCTCGCCGAGCCTCAGCCGATGCCCCAGCTCGCGATGTCGCTGCGCTAGGCTGTGCAGCACCACCACGGCGTCGCAGCGTCCGCCCGCCTCGGCGGTCTCGGCGCGGGCGAGTTCCAGCAGGCGCTGGGTCAGCCGGCTCAGCCGGGCGGCTTCGGACTCGATCAGCAGCACGAAGCGCTGCCGCTGCTCCTCGCCCATGTCGGCGTGCTCGCGCAGCAGCTCGGTGGTGGCGAGGATGCCGGCCAGCGGCGTCTTGAACTCGTGCGAGACATGCGCCGCGAAGTCGCGGATGTAGCCCGCGCGCGCCTGCAGGGTCTCGGCCATCTGGGACACGCTGTCGCCCAGCTGCGCGAACTCCGCCAGTCCGCGCTGCGCGGGCGGCTGGAAGGCCCGTCCGCCGGCCACTGCCTGGGCACTGCGAGTCAGGGCCTGTAGCGGGCGCAGGATCAGGCGCAGGCTCAGCGCGGTGACCAGCGCCAGCGCCGTCAGCAGGGCCAGCGCGGCCCAGCTCAGGGCCACGCGCTTGGCCCACAGCACCTGCCAGATATTGGCCGGCGTGCGCAGCAGCTCGACCGCGCCCAGCACGCCGTCGCCGCTGGCGATGGGCACGGCGACCACCACCCGCAGGCCGCCGGTGCGGCTGATGGAGGCGAAGCCGGCGGGCTCGGAGACCTCCCGCTCATGCAGCTGCGCCGAGAACCGCCCGGCCAGCGCCTCGCGCACCTCCGGGTGCCCGAGCAGCGAGGTACCGATCAGGCTCTCGTTGGTCGCGGCGATCACCCGGCCCTGCGCATCGGTGACCCGCAGCGCGGCCAGCGTGTGGTGCTGCGACTGGGCGAGGATAGGCAGCAGGCGCTGGCCGGCCGTCCGCGCCGCGGGATCCAGCGCCTCGTCGCCCGCGGGGGTCGGCTCCGGCAGGGGTGAGCGCACCGGATCGCGGGCGAGATCGAGCTGCGGCAGGAAGGGCTGCCAGCGTGCCGAGACCAGTGGCGGGGGCGGCGTCGGTTCCAGCAGGGCGCGGTAGGCGGCGGCGATCACCACGCCCTGCGCGGTCAACTCGCTCTCGGTCTGGCGGATGAGGGCGCTTTCGTACAGGCGCAGCGCCGAGAAGCCCAGCACCGGCAGCAGCAGCAGCAGGCCGTTGAGCGCCACCAGCACCAGCCAGAGGCGCGGCGGACGACGGCGCTGCCACCAGCCGATCACGTGCAGGGCCCGAGCCGGTAGCCGATGCCGTGCAGGGTCTCGATGACCTCGCCCGCGCCCAGGCCGGCCAGCTTGGCGCGCACCCGCCGGACATGACTGTCCATGGTGCGGTCGCTGACCAGCCGGTGGACCTCGTAGGTGCCGTCCATCAGGGAATCGCGGCTGCAGACGCGACCCGGATACCGCATCAGGGTGCGCAGGATGCCGAACTCGGCCGGCGTCAGGGTCGTGCGCTGACCGGCCCAATCGACCTCGAAGCGGTCCGCATCCAGCACCAGCCGGCCATGCACCAGCTGCCGCGCGGCCGGCACCGGCGCTGGCTGCGCACGCCGCAGCAGCGCCTTGACCCGTGCCACCAGCTCGCGCGGCGAGAACGGCTTGGCGAGATAGTCGTCGCCGCCCAGTTCCAGCCCCAGCACCCGGTCGATCTCGTCGGCGCGGGAACTCAGGAACAGGATCGGCACCCGATGGCCCTCAGCGCGCAGGCGCCGGCAGACCTCGGTGCCGTCCAGCTCGGGCATCAGCACGTCGAGCACGATCAGGTCCGGCATCTGCTGCGCCACCGCGCGCAGCGCCTGCACGCCGTTGCTGGCGGTGCGCAGGCGATGGCCGGCCTGCTCCAGGGCGAAGCGCAGGACTTCCAGCAGGTGGGGATCGTCATCGACCAGCAGCAGGTTGGGCATGGCCGGATTCTGCCTTGGCCGCCGGGCAAAAAACCGGCTTGCACCGCATTTGCACAAGGTTTCACCGGCCTTGCACCGCAGGGCCACGAGGGTGGCGAGGCGGCCGCGCAGCCTGCTGGACAGGCAAGCACGCCTGTCACCCGAGCCCGACCATGTCACCCGAAAAGATAACGCGCCCTCAGCGCATCGCCCGGATCACCCTGCGGCTGCTGAAACGCAGCCTGCGCCGTCGGCTCCGCTGCCGTGGAGAAACGCCATGAGCGAAACCCCGCTGCCCATACCGCCGCGTCCGGGTGTGGTCGAGACGGTGCAGAACTCGAAGTTCCTGCGGGTGCTGCTGCTGGGCTTCCTGAGTTTGCTGCTGCTGATTCCCATCGCCTCGATCCGCGAACTGATCCGCGAGCGCGAGCAGACGCGCGATCAGGCCAAGGCCGAGATCGCCCGCCAGTGGGGTGGCGCACAGCAGCTGGCCGGCCCCTTCCTGGTGCTGCCCTACCGGACCGTGCGCGAGGTGCTCAAGGACGGCAAGACCGTGCTCGAAGAAGGCACCGCATATGGCGTGCTGCTGCCCGAGGAACTGGGCATCGACGCCGAACAGCGCAGCGAATTTCGCCAGCGCGGCATCTTCACCATCCCGGTCTACAGCAGCAGCGCTCAGCTCCGGGGACGCTTCGCCCGGCCCAGCCTGGCGGCCATCGGCGTGCCGGACCAGGCCATCCTCTGGGACCAGGCGGAGCTGGTGCTGATGCTCAGCGACCTGCGCGCCTTGCGCTCCGGCCTGCGGCTGCAGGCCGGCGGCCAGTCGCTGAGCTTCCAGCCGGGCGGCGGCCAGCTGATGATCGGCCTGCCAGTCGAGGGCAAAGCCGAAGGCGAGAGCGAGAGCGAACGCGGCGGCATCGTGCACGCCCCCTGGCCGCTGGCCGGCGAGGCGACAGACCAGGACTTCGCGCTGTCGCTGTCCTTCAATGGCAGCGAACAACTTCAGTTCGTGCCGCTGGGCCGCCTCACCAAAGTCGGCCTGCAGGGCGACTGGCCCAGTCCGAGCTTCAACGGTGCCTGGCTGCCGCTGACACGCTCGGTGGGCAGCGCCGCCGCGCCCGGCTTCAAGGCCGACTGGGAAATCTCCGACCTGTCGCGCAGCTTCGGCCAGGTCTGGCGCGGCGACGAGATTCCCTACCGGGCCCTGGCCGCTTCGGCCTTCGGCCTGCGGCTGTACCCCGCAGTGGACGAGTACGTCATGGCCCACCGCGCCGTGAAGTACGCGCAGCTGTTCATCGTCCTGACGTTCGCGCTGTGGTGGCTGTTCGAGATCGTCGGCGGCGTGCGCCTGCATCCCCTGCAATACCTGCTGGTGGGCGCCGGTCTCTGCGCCTTCTACCTGCTGCAGCTGGCGCTGGCAGAGCACTTCGGTTTCCGGCTGTCCTATGCGCTGGCGGCGGCCGCCGTAACCGTGCAGATCACGCTGTATTCCTGGTCGGCCTTGCACTCGCTCTTCCGCGCGAGCGGGATCGGGCTGGCGATGGCCGGGCTCTACAGCTATCTGTTCGCGGTGCTGCGCGAGGAGAACTACGCGCTGCTGACCGGTGCGGTCGGGCTGTTCCTGATGCTGTCGCTGATCATGTGGATCACGCGCCGGATCGACTGGGGCGGCGAGGCAAGGACCGCAAGCTGACCCCTCCGGCGCTGCTCGCCACCTCCCCTGCACGCAGGGGAGGCACCCGCAGTGCCTCTCCTACGCAAGTAGGGGAGGTGGCGCCGAAGGCGACGGAGGGGTTGTCACCGCTAGGGATGCTCGCGAATCTGTTTGCCCCCTGGCCACGGAAAAAACCCCTCTGTCACTGCGTGACATCTCCCCTGCTCGCAGGGGAGACAGGCAGCTTGGGCCAGCGCCGCCCTTGAACCTACTTCCGCATCCGGTAGCCGGTCACCAGCATCCACAGTGCCGCGCCGGAGCAGACGATGAAGAAGCCGCTCATCCACAGCAGGCTCTGCGCAATCGGCACGTCGGCATGGCCGAAGAAGCCATAGCGGAAGCCGTCGATCATGTAGAAGAAGGGGTTGAGATGGCTGGCCGTGTACCAGAACTTCGGCAGCGAGTGCACCGAGTAGAACACGCCCGAGAGAAAGGACAGCGGCGTGACCACGAAGTTGGTGAACGCGGCGATGTGATCGAACTTCTGCGCCCAGATGCCGGCGATCAGGCCCAGCGCCGCCAAGCTGCCACCGGCCAGCAGGAATACGCCAATCAGCGCCAGCGGCTGCGCCACCGGCAGGGGCACGAAGATCAGCGCGGTCGCGAGCATGGCGGCCGCCACCAGGGCCGCACGCACCAGCGCCGCGAGGATGTAGGCGCCGAACCACTCCAGCGGCGAGAGCGGCGCCATCAGGGTGAACACGATGTTGCCCATCACCTTGCTCTGGATCAGCGAGGACGAGGTGTTGGCGAAGGCGTTCTGGATCACCGTCATCATCACCAGGCCCGGCACGAGGAACTGGGTGTAGCTGATGCCGTCGTAGCCGGGCACCAGGCGACCCTGCAGGGCCTGGGCGAACACCAGCAGGTAGAGCAGCGCGGTGATCACCGGCGCCGACACGGTCTGGCCGAGCACGGCCCAGAAGCGCATGACCTC
The DNA here is from genome assembly GCA_030696045.1 of Stagnimonas sp. Taxonomy (GTDB): domain Bacteria; phylum Pseudomonadota; class Gammaproteobacteria; order Nevskiales; family Nevskiaceae; genus Stagnimonas. Next base: position 70,783 of record JAUYNO010000087.1, on the reverse strand, counting down.
CTTCTTCAGGAGGGTGACGAAGCCGATCTGGTCGGGGCTCATTTCGTGAGTTCCAGAAAGATGTCTTCGAGGTCCGGCTCGCGGGTATGCACATCCTCGATGGCGAGGCCGGCGGCACGCAGGGCATCGAACACGGCGGCGATGGGGTTGGCCTGGGTGTCGAGCTTGAGTTCGATCACGCCATTGTTCTCGCTGGCCACCAGACTGCGCAGGCTATCCGGCAGCGAGCCGCCATTGGCGAACTTCAGGCGCAGGAAGCGGAAGGGATGGCGCGCCAGCAGCTGCGGCGTGGTTTCCAGCGCCTTGATCTCGCCCTTGTCGAGGATGGCGATGCGGCTGCACATCTCCTGCGCCTCTTCCAGGTAGTGCGTGGTCAGCACCACGGTGGTGCCCTGCGAATGCAGGTCACGCATGAAGCTCCACAGCGTGCGGCGCAGTTCTACGTCCACGCCGGCGGTGGGCTCGTCGAGGATCACCACCGGCGGCTTGTGCACCAGGGCCTGGGCGATCAGCACGCGGCGCTTCATGCCACCGGACAGGGCGCGCATCGAGACGCTGCGCTTGGCCTTGAGGTCGAGCCGCTCCAGCATCTCGTCGATCCAGGGCCAGACCTCCTCGCCGCAGCCGTAGTAGCCGGCCTGGATGCGCAGCATGTCGACGACATTGAAGAAGGGATCGAACACCAGCTCCTGCGGCACCACGCCGAGCTTGCGGCGGGCCAGACGGAAATCGCTGACGGTGTCGTGACCGAGCACAGCCACCTTGCCGGAAGTCGCGCGACTCAGGCCGGCGATGATGCTGATGAGGGTGGACTTGCCGGCGCCGTTGGGGCCGAGCAGACCAAAGAACTCGCCACGTTCGATCTGGAAGCTGACGCCCTTGAGCGCCTGCAGCGAGCCATAGGATTTGCGGACCTCGTCGATGACGAGCGCCGGGGGGAAGGGTGCGGACATGCGCCCCATTATACTGGCCGGTATCACCAATCCCGCCCGCCCATGCCCCAGCTGATCGTCGACCACCTGCACTGCCTGAGCGACACCGGTCAATGGACCGATGACCGGGTGTACCTGCTGCTGGTGATCGCCGACCGTGGCGGCCGCTGCCGCCTGCGGGCCTATCACCATGCTCCCGACGGCTGGCAGGACCTCGCCGAGGGCGAGCGGCGCCGCGAGGTCCTGGTCGTGGACCCGGACTGGGCGCCGGACAGCCTGGTGCTGGCCGCCCTGTTCGAGCGCAATGGCGCCAGCGACCTCGCCCCCGAGACCGGACTGGCGCCGGTGCTGGAGCAGCTGGAGGGCGTGCGCCGGCTGTTCACCAGCCTGCGGGAGCAGCCGCGCGTCTTCCTGGCGGCGGAACTGCTCACCGCCATGGACCGGGCCCTGCACGCCGCCCTGGACGACGACCGCAAGCTGGGCCAGGCCCAGCTGGTGGAGCCAGCGGACGGCCGGCCGCTGGAACTGAGCTTTGCCGCTGGCAAAGGCCACTATCGCCTGCGCTTCCTCGTGAAGTGACTACCGCCCTGGTCTGGCTGCGCCGCGACCTGCGCCTGCTCGACCAGCCGGCGCTGCACGCCGCCGCCGAGCGGCACCAGCGCGTGCTGCCGGTCTACATCCATGCGCCAGAGGAGGAAGCGCCCTGGGCGCCGGGCGCCGCCAGTCGCTGGTGGCTGCACCATGCGCTGGCGGCGCTGGGCGAAGCACTGGCCCGGCTGGGCAGCCCGCTGGTGATCCGCCGTGGCCCCAGCCTGGAAACGCTGCGCGCGCTGGTGCTGGAGACCGGCGCCAGCGCCATCTACTGGACCCGCGTCTACGAACCCGCTGCCATCGCCCGCGACCAGGCGGTGAAGGAGGCGCTGCGCGCCGATGGCCTGAGTGCTGAGAGCTTCAACGCCGCGCTGCTGTTCGAGCCCTGGCAGCTGAAGACCGGCGCGGGCGAGCCTTACCGGGTGTTCACGCCGTTCTGGCGCAATGCCGCCGCGCAGCTCGACGGCCTGCCCCCACCCCTGCCCGCTCCGGTGCGATTGACCGGGCCTGAGCCGGCGCTCAAAAGCCTGCCGCTCGCCGCACTGGACCTGCTGCCGAAAATCGCCTGGGACGCTGGCTTCCACGCCCGCTGGACGCCGGGCGAAGCCGGCGCGCTGGCGCGCCTGCGCGCATTCGTCGCCGAACCGATCCGCCGCTACCGGGACCAGCGTGATCTGCCGGCCCAGCCCGTCACTTCGGCCTTGTCGCCGCATCTGCACTTCGGCGAACTCAGCCCCCGCACCGCGCTTGCCGCCGCCCGCGACGCCGGTCGCGAGGCCGGCCCGGGCTGGCTGGCGAGTGCCGAGCACTTCGTCCGCGAACTGGGCTGGCGCGAGTTCTCGCACCACCTGCTGTTCCACTATCCGCACACGGCGGAGCAGCCCATGTACGCCAAGTTCGCGCCTTTCCCCTGGCGCGAGCCGGCCGACTACGCCGGTGATCTGAGTGCCTGGCAGCACGGTCGCACCGGCATTCCCATAGTCGACGCCGGCATGCGCCAGCTCTGGACCACGGGCTGGATGCACAACCGGGTGCGGATGATCGTCGCCAGCCTGCTGAGCAAGAACCTGCTGATTCCCTGGCAGGAGGGTGCGCGCTGGTTCTGGGACGCGCTGGTGGATGCATCGCTGCCGCAGAACACGCTGGGCTGGCAGTGGAGCGCCGGTTGCGGCGCCGACGCCGCGCCCTACTTCCGCATCTTCAACCCGGTATTGCAGGGCGAGAAGTTCGATGGCGACGGCGCCTACACGCGGCGCTGGGTGCCGGAGATCGCGAAGCTGCCGGAGCAGTATCTGCACCGACCCTGGGAGGCACCCTCCGAGATCCGCCGCGCCGCCAGCCTTGGCCCCGACAGCATCTACGCCAAGCCCATCGTCGATCTCGGCGCCAGCCGCGACCGGGCGCTTGCCGCCTACGCGCGCATCAAGCGGGCCTAAGCCGCTGCTGGTAGTCGCGCGGGGAGGCGCCTTCGCGGTCGCGGAAGGCGCGGGTGAAGTTGGCCGGATCGCTGAAACCCAGGGAGTAGGCCACTTCGGTGACCGTCATCGCGCCCGAGGCCAGCCGCTCGCAGGCCAGCTCGTGCTGGATGCGGCCGGCCAACGCGCGGTAGCTGGTGCCCTCACGCTCCAGATAGCGGTTGAGGCTGCGCGCCGAGAGGTTGAGCATCGCCGCCAGCTCGGCGAGCGTGGGCAGACCCTCGCTCACTTCGCGCAGGCTCATCGCCACCCAGTCGGCGAACTGCCTCTGCCGCGTCGCGCGTCGCACCTGGGCATCGCAGCGCGCTTCCGCCACCTTCAGGGCATTGGGGTCGGCCAGCCGCAAGGGAATGCCGGCGAGGTCGGCCAGAAAGCGCAGCCGCACGCCCGGCGTAGCCCCGGCCGCGAACTCGGTGACGACGTCGCCCAGGCGCTCGTAGCGCGCGGCGTGCGGCGGCCTGGCAATCGACAACTGCAGCCGGCAAGGCGGCGCCTGTCCGCCGGTGAGGTCGTGCACATCGCGCAGGGCAGCGGTCGCCATGGCTTCGAGATGAAAGGCGAGGCAGACGTGACTCATCGCCGCCACCGGCTGGAAGTGCAGTTCGGCCCAGTCCGCGCCGGCGCTGTAGAGCAGACGAAAGCTCGGCATTACCAGCCGGAAGTGGCGGGCCACGAAGCGCAGCGCCGCCTCCAGGTTGGGACTGCTGAGCATGCCGAAGCCAACCAGGCTGTGACTGCTGACATGGAGCTGCCGGCCCAGCTCGAAGCCCAGCTCGCTGCGGCCGGTGAGCTCGAAAAATCGCGTCACCAGGCGATCCACATCGGCGAACGGCAGCAGGGCGTCCGGCTCCTGCAGCAGCTGGGGCGGCAGCTGCAGGGCCGCCAGCAGGGCCGTGATGTCGATGCCCTGGCGCGACAGCTCCTCCGCCAGCCGCAGGTAATAGCGGGCCGGGACACGCAGTTCGCTTCGGGCCATGGCTCGGTTCGCTCCGGGGGCCGGCGGGTTCGTCGGGATTGTACTGGCGCCAAATCACAAGTGGCTGGCGTCAAATCACAAGTCACGACCCCGCAGCCGCTCGACCATGGCAACACCCGAGGAGAGCCACAAGGAGAACGCCCATGAATGCGACGCACACCCTCAACCCGGCAGCCCACGCCGCCGCCTGGACCGACGGCAAGCGCTACTGGTGGCTGCTCAGCCCGGCGCTGCCGCTGATCGCCCTCGCCTCGGTGCTGGGCGCGCTCGCCGGTGGCCCCGGCGCCCTGCTCTGGCTGCTGCCGGTGGTGTTCTACGGCCTGGTGCCGGCGCTCGACTGGCTGCTCGGCGAAGACCGGGTCAACGCCCCCGAGTCGGCCGTCGCCGGCCTGGACCAGGACGCCTGGTACCGCCGCATCGTCTACCTCTACGTGCCGACCCAGTACCTGCTCACCGGCCTCGGCGCCTGGATGGCGGTACAGGGCCACCTCGCGGCCTGGGAGCTGGTCGGCCTGACCCTCACCGTCGGCATGATCAACGGTGTCGGCATCAACACCGCCCACGAGCTGGGCCACAAGACCAGTGCGCTGGAGCGCTGGCTGGCCAAGATCACCCTGGCGCCGGTCGCCTACGGGCACTTTTACATCGAGCACAACAAGGGCCATCACAAGAACGTCGCCACGCCCGAAGACCCGGCCAGCTCGCGCATGGGCGAGACCTTCTGGGCCTTTCTGCCGCGCAGCGTGATCGGCAGCGCCCGCTCGGCCTGGGCCATCGAGCGCGAACGCTTGCAGCGCCTGGGCAAGAGCGTCTGGTCACTGGACAACGACAACCTGCAATCCTGGGCGATGACCGTCGTGCTGTTCGGCACGCTTGGCCTCTGGCTGGGGCCTTGGGCGCTGGTGTTCCTGGTCGTGCAGGCGGTGTACGGCTTCTGCCTGCTGGAAGTGGTGAACTACCTCGAACACTACGGCCTGCTGCGCCTCAAGGACGCCAAGGGCCGCTACGAGCGCTGCCAGCCCAAGCACAGCTGGAACAGCAACCACGTGGTCACCAACCTGCTGCTCTACCAGCTGCAGCGCCACAGCGACCACCACGCCAACCCCACCCGCCGCTACCAGGCCCTGCGCCACTTCGAGGACAGCCCGCAACTGCCCTCCGGCTACGCCGCGATGATCCTGCTCGCCTACTTTCCGCCGCTGTGGTTCCGCGTCATGGACCCGAAGGTGGTCGCCCATCACGGCGGTGATCTGAGCAAGGCCAGCCTGCAGCCTTCGGCCCGCGCCCGGCTCCTGGCGCGCTACCCGCTGCCGGCCAGTGCTGTTTGCGCTCCGGCAACGACGGACGCGCCAGTCCTGACCGGCATCGTCGCCAAGGTCACGGCTGCCACCACCACGCGCCACCAGTGCCCGAACTGCGACTACGTCTACGACGAGGCGGTCGGCTGCGTGCACGAGGGCTTTCCCGCCGGCACTCGCTGGGCGCAACTCCCCGAAAGCTGGCAGTGCCCGCAGTGCGCGGTGAGAGAGAAGCCGGATTTCAGGCTGTTGGGGTAAAACGCGGTTCGGTCAGATGACCGGCACGTCGCAGGCCGCCCGTGGCTCAGCAACGGGCGGCTTTCTGCTTACTGCGAAAAAAGAAATCGCTCGATCCGCGTCGACCAAGGGCGCAAAAGTGCCAGAAGCGGACATTGAGTACAGTCAATTGTTTCCTTTTTATCACCAATCATTCGTAAAAGCCACATCCGCCGGCGACGATTTTTCAGATAGCCAAACCATTAATTATGGACCGATAAAACGATCTTGAGCTTTCGCGATGTAGGCCAAACTCCGCCCAGGGGCCTGCAGTTCCACTGACAAACGCTGAATTCTTTCGTCGCTTATTCTGAAGGGCATCTCCGAAAGCTTTGCAATTTTCAATTTAGCGACATTTTCCAAAATTTCAGCCGTAGTCGTGATAACCGCCTTTAGCACTCCACTTCGAAATTTTATGTCGTGAAGTAACATTTGCTGTTGGTATTCATCAAGAAGGTAGCGAATCTCATCTTTGAGGTGCCTGGAATTCACTTCTTTTTTGCTTGCTGCCGTGTTAATCCAATGTTTGAGTCGACGAAGTTTCAGTTGAGCATCAGCATCACTTCGCCAATCAAGTAGTTGCTCGAGCGGAAGGTCAGTGTCGGGTATTGGAATATTTTCCAGAACTGCCATTAATACCACCATTTCATTGCTGCTCGATTTCCCATGATCGAATTGACGTTCGCTTAAAAAAGCAGTTGTATCGAACTCTTCTTTTAATCTCTCCGCAAAATACATAGAATAGTAAAAGTCTGGACGCGGCGACGGATCAACAATGCCCTGTTCTCTCAAAATGGATGGTCTATTGTGACCTACGGCAAAATAATGGCCGTCAGGTTTGTTGATTATCCACACTGGTTTTTCTGGATCCATATCCTCCATAGTTTCCGAATCGCGATAGGAAAGAGATCTCGGGGCGATGACTAGGCCTTTCTCGCAAAGCCAATCTAAATCTGCTTCCACACCCACCATCGAATCTGGAACGGGAAATATTTCTCGCTTCGCGCGATACTTGGTAGTTTTAAAAAGAGGAATAATTTTGTCAAAAAGCAATAGTGAATGTTTTAGCTGCGATCGACATTGATCATCTACTATCGGCACTAACCCAACCGGCTCGTCAGTTGGGAAGACCTTTTGTTTGGACCGCAAAAGCTGTAGCGCGCGGTCGATCTCATTTTTCTGATCTTCGTTCATAGGTTTTCTAACTAAATCTCGAGCGGACGAACTCCGTGATTGACAGAAGCCTTTACAACCTTTTTGGCTTCGATTTGAGTGTTTAGTGCTTCTATAATCTCGTCGCGCTTGACACTCACGCAATTTATTGTCTTGACTCCACACCCGCGGCGTAGTGGCGTCAAGAGACGCCGTGAAGCGATTGTCTGCCAGGGGATGGTGGGCGACTGCCGCCAACTCTGAGTCATAGCGAAGCAAACGCGTATTGATCGTCTGAGTTTCTTATTGCGCAGGAGGGCATGGCAACCCACGTGCTTAAGTACCTGCAAGATCCCTAATACTTGCACCAAAGCGCTCGAAAAACTCTCGAATTGATTGCGCGCTGGTGTAAGCGGCGTAGTCCTGATATTTCTTGTCTTTCTCTTCGTCCGCGAAATCGCAAGCCGACTTAAGCACAAAACAGGTTGGCTTGGGGGAAGATGCGAAACTCGCCGCCGCCATTACACCGTAAGCCTCCATGTCAATCGCGCTCAACTTGCGGTGCTGAAGTTTTATTGATTCTGCGTGTTCAGCATGCGCGACAACCGATGGGCCAGATGCCCCTGGTCCCAACACCATTTTCGGGAGAGTATCACCAGACGCGGCATGCCCCTGCTTTATTGAAAGCCAGAATGAGCCGTCTTTGCGTAACTCCTCCATGCGAGCCGCAATAAACTCCGGTATTGCGAGTTGATGAGGCGCTGGCTCTAAATAACTACCCTCTTCGACAGCAACTATTTTTCCGCTCGCCCACTCCCACGCCGGATTAAAAAGTATCGCATCGCCCATATTCGCCTTGCCTTTGATCGCTGCGCAGATTCCAGCCATTACAAGAAATCTAGGACGATAATGTTGGATCAATTTTGAAGACAGAAGCGCGGCGGCCACGTTTCCCATCCGTGGTGCAGTAGCGCTAATGACACTGAATGTCTGTCCGTTAGACTGAAACTGGCCTCTGCGAACAAACTGCGAGTCATCAAGCGGTTCTGAGGCATCCCATGACCACGCCAGCTTATGGATCGAGTCCATCTCGGGTGCTTGCAACGCCGTCACGACGCAAAGATCCACACCGTACTCGGGGCGCCCTGAGGCTTCTTTGCATTTTGAAACATATGAAACAAGTCGCTGAACTTGTTCTTGCCACTCTGTCGATGACGCGTCGAACCGGATTATTGTCCAGAGGGATTTCGTGAATGCCGGACGGGCTGCGAGTTCCGCTTCGGAGTACGCGGTGAAACCAACCAAGTGCTCCGGCTTAATAACCGATTCGTTGTTTGCAATAAAATCTATCAGTCGGAGAGAAGTCTCAAGTTTTTCTTCATCCTCATCGCGATTCGGCAGCATTAGGTCGATGATCGCGATGTCAAATTTTGTTGCCTCAAGCAGCTGAATTGCGGCAACCGCCGAGCGCGCGACACTAATATCCTCCCGACTTATGCCGCTGGCATTTAAAACTTCGATCAGCTTACCGAGCTTTGACGCGTTATCTTCGACAGTCAAAATCTTCATTCCAAGGCCTCGGGTATATGTTTATTGAGAAGGCTAAGAAGTTCGCGAGACCATTCTGCCTGAATGGGGTCAAAATAAACGACGCCTTTCACCAATTCCGGAAACTCGCCGATAAGCTCGTCCGAGAAAGCTTGCAGTCCAATATTGCGCCCATCCTTTGCAAAAGCAGAATACGCAGAAACAATTACCACAATCGGCCGCAATTCTTCCGCATCAAGGTAGCGCAGTATTTCTATGCCCCCATTTCCCTGCGGCCGCCCTCCGGGTTCTGATGCCGATATATCGAAGGTCGGAAGCGACATATCAAGCAGAATACAGGCTGGTGGATCCGCTTGTATCGCGGATCGGCCCGTTCTTACAGATCTGGCGGCCAGAATTTTCAAATCTGAACGCTGACTCGATACTAAGCGGGAAATGGCTTCCAGCTTGGTGTTCTCGTCTTCTATTATTAGAACATTCACCTTGCTTTGCCCGCCGGAACAATTGCCTGGATGTAAATAGGGTCTGGAATTGAAATCGTGACATCTACAAAAAAGCGCATTTCACCCAAGAAGTCAAAATCTATTCTGCCTGCTGAATCACGAAGTGCAATGTTTGCTATTTTTGACAGCCCAGAATTGCGATCCCCAGCGGAACGTTTCAAGTAAGAGCCGTCGATAATGGCTTCCTTGGCGGCTTTCACGCGGGCAACCGCAGTCGGATGGCGAGCCTTTGGGCCAACATCGCTTTCCATGCGTAACCGGAAGCTTTTCATTTCTTCATTCGTCTCCAACTGGAGATCTACGTTGGTGACGCCAATAACATGAGCATGCTCCCTGATGTTTCCAAGGAGTGTAAGAATGACGTCTGAGAGTAGTATCAGGCCAACGGCGGAGATGAACTTCTTGGGTTCCGCATTAATTTCGATATTGGGGTTGAATGGACGATAAGAATGAAGCGCCGATTGCGTACAGATATCGATCGCCTGTTCGAGGCTAAATGCCTGGTTGCTCTGATTGGATTCGGATCTGTTGAACCAATCTGCCACTGTGATTATCTGAGCATTAACTTCCTCGGCTGCGTGCCCGATGCCCAATGTCAGCTCTGCGTACCTTGTCTGCTCTGGTATTGCTCGCTTTACCGATGCCCTCAATCTGTGAAATGCCGACGAAATCTGTTGTTGCGCATGAATTTGAAGCAGTGACTGCGCTTCATTTAGACAGGGCCTCAGCGTCGCCCAAAAAACAGCCAGACAAACGTTGCACAGAGTCTCCGCCGAATAGCCACCTTGTACGGCACTTCGTATTACGTAAAACATCGCTGGGGAGATGGGAATGAAAAATATTCCCTTGGGATGTTTTTCGCTCTTGATATGAAAGAAATCGCGCTTTAGCTGAAGTACCGTGCTGTCAAAATCTTCCGAGAATTTTGCTAGTGCTGACTGTAGCTGATAGCTTTCTGCGCTCGTCAATCCGGCTATTTTCTTTGGCCAATATGCATTTGGGAGATATCTGGTTGTCCTATGATCTCTTGATGTAACTAAATGATTGTTCTCCACGCAACCGCGGAGGGCACCTGACATTGAGTGGTGCCGAATTCTTCTGCTTAGATAGCTGTCCAGTCCGTAACTCTCGTCCTCCAGAAATCGTGCTCGAAGCTGGTATACGAGGTCAGAGAGCAGCTGGTCAGCATCACTCTCAGGCATTTCGAGAAATTTATTTGCGGAGCCTTTAACGCTAAACTCTTTTAGAATATCGTCGATTGATTCGGAAACTCCGATGCCGGCTTCAACCAATGCTCGATACCGCGCGATATTCGGGGCCCATTCACTTGTTGCCCAGGACGTCAATGCGCCGGTGTCCACATGAACCCTACTGCTGTCTAATACGCGAAATCCGTCTTGAACGGAAAGGGATCTTGTAATGGAAAAATTTTCTGTCTCGTAAACTTCTTTGTTTTCGGGATCCAACTGAATAAGCTTTGAACAAATGCTCCGCCGTGCCTCGCTTGTTTGCCTGGAAGAGGAAAGTAGCGAGCTCATATCAATCACGTCTTGAACGCAGACGTATCTAAGCAAATACACCAGTTGCGCGCGCTGATGATTTTCTGACAATGTTGTAAGGTCGTCAAAAGATCTGATGCCCAACGACTTAAAAAAGGCATCTACCGCCGCTCGAACGTTCGATGCGGCATTCTCATCGGATGTCTGCCTCCACGCCATGTGCATGACAATAGGCAGTGATATGTTCTGAGAGAATGATTTCAGGTTGCGCCATTTCAACGATTGCACGCCGTTCTGGACAGGCAAAACATGAATGGGAAGATTTATTGAAAAATATGCGTCTGAAGTGCTATCGAGCAGGCCTTGAATGTTCTCTGATTCAATATAAATTGCGATCAATGAACGCCTGGCAAATGCGATCAACGGACGATGATTCGTTGAAATAGAGAAATCGTCAAATCTTTCGAGGGCAGCCACATCAAGCGCTTGAACGGCCAGCTCTACTCCGAAGTATGTTGCAAATTCGGAGGCGACCGTCGTTTTAATTCGCCCCTGATTTAAGTCATCGTAAATTTCAAACGTGGTTGATGGGTTTTCTTGATTGTCCACTCGCAGGGCTTTAATAACCGCATGTGGATATAAATTAATCTCGCAAGCGTCAAGATATGCACCATTTAAGGCGGCAAGTCTTCTGTACTTCAAGCGAAGTTCTAGATCATCAGTGAAAATCGAACTGGCAAAATAGAAGCATGCGAGTGATGCTGGGGAAAACGTCCAGTTCCTTAAGGATTTCTCGAGATCTAGGAGGTCAGACTGATATGTGTCACTTACGGAGAGTGTTGCCGAGAGTTGGCGAATAATAATCGGCCATCGGGAATCGGTGTGGTCGCCAACTCTCACTGGATTGTTGATTACAGAAGCCGCCAGAATGCACAGTTGATAATCGCGAGGATCAGCTGCCAATTCCCTCAACGCAGACTTTAGTGCGGATCTCGATTGGCCTCGAAGGAAAAGATCACTTGCCTGATACCGTCTGATCGTCGGTAGAGTTAACGGAATCGCTCCGAGTAGCAGCGAGAGCTTCTGTAAGCGAAAATCACGAACATCTTTTAGTATATCTATGCAGTTTTTTAATTCGTCTTGCAACTCGCCAGTCAACGTCCAGACATAAGACGACTGGCAAATCGCAATGAAAGTCTCATACAAATCAACAATGGAGAATCCTTGCGCAATTACGAGCGCACCTGCCATCGTGCGTTGAGATGGAGTTTCGTTCCATACAAATCGGAATTTAAGGAACGCGGCAAGTTCGGCGTTGGTCTTGGCGCTCCGATTTAATCTTTCAAGAATGTCGCTATAAAAGCTGTTTAAAGCCGTGGTCGGTTCATTCCGAACGCTGACGTAGCGAGAAATGAACGCCCAAAGTCCTCGCGGTCCATTCTTTCTAATTTTGGCCGCAAGCTGTTTTTGCGATTCGAGCCCGGCACGTGATTGTTCAATTGCGATTCGTGATTCGATAAGCCAGAAAGACGGTCCAAATCTAGCCTCAATGTCATCTAGCTTGGCTATGGCGGCGGTCCAGTCTGCGCGGATCGCTGCAGTTTCGAGTTCGTTCGCGGCGTCCCGGAAAGAATTGATTGTTGTGTAGTGCTCTTGGATTCGACGAGCAACCCACACGAGCTCCTCTGAGAGTGAACGGGCCCTTTGCCTCAATGCTGCCTTGGACAGCCCATGCGCAACGGGCTTGCCTTTCAATGCGGACAGTTGGGTTCCTGTTTGTTGTTCTACCCAGTGGAGAAAGGCCGTAGCTTGGCGAGGGGAGAGCTGTTCTCGCGCCTGAACGAGGATATCGTTGAGGCTTCGATGAAAGTCTTCGGCTTTCGTGTTGACTTCAGGACGGTATCGAAGGCTCTTACCCGCGGCGATTAAGCCTCGGATGCGGTCCTTCTGAACGTCTAGCTTCGTTCTCTTACCTTTCGTAGCTCGTGTCGACATGTCCGAATTCTTCTTTGTCCCCAGGACGAGTTTATGAGAACGAGCTTCGTCACGTTGTGGCCGACATGAATGTTCTGGTCCGGCTAGAGAGTCAGCTCTCTCAAGTTCAAGCCGCGTTGTCCACTACCCGAGGAGCTCTCGGAGCGAGTGCAGAGTCCAGCGCCCAGGGGCCGCTTAGAGCTGAATCCGGAAATCCCTGCAGCTCTCTAAACAGGAAACTGCAACCCCGGCGTCGACTTCGACAGCGCCAGCTCCTCTGGCGTCATGTCCACCGCCACATCCGCGAACAGCGGCGTGCTGAGGTAGCGTTCGCCGGTATCCGGCAGCATGCACAGGATGTTCGCGCCCTTCGCCGCTTCAGCGGCCACGCGCAGCGCACCGACGAAGGTGGCGCCGCCACTGATGCCGGTGAAGATGCCTTCCTTTTGAGCCAAGTCCTGCGAAGCCTTGATGGCGTCGGCGCCCGCGATGGCAAGCACCCGTTCGACGCGGCCGGTGGCCATGGCTTCCGCAGTGATCTTCGGAATGAAGTCCGGCGTCCAGCCCTGGATAGGATGCGGCTTGAACGCGCCGTGGGGCGCGGACGGCGACCCGTCGGCGTTGCGGGCCTGAGCCTGACCACTGGCCAGCAGCGGCGCATCGGCCGGCTCGCAGACCACGATGCGGGTCTCGGGCTTTTCGCGGGCCAGCACGCGGGACACGCCGTTGAGCGTGCCTCCCGTGCCATAGCCGGTCACCCAGTAGTCCAGCTTCTCTCCGGCGAAGTCGGCCAGGATTTCGCGCGCCGTCGTGCGCTCGTGCATCGCCGGGTTGGCCTCGTTTTCGAACTGTCGCGTCAGGAACCAGCCGTGCGCCTCGGCCAGCTCAATGGCTTTCTGCACCATGCCGTAGCCACGGCCGGCAGCGGGCGTGAGCACGACCTTGGCGCCGAGGAAGCGCATCAGCCGGCGGCGCTCGACGCTGAACTGCTCGGCCATGGTCACCACCAGCGGGTAACCCTTGACCGCGCAAACCATCGCCAGACCGATGCCGGTGTTGCCACTGGTGGCCTCGATCACCGTCTGACCCGGCTTGAGCTGGCCGGATCGCTCGGCCGCCTCGATCACGCCCAGCGCCAGACGATCCTTCACCGAGCCCAGCGGGTTGAAGGCCTCGACCTTCACGAAAAGATTCACGCCGGCCGGCGCGAGGCGGTTGATGCGCACGACCGGCGTGTTGCCGATCGTCTCCAGGATGTTGTCGTAGCGAGCCATGGCAGCCACCGGTGAGGGGGGCCAGAGCATAGCTAGATGCGGACTGCCGCTGGCTTCAGGTGGAATCAGCTTGCGGGCGCGACCATGATGGCTTCCCTCGCGTGGCTAGGGCCTGTTAACACTACAGGGCTCGCTGCCCCGTAGTGTTAACAGGCCCTTGGGCGACGCCGTATTGACGGCGGAGGTTCATGGGTCGGAGGGCGCGGCGGTCGTGGTTAGTGGAAAGAGCGCGGGAATGGCCGCGCTGGCCCGCTGCCGCACCCGACGGGTGTAGAGCGGCGAGGCCTCGTTGTCTTCGGGATTGATTTCGACCATGTCGGCGCCGCTGCGCTTCGCCAGCTGGGCGAAGCCGGCCGCCGGCCAGACGGCGCCGGAAGTGCCGATGGAGACGAACAGTTCGGCTTTGCGCACCCAATCGCCTACCGCCTCAAACAGCGACTCGTTCACCGCGTCCTCGAACCAGGTGATGTCCGGTCGCCGCCACTGCGCACAGTGTGGGCAGCGGCGAGGCCGGTAGGCCGCGGGCGGCGGCGCTGCCTGCACGCCACAGCCGCAACGGACGCGCCAGAGCGAGCCGTGCAGTTCGGCATCGACCCGCACGCCGGCGCGCTGCAGCAGGCCGTCGATGTTCTGAGTCACCACGCGCAGCTGGGGATAGGCCAATTGCAGTCGGGCCAGATGAAGATGTCCGGCGTGCGGCGCGCACTCCAGCACCTTGGCGCGGCGCAGTTCATGAAAATCAAGCACCTGCTCCGGATCGCGCTCGAAAGCCTGCTGGCAGGCGTAGTCCTGGTAGCGGTACTGGCCCCAGATGCCGCCCGCGCCGCGATAGGTTGGCACCCCGGACTCGGCGCTCAAGCCGGCGCCGGTGAACAGGAGTATCGAGGAATAACGGCCCGGATCGAGAGTTTCCATGCGGGGCTAGCCTCGCGCGCCTCGTAGACTGTGGCAATGACCGACGCCCCCGCCTTCCGCCGCAGCCATGTCGCCCGTGCTCGCGTGGTACTGGAGGACATCGCCATCGGCAGCCGGCCGGCCGACCAGATCCTCGACAGCCTGTTCCGCAGCCATCGCGAGATGGGCAAGCGCGACCGCGCCCAGCTCAGCGAGCTGGTCTACGGCGTGCTGCGCGACCTCGGACGGCTGCAGGCGCTGGCCGGCAAGGAACCCTCGGCCTGGCTGGCACGCCATCTGGCCGACCTGGGACAGGACCCGACGAAATTCGAGCTGCCGGCGGCGGCGAGCGATGGGGCGGTCGGCACCGCTGCCCGCCGCAATCTTCCAGAGGCCCTGCACCAGGCCCTGCTGCTGCAGTACGGCGACGTGGAGACCGCTGCCCTGGCCGCCGCGCTCAACCGCGCCGCGCCGGCCGACCTGCGCGCCAACACCCTGAAGAACTCCCGCGAGCAATTGCAGGCCGTGCTGGCCGAGGACGGCATCGCCGCCGCCGCCACGCCGCATTCGCCCTGGGGCCTGCGTCTGGCCAAGCGCATCGCCAGCGGCCATCGCGTGCTGGCCGAGGGCCTGGCCGAGCCGCAGGACGAAGGCAGCCAGCTGCTGGCCCTGCTGGTCGCCACCCAGCCGGGCGAGACCGTGGTGGACTTCTGCGCCGGTGCCGGCGGCAAGACCCTGGCGCTGGCAGCACTGCTGCGCGACCGCGGCCGCCTGATCGCCGCCGACAGCTCCGCCGGCCGGCTGGCGCGGCTGGCGCCCCGGCTGGAACGCGCCGGGGTGAGCTGCGTCGAGGCGCGGGCGCTGGACCCGGACGATCCGGCGCCCTTCCCCGACCTGTTCGGCCAGGCCGACACGGTCCTGGTCGATGCCCCCTGCTCCGGCACCGGCACCCTGCGCCGGGCGCCGGAACTACGCCTGCGCGCCTTCGATTTCGAGGCGCTGGCGGCGCAGCAGCGCGCCATCCTGGCGCGTGCCGCGACGCTGGTGCGGCCGGGCGGACGGCTGGTCTACGCCACCTGCAGCCTGCTCGCCGCCGAGAACGAGGCGGTGGTCGATGACTTCCTGGCCAAGCATCCGGAATTCGCCGCCGACGCCGCCGCCGGCCAGCACTGGCCGCCGCTGGCGGCCCTGCTGGACCGCGAGCAGCGCCTGCATCTGCTGCCGCACCGGCACGGCACCGACGGCTTTTTCGCGGCGCCCCTGCGGCGAGGCCCGGGCTGAGGCAGGCGCGGACGAGCGCCTACAATATGCGCCCATGAATCCCGACACCCTGCTCGCCAGCGCGCAGCGCACGCTGGCCATCGAACGCGACGCCGTCGCCGCCCTCGACACCCGTCTGGGAGAGGACTTCGTTCGCGCCTGCACGGCGGTGCTGGCCTGCAAGGGGCGGGTGGTGGTCACCGGCATGGGCAAGAGCGGCCATATCGGCGGCAAGATCGCGGCGACCCTGGCTTCCACCGGCACCCCGGCCTTCTTCGTGCACCCGGGCGAGGCCAGCCATGGCGACCTGGGCATGATCACCCGCCAGGACCTGGTGATCGCCATCAGCAACTCCGGCGAGACCGCCGAAGTGCTGACCATCCTGCCGCTGATCAAGCGCCTGGGCGTGCCGCTGATCGCCATGACCGGCCGGCCGGGCTCGACCCTGGCCAAGGCCGGCGATGCCCATCTGGACGTCTCGGTGGCGCAGGAAGCCTGCCCGCTCAACCTGGCGCCGACCGCCAGCACGACCGCGACCCTGGCCATGGGTGACGCGCTGGCCGTGGCTCTGCTGGAGGCGCGCGGCTTCACTTCCGAGGATTTCGCACTCTCGCACCCGGGCGGCGCGCTCGGCCGCCGCCTGCTGCTGACGGTCGAGAACCTGATGCAGAAGGGCGAGCGCCTGCCCACCGTGGCGCTGGAGGTACCGCTCACCGCCGCCCTGCTGGAAATGACCCGCAAGGGCCTGGGCATGACCGCCGTGATCGACGCCGCCGGCAAGGTGCGCGGAGTCTTCACCGACGGTGACCTGCGCCGGGTGCTGGACAGCGGTGTCGACGTGCGCAGCGTGCCCATCGCCGAGGTGATGACACCCGGTGGCAAGCGCATCGCCGCTTCCGCGCTGGCCGCCGAGGCCGTCCACAAGATGGAAACCAGCAAGATCACCGCGCTGATGGTGGTCGACGCGGACGAACACCTGATCGGCGTGATCCACCTGCAAGACCTGTTGCGCGCCGGCGTGGTCTAGTACCTCGAATGTCCAACCCACTCCTCTCCGCCGAAGACCGCGCCCGCAGGATCCGCTGCGTGATCTTCGACATCGACGGCGTGATGACCGACTGCAAGCTCTACCTCACGCATGACGGCGAGGAGATCAAGGCGGTCAATGTCCGCGATGGCCTCGGCATGAAGCTGCTGATGAAGCAGGGCATCGAGGTGGCGGTGATTTCCGGCCGCCCCAGTGTCGCCATGCAGAAGCGCCTGGAGTTCCTGGGTGTGCAACACATCTGGCTCAACACCGAGGACAAGCTGCCGGCCTACCGGACGCTGCTCGGCAAGCTCGGCATCACGGATGAACAGTGCGCCCACATGGGCGACGACGTGCCCGACCTGCCGCTGTTCGCCCAGGTGGGCCTGGCCCTGGCGCCCGGCGACGCGCATCCCAAGGCCAAGGCGGCGGCGCACTGGATCAGCCACCAGCGCGGCGGCGATGGCGCCATCCGCGAGGCGGTGGACTTCATCCTCGCCTGCCAGGGCAAGGACGCATGAAAAGCCGGTACTGGCTGGGCATACCGGCGCTGATCCTGGCGGTCTGGCTGGGCCTGGGCGACTTCCACGGCGACGTCGACCCGGCCGCCGAAGCAGCGGCGGCGTTCGCGCCGCGCTATCGCATCGAGACCTTGCGCCTGATGCGCACCGATGCCGAGGGCGTGCCAGCGCTGGAATTGCGCGCCGCCAGCGCCGACTACTACGACGATGGCTCGGCCCAGCTGAAGATGGTGGCGGCGCGCGGGCTCAGCGGCAGCGCCGCGCCCTGGCAGCTGACTGCGCCGCAGGGATTGGTGCCGGTCGGTCAGCGCCGGCTGAAGCTGTTGTCGCCGGTCGCCGGCACCGGCCAGTGGCCGGACGGCGAGCGCTTCCAGGTGGAGGCCCAGGATGTCTGGGTCGACGATGCCGCGAAGCAATTCGAATCCGCGCTGCCGATCCGCATCAGCAGCGAGACCCGCTCGGCCAACGCGCGGGGGTTCAAGGCCCCGTTCGACGGCCACACGCTGCAACTGAATTCCGTGGAGATGCGCTATGCGCTACGCGATTAGCCTCCTGCTGCTGGGCCTGGCCTGGGGCCATGCCCGCGCGGCCGAACCGCCGCAACCGCCCAAGCTCAGCCGCCCGAGCGGCCCAATCACCATCACCGCCAAGAATGGCGAGTGGCAGGATGGGGTGATGATCTACAGCGGCGAGGTGGCAATGAATTCCAACACCCTGGAATTGCGCGGCGCCCGCCTGGAACTGCGCCAGGCCGGCGGCAGCAAGGCGCCCTACGAGATCATCCTGACCGGGGACCCGGCGACCATGAAGCATCTGCCGGAAACCGCCGCCGACCAGCCGGTGGAGGCGCGCGCGGCCAAGATCGTCTACCTGTCCGCCAGCCAGGACGTGGAACTTAGCGGCGGCGCCCGCCTGGCGCGCGGCAAGGACGAGATAAACGGCGAGAGCATGCGCTACAACGTGCCGGCGCGAAGGGTGCGGGCCGATGGCGGCGACCTCGGACAGGTCCGCATCGTCATCGACGTCCCCGAGGAAACCGGCGCCGCGCCGGCGGCCACCACTCCACCGCCGCCGGCCACCGTGCCGGCCGCCACGCCGCCCAGCCCATGAGTTCCGCGACTCCGGCGCGCCTGGTCGCGCGCAATCTGGTCAAGCAGTACAAGAAGCGCACCGTGGTGCGCGACGTCTCGCTGGAAGTCGCGGCCGGCGAGATCGTCGGCCTGCTCGGCCCCAACGGCGCCGGCAAGACCACCTCGTTCTACATGGTGGTGGGGCTGGTGCCGGCCGACGGCGGCGTGGTGGAGCTGGACGGCGAGGACATCACCCGCCTGCCCATGCACGCCCGCGCCAAGCGCGGCATCGGCTACCTGCCGCAGGAAGCCAGCGTGTTCCGCAAACTCTCCACCGCCGACAACATCCTGGCGATCCTGGAGACCCGCGAGGACCTCGACCGCGCCGGCCGGCAGCGCGAGCTGGAGCGCCTGCTCGGCGAGCTGCACATCGGCCATATCCGTGACGGCCTGGGCATGAGTCTGTCCGGTGGCGAACGGCGGCGGGTGGAGATCGCGCGTGCGCTGGCCGCCAACCCGCGCTTCATCCTGCTCGACGAGCCTTTCGCCGGCGTCGACCCGATCGCCGTGCACGACATCCAGTCCATCGTCCATCACCTGAAAGAGCGCGGCATCGGCGTGCTGATCACCGATCACAATGTCCGCGAGACGCTGTCGCTGTGCGAACGCGCCTACATCCTGGCCGAGGGCCGGGTGATCGCTGGCGGTTCGCCGACCGAACTGCTGGCCGATGCGACCGTCCGTCGGGTCTATCTCGGCGAGGATTTCCGGCTCTAGGTTTTCGCCATAGGCAAAAGCCGTACCGCTACAATGCACCCATGACGATGGTGACGGACACTCCGTGAGACAGGCGCTGGGATTGCGCACCGGGCAGGCGCTCACCATGACGCCGGCCCTGCAGCAGGCGATCCGCCTGTTGCAACTGTCCACTCTGGACCTCAAGCAGGAAATCCAGCAGGCGCTGGATTCCAACGTGATGCTGGAGCTGGACGAGGACGCCCCGGCCGAATCTCCGGAAACCCCCGGTGGCGAGGCGCCGGAAGGCAATGGCGAGGACCGCGAGACCGTCGATCTGGCCGATGTCAGCGTCCACGGCGACGACGCCATCCCCGAGGACATGCCGGTCGACGCCGACTGGAGCGACATCTACGACACCGCACCCAGCAGTGAGCGCAGCGGCGAGGACGAGGACGATCTGGCCGAGTTCCGCCGCGCCAACCTGAGCGGCAGCGAGAGCCTGCTGGAACATCTGCGCTGGCAGGCACGGCTGGCGCCCTTCAGCGAATGGGAAGCCGAAGTCGCCGATTACCTGATCGACGCCATCAACGAAGACGGCTACCTCGAAAACTGGGACGAAGCCTGCGTGCACTTCCGCGAGACCATGGGCCTGGACCCGGGGCGGATCGAGAAGGTGCTGCGGGTGATCCAGGACTTCGACCCGCCGGGGGTGGCGGCGCGCGACCTCAGCGAATGCCTGCGCCTGCAGCTGCTGCTGCTCGACCCGCAAACGCCCAGCCGCGAAACCGCGCTGACCCTGGTCGGCAAACACCTGACCCTGATCGGCCGCAAGGATCTGGTGGCGCTGCGCCGCGCCAGCGGCTACGACGAGGCCCAGCTGAAGACCGCACTGGCGCTGATCCGCACCCTGCAGCCGCACCCGGGCCGGCCCTACGCCGCGCACGAGAGCGACTACATCGAGCCGGACGTATTCGTCACCAAACACCAGGGCCGCTGGAAAGTGGGGTTGAACCGCGAGGCGGCGCCCTCGGTGCGGATCAATCCGCACTACCTGTCCATGGTCAAGCGCGCCGACAGCTCGCGCGACCAGGTGACGCTGAAAACCCATCTGCAGGAGGCCCGCTACTTCCTGCACAGCCTGCAATCCCGCAACGATACGCTACTTCGGGTCGCCCAGTGCATAGTTGAAGAGCAGCGCGCTTTCCTGGAATATGGGCACGAAGCCATGCGCCCTTTAGTCCTTCGGGATGTGGCCAGTCAGTTGGGGATACACGAATCAACCGTATCGCGCGCCACTGCCAACAAGTACCTGCTCACGCCCCGTGGGCTGTTCGAGCTCAAGCATTTCTTTTCCAGCCACGTGCAGACCGTGGGCGGCGGCGTGGCCTCAGCCACCGCCATCCAGGCCATGCTCAAGCGGCTGATCTCGGCGGAGCTGGCGTCCCAGCCCTTGTCCGACGCGACCCTGGCCGAACTGCTGCAGAAGGAAGGCATTCAGGTCGCCCGGCGTACCGTGGCCAAGTACCGCGAGGCACTCGGCATCCCTCCGTCCCACGAAAGGAGGCCGCTGTAGACAAATGATCCTTGCCGGGCAGAACCGGTCCGTGAGCCGCCTAAGCTGCGGCGACTGACGAACCGCTTTTGCGTCACAGCGCAGGAACCGCATAGGGGCTCCGGTTTGTAGGGCACCCACCTGAAGGAGTGAACTGATGAATCTCACCATCTCCGGCCATCATCTCGACCTGACCGCGCCCATCCGCGAGTACGCCCAGGACAAGATGAAACGACTCGAACGCCACTTCGATCATCTGCTCAACGCACAGGTGATCCTCTCGGTGGAAAAGGAGCGGCAGAAGGCGGAGGCCACGGTGCACTGTTCCGGTGCGACCCTGCATGCGGAAGCGACCCACCCCGATCTCTACGCGGCCATCGACCTGCTCGCCGACAAGCTCGACCAGCAGACCCGCAAGCACAAGAGCAAGCGCCGCGACCACCACGCCAACGAGGTGGTACACCACCAGCACCATCAGGCCGCCGCCTGAACCGGAGCATGGGACCCAGGACGGGACGCCACGGCGTCCCGTTTTTTGTTGGCGGCCCGCTATCATGTGCGCCTTGAGCCGTTAGAGCCCACGCCTTTCTGGAAGACCTGAAGATGAAACTCGCCGAGATCCTGTCCGCCAGCCGCGTCGTCGCTGGCGTCACCGTCACCAGCAAGAAGCGCGCGCTGGAAGAAATGAGCAAGCTGCTGGCCAAGGGCGCCGGCACCGTCACCGATGCCGAGATCTTCACCAGCCTCACCGCGCGCGAGAAGCTGGGCTCCACCGGCCTCGGCCACGGCGTGGCGATTCCGCACGGCCGCATGAGCGGCGTCGATGGCAGCATCGGCGCCCTGATCCGCCTCAAGCACCCGGTGGACTACGACGCCCACGACGGCCAGACCGTCGATCTGATGTTCGGACTGGTGGTGCCGCAGGCGGCCACCGAGACCCACCTGAAGCACCTCGCCGCCATCGCCGAGCTGTTCTCCGACGAGGCCTTCTGCAAGCTGGCCCGCGCCGCTACCGATGACGCCGCCCTCTACGCACTGGTGGCTGGTCGCGGCTAAACGCGGCCGTCCCGCATGACGGCTGCAATGGCCGCCGTCGGCCTGTTCAATCCGGTGCATCCGACGCCCGTGCAGGTGCTCGGCGAGGCAGCGGCCGCTTGGTGGCAGCACCGCGAAGCCGCCGAGCGTGATGCCCTGCCAGCGCGGTTCGCGGCGGCGGGTGTCACCGAGCTGATTTGCAGTCGTGCCGCCCCCGCGCTCGACGCCATCGCCTGGCAAGCCGCCGGCATCCGCCTCACCGAAGACCGCACCTCTCCCGCTCACGAACGCCTGGCGCATCTGCGCGAACAGCAACGCGCGCTGGCACCGACCACCACCCTGCACGGTGTGTTCCTGAGCGTGCTGGGCCTGGGCGTGCTGCTGACCGGTACCTCGGGCGTCGGCAAGAGTGAGCTGGCCCTGGACCTGATAGCGCGCGGCCATCCACTGGTCGCCGACGACGCGGTCGACTTCCGCCGCATCGCCGAGGGCGTGCTGGTCGGTACCAGCAGCCCGCTGCTGGCCGGCTTCATGGAAGCGCGCGGCCTGGGCGTGCTCGACATCGCCCGCTGCCACGGCCCACAGGCAGTGCAGGCACGCGAGCGCCTGGATCTCATCATCCGGCTCGACGACACGCCGCGGCCGCAGTTCTCCGGCGAAGAGCGCCTGCGCGGCCGCCGTTCGCTGCGCCAGCTGCTCGATGTGGGCATTCCGGAAATCTTCCTGGCGCGCGGCCTCGGGCATAATCTGGCGCCGATGGTGGAAACCGCCTGCCGCGATCACTGGCTGCGGCTCACCGGCTACCACGCCGCCGACGCCTTCGAGGCGCGGCAACAGCTGCTGATACTCGACCCCGACCCCGCACGAGTGCCCCGCAATGAGTGAAGCGCCGGCGCGCATGAAGCTCACCATCGTCAGCGGCCTGTCCGGCGCCGGCAAATCGGTGGCGCTGCGGCAGTACGAGGACCTCGGCTGGTTCTGCATCGACAACATTCCGCTGGGCCTGATCGAACCCTTGCTGGTCTACGCGCTCCGCAGCGGCGATGCCCGCTACAACCGGGTCGCCATCGGCGTCGATGCCCGCGCCGCGCCGTCCGAGATCGAGGGGTTTTCGCGCAGCATCGAGGAGTTGCGTCTGCGCGACATCGACACCGACGTCCTGTTCCTGCAGTGCGACGACCAGATCCTGCTCAAGCGCTACACCGAAACCCGCCGCAAGCATCCCCTATCGGACGGCGAAACCAGCCTGGTCGATGCCCTGCAGCGCGAGCGGGAGCTGTTGAAGCCGGTGTCCCACGCTGCCGATCTGATCCTCGACACCAGCGCCTTCAATCTGCACCAGCTGCGGGAGGCGATCCATCAACGCCTGCCCGAGGGCCGCAACGGGCGCATGTCGGTGCTGTTCCTGTCCTTCGGGTTCAAGAATGGCGCCCCCGATGGCGCGGACTTTCTGTTCGACGCCCGCTGCCTGCCCAATCCCCACTGGGAATTGGCGCTGCGGCCGCTGACCGGTCGTGACGGCGCGGTGGCGCGGTGGCTGGAGCGCCACACCGACGTCATCAATTTTCAGCGCGACATCCGGCTGTTCCTGGAATCCTGGCTGCCGCGTTTTCAGGATCAGGACCGGGCCTATGTCACCGTGGCGATTGGCTGCACCGGCGGCCAGCATCGCAGCGTCTACCTGATCGAGATGCTGGGGCGATTTTTTCGTGAGCGCTTCGACCAGGTCATCGTCAAGCACCGGGATCTCAACTGATGGCAGTCGGCGTGCTCCTGGTCACCCACGGCAAGCTCGGGCATTTCCTGCTCGACACCCTGCGCGACATGATGGACCGGCTGCCGGCCCAGGCCGACGTGCTGGAAGTGCGCCGGGTGCAGGCCCACGAGGCCCTGCTGCTGCAAGGTCAGCGCATGCTCGACAATCTCGACAGCGGCGAAGGGGTGCTGCTGCTCACCGATGCCTACGGCTCCACCCCCAGCAATATCGCCAACAAGCTCGGCGCCCTGCGACCGGACCGCAGCCTGGTGGTGGCCGGCGTCAACCTGCCGATGCTGATGAAGGTCTTCAACTACCCGCAGCTGCCGCTAGCCAAGCTGGCCACCGCCGCCGTCGAAGGTGGGCAGCGCGGTGTCACCCTATGCCCGCGGCCCACCCCTTAGAGGAGAACCTGTAGATGTCCGCCGCACTCGAACGCACCGTGGAAATCGTCAACCGCCTGGGCCTGCACGCGCGGGCCTCGGCCAAGCTGGTCACCCTCGCCAGCAAGTTCAGCGCCGACGTGCGGGTGAAGAAGGACGGCCGCGAGGTCTCCGCCAAGTCGATCATGGGCGTGATGATGCTGGCCGCCGCCAAGGGCAGCCAGGTCACCCTGGTCGCCGAGGGCGAGGACGCCGCCCAGGCGCTCGATGAGCTGGCCCAGTTGATCGCCGACCGTTTCGGCGAAGAGTCCTGAGGTAGGTCCGCTCCATGGGCGTCTGGCTAAACGGCATCGGGGTCTCGCGCGGGGTCGCCATCGGCCGCGTGCAGCGCCTGCACGCCAGCGATCTCGAAATCCCCGAGCGCCAGCTCGATCCGGGCGACATCGAACACGAGGTCACCCGCTTCTATGGCGCCCAGCGCCGTGCGCGTGACGAGCTGCGCTCGGTGCGCGAGCAGATTCCGGTCGGCACGCCGGGCGATATCGCCGCCTTCATCGACACCCACCTGCTGATGATGGACGACCGTTCCATCGTCGACGCCACCGTCGTCCACATCCGCCAGCACCGGCTCAACGCCGAGGCCGCGCTGAAGAAGAGCCGCGACGTGCTGGTGTCGGTGTTCGAGCAGATGGACGACCCCTATCTGAAGACCCGCAAGGACGACGTCGAGCACGTCGTCGCGCGCATCCAGCGGGTGCTGATGAAGCAGGCGCAGCCGATGGCGCCGGTCGAAGGGGCGCCCAAGTTCGATATCGCCGAACCGACCGTGATCGTCTCCGACGACATCACCCCGGCCGACATCATCCTGCTCAGCCAGCAACAGGTCGTCGCCTTCATCACCGAGTTCGGCGGCCCGCTGTCGCATACCGCGATCCTGGCGCGCAGCCTCGGCATCCCCGCCATCGTCGGCCTGCGCGATGCGCGCCGCTGGCTGCGCGAGGGCGAGACCGTCATCGTCGACGGCGAACAGGGTCATGCCCTGGCCGACCCCGACGCCCAGGCGCTGGGCTTCTTCCACGCCAAGCAACGGAAGCTGGCGCAGGACCGGGCCCAACTCGACCTGATCCGCGACCAGCCGCCGATCTCGCGCGACGGCACCCACATCCGCCTGCTCGCCAATATCGAGCTGCCGGAGGATGCCGCCCACGCCGCCGGCATGGGCGCCGAGGGCGTCGGTCTGTACCGCACCGAATTCCTCTACATGAACCGCAAGGACCTGCCGGGCGAGGAGGAGCAGTACGAGGCCTACGCCAAGGTGGTCAGCGCGGTGAAGGGGACGATCACCATCCGCACCCTCGACCTCGGCGCCGACAAGCAGGTCGACTCCGGCGCCCGGGTCGGCCCGACCCCGAACAACCCGGCCCTGGGCCTGCGTGCGATCCGCCTCTGTCTGAAGGAGCCGGAGCTGTTCCGTACCCAGGTGCGCGCCCTGCTGCGCGCCAGCCGCTTCGGCCAGATGCAGATCATGCTGCCGATGATCTCCAGCGTCGGCGAGTTCCGGCAGGCGCAGACGGTGATAACCCTGGCCCGCGAGCAGCTGCTGCGCGAAGGCCATGTGCTGGCCGACGACGTGCCGGTGGGCGCGATGATCGAGGTGCCGGCGGCAGCGCTGGCGGCGCCGATGCTGGCGCGGGTCTGCCGCTTCTTCTCGATCGGCACCAACGACCTGATCCAGTACACGCTCGCCATCGACCGCGTCGACGACGAGGTGAACTACCTCTACGACCCGCTGCATCCGGCGGTGCTGCAGCTGATCCAGCGCACCATCGAGGCCGGCATGCGCGCCGGCATCCCGGTGGCGATGTGCGGCGAAATGGCCGGCGACGTGCGCTACACCCGCCTGCTGCTGGGCCTGGGATTGAAGGAATTCTCCATGCACCCGGCCAATGTGCTGGAGGTGAAGCGCGCCGTGCTCGACGCCGACCTGCGCGAGTTGCAAGCCAAGGCGATGCGGATGCTGGCTTCGGCGGATGTCGAGGAGCAGCAGTCGCTGATCGACGCGATCGGCCGCTAAGGATGGCCTGGTGCGGTAGGGCGCATTCCATGCGCCGGCGGTTTTAGCGCAGCTTGCTGGCGCATGGAATGCGCCCTACAGCTCTGGCGGCTAGGCCCGCGCCACCACCACTACAACCACCCCCAGAACTGCGAGGCCGCAACCAACCAGCTGCCGCCGCTGCAAGCGGTCGTGCAGCAGCCAGGCTGCCAGCAGCACGATGAAGATCGCCGACAGCTCATTGAGCACGGCAGCAATCGAGGCATCGGCGTACTTGTAGCCGGCCAGCCAGAACAGGTTGGAGACATAGGTTCCCATCAGCGAGCCCGCGATCACGTAGGGCCAGTGCCGCACGCCGCGATAGGCCTGCCACAGCGCCGCGCGCCGCGTCGCCGACAGCAGCGCGAAGCTCATCACCGCCGTGCCGCCGAGCAGGCGCAGGAACACCACCCACAGGAAATCCTGGGTCTCCAGGATGGGCTTGGCGATCACCACGCCGGCCGCCATCACCGCCACCGAGGTGACGCCCAGCAGCGCGCCGCGCCGCAGGGTACGGGCATCGAGGTGGTCGGCGGTCTTCACATAGGTGACCAGGGCGATGCCGGCGATGGTGATGCCGACACCGACCAGCTGCCACAGCGTCAACCGCTCGCCGAGGAAGATCGCCGCGAGCAGGATCACCGAGGGCGAGAACGCCGTGCCGGCCACGCCCATGCGCGCCGCGCCGATGCTGTTCAGCGCGCGGAAGTAGAGCGTGTCGGCCAGCCCGATGCCGAGCGTGCCGGAGAACAGCGCCAGCAGCACATCGCCGGCCGGCATGCCGGGCCAGCGGCCGCCGTGGGTGACCCCCAGCGTCAGTGCCAGCGCCAGCAGGCAGAGCAGATTCTTGATGTAGTTGAGCGCGAACGGCGCCAGGCTCTCGCCCGACCTCTTGAGCAGGATGACGGCGATGGCCCAGCACAGCGCACAGGCCAGCGCGCACCACTCACCAATGCCCCAGATCATCCCTGCACCCTCCCTTTCAAGGCGCGCAGTTTAGGGGTCGCGCTGGCGACGGCAAGGGCAGTTCGTGCATCGTCTGTGGATGCGCGCCCTCCTGACCGCCTTCCTGATGCTGACGACACTCGCTGCGGCGGCGGCCGAGACGAGCCCGGCCGCGTCTCCGGCGGCCGCCCCGGCGGAGCAAGCCAAGCCGCTGCTGCGATGGAACCTCGGCCGGGCGATGGGGCCGGCGCCGGAGGCGGTGTTGCTGGCGCCGGTGGAAGTCACCGGTCACCGCGACGCCTTCCGCGAGGCCGATCAGCGCCTGAAGAAGGCCGCCGAGGCCCTGCCCTGTGTCGGTTGCGGCGGCAGCGCCAAGGAGAAGGTCGGCGTCGTCGAGAAGGTGCTGACCGGCGCGGCGGATGTGTTGAAGTCGCAGTTCGTAGCCGACGAACACGCCGCCGATCCCGACAGCATCGAGGACCGCGCGCAGCAAGAGGCCGGTGATCGCCGCTTCATCCGGGCCGGCCAGGACCCGTAGGGCGCGCTCCGCGCGCCGGCACGCACGATGCCCAGGTTCGGCGGCGCATGGAATGCGCCCTGCAAAGCCCGGCCGCAGCCCTGGGGCGGTTCAGCCGCGCGCGCGCTCGATCAGCTTGCTGGTCGAGTAGCCGTCGTGGAAGGTCAGCAGCCGCACCTCGCCGCCGTTGGCGAGCACTGCCTCGTGGCCGGCGATCTGCTCGACGCGGTAGTCGCCGCCCTTGACCAGCACATCCGGCAGCACCGCCTCGATCAGCCGCGCCGGGGTGTCCTCGGCGAACGGTACCACCCAGTCGACGCATTGCAGCGCCGCCAGCAAGGCCATGCGGTCGGCGCAGCTGTTCAGCGGACGGGTCGGGCCCTTGAGGCGCCGCACCGAGTCGTCGGTATTGACCGCGACGATCAGCAGATCCCCCAGCGCCCGCGCCGCCTGCAGGTAGCGGACGTGGCCGACGTGCAGGATGTCGAAGCAGCCATTGGTCATCACCAGCCGCCGGCCCTGTTGCCGGGCCTGCGTCACGCGCGCCAGCAGTTCGGCCTCGTCGAGCACGCCGTCGATGGCGCCGCGTTGCGGATTGACCGCGCGCTCCAGCTCCTCGCGGCTGACGGTGGCGGTACCGAGCTTGCCGACCACCAGGCCGGCGGCGGCATTGGCCAGGCGGCAGGCGACCGCTACCGAACTACCGGCCGCCAGGGCGCCGGCGAGCGTGGCGATCACGGTGTCGCCGGCGCCGGTGACATCGAACACTTCGCGCGCCTGGGTCGGCAAGTGCAGCGGCGCCCTGCCGGCTTCCAGCAGGCTCATGCCGTTTTCGCTGCGGGTCACCAGCAGCGCCTTCAAGCCCAGCTCGTCGCGCAGGCGCTCGCCCTTGGCGACCAAGGTGGCGGTGTCCGGACAGGGGCCGACCACGGCCTCCAGCTCGCCGGTGTTGGGGGTCAGCAGGGTGGCGCCGGCATAGCGCGTCCAGTCCCTGCCCTTGGGGTCGACCAGTACCGGCTTGCCGGCGGCGCGGGCCGCCGCCACCAGCTCGGCGACGCCGGACAGCGTGCCCTTGCCGTAGTCCGACAGCACCAGCACATCGACGGCGGGCAGCCTGGCCCGCAGCCGGGCGGCGAAGGCGCCGGCGTCGTGCGCGGGCGCCAGGGCTTCCTCGAAATCCAGCCGCAGCAGCTGCTGGTTGCGCGACATGACCCGCAGCTTGGTGATGGTCGGCGCGCTGCCGGGCATCAGCTCGGCCTGCACGCCACGCTCCGCCAGCGCCTTGGCCAGAGTGCGGGCGGCCTCGTCGTCGCCGACGACACCGAGCACGCTGGCCTGCACGCCGAGCGCGGCCAGGTTGAGCGCGACGTTGGCGGCACCGCCGGGGCGCGACTCGTCGCCGCGCACCCGCACCACCGGCACCGGCGCTTCCGGCGAGATTCGCGAGGTGCTGCCGGACCAGTAGCGGTCCAGCATCACATCGCCAGCGACCAGCACGCGGGCGGCGGCGAAGTCCGGCAGCGTGCTCACGTCAGCTCAGTCAGACGGCCGCGAGCCACTGCGGATAGCTGTCGCTCTCGCCCTTGACCAGGGCGAGATAGGCCGCCTGCAGCTTGGTGGTGATCGGACCGCGCTTGCCGTTGCCGACGATCTTGTTGTCGACCTCGCGGATCGGCGTCACTTCGGCGGCGGTGCCGGTGAAGAAGGCCTCGTCGGCGATGTAGAGCTCGTCGCGCGTCAGGCGCCGCTCGCGCACCTCGTAGCCGAAGTCCTTGGCCAGCTGCATCACGGTCTTGCGAGTGATGCCATCGAGACAGGAGTTGAGGTCCGGCGTCGAGATCACGCCCTCGCTGATGACGAAGATGTTCTCGGCCGAGCCTTCGGCGATGTGGCCGGAGGTGTCGAGCATGATGGCTTCGTCGTAGCCGTCGCGCATGACCTCGTTGAGCGCCATCATCGAGTTGATGTAGTGGGCATTGGCCTTGGCGCGGCACATCACGCTGTTGACGTGGTGGCGGGTGAAGGAGCTGGTGCGGACGCGGATGCCGCGCTCCATCGCTTCAGGGCCGAGGTAGGCGCCCCAGGGCCAGGCGGCGACGATCAGGTGCACCTTCAGGTTGTCGGCGCGCAGGCCCATGCCTTCCGAGCCGTAGAACACCATCGGCCGGATGTAGCACTCGCGCAGCTTGTTGCTGCGCACCACTTCCTTGATCGCCTCGTTGATCTGGTCCTGCGTGTAGGGGATCTTCATCCCCAGGATCTTCGCGGAGTTGAACAGGCGCCTGGTGTGGTCTTCCAGCCGGAACACCGCCGGACCGCGCGGGGTGTAGTAGGCGCGGACGCCCTCGAAGCAGCCGACGCCGTAGTGCAGGGTGTGGGTCAGGACGTGGGTGGTGCACTCGCGCCAGGGCTTGAGGTCCCCGTCGTACCAGATGAATCCGTCGCGATCCGCCATGCTGCTCATCGGGGTCTCCTACAATGCGCCGAAACACCAGCGCCGGCCTAAAGGGCGCGTATTGTAAGAAAACCCCGCCCGTGCCGCCCGCCGCCCACGCCCCGCCTGCCCGCATCCTCATCGTCCGCCTCTCGGCACTGGGCGATCTGGTGTTCGCCACCAGCCTGCTGGATGGCCTGAAGCAGGCCTGGCCGATGGCCGAGGTGGACTGGCTGGTGCAGCCGGAGTTCGCCGATTTCCTGCGCAGCCAGCCCGCCATCGCCCGGGTTCACTGCTGGGACCGCAAGGCCTGGGCCGGACTCTGGCGGGGTCGCCGCTACCGCGAACTCTGGCGGACCATGGCCGCCTTCCGCCGCGCACTGCGGGCGCGCGACTACGACTGGGTGATCGATGCCCAAGGCCTGGCGAAATCGCGCCTGCTGGCCTGGCTCGCCGGCGGCCGGCGGCGCATCGGCTACCGGTCCAAGGAGCCGCTCGGCTTCCTGCTGCACGAGCGCATCGCGCGCCCGGTCGAACCCCGTCCCTACACCGGCAAACAGATCGCCGGCGAGCACCGCGCCCTGGTCGAGTACCTGAGCGGCGTGCCCGGCGCGGCGCCGCGCTTGGCGTCGCTCCCGCTGGCCGACAGCGGCGCCAGGCCGGCGGTCATCGCCCTGGCCCCCTTCACCACCCGCCCGCAGAAGCACTGGCCCGAGCGGCATTGGGCCGAGTTGCTGCGGCAGCTGGTGGCGCGCGGCGAGCGGCCGCAACTGCTCGGCGGCCCGGCCGACCGCGCAGCGGCCGACCGCATTCTGCTGGCCAGCGGCGTCGCCGCACAGATCGACGATCAGGTCGGGCGCACCCGCCTGCCCGAGGCTGCGGCGGCCATCGCCAGCGCCCGTGCGGTGATTGGCGTCGACACCGGCCTGACCCACATGGGCGTTGCCTGCGACCGGCCGACGGTGGCGATTTTCGGCTCCACCGTACCCTACCGCAGCGGCGCCCGCGCGCCGCTGGAGGTGCTGTGGCTGGGCCTGGACTGCTCGCCCTGCAAGCGCAAGCCGACCTGCGGCGGCGCCTATACCTGCCTGGTCGACATCGGTCCGGCACAGGTGCTAGCGGCACTCGACCGGGTACTGGCGGCATGAGCGCGCTGAAAGTCGTCCACGTCGAAACCGGCCGCTACCTCTATGGCGGCGCCCGGCAGGTGCTGCATCTGCTGGAGCATCTCCCGGCGCTCGGTGTCGAGTCCCTGCTGGTCTGCAGCCGGGGCGCGGAGATTGCCGAGCGTGGCCGCGCGCTCGACGTGCGGGTGGCCGAGTTGCCCATGCGCGGTGATCTCGACCTGCCCTTCGCCTTCCGGCTCGCCGCCCTGCTGCGCCACGAACGACCCGACCTGGTGCACGTCCACAGCCGGCGCGGCGCCGATGTCTGGGGCGGCCTGGCGGCGCGCATGGCCGGCGTGCCGGCGCTGCTGACCCGGCGGGTCGACAACCCGGAATCGGCGCTGGCGGTGCGGCTGAAATACCCGCTGTATCAGCAGATCGTGGCGATCACCGAGGCGGTGAAGCAGGTGCTGGTCGGCAACGGCGTGCCGGCCGACCGCATCGCGGTAGTCCACAGCGCCATCGACCCTGCGCCCTACCGGCAGCACGCCAGCCGCGCCGAGCTGGTCGCCGCGTTCGGACTCGACGCCGGCGCGCCGGTGCTGGGCATCGCCGCCCAGCTGATCGGCCGCAAGGGCCACGGCTATCTGTTCGAGGCGCTCCAGCAGCTGGCGCAGCGACACCCGACCGTGCAGCTGCTGGTGTTCGGCCGCGGTCCGCTGGAGGCGGAGCTGCGCGCCCAGGCGCAAGCCCTGGGCCTGGGCGGACGCGTCCACTTCCTGGGGTTCCGCGACGACCTGGGCCACTGGCTGGGCGCGCTCGATCTGCTGGTGCATCCGGCGCTGGCCGAGGGCATGGGCGTGACCCTGCTGCAGGCCGCCGCCTCCGGCACGGCGGTGATCGCCAGCCGCGCCGGCGGCATCCCGGAAGCGGTCGCCGACGGCCAGACCGGCCTGCTGGTGCCGCCGGCCGATGTCGCCGCCCTGGCCGCCGCCATAGCCCGCCTGCTGGACGATACCGAACTGCGTCAGCGCCTGGGCGCCGCCGGGCCGGCCTTCGTCGAAGCCGGCTTCACCGCCAGCCGGATGGCGGCCGGCAATCGCGCGGTCTACCGGCGCCTGCTCGGGCGCTGAGCGGCCCACCATCACCGGCAGCCGCCGCGCTGGTGTCAGAATTGCCTGCAGCAGGTCACCACCACAAGGGAAGGGGTTCGAGCGTCGATGTCCGTCAGCCAGCGCGTTTCGGTGTTGATCACCAGCTACAACTACCGGCAGTTCATCGCTGAGGCGGTGGATTCGGCGCTGGCCCAGAGCCGGCCGCCGGACGAGATCCTGATCATCGACGACGGCTCCACCGACGACACCGCCGCCTTCCTGCGCGAGCGCTACGCGAACCAGCCGACAGTCCGCCTGCACAGCCGCGAGAACCGCGGCCAGCTGGCCTCCTTCGCGGAAGGCGCCCGGCTGGCGAGCGGCGACATCCTGGCCCTGCTCGATGCCGACGACCGCTGGCAGCCGGACTACCTCGCGCGCGTGCTGGCGGTCTATCAACAGCAACCGGCAGTCGATTTCGTCTACGCCAACATGCGCTACTTCGGCGAGCGCCAGGGCCTGTTCCTGCCCGACCCGGACTCACGCCGCCTGGGCCTGTCGGTGCTGCTGGGCGCCTACAGCACCCGCTGGCAGGGGGCCGCCACCTCGGCCATGAGCCTGCGCCGGGCGCTGGCGCTGGACGTGCTGGACATACCCGAGCCCTACCTGGGGCGCTGGAGGACGCGCGCCGACGACTGGCTGGTCTGCGGCAGCGACATACTCGGGGGCCACAAGTACTACCTCGCCGAGCCCCTGGTCGAGTACCGGGCGCATGGCAACAATGCCTGGCTGGACCAGGGGCGCGACCCCGGCGCCTCGCTGCGGCACTGGCTGAAGGTGGAAAGCATGCTGGCCTACTACCGCGCCCGCGCCGGCCTGCCGCCGGAGGTCAAGGCGGACGTACTGCGCCACGCCAAGTACGAATTCCTGACCCGTCCCCGACCCAGCTACAAGGAACTGCGAGCCTACTGCCGCCTGATCGGCGGCTCCAGCCTGCCCTGGAACAAGCGCCTGGAGCGGAAGTTCTCGATGTGGCGGCACTACTTGCGGAGTCGTTAACCGCGACCGAGCAACAGCCGGCGCAGACCCCGTTCGGATTTTCTGATCGCCTGGTAACAGCCCAAACCGCCATCCAGCAGGGCCAGCTGCAGGCGTTCCACCGGCCGCAACTCCTTGCGCTTCTGCTGCATGTAGCGGCGGCGATCCTGGTGATAGCCCTGGAAATCGTCGGCGGTCTTCGCCGCCGGATGCCGGTGGCAGTACGACAGCACGGCGTCGACATTGACGAAGGGGTGCCGGCGGGCGATGCGGCACCAGTAGTCGTAGTCCATGATCAGGTGCATGGATTCGTCGAGCAGGCCGACCTGCTCCATCAACTCGCGGCGCCAGAAGATCGAAGGCTGGTGCATACGGTAGGGCGGGTACGGCGACAGCAGTTGCAGATAGCTCCTGAACTCGCCACGCAGCCATTGCTCGCGGCCATCCGGCTCGACCATCACGCAATGCCCGACCAGAGCTTGGTGCGCGCCCGAGCCCAGCAGCTCGGCGACCCGGCGCAATGCTCCGGGCGCGAAGTAGTCGTCGCTGTTGAGCCAGCAGACGATGTCGCCGGTGGCGCGGCGCAGGCCCTTGTTGATGGCATCACTCTGGCCAGCATCGCGCTCGCTGACCCACCAAGCCAGCCGGTCTTGGTAGCGGCGGATGATCTCGACACTGTCGTCGCGGCTGCCGCCATCGACGATCAGGTATTCGATTTCGAGGCCGTCCCCGGCCTGGTCCAGCACCGAGCGGATGGTCTTTTCCAGGAACGCGCCCTGGTTGTAGGAGGGCGTGACGACACTGATGCGGACGGTCATGCCCGGATCGCCCCGGCTCAAGCCAGCTGCCGCAGCGCGGCCAGCGTGCGCTGCAGGGACTGGCCATCCAGCGCGTGGCCGAGTTCGACCACCGCCTGCTCGGCCACACCGGCGGCGTCGGGTTGGGAAAAGCTGTCGGCAATCGCTGAGGACAGTGCCGCCGCCGGCTCTACATGGACCAGGCGATACCGGCCCCAGCGCGCCAGATGCGCATAGGCCTGGGCGGGCCCCTGGGCGTCCAGGTCAAAGGCGAGCACCGGCTTGCCCAGCAGCAAGGCCTCTTCCGCCACGGTCGAGCAACGGGTCAGCAGCAGGTCGCAAAGCTTGAGCAGGGCGTAGACGTCCGGTCCCTGGCCCGCCGGGATGATCAGCAGGCTGTTCACCGGCAGGCCCTCGGGACGCAGCTCCTGGTAGAGATTGCGGCCGGCATCGAGATCGCAGGGATGCATCTTCACGACCAGCGCCTGCCGGCTGAAATCGAGACTGGCGTACAGATGCCGCAGGTAACGCCGATAGCATTCGACCTCGTCCGGGCGGTCAGCGTACTCGCGCTGGATGGTACTGGCCAGCAACAGCAGCTGACGGTCGCCGAGGCCGGCGACGAAGTCCGGCGCATGGGCTCGCAACGCCGTCCGCGCCTGCTCGGTACTCAGGCGCGACAGCGGATCGTGCAGCGGGTTGCCGGTGATCCGCAGCCGCCCGGGCGCGATGCCATAGGTCCGGATCAGTGCCTGCTCGGCATAGCGCCCCCAGACCAGGATGGTCTCGGAGGCCGCCGAGGCCAGGCTGGCCAGCGAGTCCTCGCGGGTCCCGCCGTGCTGCAGGCAGACCGTGGCCGCACCCGCTGCGCGCAGGGCATCGGCGATATCGACGCCCAGCCGGTGGTGGCGGTAGTGCAGCCGGTGATCCAGGCACTGAACCACGACCGCGCCGCGCGGCTCGGTCTGCGCCCGCATAAGGCTGAGGCCCAGCCGGTCAATGCGGCAGCCGGCCGCGCGCAGCCCCGGCAGCAGGCGGCGTTGCTGGTCCCTGGGTCCGGCCAGCACCGCCACCACCTCGGCGTCGGGGTCAGCGGCCAGCGCCCGGGCAACCGGCGCCAACACCCGCTCGCAGGCCGCCGAATAGATGACGAACAGGTAGCGGCGCGCCGGCAGCGGTCGCACCGCTCCAGACTCAGCCCCAGCCACCAGCCGAGCTTGCGCTGCGGTTTCTGGCTGCGCTTCCAGTGCCAGTAGAGGTCGGGCAAGGCCGCCGACAGCCGGCGGTCCAGTCCACGCAGCCAGGCGGCAGGTGCGAGCTGCTGGCCCAGCCAGGTCCAGGCGCCATGCGTCGCTGCCCGCCAGGGCGCGCGCAGTAGCGCGGTCCAGCGGGTGCGGGCATCAATGCCGCCCTCGCCATGGGACAGGCGCAAGTCCTCCGCATCGACACTGCCGTCGTCGAGCGCGGCCCAGAGGTGATGCTCCCAGACCGGACTGGTCGGATTGTTCGGGAACAACCAGGGCTGCGACTTGAGATCGGTGAAGTGCAGCAGCCGGGTCTGCTGATCGCGGTGGTCCAGCGAGTTCCAGACCGGAGCCAGCGCCGCGATCCGCCAGCCCAGGCTCTCGCGCTCACGGCGGCCGAAGAACATCAGGCCGGTGTAGTCGATGCTCTTGTCCTGGATCTTCCGCTGGAAACTGGCGATATCCCAGTTCCGCGCCCGCGCGCAATCAATCAGCATCACGCTGGTGAGAAAGTAGTCTTCCCCGGAGGCAATCAGCGGCTGCAGCACCGAGCGTCGATAGGGTTCGGCGCAGATGGCGTCGGCCACCCGCACCGCCGCCGCCACGGCATCCCCCAGCGGCATGCCAGCGATCTCGCCGATGTCGGCGAACACCAGCTGGTCGGAATCGCAGTAGATCGCCCGCCCCTGGAAGCCACAGAGCTGCGGGATCGCGAAGCGCGCCAGCGAGAACTTGGTGACCGCGCCGGCGTTGCCACCGGCGCCGGGCAGCGGCTCGACCCGCCCGGACTGCCAGCGCACCTCGCCGCTGTCGCCATCGAGGATGTTGATTTCCAGCGGCGCACGCGCCATCGCCCGGAGCGAGCGGACGAAAACCTTTTCCTCCACCCGGTTCTTGCGGCTGGAGCCGATGAAGACGCGGACCGGGTCGCTATTGCTGACCACCGCCATCGATCAGGACCAGAGACCGTAACGGCGAGTGGACGGCCGCAGCAGCCAGCGCAGCAGGTGCAGCAGCTTGTGGCCGGCGCTCCAGCGCCGGCGGTGAAAGCGGACGGCGCGGCGCTCGATGCGCACCAGCTGGCGCCAGCCCTCGCGGCCGCTGCCGACCGCAACCGTCAGCGGCTCGGCCGAGGAGCCGGCGACCAGCCGCAGGGACGGCGGATGCATCAGCGGCGTGTGGTGCTCCAGCGAGGCGACGGCATAGCCGGCGCGAGCCAGTGTTGCCCGATAGCTGCGCTCGCAGAAGTGATAGAGGTGGGCGATGTGCAGGGCTTCCAGGCCGGTATAGGCCTCGACGTCGGGCACGTCGATATAGAGCTTGCCGCCCGGCTTCAGCCAAGGCCGCAGGCTGGCCAGGAAGCTGACCGGGTCGGCAATGTGCTCCAGCACGTGGTTGATGATGATCAGGTCGATGCCGCCGGCATACGCCGCCGGCAGAGACTCCAGCGCCGGGTAGAGCTCGCAGCCGGCGTAGTCGCGGGCGAAGGCGCCAAACTGCGGATTGGGCTCGACCGCGATGGCGCGCAGACTGGGCTCACGCTGCCGTACCGCGTGCAGGATCGCGCCTTCGGCCGCGCCGATGTCGAGCACCGTGCCATTCGCGGGCAGCAGTCCGCGCTCGGACAGGAAGGCCGCCGTGGTGGCCGCGCGCTCGATCTTGCGGGTCTTCTGCAGATAGTCGAGATCCGGTACCTCGACCCGCTGGTAGTAGTGGCGATAGTGGTGGGTATAGAACTGGTTCAGCGCCGGCTCGGTCGGCTGCGGATTGGTCATCACCAGGCCGCAGTCCTGGCAGCCGACCGTGACCAGGTCCATGTCGTAACGGTCGGTGCTGGCCAGCACTTCAAAAGCCCGGCCGGCGCAGAGCGGACAGGCGACCGTGTGGAGTTCCGTGGCCTGGGGCCGCCAGGTGCCGGGCGAGGCCGCGGTGGTTGAGCTGGAAGACATGGGCGCCTTGGGCGAAGGGGTGGACAGTATGCAATGCCGGCCGGCCCGAGGGCAGCCGCCGGCCCGGGTGCTTCAGGCTGCTCAGGGCGCCTGATCGCGCCGCTGCCGCAGCTCCGGCGCGAAGCGGGGGTCCGGCCGCGCGCCGCTCAGTTGCAGGGTGTAGAGCGCCGCGTACTTGTGATAGGCGTACTGGCTGAGCAGCATCGCTAGCAGGAACCCGCGACGGCCGTCGAGCACCAGGCCACGGATCAGGTACTGCAGGATGAACTCCCACAAGAAGCGCAGCGGTGCCGCCAGCAGGAAGGTGCGCTTGCCGCGCGCCAGCTTTTCCTGCGCCAGCAGCCAGGCGTACTGGGTATGTTTGTCGACCATGTGGCGATAGTCGCGGTAGCTGTCGTGGTCCAGCCGACCACTCAGCTTGCCCACCGGCCCGGGCGGGAACTTCAGCGTCTCGTGCACCTGCGCCAGCGGAAACTGCGCGCCCTCACGCCGGAATAGCCGCGCCTGCGGGCTGGCGTAGCGGCCACCAAAGCGCAGGCGCTGGCCAAAGAAGATCGGGCCCCAGGGCATCTTGTAGACCGCGCAGGGCACGGTCTCCTGCGCCAGCTCGGCATCAATCTGGGCCCGCAGTTCCGGCGTCACCCGTTCGTCGGCATCGAGGGTGAACACATAGTCGCCGCGTGCCTGATCAAGGCTGCGCTGACGCTGCGGCCCATAGCCGGGCCAGTCGGTGACCCAGACCTTGTCGGTGTAGCGGCGGACGAGATCCACTGTGCCGTCGCTGGAACCGGAATCAAACACCACGATCTCATCGGCCCAGCCCGCAACCGATTGCAGGCAGGGCTCGATGCGATCCGCCTCGTTCTTGCAGATCAGACAAACCGACAGGCTGTGACGGCGCGGCGCGCGTGGCGTCAGATGGGTGGACATGAGCTGATCGCGACGGCCAGTCAGGACGGGCGGAACAGCGCGTTATGGGCGACCAGCTCCTTGTCGCGGCCCTCGGCGATCTGGCGCAGGCCATCGGCGGTGTCGTGCCGGTGGTACTGCCGGTAACCGCATTCACCGAGAAAGCGCATCAGCTCGTCGCGATAGCGCTGGTTGACCTCCACCTGCAGGCTGCGCGGCCGATCACTGGCGACCAGCCGCTGGCGCATGCCGCGCAGGATCGGCAGCTCGTTGCCGTCGACATCGAGCTTGATGTGGGTCGGCGGGCGCATCGCGCCTTCCTGCACCAGACGATCCAGGGTGGTGGACAGCTTCGCCTCGCGCACCACCGGCAGGAACTCGCGCTCCTCGCCGTCACGAGTGGCTCCGAGCTGGCTCATCGAGGAACCGGCGGTGAAGCTCTGGTAATTGAAGTCGAACACGCCCTCGGAATCGTGCAGGGCGCAGGAGAACGGCCGCACGAAGCCGCCAAAGTTGTTGGCCGCGATATTGCGCAGCAGACTCTGGAAGTTGGCGGCATGCGGCTCGAAGGCGTAGACCGCGCCCCTGGCACCGACGCGGCTGGCGGCCATCAGGGTGTAAAGGCCGATATTGGCCCCGATGTCGCAGAACACATCGCCGGCACCCAGCTCCTCGCCGATCCAGGCGACCGTGCCGGCTTCCTTGGTGGCGGCCGATTTCACCCGCCAGACCTCGATATCGCTGCGGCAAAGAAACTTCAGTTCGGTGCCCAGGACCCTGGCGTTCACCGGCAAGCCGGGCCGTGACATGCAGCGCAGTTGGCGCTTTTCCAGCCAGCGTTTGAAATTCATTGCGAGAGCAGCTCGATGTTGACAGTGAGAGTACGCCGCATCACTCCGGCCGGCCCACGCATGGGCGCGACGGAGTGCAGGGAGTTGAAGGTCTTGACGAAGAAGATGCACTGGTTCGGCACGAAGGCATAGCTGCGGATCAGCTCGCAGTCCTCGAACGCCAGCTGGCGGTTGAGCTGGTTGTAGTTGCGGCGCATGTCCCGGGGCCGAAGCACATCGGTGCCGCCGCCCCACTCGGCCTGCCACTCGCCTGCGGCCAGCATGCTGAATACGAGGGTCACCCGCTTGGTCGGGTGGTCAGTGTGCGGCAGGATGTGCCCGCCGTCGGCCGGCATCATCGAAAATTCGAAGCGCGTGCGCAGACGCTCGCGACGGCGCAGGCTGGGATCGGTCAGCCGCTGCCACCAACTGGAAAAATCGTTGCTCCGCTGCACCGCGACGCGCGACAGGCCCAGATCGACCTGATTGCGACTGAACATGGCGAGCACATTGGCGACGAACTCCGGGCTCTTGATCTCGCCATAGAGGCGCTTCCAGCATGGAGTTCCAGCGATGAATCGCCGGTAGTGCTCGGGCCGGTTCACTTCCGACAGCGAGTACTTGTTGCCCAGCTTGGGCATGAATTCGAACAGCTCCCGCGCCGGCCAGTGCGCCAGCAATTCCTGATAGTCGCCCTCCGGCAGGATCGCCGGGCAGCAGCCGATCGGATAGGGGTCGTGCTCGAAACTGACTGCGTCGAGATTGAGACTGCCGGCGCTCATCGGGTGGCTCTGGGCGTTTCGCCGCGTTCGAATATCCGTGGATGTTGTGCGGCCGGCGAGCGCCGCGCAAGGCTCAGGCACCGGCGCCCGTCGCCAGGGCGCCGTGCCAGACCGCCGTCACGACGGCGCGGGCCTCGGCGAACTGTGCCTCGCCGGCATCCGCCGATTCCCCTCTCAGCAAGCGCTGGTGCAGGTGGGCGCGATAGGCGCGCTGGGCATCGAGCAAGGCCGATGCCTGCTCCGGCGCCAGCAGGCCCGCAGCCGCCAGTGCGTCGAGCTGGCGCCAGACATCCGGCCAGTGCACCAGCTCGGGATGCGCCGCTGCCTGCGACAGCACCCAGTACTGCACCAGGAACTCGACGTCGATCAGTCCGCCCTCGCCCTGCTTCACGTCCCAGCGGCCGGCCCTGGGCTTGTCAAGATGGGCGCGCATCTTGTCCCGCATTTCGACGATCTCCTGGCGCAGCTTGCCGGCCTCGCGCGGCCGGCACAGCACTTCGCGGCGGATCTGCTCGAAGGCCGCGCCCAGCGCCGGCGTACCGGCGATGTGGCGGGCACGGCTCAGCGCCTGATGCTCCCAGGTCCAGGCCTTGTGCCGCTGGTAGTCGGCGAACGAGGCCAGGGTCACCACCGGCAGACCGGAGCCGCCATTGGGGCGCAGCTGCATGTCGACCTCGTAGGCGCGACCGAGGTGGGTCTGGGTGGTGAGCCGGTGGATCACGCGCTGCGCCAGCCGCGCCATCCAGGTCGACTGCGGCAACGGCCGGCTGCCGCCAACGGTGTCGGCATCGGCGGGCTCGGCATCGTGCACGAACACCAGGTCGAGGTCGGAGCCATAGCCCATCTCCAGCGCGCCGAGCTTGCCGTAGCCGATCACCGAGAAGCCGGCCGGCGCGCAGTCGGCGCGGCGCGGATCGCCGTGCACGGCGCGCATTTCCCGCTCGGCGTCGGCGACGGCGGCCTCGACCACGGCCTCGGCCAGCCAGGTCAGGCGGTCACTGACCTGCACCAACGGCAGCGCATTTACCACTTCGGCGGCGGCGATGCGCAGGGTGGTTTCCTGCACGTAGCGGCGCAGCAGGTCCATCGCCGCCTCGACATCGCCGACTGGCAGCGCGGCGACGCGCGGCAGCAGGCCCTCGCGCAGCTGCTCGCGGTCCGGCGGGTGGTAGAGGCTGCGGCTGTCGAGCAACTGGTCCAGCAGCACCGGGTGGCGCGCCAGCGTGGCGGCGATCCAGGGACTGGCGGCACAGAGCTGCAGCAGGTTGCGGCGGGCGCCGGCGGATTCGCGCAGCAGGGTCAGGTAGGTGCTGCGGCCAAGCACGGCGGTGACGACTTCCAGCGCGCGCTTGAGCGCGGTGCAGGGCGAAAGATCGGCCGCCGTAGCGGCGATGGCGTCTTCCGCCAGCAACGGCAGCAGCTCCGACAGCCGCTGCTGGGTGGCCTCGGAGGCGGTGCGCAGACGCGGGTGTTCGCGCAGGATCTGCACCGCCTGTGACAGCTCGGCATCGGCGTCGCGGAAGCCGGCCGCAGCCAGTGCCGCCAGCGCCTGCTCGCCCTCACCCCGCCAGAGCGCGGTCGCGGCCTGCGCGGCCGGCCGCTGCGGCACCGCGTCCGGTTCCGCGAACAGCTCGTTGAAGCTGCGGCTGACCCGCTCGCGCGCCTGCCGCAGCACCGCCTGCAGGGCCGGCCAGTCGGGATAGCCCAGCGCCGCCGCCAGCCAGGCTAGGCGTTCCGGCGTAGTCGGCAGCGCGTGGGTCTGCTGGTCGGCATAGGACTGCACGGCGTTCTCGGCGCGCCGCAGCAGCACATAGGCCTGATCGAGTTCGGCGGCGGTCGCGGCCGGCAGATGGCCCAGCTCGGCCAGACGCCGCAGCATGGGGCGCAGCTCGCGACCGCGCAGGCGCGCATCCTGGCCACCGCGCACCAGCTGGAAACTCTGGACGATGAACTCGCATTCGCGGATGCCGCCATCGCCCAGCTTGAGATCGTCGTCGGCAAGGCCACGCGCCAGCGCATCGGCGGCGATCTTGCGCTTGAGCTCGCGCAGGCCGGCCAGGGCGTTGAAATCCAGATAGCGGCGGTAGACGAAGGGCGTCAGTCGCGCCAGCAGGGCCTCGCCGGCCACGAGGTCTCCCGCAACCGGCCGCGCCTTGATGAGGGCATAGCGCTCCCAGTCGCGGCCGTGGTTCTGGTAGTAGTCCTCCATCGCGTCGACCGGAATCGCCACCGGCCCGGCACTGCCGAAGGGCCGTAGCATCAGATCGACGCGGAAGGCGAAGCCCGCCGCGGTGTGCTCGCTGAGCAGGCGCACGAATTCCTGCGCCAGCTTCACGAAGTACTCGCCGTTGCTGATGCGCTTGCCGCCGTCGGTCTCGCCCGCCTCGGTATAGGCGAGGATCAGGTCGATGTCGCTGGAAAAATTCAGCTCGCGGCCACCGAGCTTGCCCATGCCGAGCACGACCGGCCGCACCAGGGCACCGCGCTCACCGCGCGGCTGGCCGTAGCGCGGCCGCAGTCCTAGCTCGGCCGCCTGCAGCGCCCGTTCGCAGGCCGCGTCGGCAAAGGCCGAGAGATCGCCCAGGGTCTGGTCCAGGCTGGCCAGGCCATGGCGGTCGCGCAGGGCGATGCGCGCCCACTCGCGGTTGCGCGCGCGGCGCAACTCGGCGCCGGTGTCGGCGGCGGCCGGATCCGGCCGCTGGGGCGGCAATGCGGCAAGCACCTGCGCCGCAATACCGTCGCGCGCCAGCAGTTCGCTGACAAAGGGCCCGTAGTCGGAGATTTCACGCATCCGCCGATTATGCGGCGCAAAACAAAACCCCCGGATGGTTTCCCATCCGGAGGTCTCGATACAACGGCAAACAGGCCGCTGGTTTTGACAGTCGACGCCTGGACGGCGCCGTGCCTGTCAGGACGACATCAGAAATCGCCCATGCCGCCCATGCCGCCACCGCCGCCCGGGGGCATCATCGGCTCGTCCTTCTTCGGCAGCTCGGCGATCATGGCTTCCGTGGTCAGCAGCAGGCCGGCGACCGAAGCCGCGTTCTGCAGCGCCAGACGGGTCACCTTGGTCGGATCGATGATGCCGGCTTCGAGCATGTCGACGTACTCGCCGTTGGCGGCGTTGAAGCCGAAGGCGCCCTTGCCTTCCAGCACCTTGTTCAGCACCACGCTCGGCTCGCCACCGGCGTTCTTGACGATCTGGCGCAGCGGCTCGCTGATGGCGCGAC
The DNA here is from genome assembly GCA_030696045.1 of Stagnimonas sp. Classification (GTDB taxonomy): domain Bacteria; phylum Pseudomonadota; class Gammaproteobacteria; order Nevskiales; family Nevskiaceae; genus Stagnimonas. The sequence continues at coordinate 28,085 of JAUYNO010000087.1, read as the reverse complement.
GCAGGATGTTGATGCCGATGGTCTGGTCTTCGTTTGCGCCCTTGAGGGTTTCCAGCACCTTGGCGCAGCGCACCAGGGCCACACCGCCGCCGGCGACGATGCCCTCTTCAACCGCGGCGCGGGTGGAGTGCAGGGCGTCTTCGACGCGGGCCTTCTTTTCCTTCATCGCGACTTCGGTGGCAGCGCCGACCTTGATCACCGCAACACCGCCGGCCAGCTTGGCCAGACGCTCCTGCAGCTTTTCCTTGTCGTAGTCGCTGGTCGCGGCTTCGGCCTGGGCCTTGATCTCGGCGATGCGGGCCTTGATCTTCTCGTGGTCACCGGCGCCATCGACGATGGTGGTGTTTTCCTTCTCGATGACGATCTTCTTGGCGTTGCCGAGGTCTTCGACGGTGACCTTTTCCAGGGTCATGCCCAGCTCTTCGCTGATGACCTGGCCGCCGGTGAGGGTGGCGATGTCCTTCAGCATTTCCTTGCGGCGGTCGCCGAAGCCCGGGGCCTTGACGGCCGCGACCTTCAGGATGCCGCGCAGGTTGTTGACGACCAGGGTGGCGAGGGCTTCGCCATCGACGTCTTCGGCAATGATCAGCAGCGGACGGCCGGACTTGGCCACGCCTTCCAGCACCGGGAGCAGGTCGCGGATGTTGGAGATCTTCTTCTCGGTGATCAGCACCACCGGGTTGTCGAGGTTGACCTGCTGGCTCTGGGCGTTGTTGATGAAGTACGGGCTCAGGTAGCCGCGGTCGAACTGCATGCCTTCGACGACGTCCAGCTCGTTCTCCAAGCCCTTGCCTTCTTCAACGGTGATGACGCCTTCCTTGCCGACCTTGTCCATCGCCTTGGCGATGATCTCGCCGACGGCTTCGTCGGCGTTGGCGGAGACGGTGCCGACCTGGGCAATGGACTTGGCGTCCTTGCAGGGCACGGCGGTCTTCTTCAGTTCGGCGGTGATGGCTTCGACGGCCTTGTCGATGCCGCGCTTGATGTCCATCGGGTCGACGCCGGCGGTGACCGACTTCAGGCCCACGTTGACGATGGCCTGGGCCAGCACGGTGGCGGTGGTGGTGCCGTCGCCGGCGGCGTCATTGGTCTTGGAAGCGACTTCCTTGACCAGCTGGGCGCCCATGTTCTCGAACTTGTCCTTCAGCTCGATTTCCTTGGCGACCGAAACGCCGTCCTTGGTCACCGTCGGGGCGCCGTAGGACTTGTCGAGGATGACATTGCGGCCCTTGGGGCCGAGGGTGACGCGCACCGCGTTGGCGAGAATGTTGACGCCGGCGACCATGCGGGTGCGGGCGTCGTCTCCGAACTTAACTTCTTTGGCGGACATTGCTGGATTCCTTATTGCTGAATGGGGGTGTTACTTGGTGAAGACGGCGACGATGTCGTCTTCGCGCATGACCAGGTAGTCCTGGCCTTCGACCTTCACTTCCGAGCCGCGGTACTTGCCGAACAGGACGATGTCGCCGGCCTTCACGTCGAGCGTGATGTTCTTGCCGTTGTCGTCCTTCTTGCCGGGGCCGACGGCGATGACTTCGCCACGGACGGGCTTTTCGGCCGCCTGGTCGGGGATGATGATGCCGCCGGCCGACTTCTTCTCTTCTTCCAGACGCTTGACGATCACGCGATCGTGCAGAGGACGCAGATTCATGGGAACTCCTGTGGGTTTTCAGTAAATGGGGTGAACCCGCGGGCGCTTTGAGCTGTTGTGGTGGGCGCTTTTCCCACCCCGCTGTTAGCACTCTCCCGCGAAGGCTGCTAATTCTTGTGGGTCCGACCCCGGACTTCAAGGGGGGCGGCGTGAATCTTTTGCTGCGGCCGGACCGCCACTGCCCCGCGCACCTGCGGCCAAACCGGGGGCCGAAGTGCGCCGCTAAAATGCCGCACCGCAATAAAACCCCACCCAGCTCACGCTCGGAGATTCCCCACCATGAAACCCTACGGCCGCAAAGTCGCCATCGTCGGCGGCAGCCGCATCCCCTTCGCCCGCAGCAACGGCCCCTACTCGCACAAGTCCAACCAGGAAATGCTGACCGCCGCCTTCAAGGGCGTGGTCGACAAGTTCCAGTTGCACGGCGAGCAGCTCGGCGAGGTGGCGGCCGGCGCGGTGCTCAAGCACTCACGCGACTTCAACCTCTGCCGCGAGTCGCTGCTGTCCTCGGGCCTGTCGGCCCACACCCCGGCCTATGACCTGCAGATGGCCTGCGGCACCGGCCTCCAGGGCGCGATCAACATCGCCAACAAGATCGCCCTGGGCCAGATCGAGTCCGGCATCGCCGGTGGCACCGACACCACCTCGGACGCCCCGATCGCCGTCAACGACCGGCTGCGCCGGATCCTGCTCGACGCCAACCGCGCCAAGACCACCGGCCAGAAGCTGGCAGCGCTGGCACGCATCCGCCCCGCCATGCTGGCCCCGGCCACGCCCAACAACGGCGAGCCGCGCACCCGCATGAGCATGGGCCAGCACTGCGAGCTGATGGCCAAGGAATGGAAGATCTCCCGCCAGGACCAGGACCAGCTCGCCTACGAGAGCCACAAGAAGGCCGCTGCTGCCTACGACGCCGGCTTCAATGACGACCTCATCGTTCCGTTCGGCGGCCTGACCCGCGACAACAACCTGCGCGGCGACACCACCATCGAGAAGCTCGCCAGCCTGAGCCCGGCCTACGACAAGAAGAGCGGCCAGGGCACGCTCACCGCCGGCAACTCCACTCCGCTGACCGATGGCGCCTCCGCCGTGCTGCTGGCCAGCGAGGACTGGTGCAAGGCGCGCGGCGTCAAGCCGCTGGCCTACCTGACACAGGCCCAGACCTCGGCCGTCGACTTCGCCGGCCCCGGCAAGGAAGGCCTGCTGATCGCCCCCGCCTATGCCGTGCCGCAGATGCTGGCCCGCGCCGGCATCAAGCTGCAGGACTTCGACTTCTACGAGATCCACGAGGCCTTCGCCGCCCAGGTGCTGTGCACGCTCAAGGCCTGGGAGAGCGAGGACTACTGCAAGAACGTGCTCGGCCTGCCGGGCGCGCTGGGTTCCATCGACCGCAGCAAGCTCAACGTCAAGGGCGGCTCGCTGGCCGCTGGCCACCCCTTCGCCGCCACCGGCGGCCGCATCATCGCCGCACTGGCGAAGATCATCGACGAGAACAAGGGTGGCCGCGGCCTGATCTCGATCTGCGCGGCCGGCGGCCTGGGCGTCACCGCCATCGTCGAGCGCTGAAGTCTGTACTCCCTCCCTCGCTTGCGGGGGAGGGCTGGGGTGGGGGCGTTCCCCTGCTCGGGTGCGAACCGCCCCCATCCCTACCTTCCCCCGCGAGCGGGGGGAGGGGCGAAACGCAGAGCCCGCTCCGCTAAACGGAGCGGGCTTTTTTCATGGCCGCGAGACCGGCTTCGCGGCTGGTGCGGCCGACATAGCCCAGTTCGCGCCGCGCCAGCGCGTCGCTGACCGTCACCTCCTGGGTGCCGAGCGCAATCGCCATCCGGGTCAGCGGCGGCGCGCCCTTCAGTGGCAGGTACTCCCACGCCCATTCGCAGAGCGTCGCCAGCAGCTTCACCAGCGGTCGCGGCAGCGACTTGTCGCCGGCATCCATGCCTTGGGTCGCGAACTGCGCGCTCATGAAGGCGCGAAACTCCACCGGCTCGCCATCGCTGAGAAAATAGGCCGCACCCGGCCGGCCTCGCTCCGCGGCCAGCAGCAGACCTTCGACCACGTTATCGACATGGCAGGTGTTGGTGCGGTAGCGGCCACCATCGACCCAGGCCCATTGCCCCTTCCGCACCGCCTCGATCATCTTCGGCAGCACGCTCGTGTCGTCGCCGCCCCAGATCAGCCGGGGCCGGCAGACCACGGTGGCGAAGCCGGGGGCATTGGCGGCCCGCACCAGCCGTTCGGCCGCCGCCTTGGTCGCGGGATAGCGCGGCAGCGGCTTGGCCGGAATCGCGCTGTGCTCGTCGAGGCCGGCCATGCGACCGCCATCGGCGAACACCGCCTCGGTGCCGACATGCACGAACCCTGCGACGCCAGCGGCGCGCGCCGCCGCCAGCACGCTGCGCGTGCCCTCGACGTTGATGCGCTCGAACAGCGCGCGCGGGCCCCATTCCTCGACCGTCGCAGCCGCATGGAAAACCACCGCGCAGCCCTCCATGCCGACCTGCAGGCCGACCTGATCGAGCAGGTCGGCGCGCACCGGCTCGGCACCGAGCGCGCGCACCGCCATCGCCGCCGCCTCGCTGCGCGCCAAGGCCCGCACGTGGTCGCCACGCGCGACCAGGGCGCGAATCAGATTGCGGCCGAGGTAGCCGGAACCACCCGTAACGAAGGCCTGCATGGTCAATTCCTCAGCAATCGGCGGTCGCCGGACGGTTGCCAAGGTCATCCGGCATACTTCTGGCGTCAAGCGCTCGAACGCTAGGGAGAACTATTTAAATGAGCCTGTTCCGTACCAAACCCATTGATTCCGACATCACCAAGGACCGCGGCCTCAAGCGCGTGCTCGGCGCCTGGGACCTGACCCTGCTCGGGGTCGGCGCCGTGATCGGCGCCGGCATCTTCGTGCTCACCGGCATCACCGCCGCGACCATGACCGGCCCGGCCGTGGTGCTGTCCTTCGTGTTCGCCGGCATCGCCTGCGCCTGTGCGGCGCTGGCCTATGCCGAACTGGCGAGCGCCATCGGCGGCTCGGGTTCGGCCTACGGCTATGGCTATGCCGCGCTCGGCGAACTGCCGGCCTGGATCATCGGCTGGATGCTGCTGTGCGAATACATGGTGGCGATCCCGGCGGTCTCGGCCGGCTGGTCCGGCTATTTCAACAACGGGCTGGAAGCGCTCGGCATTTTGTTGCCGACCGCGCTCACGCACACGCCCTTCGATCCGGCCACGCCGGGTCTCATCAATCTGCCCGCCTTCACCGTCGTGCTGCTGCTGGGCATCCTGCTCGCGACCGGCGCCAAGATCAGTTCGCAGTTCAACGCCATCATGGTGGCGGTCAAGGTCGCGGCCATCGGCATCTTCATCTTCGTCGCGCTCGGCCATATCGACCCGTCGAACTGGCAGCCCTTCATTCCGCCCGAGGTCACCGATGCCGACGGCAACAAGCATTTCGGCTGGCAGGGCATCACCACCGGCGCGGCGACCATCTTCTTCGCCTACCTGGGCTTCGACGCGGTCTCCACCGCCGCCGAGGAAACCCGCAACCCGCAGCGCGATCTGCCGCTGGGCATCCTCGGCTCGCTGGGCTTCTGCACCCTGCTCTACATCCTGGTGTCCGGCCTGCTCACCGGCATCGTCAGCTACACCGAGCTGAACGTCGCCTCGCCGGTCGCCCACGCACTGCTGAAGATCGGCCAGGGCTGGGCGGCCGGGCTGATCTCCATCGGTGCCGTCGCCGGCCTCACCACGGTGATGCTGGTGATGTACTTCGGCCTCACCCGCGTGCTGTTCGCCATCGCCAAGGACGGCCTGCTGCCGCCCTTCTTCGCCTACGTGAATCCGAAGACCGGCACGCCGCTGGGCTCTATCGTCGCTTCCGGCCTGGTGATGCTGGTGTTCGCCGGCTTCGTCCCGCTCGGTCGTCTGGCCGAGTTGGCCAACATCGGCACCCTCGGCGCCTTCGTGGTGGTCTGCGCCGGCGTGATCGTGCTGCGCAAGACCCAGCCCGACCTCAAGCGTCCGTTCAAGGCGCCGTTCTCGCCGGCCATCCCGGCCTTCGGCGTGCTGTCCTGCAGCTACCTGATGCTGCAACTCGGCAGCCACACCTGGACCTCGTTCGGCATCTGGATGGCGTTCGGCCTGGCGGTGTACTTCCTGTACTCGCGCCGGCACAGCAAGCTGGTCGCCGCCTGAGCCGGCCGCCGTGCGCGATCCGCGGAACCAGCGGGCGCTGACGGCGATCTGGCTGGGCCTGCTGTTTGGCCCGGCGGCGGTCGGCGCCGGGCTGGGACTGCTGCCACCCGGCAGCTTCCGCCCGGTGCTGGCCGCAACCGCCCTGCAAGGGCTGGTGATCCTCGGCCTGGCGCTGGGCGCTTCCAGCCTGGCCCTGCTCAAGCGCTACCGCGCGCTGGAGAGCAGCGGCGATGAACTGGCGCTGCGCCAGGCCCTGCTGAGCGGGGCCGGCGCGGCCGATCTGTCGATGATCTTCGGCACCGCCTATTTCGCGCTGGGCGGCGAACGCCCGGTGTTCTGGGCGATGTGCGCCGCCTCGATGGTCTTCATCGCGATGTTCCGTCCGCGCGGAGGCTGAATCGTGGAATTGCTGTTCGCGTTGATCGACATCATCAACGGCATCCTGCTGTCGGTGCCGGTGCTGATCGGCCTGCTGCTGACCGGCTTCCTGTTCACGCTCTGGAGCGGTTTCGGCCAGTACCGCTCGCTGACCCACGGCGTGGCCCTGGTCGCCGGCAAGGGCGGCGTCGATGTCAGCCACGGCCCCGGCGCGCTCACCCATTTCCAGGCGCTCACTGCCGCGCTGTCCGGCACCGTCGGGCTGGGCGCCATCGCCGGCATGGCCATCGCAGTCGAGCTGGGTGGACCGGGCGCGATCTTCTGGATGTGGACGATCGGCATCGTCGGCATGGCGCTGAAAAGCGTCGAGGTAACGCTGGCGCTGCTCTATCGTGATGTTTCCGACCCCGCCAATCCGCACGGCGGCACCATGTTCGTGGCGCGCAATGCGATTGGCGGCCATGTCGGCAAATGGATCGGCACTGCCTTCGCAATCTCGCTGCTGCTGTTCGCCTTCACTGGCGGCAACATGTTCCAGACCTGGAGCGCAGCCGACACCACGCGCGAATACTTCGGCGTGCCGCCCTGGGTCTCGGGCCTGATCATTGCGCTGCTGGCCGGCACGGTGATCGTCGGCGGCATCCGCCGCATCGGCAACGTCACCAAGACCCTGGTGCCCTTCAAGTGCGGGCTGTACGTGCTCTGCGGGCTGTACGTGATTCTGCAACACGCGAGCGAGCTGCCGGCGCTGGTGAAGCTGATCTTCGTCAGCGCCTTCTCCGATACCGAGGGCGTTGGTGCGTTCAGCGGCGCGGCCTTCGGCACCGCCTTTATGTTCGGCATGCGCCGTGCCCTGTTCTCCAGCGAGTCGGGACTAGGCACCGCGCCCATCGCCCATTCGGCAGTGAAGACGCCGGAGCCGGTCACCGAGGGCGTGGTCGCCGGGCTGGAACCCTTCATCGACACCATCTTCGTCTGCACCGTCACCGGCCTGGTGATCCTCTGCACCGGCCTGTGGAACCGGCCGCCGGCCCTGCTCTGGGATACGCCGCCGGCGCTGGCACAGACCGCGCCCGGCCACTGGTCACCGGCGCCGCTGGAAGTCCCGGCCAGCAAGACCCTGAAGGCCGGCGATCCGGTATTCGTAATGCTCAACACCGAGCAGGGCCGCAGTCGGCTTTACGGCAGTCTCCGAGCCGCCGCCACCACCGATACGCTGCAAGTCGAGTGGTCGCCGCTGAAACTGTCGGCTGCGCCGCAGTACGCCGAGCCGGGCCTGTTCGCCGACTACCGTGGCGCCACCCTGGTGGCGAAGGGCTTCGACAGCGTCCACGAAGGCCTAGGCCGCTGGCTGATCACCATCGCGGTCTGGGTGTTCTCGCTCTCCACCCTCATCAGCTACGGCTACTACGGCGAGCAGGCGGTGATCTTCCTCGGCGGCGAGCGCCACATCCTCGGCTATCGCCTGCTGTGGTGCGCGGCGGCGGCGCTGGCCTGCTTCGGCTGGCTCAAGACCAGCGAGCAGTTGGACGCGATCAGCACGATCGGCATGGGATTCATGTACGCCATCAACCTGCCGATGATGCTGTTCCTCGGCCCGCGCGCCATGCGCGCCTGGCACGACTACTTTGCCCGGCTCAAAGTCCGCCATTGAATACTCCGATTGGTAGCGGCCCGGCGCTGGCCGCAGAATCGCGCCCCATGATGGACATCCAAGCCCACCGACAGGTGGCCCGGGCCGGCGTGCTGCTGATCAACCTCGGCACGCCGGACGCACCGACGCCGGCGGCGATCCGCCGCTACCTGCGCGAATTCCTGTCGGACGACCGCGTGGTCGATCTGCATCCCTTCCTGTGGTGGCCGGTCCTCAACGGCATCATCCTGCGCACCCGGCCGAAGAAGCTGGCGCCGCGCTATGCCGCGATCTGGACCGCGCAGGGCGGCCCGCTGCTGGCCATCGGCCTCCAGCAGGCAGCGGGCCTGGCCGAGCGGCTGCAGGCGCAGCTCAGCGTCGAGGTGCCGGTGGTGCTGGCGATGCGCTACGGCAATCCCTCGATCCAGGCTGGACTGGCGGCGCTGGAGGAGCAGGGCGTGCGCCGCGTGCTGGTGCTGCCGCTGTTCCCGCAGTATTCGGCCAGCACCACCGCCTCGGCGCTGGATGCGGTGTTCGACGCGCTCAAGCTGCGCCGCTGGCTACCGGCGCTGCGCACGGTCAACCACTACCACGACCATCCCGCCTATATCGGCGCGCTGGCTGACAGCGTCCGCCAGCACTGGCAGCAGCAGGGTCGCGGCGAGCATCTGCTGATGAGTTTCCACGGCATCCCGCAGCGCTATTTCCTGCTGGGAGACCCCTACTACTGCGAATGCCACAAGACCGCGCGCCTGCTGGCGGAGTGCTTGGGGCTGACGCAAGACCAGTGGAGTCTGAGCTTCCAATCCCGCTTCGGCCGCGAGGAGTGGCTGAAGCCCTATACCGACACGCAGCTGGCCGAACTGGCGCGGGCGGGCGTGCAGCAGCTGGACGTGATCGCGCCCGGCTTCGCGGCTGACTGCCTGGAGACGCTGGAGGAAATCGGCGACGAGTACCGGGAGCTGTTCGCCGGTCTCGGTGGAACGCTGCGCTATGTGCCGGCGCTCAATGCCGAGGCGGCGCACCTTGACGCTCTGGCGAGCCTGTTGAAGCCGCAGCTGCTCGACTGGCTGCCGGCCGACGAACTTCCAAAAGCGGGCTAGTCCGTCACGCCGTCAGCAGCGCGAATACGCACCTGCCGATTGTCGACCGGCGCGCCCTCGTCCATCACCCGAATGCTGAGCCGCACGCGCTCGCGCGGCAGCCCCTGCGCGATCAGGGCCTGGCGCACTGCTTCGGCCCGGGCGATCACCAGCTTGCTGGCGCCCGCGCTTTCGCGGCGGTCGGCGTAGGCGGCCAACTCGACGCGCAATCCGGGATTGCTCGCCAGCATGGCCACCAGGCGTGGCGCTGCGGACTTCAGCTGCGCGCGTGCGGCGGCATCCAGGTCGGCGGAGCCGATGGCGAACTGTACCGCCTCGCTCAGCGTCGCCGGCACCGACGCGGCAGGAGCCTCGGGCTTGCTCGCCAGGCCGGCGGCCGACACCGCTGCGCTGGCGGGCAGCGGGACCGGCGCCGACGGACTCGGCTTGACCAGAGGCAGCGCCGCAGCATCGGGCGGCGTAGCGGGTCGCGGCACCGACGCGCCCGCGTTCACGACCGGCGGCAGCGTCGGCAAGGCCTGCACCGGGGGCGGCGGTGTCGGTCGGGCCGCCGGCAAGGCAGGCGCCGGCGCCGGAAGAGGGACCGCCGGCGCGGGCCTGGGCAGGGTCACGGCCGGCGAAGGCAGCAGGGGGATTGTTTGCACCGGTGGCGGTGCGGTCGGCTTCACCGCCGGCAGGGCCGTGGTGGGCGAGGGCTCGTGCAGCGCGGGCATTGCGGACTGCTCCGTGAGCGTCGGCGGCAAGGCCGGGAGCGCCCGCACCGCAGGCGGTGGGGTGGGCTTGGCGAGTGGCAAGGGAGCCGGCGGCGGCGCGGCAGGTGAGGAAACGGCCGTCGGGCGCGCTGCCTCCACGGATGGCGCCCTATCCGGCACCGGAACGGGCGTCGCCGCAGGAGGGACTACCGACAGCAAGGGGCGCGGATCCGGCAAGGCCGCCGTCGCGGTCGGCGCCGGGGTCCTAGGCAAGGTGACGGTAGCGCAGCCACTGGCATCGACGCCGGCCCCCACGACCGTGCCCAGGCAACGATCAATGCCGTCGGCGACGCCATCGAGATCGCCGTCCAGCGCGCAGCCGTGGGAATCGACGCGCGCGGCGGGCGGTGTATAGGGGCAGTCGTCCTGGGGGTCGGCGACGCCATCGGCATCACCGTCGTCGGCGAGCAGCGGACAACCGCTCTGGTTGATGCGGATGCCGGGCGGCGTATAGAGGCAGTCGTCGACTTCGTCGGAAATGCCGTCGGCGTCACCGTCAACGATCAACGGGGGCAACCCCGCGTGGGCGGAGGCCGCGATCAGCAGCAGGCTTAACCAGCGGGCGCTTGTAGTCATGTTCCCAGAAGGCGTTGGCGCGATGGTGGTCGACAACTGCTCCGGACTGTACACGAAGGCCCGCAGCAGGCACCGGGCACCCCATAAAAAAACCCCCGCCGAGGCGGGGGTTCTTAAACCGCAGCGATCAGCTTATTCGCCAGCGGTGGTGCGGACTTCGGCGCGGCGGTTCTTGGCACGGCCCTCAGCACTCTCGTTGTCGGCGACCGGGGTGGTCTCACCGAAGGCGAAGGTGCGGATGCGGCTGGCGTCGACGCCCTGCTTGATCAGGTAGGTCTTGGCGGCGTTGGCACGGCGCTCGGACAGCGCCTGGTTGTAGCCCTCGGAGCCGATCCAGTCGGTGTGACCGGAGACGTTGATCAGCAGCGACTTGTACTCACCCGAGTTCACCACCGAGGCGGCGTTGTCGAGGATGGCAATACCGGCCGGCGTCAGGTCGGACTTGTCGAAGTCGAACAGCACGTCGTCGAACTGGCGCTCGGAACCGGCCGCCAGCTGCTCCTTGGTGCAGCCATAGGCGTCCACCGGAGCGCCCTTGGCGCTGCCCGGGCAACGGTCGTTGGCGTCGGCGATGCCGTCACCGTCGCTGTCCAGGATCTTGGCCGTGGTCGGCTTGCCGTCGGTGGCGCTGGTGGAGGAACCCGCGCCCGGACGGGGGCCGAAGGGAACCACCAGACCGACCTTCAGCACCGGCTCGGCGAGGTCATCGGTACCCGGGGCGGCGGTCTTGATGTTGTCGAGACCAGCCCAGCGGTAGCGCAGATCGGCGCGGATCGCCAGATCGTGGCTGCTGCCGACATTGAAGTACTTGAAGAAGCCCAGGCCGGCATCGACCATCGGCTCGGTGTCGCTGGCGCCACCGGCACCCTTCAGGGTGGTGTGCTGCACGCCGGCGCCGACACCGAAGTAGGGCGAGAAGGCGCGGTTGCGCGAGTAGAAGAACAGGCCGTCGATCTTGGCGCCGAAATCGGTCCAGTCGCTGCCGCCCGGGGTGTTGTCGTAGCGCTGCCAGAAACCGACCAGTTCGGTGTTCCAGTACTTGTTGAGCACCTTGCCGCCGGAAATGGCGAACCCGAGGCCGGCGTCAGAAGCACGATCAGCGTCCTCGAAGGTGTAAGCAAACATGGGGGAGAGGTAAGGGCGCTTGTCGAGCACCTCTTCCGCATGCAACGGCAACGCCAGCCCCACTAGCGTGGCCGCAATCGCGGCGCGGGTGGTGTTCTTCATGTTCTTAGACTCCAAAGCCTGTGAGTTCGAGTGAGCGAATTAATGTGCAGCGCAATAAAATTATAGTCGCTTAATTTTCAAGGACAATAAGGGCGACCGCATCGGTTTATCACAATTTGGTCCCCGGGGAAAACCTAAGTGCACGAATTTATTGTTGAATATGGCCTGTTCCTGGCCAAGACGGTCACGCTTCTGATCGCGATCGGCCTGCTGCTCGGCGGGCTGGCCACCGCGCTGCACGAGGCCCGCCACCAACCGCCGGAGCGCCTGGAGGTGGAACCGCTCAACGACCGCTACCAACGCCTGCGCGACGCCCTCAGCGCCGAGGTACTGGACCCGGACAGCCGCAAGCGCGAGCACAAACTGCACAAGCGCCAGCTCAAGGAGCAGCGCAAGATCAATGCCAAGAATCCGCGCAAACGGGTCTACGTGCTTGATTTCGATGGCGATCTACAAGCCAGCGCGGTCACCGAGCTGCGCGAGGAGATCACCGCCGTGCTGCAGTTGCTGCGCAAGGAAGACGAGGTGCTGCTGCGGCTGGAGAGCGAGGGCGGCCTGGTGCACGCCTACGGACTGGCCGCCAGCCAGCTCAAGCGCCTACGTGATCGCGGCTTTCCCCTGACGGTGGCGGTCGACAAGGTGGCGGCCAGCGGCGGCTATCTGATGGCCTGTGTCGCGGATCGCATCATCGCCGCGCCGTTCGCGGTGCTGGGCTCCATCGGCGTGGTGGCGCAGATTCCCAATCTGCACCGCCTGCTGAAGAAGCACGAGGTCGACATCGAGCTGCACACCGCCGGCGAGTACAAGCGCACCCTGACCCTGCTGGGCGAGAACACAGACGCCGCGCGCGCAAAATTCAGGGAAGAGCTCGAAGACACCCACCTGCTGTTCAAGCAGTTCGTCTCCGAGCACCGGCCGCAGGTGCCGATCGAGCAGGCCGCCACCGGCGAGCACTGGTTTGGCGCCCGCGCCCTGGCCCTGCAACTGGTCGACCAGCTGCGCACCAGCGACGACTATCTGCTGGACCGGGCCGACAGCGCCGATCTCTACAGCGTCCGCTTCCGCCGCAAGAAGCCCTTGTCCGAGCGCCTGCACTTCAGCCTGCTGCGTCTGGGCGGGGCGTTGCGCGGCCGCGCCCTGGAGCAGCTGGCGTCGCCGCCCTCGCGCTTCATGCTGTAATGCCTCGGTAACCTCACCCACTCCCACTCCGACCACCGCCCTCCCCGCCCCATGAAACTGACCAGCGACAGCTTCGAAGACGGCGATGTGATTCCCGGCCGCTGCGCGTTTTGCGTCAAGGACCCCAAGAGTTTCCTGCGCCTGTCGCAGAACCTGTCGCCGCAGCTGAGCTGGCGCGGCGTACCGGAGGGCACGCTCAGCTTCGCCCTCAGCTGCATCGACCTGCACGCACCCGCCACCAAGCCGGACTACGTGAATACGCCCGGCACCCTGATCCCGGCCAAGTACCCGCGCGGCGAGTTCGTGCACTGGACGGCGGTGAACATCCCGGTCGCCACCAGCCAGCTCGCCGAGGGCGCCTGCTCGAAGGCGGTCATTCCGGGCGGCAAGCGCATTCCGGACGGCCCGGACGGCAGCCTGCAGGGCCTCAACGACTACACCGGCTGGTTCAAGGGCGACGCCGACATGGAAGGTCCCTACCTCGGCTATGACGCCCCCTGCCCGCCGTTCAACGACAGCATCCCGCACCACTACCTGTTCACGGTCTACGCGCTCGACGTGGCCCGCCTGGAGCTGCCAGCGGGGTTCGGCATCGCCCAGTTCCGCGCCGCGCTGGAGGGCCATGTGCTGGATCGCGCCAGCCTCACCGGCCGCTACGCCACCAATCCGGACATCCGCTTGAAATAGCGGAATCGGCCGCCATTGAACTGTTCGCATGGCGGCGCGGTCTGTCGCGCTGCCGCATTCGCGACCTTGACAAGGGCACCTAGATGTCTCGCAACTCTCTGCTGAAAACCAGTCTCACCGCCGCCGCCGTCGGCTTTGGCATCACCGCCGCCGTGCTGTCGCTGTCGACCACGGCGCCACAATCGGCCCGCGCCGACCTGCCCGCGCCCCTGATCGCCGCCCCCACCACCGGTGGCGTGCCCTCGCTGGCGCCGATGCTGCGCGAGGTGATGCCGGCGGTGGTCAATATCTCCGTCACCAGCAAGGTCGAGGTGCAGAACCCCTTCGGCCCGATGATGGACGACCCCAATTTCCGCCGCTTCTTCGGCATCCCCGACCAGCCGCAGCAGCGCGAGGCGCAGAGCCTGGGCTCCGGCACCATCGTCGATGCCGCCAAGGGCTACATCCTCACCAACAACCACGTCGTCGCCGACGCCGACGAGATCAAGGTGCGGCTCTCGGACGACCGCGAATTCGCCGCCAAGCTCATCGGCCGCGACCAGGACAGCGATCTGGCCGTGATCCAGATCAAGGCCGAGCGCCTGAAGGCGGTCAGCATCGGCAACTCCGACGCCCTGCAGGTGGGCGATTTCGTGGTCGCCATCGGCTCGCCGTTCGGCCTGCGCCAGACCGCCACCACCGGTATCGTCTCCGGCCTCGGCCGCGCCACCGGCTTCGGTATCGAGGACTTCATCCAGACCGATGCCTCCATCAATCCCGGCAACTCCGGCGGCGCGCTGATCAACCTGCGCGGCGAGCTGATCGGTGTGCCCAGCCAGATCCTGTCGCGCAGCGGCGGCAACATCGGGATTGGCTTCGCGATCCCGATCAACCTCGCCAAGAGCGTGATGGGGCAGCTGATCGAGTCCGGCTCGGTCACCCGCGGCCGCATCGGCGTCCAGGGCCAGGACCTGACCCCGGAACTGGCGAAGTCCTTCGGCCTCAATAACGCCCGTGGCGTGGTGGTCTCGCGCATCGTGCCCAACGGGCCCGCCGCCAAGGCCGGTCTGAAGGTGGAGGACATCATCCTCAAGGCCAATGGCCGCGAGGTCACCGACTTCAACCAGCTGCGCACCGTCATCGGCCTGCTGCGGGTGGGCGAGAAGGTGCAGCTCGACATCCTGCGCGAGGGCAAGCCGCGCAGCATCAGCGTCGCGGTCGGCAAGGACAGCGAGCAGGCAGCGCCTGGCTCGGCGGTCAATCCCAAGCTGCAGGGCGCGACTTTCGCGCCCGCCGACGAGAGCAACGTCGAAAGCGGCGACATCCGCGGCGTGGTGGTGGCCAAGATCGAGCCGCGCTCCGCTGCCGCCCGCACCGGCCTGCGCCAGGGCGACATCATCATCGGCGTCAATCGCCGGCCGGTGAACAGCATGGAGGACTTCGGCAAGCTGACCGCCGGCCAGGCCGAACTGCTGCTGCATGTCCGCCGGGGCGAGGGCGCGCTGTTCCTGATCGTGCAGTAATCCGCCGTACGCTTTCCCGACCCCGCCGGCGGTTCCTGCCGGCGGGGTTTTTCATGCGCGACGGTCCCAGCCGTATACTGGCGCCCATGCTGCAAGACCAACTCGACCAACACGAAACGCGGCTGAACCGGCTGATCGCCGCCTACCGGCAGGAACGGCTGGAGAAGAAGCGCGCCCTGCAGGAACGTGATCGCCTGCTGGCGCTCAACGCCGAGCTGAAGCGTCGCATCGAGGGTGTGGTGGAGCGCCTGCGGCTGATGGAGGGCGAGTCGGCCTCATGAAAACCACGCCGCAAGCCGATCTGATGACCGTCACGGTCAAGATCATGGCCCGCGAGTACGCCGTGCAGTGCGCGCCGGCCGAGCACGAGGCCCTGGTCGCCTCGGCGGAATTCCTCAACGAACGCATGAGCGCGATCAAGAAGCGCGGCCGGGCGCTGGGCGCCGAGAAGATCGCGGTGATGGCGGCACTCAATCTGGCGCGCGAGCTGTTGACCCTGCGCGGCGACGCCAGCGTGGTGGTGCCCGATGGCCAGGCCATCGAGCGGCTCAAGCAGTTCAGCCGCGACATCGACACCACGCTCAGCGACGTCGATTAGCCGCCAGCCGGTGGCCGTGTCGCCGCGCATACCGGGTGTAGAATGCAGGCGTGTCTCCTGCGGTGTTCGACGGCCCCGTCCAAACCCCTTGAGCCTAATTGCAAAACCCCGGGAGCCTTACCTGGTTCTGGCGTGCAGGCCCACCTCGCAGTGGGAAGCCCGAAGGCCGGCGCGGTGCCCACTTGAGACGTTCGTCTCAAGGTCAGTGACGTGGGATACGGCACAGGCGGGAGACACACTTTTTCCGCGTGCGCCGGCCAACTGGCCGGCGCCCCTCGGCACCGCCCGATAAACCGCGTGCAAGCCCCCATCCCCTCAGCAAAAGCCGAATTGCGCCGTCGGCTGCGCGCGCAGCGCCGCGCCCTGAGCACGCGGCAACGCCGCCAGGCCGCGCGCCGGCTGCTGCGCCAGTTCCTGCGCTGGCGCGAATTCCGCCGCGCCCGCCACGTCGCGCTGTATCTGTCGATGGCTTCGGAGCTGGATACCAGCCTGCTGCGCCATGCCCTCGCGAGGCGGGGCCTGCGGCTGTACGCGCCGCGCATCCATCGCCGGCTGGGTCTGCGCTTCGTACCTCTGCGGCCCAGCCGCCTGCCTCGCCATGCCCAGGGCATGCGGCAACCGCCACCGGGCCCGGCGCGATCGCTGCGACAACTGGATCTGCTGCTGCTGCCTCTGCTGGGCTTCGACGATCAGGGGCAGCGTCTGGGCCAGGGCGGCGGCTACTACGACCGTGCCTTGGCGGGCCTGAAGCGCGCCCGCCGACCGCGCCGCATCGGCCTCGCCTACGCTTGCCAGCAGGTCGAGCGTCTGCCGGTGGAGCCGCACGACCGCCCGCTGCACGCCGTGCTCACCGAGCGCGGCCTGCGCCGCTTCCCCCATCGTCTCCCGCCTTGAGAGCACCCATGCCGAAACGTTACTGGCTGATGAAGACCGAGCCCGACACCTTCTCCATCGACGATCTCAAGCAGCGGCCGAAGAAGACCGAGCCCTGGGATGGTGTCCGCAACTACCAGGCGCGCAACTACATGCGTGACCAGATGCAGGTCGGCGACGGCGTGTTCTTCTACCACTCCAGCTGCGAGGTGCCGGGCATCTACGGTCTGGCCGAGGTCGCCAGCACCGCCTATCCCGACCCCAGCCAGTTCGATGCCAAGCATCACCACTACGATCCGGGCTCCAAGCGCGAGGAGCCACGTTGGTTCCTGGTGGATGTGAAGTACAAGCGCCACCTCAAGCGGCCGCTGACGCTGGAAGAGCTGAAGCAGCACGAGCAGAGCTTGCAAGGTCTGGCCCTGCTCCAGCGCGGCAACCGGCTGTCGGTGTCGCCGGTGCGCGCCGAACACTGGGACTACATCCTCGCGCTGGAGTAGGTCCTGCGGCGGCGGGGCGGCCCATCACCGTTCCGCAAACTTGCATCGCTAGCCTGCGCGGTTCGCGGCTTACGCCCGCCCACCGCCACTCGCCATGCACCGCCTCCTTACCTGCTCCACGCCGCATTTCCTGCTATTTGCCTGCTGCCTGCTCAGCAGTTGCGACGGGGCCTCCACCGCGCCCGGCGGCAGCGCGCCGCCGCCGGTCGACGGGCTCGTCGAGTACCTGCTCGACAGCGACCTGGTCAACGAATCCAGCGGTCTGGCGCGCTCGCAAAAGCGCGACGACGTGCTGTGGACCCTTAACGACAGCGGCGGCGCCACCGAGCTGTACGCGCTCAGCACCGAGGGCAAGTTCCTGGCGACGCTGAGCATCCAGGGCGCCCCCGCCAATCTCGATTGGGAAGACCTGGTCAGCTACCGCCAGGGCGGCAAGGACTATCTGCTGATCGGCGACATCGGCGACAACAGCGCCTTCCGGCCGGTGCTGAATTTCTACCGGGTCGAGGAGCCGGCGCTGACGCCCGGCGCCACGCCGCAGACACTCAGCGCCATCGCCACCATCTACACCGCCGCCTACCCCACCGGCCCGCGCGACGCTGAGTCGCTCGCGGTCGACGGCGAAGAGAACATGGCCTATGTGCTGTCCAAGCGCGACGCCCAGCCGACGCTGTACCGCTTCTCGCTGGCCGCCCCGCTGCCAGTGGCACTGCCGGCGCTGATGGAAAACCTGGGGCCGATCAGCATCCCGCGTGCCCCGGCCGACTACGCCGGCAATGTCGATTCCTACAACTGGACCACGGCGATGGACTTCGACGACAGCCTGCGCCGCGCCTATGTCGGCAGCTTGATCAACGGCTATTTCTGGGACCGCGCCGAAGGCGAAACCTGGGCCCAGGCCTTCGCCCGCCCACCGCGTGGCTTCGACCTGCCGGACTATCCGCAGATCGAAGCCGGCAGCTTCGCGCTCGGCGAGCGCGGCACCGTGTACATCACCAGCGAGAGCGCGCCGATGCCGCTGGCCCGCATCCGGCCCTGATCACGCGCGGCACTGCAACGGAAGAGTCACCGGCCTGAAACGCGCGGCCGGAATGATCGCGCTTCCTGTCAATGAATCGGTGAGGGAGCGGCAATGCAAGTTCGGCAATGGATGCCTTCGGTGGCGTCGGTTTTTCTCGGGGCGGCGCTGGTCGCTGGCTGCTCGGACAACGATGACACGATCACCGCGCCGGCCGGACTTGGCGCACCGACGTTGAGCTTCACGGCCCCCGGTAAGACCATCGAGATCGCCAACTACCGCCAGACCGGCTACTTCAACCTGCCGGTACCAGCCAGCGCGGAGGACGCCAACGAGCTGGCCAAGGAAGCGTCCGCCATCGCATTCGACAAGGACCGCAACACGCTGTTCGTGATGGGCGACGAGGGCACCGGCATCGTCCAGGTGAGCAAGACCGGCGAGCGGATCGACACCATGGCACTGAGCGGCTTCGCCGATACCGAGGGCCTGACCTACATCGGCGGCGGCCAGTTCGTGCTGGTCGAGGAGCGCCTGCGCCAGTTCAGTCGTTTCACCTACACCGCGGGCACCACCCTGGTCGCCGGCTCCGCCGAGGTCAAGACCGTCAAGCTCGGCACCACGGTCGGCAATATCGGCATCGAAGGCCTGAGCTTCGATTCGCAGACCAGCGGCTATCTCGCGGTCAAGGAAGCCAGTCCGCAGGGCATCTTCCAGACCACGGTGGACTTCACCGCGCTGACCGCCAGCAACGGCTCGCCGACCACCGAGAATCCGACCGACCTGTTCGATCCGGCCCTCAGCGGCCTGTCGGTGTTCTCCGACGTGTTCGCGCTGTCCAACCTGCTGGCCGGCACCGCCGCCGATGCCGGCGAACTGCTGATCGTCAGCGGCCCGGCCGGCAAGCTGGTGCACCTGAGCCGCAGCGGCAGCCTGATCGGCGCGCTCGACGTCGGCATCGCGCCGCAGAACGAAGGCCTGGTGATGGATGCCGACCGCAAGCTCTACGTGGTCGGCGAGAACGCCGGCGGCGCCGGCGTGCCCGGCATGGCGATCTACGAGCCGACCACGAGCGCCAGCGCGGTCGGCATCGGCAGCAACTTCTATCTGGGCTTCAACAAGAATGTCGTCGCCGGCACCGGCAACATCACTCTCACCGGCGGCGCGGATGTGCGCAGCATTGCGGTGACCGACGGCAGCCAGATCAGCATCAGCGGCAGCAGCCTGCGTATCAATCCCGGAGAGGACCTGCTGCCCGGAGTCGTCTATAGCGTCACGGTCCCGGCCGGCTTGCTGCGCGACGCCGACGGCAACAGCTCGCCCGCCGTCACCGACCCGATGGCGCTGCGCTTCACCGCCCACGGCATTGCCGACAGCACCGCACCGACCCTGCTCAGCAGCACGCCGGCGGACGACGCCGTCAATGTCAGCGGCAACCAGATCATCCTCAACTTCAGCGAGGCCATGCGCGCCGGCACCGGCAACATTGTCATCACTGGCGACGGCGACATCCGCACGATTCCGGTTGGCGACGCGCAGGTCGTGATCAGCGGCAGCACGGTAACTATCACCCCGACCACGCCACTGATGGCCAGCGGCGCCTACAACCTGCAGATCGGCCCCGGCGTGCTGCGCGACCGCTCGCTCAACCAGTACGCCGGCCTCAACGACGCCAGCAGCCTCAACTTCACCGTGGCGACACCGCCAACGGTGCTGCAGGCCGGCGACCTGCTGTTCATGGCGGTCAACGCCGATGCGCCGGATGCCTTCGCCTTTGTGCTGTTGAAGGCCGTCAGCGCCGGCACCCAGATCGGCTTCACCGACAAGGACTACAACTCGGCCGCCAGCCCACAGTTCCCGGGCAACGAGGCGGCCTATATGTGGACGGCCGATGTCGCCTATCCGGCCGGCACCATCATTACGGCCCAGCCGGACCAGGGCAGCAACCCGCCCTTGTTCGACAAGGGCAGCGCGGTTGGCAGCACCGGCGGTTTGAGTGGCACGGCGGAGACCATCTACGCCTTCCAGGGCACGACCGACGGGGTAGCGGTGACGGTGGATCGCTTCCTCGCGGCCATCAACGCCAGCGGCGGTGCCGCCGGCGAGATTCCCGCCGAACTGACCGCCGCCGGGGCGGCGATCAGCTTTACCAGCGACAACAACCGCTACAGCGGTTCGCTGGATCGCAGCGATCTCGACGCCTTCGCGACCCTGGTGAAGAACCCGGCCAACTACGCCAGCAGCGACGTCACCGCCTTCCCGCTGACCAATAACAGCCTCTTCCCCGAATGAGGTAGAACGCGAAAGGCCCGGGTGTTGCAAACACCCGGGCCTTTTTGCTGCACGCGGCGCATCAGGGCGTGAACCAAGGCCCCTCAATGCAGTAGGTGATGCCGGCGAGGCCGGTGGTGCCGCCCGCCCCCGGGCCACGCTGACTGCTGAAGTAGAAGTAGCGTCCATCCGGCGAGAAGGCCGGGCCGGTGACTTCCGAGCCCTCCTGCCCCACCAGCTGCACCAGCACCGCCAGCGAGCCGTCCGGCCGGATCGCGACCGCCTGCTGGTTGGCTTCCTCCTTGTCTTCGACGATGACGATGTCGCCGCCCGGCGTCATCACGATGTTGTCGACCGAGTCGAGGATGGGATCGGGCGCGAAGAAGAAGTCGTCGTAGATCACTTCCAGCGTCTGCGCCGCGATGTCGTGCGCCCAGACCCGGCGGTCGCCCTTGCTGGTGAAGTAGACGACACCGTCCTGCCACCAGATGCCCTCGCCGCCGTCGAAGTGCGTGCACTCGGCCTGCAAGCGGGTCGGGGTCTGCGGCTGCAGTTCGGCCGGCGCTTCCGGAATCTGCAGCGGATTCGGGTTGGGGATATCGACCCAGCTCACTGCCCAGGGGCCGCGCGCGCCGTCGGCGTCGATCTGCTCCTGGCTTGCCGCCGCCACCAGGGCCTGCAACACGCCGGTGGTGCCGGGTACGCCGCCGAGGTTGGGCTCGGCCGGGATGAAGCGGTAGAAGGCGCTGTCCGACATGTCCTCGGTCAGATAGAAGATATGCGTAGTCGGATCGACCGCCGCCGCCTCGTGGGTGAAGCTGCCGCAGCCGGTGATGGCGCGCGCCGACAGGCCGGTGGCGTCGAAGGGATCGCATTCCCAGATCAGGCCGATGTCGGTTTCCTCACCCGACAGCCAGGTGCCCCAGGGCGTGACGCCGCCGCCGCAGTTGAGCCGGCTGAGCAGGCCCGGCAGCACGTTGTAGGCGTCGACAATCTCGCCATCGGCATCGAAGCGGATGGCATCGGCGCCGCCAGGCAGGAACTCGCGGTTGGAGACATAGACCCAGCCACCATCGTCGGCGGCGAACACCGCACCGGCATCAGGGTCGCTGTGCCAGAGGAAGTTGGTGCCGCCGACCGGCTGGTAGGCCTGGGCGATCACCCGGCTCTTGAAGCCCTGCGGAATCAGCAGACCGTTCTCGTCGGGCGCGCTGGCCAGCGGCGGAATCAGCAGCTGGCCGGGCACCGGTGGTGGTGGTGGCGGCGGCTCCACCGGCGGCAGGACCGGGTCGTCCAGCAGCGGCGGCTTGGAGATGCCACAGGCGCTCAGCGCGCCGCCCACGCCCACCAGACCCAGGCCGAGAAAGCCGCGGCGCAGCAGCTCGCGACGCGACAGGCGCCGGCGCAGCAGAGGGAGAGCACGACGGAAGTTGGGACGGACGGGCATGGCGACAGGGGCTGCAGGAGGGGACTGGGCACGATGCCCCTGGCAGTTTGCACTGCGGTGACAGTTTCAGGGCGCCGTCATGCATTCATCACCGGACGGTCACCCGCGCCGCCTAAAGTGCGCGCGCCCGATTCCACAGCCCTTCCATTCATGCGCCCCATCCGCCTGCTGATACTCGGCGCCCTGTTCGCCGGACTGGCTGAGGCCGCAACCCTGGAGCGGGCCGATGCCCCCTGCGCCGAGGCCGCCGAACCGGCCCGTTGGACCAGCGCCGGCGTTCCCGACCTCGGGCGCCGGCCGCCGCTGATCTCGGCCCATCGCGGCGGCATCAATCTGGCGCCGGAGAACACGCTCTGGGCCTATCGCCACGCCTTTGCCTACGGCATGGACTTCGTGGAAGTGGACGTGCGCGAGTCGCTGGACGGCGTGCTGTATTCCATGCACGACGACGAGGTCGCGCGCACCACCGGCGGCAGCGGCGCGATATCGACCATGCTCTCGGTGCAGATCGACGCGCTCAACGCCGCCAACTTCGAGCCCTGGATCGGCAGCGAGTACGACCCCTCGCCGGTGCCGCGTCTGGAGGAGATCATGGCCCTGGCCCGCGATACCGGTCGCGGCATCGAGTTCGACATCAAGTTCGTCAAGAACTACCCGCTGTTTTTCCAGACCGTGCAGGACTACGGCCTGATGCCGCGCAGCTTCTTCAACATGAGCGGCGACGTGGTCACCCTGGCCCAGGCGATCTGGCCGGAGCTACGGGTGATCTACAACCTGGCCGGCGACGAGACCGCGCAGGTCCTCTATGACGAGACGGATCGCTCCATCGTCTATGGCTCGTCGATGGCCAAGTTTCCACCCGAGATCGTCGCCGCCATTCACGACGGCTGCTCGGTGGTGCTGCCGCACAGCTACGACGAGGGCGAGGCCAACGAGGCTGCGGAGTTCCTGCGCGGCCTGGCGAACGGCACCGATGGCGCCCAGATCAACCAGCCGGACGTGATCCGCGCGGTGCTCGCCGATCCCGTCGCGGTGAAGCTCGAACCCTCGACCGCGGACGGCGTCGGCGAGCAGGCGGTGTGCCTGACGAACGCCGAGAACGGCCTGGGCCTGCCCTACAAACCGCTGGCGGTCAGCCAGCGTGATCGCAAGGCGCTGCCCGGCGGCAGCAGCAATCGCCAAGGCTGCATCAAGCTGCCGGGCGCGGTGGCCGACTACGTGGTGAGCTTCGCCGGCGATGCCACCGCCAAGACGGCGCAGTACAACAGCTTCACCACGCCCGACGGTCCGGCCGGCGATGACGGCCGTCACGGTGGCAGCCCGCCGGCTGCTCTCCTGCTCCTGTTCCTGTTCGCTGCCGCCCGCCGCCGCCGGAGCCCGCAATGACCCACGCCCTGCCACCCGACCTGCGCCGCCGGCGCTTCCTGCGCAATGGCGCCTATGGCAGCAGCGCCCTGCTGCTGCCGGCCTGGCTGGGCGGCTGCGGCAATTCCGGCGGCGGCCAGCCGGTCGCGCCGGTGGAGCCGCCGGTGCTGCCACCGGTGACGCCACCGCCGCCGAAATTCGCGCCGCGCGGCACCCATCTGTCCTGGACCGCCGATCCCCTGACGACCCGCACCGCCACCTGGTTCACCGACGGCGAGGACGCCCCCGTCAGCGCCATCGAGTTCGGCCCGGTCAGCGCCGGCATGAGCGCCGCCGACATCGCCAGCGCGCCCCTGCCCGGCCGCGCCGAGGCCAGCACCAGCGCCACCCCCGGAGTCGCCAGCTTCACCCACAAGGCCAGCGCCGCCGGGCTCGACCCGAACCTGCCGATGCGCTATCGCGTCGGCTCCGCGCAGGCCTGGAGTCCGGTGCGGGTGGTGCGGCCGACGCCGGCCGGCGAGGAGTTCCGCTTCTGCCATTTCGGCGACCACGGCATCGGCCCCAGCTCCAGCACGGTGCTGCGCGCGGCGGCGGCGCGGCAGCCGGACTTCCTGCTGATCGCCGGTGATCTCTCCTACGCCAACGGCGACCAGCCGCTGTGGGACGACTACGTCAACGCCCTGGAGGCCGACTACGCCGCCAGCGGCATCCTGCTCACCGCGCCCGGCAACCACGAGGAAGAGGACAACAACGGCGCGACCTACCGCAACCGCTTCGCCTGCAAGACTTCGACCCTGAGCCCGGACGGCACTTTCTACAGCTTCGACCTCGGCCGCTGCCATTTTGTGATCTCGACCGGTGGCTGCTTCGCCACCGACGGCACCCTCGCCAGCGAGATCGCCTTCCTGGAAACCGACCTGGCGCAGGCGGCGCTGCGGCGCGCGGCCGGCGAGATCGACTTCATCATCGTCTCCCAGCACTTCACCATCTGGACCGACAACGAGGGCCGCAATCCCAACAACCCGACCCTGGTGCTGCTGCAGGAAAACATCTTCGTGCGCTACGGCGTCGACCTGCTGGCGGTCGGCCACGACCACATCTACCAGCGCAGCCAGCCGATGGCCTTCGGCCAGCCGAATCCGCTCGGCTATGTCCAGGTCACCGCCGGCACCGGCGGCAAGGGCTTTTACGTGCTGCTGCCGCAGTCGGCCTGGAGCGCCTTCGGCTTGCAGGACAGCCATGTCTTCACCGAGTACAGCATCAGCCGCGGCGCCATCACGGCCGTCAGCCGCTCGGTTGATCCCGCGACCGGTGCGACGGCGGTGATCGACGAGTTCAGCATTCCGCGCCGCTCGCTCGGCGCCGCCAATGCCGCCGTGCAGCCGGTGCGCTCGCTGGCCCGCCTCGGCCAGTCCTTCGATGCCAACTACGAACTGCTCGCGCGGCGGACCCGCGCCGCCAATCGCATGAAGCTGGCCGCCTGCGCGCAACCGAGCCATGTCTAGACACCTGCCCTCGCTGCTGCTGGTTGCGCTGGCGCTGACCGCCTGCGGCGAAAGCGCGGCTCCCCTGGCCGTGCCCGCCGACCCCTTGCCTGCGGCCACCGCGAAATCGCTGGTCCGCGCCCACGCCCACAACGACTACGAGCACGAGCAGCCCCTGCTCGATGCGCTGGAGCAGGGCTTCACCAGCGTCGAGGCCGATGTCTACACCCTGCCGCTGCCCGGCCTGGGAGCAGTGGCCGGACTCTACGTCGCCCACGATCCGCAGGACATCCAACCCGACCGCACCCTGGCGGCGCTCTATCTCGACCCGCTGCAGGCGCGCGCCGAGGCCAACGGCGGCTGCATCCAGCCCGACTGCGCGCCCTTCTACCTGCTGATCGACGCCAAGACCGAGGCCGAGTCCACCTGGTCGGCCATCGAGACCGAGCTGGCGAAATACGGCGCACTGTTCAGCCACTACCAGAATGGCGCCGTGCTGCCCGGCGCGGTCACCGCCATCCTCTCCGGCAACCGGCCGAAGGCATCCATGCTGGCCGCGACCAGCCGCTACTGCTTCTACGACGGCCGCTTCGCCGACCTCGACGGCAGCGACCCGGCCAGCTTCATGCCCCTGATCAGCGACAACTGGACCACCGAGTTCGGCTGGGACGGCAATGGCGAAATGCCGCCGGAGCAGCGCGCCAAGCTGCACCAGTCGATTGCCACCGCACACGCCAAGGGCCAGCGCATCCGCCTGTGGGAAACGCCGGACAGCGCCGGCGCAGCCCGCGACCGCGTCTGGACCGAACTGCTCGCCGCCGACCAGGACCACATCAACACCGACGATCTCGCCGGCCTGCGCGCCTTCCTGCTCGCCCACGATCCCTCGCAGCGCTGAACCGCGGCCGCGTTCCGTGTCACCCTGTTCTCAGGACCACGGAGCGCCGCGATGAACGATCTTTCCGCCTTCCCCATCACCCGGAAATGGCCGGCGCGGCACCCGGACCGGCTCCAGCTCTACTCGCTGCCCACGCCCAACGGCGTCAAGGTCTCGATCCTGCTTGAAGAGCTGGGCCTGCCCTACGAACCACACCGGGTCAGCTTCGACAGCCAGGACCAGCTGTCGCCGGAATTCCGCTCGCTCAATCCCAACAACAAGATCCCGGCCATCCTTGATCCGGATGGCCCCGGCGGGCAGCCGCTGGCGCTGTTCGAGTCCGGCGCGATCCTGCTCTACCTCGCCGACAAGACCGGCCGCTTCATCCCCAGCAATGCCGTCGGCCGCTGGCAGGCCATCCAGTGGCTGATGTTCCAGATGAGCGGCATCGGCCCGATGTTCGGCCAGGTCGGCTATTTCCATAAATTCGCCGGCAAGGACTACGAGGACAAGCGCCCGCGTGACCGCTACGTCGCCGAGTCCAAGCGCCTGCTGGCGGTGCTGGAGCAGCAACTCAGCGGTCATGACTGGCTGCTGGGCAAGGACTACGGCATCGCCGACATCGCCACCTTCCCCTGGGTGCGCAACCTGATCGGCTTCTACGGCGCCGGTGAACTGGTGGGCATCGAAGCGTATCCGCAGGTCCTGCGGGCACTGGCGAGCTTCGTCGCGCGGCCGGCGGTGCAGCGCGGGTTACTGATCCCGGCGGCTCCGGCCTGAGCAAAGCAATACGCCCTCTGTCGAGGGCGTATTTGTTCTGCGAGGAGCCACACCACCCCGCTGTCACGCGCGGGGAACGTTGAAGTGCTCGGGCGGCTAGGCCGGGGACGACAGCGGCAAGAAATACCTGCGCGTCACCGACGCCGGTTTCGAGAGGCTGGCACAGGCGCTGCAACGCAATCGAGGCGCCTACGACACTCACGAGACACTGGCGCAGCAGGTGGCCGAACGAGCCCGCTTTCTCACGACTGCTGCTACCTCCTGCTCGGTACGCAGTTCTATCGAATGGTGGCCGGGGGCGGAATCGATAGCCCCGCAGTTCATTTTGCATCAACGATTTGGGGCCCCTGCGAAGGGTCCTACCGTCTGCCCCCCCCGGAGCGAGGGCACGATGGATCAGATTGTCACCGGAGTAACGCCAACAAATCGGGCGATGACTCCTAAGCGCTCTCGAAGGTTGGAGGAGTCATTCGTGCCCTGCTGCGACAGACGGTCAAACTCCAGAAGCTCGAACGTGGCATCTGCGTAGTTGTCCTCAGCCTTACTCCGGTTCTGTCGCACCGCCTCGCGGAACTCGAATAGTCGGGCGCGGGTTACCAAGGCAGTGGTGCCCTCGCTCAGGGCGCTCTTATTCAGAAGATAGTAGAGGGCCATGTTTCCTTGACCCCGAAGAAGCTCGTCCTTCTCGACAAAGACCGCAGCCATATGATCGAGGACCGTCGTGATAATAGTACTGAGCTGTCGAACTATTTCCGACTTGCCATCATGATAATTTCTAGCGAGAGCATCCAAATACTCCCGCTTGGTATCAATGATCTTGGGGTTATGAAGGAGGTTTTCTTCGATCATCAAGAGTCTGGCTGCCACCTCTCGATGCTGAAACCGCTTATTTCCAAGCGCGACATTGCGCGCGAAGAAGGGATGTGAGGCGATCTCCCGAAACGCAGCAACCATTTCACCACCCAGGGCGTTTCTCTTTTCCGCAGCGTTAAGGGGCACGGCCTCGTTCAAGCGAGAGAACATGTCCTCGATCAGTTCTTGGTCATCGGTGTCAACACCGATTACGGGCAAAACGAACGAGTCGAACTTAATCTTGATCTTTGGGTGCCCGGTGGCGATGTCTGAGTAACCGAGCCGCGCAAGCTGGACGGATTCGTCATCTTGGTAGACAAAATCATCGGCGAGCGTAAACCTACCCTCAATGAACTGCCATATTGCCTCTAATCGCTGCCGACCGTCGATCACTGCGTAGGCATATCCGCCCTCTTTCTTCTGCTGCCGGGAAAAAGCGTGTAGATAGATTTTGGGGATGTCGTAGTCGTTCAGAATGGAGTCCATAAGCAACTGTTTTTTCTCCCTGGTCCATACTCCTCCCATCCGTTGATACTCTGGGTCCATCATGATCTCTTCTCGTTCAGAGTAGAGCCGCATTATCGTGCTGTGCTGCACTGGAAATGTTTCTATGTAGCTCATACGAGGCCCCGTTTAATGTTTTCACCGATGCTCGCAAGCTCCGGAAACATCGAGAATTTTGAAAACCCGAGTAGGCGGAGTTGATCCAATATAAGAGTTCTGGCTGCCGTGGGGATCACGTACTTGCTCACATGCGCTCCATCACCGATGTTTTCCAAGGGAGTTTCATCGAGATGGTGAATAGTGAACACACCGAGCTGGGCCTGTATTCGGGGATTGTTGCGAGTCGCAATTGTTGCGATAGGGGACAGTTTGGTACGTTTCGGACCGCTGGCAAGACTTTCGATTGAGTAATTCTTTAGCTCGTCGTCATCAAACGACGGAATGAAGAACTGTTCATTCGCGTCCTCGATATTTGCTCGCTTGTTGAGTTCGCAAGGGCGAAGCGCCCAAAGGGTTGCATCCTGGTCGGCGTGCAACTCGAAGTCGTTGACAGCAAAGTAAAGCGCGACGAGAGGACTTTCCGTCCAGTCCAATAGACGCGTTGGCAGCCCGTAATGTTGCATTAGGAACAGCCAATCGAATGAAG
>JAUYNO010000086.1 GCA_030696045.1 Stagnimonas sp. | reverse complement strand
TCAGATGTCTTCGATTACATCGAGATGTTTTACAACCCGATCCGCCGGCATGGTTCCGCCGGCGGTCTGTCCCCGGTAGAGTTTGAGAGGCGCTACGCGCAAAGCGGCAACTGACTGTCTACAGAAGTGTGGCCGGTCCAGTAGGGTGGGTGCAGCGCAGCGAAACCCACCACGCCGCCACGCGCCACTGCGCAAACAAATCACTCCCCCGCCGCCACATCAGGCGCCGCGCCCCCGCCCCAATCCGGCGGCAACAGCCCCCGCTCAACATACCGTTGGAACGACGAATACGGCCAGTCCACAACCCGGCTCACCAGCCCATGCTTGACCGGGTTGAAGTGGATGTAGCCCACATGCGCCGCGAAATCCCGCTCGTCGCGCACGCAATGCTCCCAGAACCGCCGTTGCCAGATGCCGCTTCACCCTTGTCGCCGCGGCTTGCGGAGCGTCGTTCGCCCCTGGCCAGCCGCGACGAGAACCCGGCCTTGATGCGGCGCCAGCGGCTGGAGAAATCGCCGTCGTCCGGCGGCAGGGTCCACAGGCAATGCAGATGCTCGGGCAGGACGACGATGGCATCGACCGTGAACGGATGTGCTTGGCGCTCTTCACGGAAAGCCAGTCGCAGCAGGTCGGCGTGTTCCGTCAGCAGGCTTTGGGAGCGTTCCGCCAGCGCCACCGTGAAGAAGAAAGTACCGCCGGGGACCGACGCGCGGATGTAGTTCGGCATGGTGTGAGAGCGGCAGTGGGTTTCGCTACGCTGCACCCACCCTCGTTCGCTACACTGCGGTCGCATCGCCCCAAGCACCTTCGCCACTGCACCGAACCCCTATGAAAATCGCCCTCTCCGTATGCCTGGCCCTGCTGACCAGCAGCTGCGTTCTGGTGCCCATGGACGGATATGGCGGTTCCTCCGGCGGCGGCAAGGCGGGCGGTGACACGGTCCTGCTGTGTCACAAGGGCAAGAAGACCATGGAGCTGCCTCGGGAGGCGGCCGAAGGCCACCTCGGGCACGGGGACAGTCGCGGCCCTTGCTGATCCGGGCACGCAATCCTTGAGCGGGTAGCAGTCGCTGCGGCCGACGTACGCCCCCGGACCTCGTCCGGGGCTATGCATTGATGGTGGGTTTCGCTGCGCTGCACCCACCCTACGGTTTGGGGACGAATACTCCTGGCGGATTTCGCTGGCGCCCTTGCAAGGCCGACGGTTAGGCTCCGGCCATGGAAGCCATCAACGCCCTGATCCTCGCCATTGGCTTTCTCGGAGCCCTGGGCATCGTCGCGACCGTGGTCGCGCCCCGCCTCGGGGTGCCGATCCTGTTCGTGTTCCTGGTGGTGGGCATGCTGGCCGGCGAGGACGGGCCCGGCGGCATCCAGTTCAGCAATTTCTGGTTCGCCAACTTCGCCGGCTCGATGGCGCTGGCGGTAATCCTGTTCGACGGCGGCCTGAAGACCAATGCCGACGACTTCCGCCTGGGCCTGAAACCGGCCGGCCTGCTGGCCACGCTCGGCGTGCTGGTGACCGCCGGCGGCGTGGCGCTGGTGGCGCAGTGGCTGCTGCCGCTGTCCTGGACCGAGGCCTTCCTGCTCGGCGCGGTGGTCAGCTCCACCGACGCGGCGGCAGTGTTCGGCACCCTGCACTCGCAGCGGGTGGGCCTGAACCACCGCCTGCGCTCGGTGCTGGAGATCGAGTCCGGCGCCAACGATCCGATGGCGGTGCTGCTGACCATCGGCCTGGTGGAGGCGCTGTCGGCCGAGGGCGGCATGACCGTCAGCCATGCCCTGCTGTTCTTCACCGTGCAGCTGGGCGGCGGCGCGCTGATCGGCTGGGGCGGCGGCCGCCTGCTCAACTGGACGCTGAGCCGCATGCGCCTGCCGGAGCCGCTCTATCCGCTGCTGGCCTTCTTCGGCGCGCTGCTGATCTTCGGCCTGGCCGCCAGTGTCGAGGCCAGCGGCTTTCTCGCCACCTATCTGGCCGGCATCACCCTGGCCCGCCACCGGCCGCGCCACATCCGCGACGTGCAGCGCTACCACGACGGCATTGCCTGGATGGCCCAGGTCGGGCTGTTCCTGATCCTGGGCCTGCTGGCGACCCCGCACGAGCTGCCGGCCCTGCTGTGGCCGGCGCTGGGCATCGGCGCGATGCTGATGCTGGTGGCACGGCCGCTGGCGGTGGCGCTATGCCTGACCCCGCTGCGTTTCCATTGGCGCGAGCAGCTGTTCGTGGCCTGGGTCGGGCTGCGCGGCGGCGTGCCCATCGTGCTCGCCACCTACCCGCTGCTGGCCGGGCTGCCGGCGGCGCGCACCATTTTCGACGTCGCCTTTTTCCTGGTGCTGCTGTCGCTGCTGCTGCAGGGCTCGACCGTGGGCTGGGTGGCGAAGCGGCTGGACCTGCTGATGCCGCAGGTGCGCACCCGTGTGCACCGCGCCGAGTTTGAACTGCAGGGCCAGAGCGGCTGGGAGATCATCAGCTACCGGGTGTCGCGCGGCACCCAGCCGCTGGGACGCACGGTGAAGCAGCTGGGCCTGCCGGATGCCTCGCGGGTGGTCTGCCTGATCCGCCACGGCAACCTGCTGCCCTACTCGCTCTGGGGCCGGATCGAGGTCGGCGACCGCATCTCGCTGCTAGCGCGGCCGGAGGAAGTCGCCGCCCTGGACGCCCTGTTCGAGCGCCCGCGCAGCTCCGACTTGAAGCAGCGCGAGGCCTATCTCGGTCTGTTCCACCTGGCGCCGGAGGCCCCCACCGCCGAAGTGCTGCGGGCCTACGGTGCGACAGCGCCCGCCAGCGTCGCCGGCGAGACCCTGGCCCAGACCCTGCGCCGCCTGCTGCCGCAGCCGGTCGAGGGCGACCGCGTGCGCCTGGCCGGAGTCGAGCTGACCGTGCGCCGGCTCGAAGCCGGGCGCATCGCCGAGGTCGGCCTGCGCCTGCCCAAGGCCGATGAGCCGGAGCCCGGCTAGCTTCTTGCCTCACAATCGGCGCCAGACCATCGCAGCCGACCACTTAGCGACCACCATGTCCATCCACGCCGCGATCCATCACGTCACCGCCTACCGCTACGACCACCCGGTGACCATGTCGCCGCAGGTGATCCGCCTGCGGCCGGCGCCGCACTCGCGCACGCCGGTGCTGAGCTATTCGCTGAACATCGAGCCGGACCCGCACTTCCTCAACTGGCAGCAGGACGCCTTCGGCAACTGGCTGGCGCGGGTGGTGTTTCCGGAGGCCATCCGCGAGTTCAAGGTGATCGTCGATTGCGTCGCCGACCTGGCGGTGTTCAATCCCTTCGACTTCTTCATCGAGGACTACGCCGAGCACTATCCCTTCGCCTACCAGCCGGACCTGCTGGAAGACCTCAAGCCCTATCTGCGCAAGGACGAGGGCGGTGCCAAGTTCAAGGCCCTGCTGGCCT
Source organism: Stagnimonas sp. (assembly GCA_030696045.1). Lineage (GTDB taxonomy): Bacteria > Pseudomonadota > Gammaproteobacteria > Nevskiales > Nevskiaceae > Stagnimonas. The sequence goes on along the minus strand of JAUYNO010000086.1, from coordinate 64,372 downwards.
CGGTGCCGAAAAAGAAAGAGCGGATGGTGGACTTCCTGGTCGCCATCAACGCCCGCCTGCAGCACGACATCGGATACCTCATACGCATGGAACCCGGCGTGCAGACGCCGGAGGAAACCCTCAGCAAGGCCAGCGGCTCCTGCCGCGACTCGGCCTGGCTGCTGGTGCAGCTGCTGCGCCACCTCGGCTACGCGGCGCGCTTCGTCTCGGGCTATCTGATCCAGCTGACGCCGGACCAGAAGTCACTCGACGGCCCCAGCGGCACCGAGGTCGACTTCACCGACCTGCATGCCTGGTGCGAGGTCTATCTGCCGGGCGCCGGCTGGATCGGCCTCGACCCCACCTCCGGCCTGTTCGCGGGCGAGGGCCACATCCCGCTCTGCGCCACGCCCGAGCCTTCGACCGCAGCCCCGGTCAGCGGCAGCTTCAGCTATGCCCGTGGCAAGGACGACCCGGAGCTGGAGGTCGAGTTCGGCCACGAGATGAAGGTGACGCGCCTGCGCGAGACGCCGCGTATCACCAAGCCCTACACCGAGGACCAGTGGCGGGCGATCCAGCAGCTCGGCCAGTTGGTCGATACCCGTCTGAACGCCGGCGACGTGCGCCTGACCATGGGCGGCGAGCCGACCTTTGTCTCGCTCGACGACTTCCAGGCCGCCGAGTGGAATACCGCCGCCGTCGGCCCGACCAAGCAGCGCCTCGCCAACGACCTGCTGCTGCGCCTGCGCGAGCAGTTCGCACCGGGGGCGCTGCTGACCCACGGCCAGGGCAAGTGGTATCCGGGCGAGCAGCTGCCGCGCTGGGCCTACGCCATGTACTGGCGCAAGGACCAGGAGCCGATTCTGCGCGCCAGCGTGATCGAGGGCACCGTCTCGGCCTACGAGATGCCGACGCCGACCACCGACACCAGCAAGACCCATGCGGAGCGCGTGAAGAGCGCGGGCCTGCTGATGCGCGGTATCGCGGCGCGCATCCGGGTCAACCCCGACAACGCCCTGCCCGCCTACGAGGACGCCTTCTACTACCTGCACCGTGAGCGCCAGCTACCGCCCAATGTCAGCACGCTCGACTCGAAGCTGAAGGACGAGGAGGAACGCGCCCGTCTGGCGCAGGTGTTCGAGCGCGGTCTGGATGTGCCGCGCGGCTATGTGCTGCCGGTACAGCGCTGGCAGTCGAATGCCTGGGTCAGCGAGCTGTGGCGCCCGCGCACCGGCCGCCTGCAACTGATGCCCGGCGACTCGCCGGTGGGCTATCGCCTGCCGCTGGAATCGCTGCCGCATGTGCCGGCCAGCGTCTATCCGCACATGCACGAGGCCGATCCCTTCGCGATCCGCAACGCCCTGCCGCGCCGCTTCAACCAGCCCTTCCTGCAACTGCCCCAGGTCGAGCAGGACCAGCGCCGCAGCCGTCAGCGCCTGCTCACCGACGAGCTGCTGGCGGCGCGCCGCGAGGACCAGTACCTGCAGGGCACGGTGCGCACCGCGATGGCGGTGGAGCCGCGCGGCGAGCACCTGTACGTGTTCATGCCGCCGACCGCGAATGCCGACGACTATCTCGAACTGATCGCGGTGGTCGAGGACACCGCCGCCGAGCTGCAGCTGCCGGTGCGTATCGAGGGCTATCCGCCGCCGAACGACCCGCGCCTGGAAGTGCTGAAGATCACCCCCGACCCCGGCGTGATCGAGGTCAACGTGCAGCCGGCCGCGTCCTGGCGCGAGCTGAACCACATCGTCGATACCGTCTACGAGGAGGCGCGGCTGTCGCGCCTGACCACCGAGAAATTCCTGGTCGATGGCCGCAGCACCGGCTCCGGCGGCGGCGCCCATATCGTGGTCGGTGGCGCGACAGCGGCGGACTCGCCCTTCCTGCGCCGGCCCGACATGCTCGGCTCGCTGGTGCGCTTCTGGCAGAACCATCCCTCGCTCAGCTACTTCTTCAGCGGCCTGTTCATCGGCCCGACCTCCCAGCACCCGCGCGTCGACGAGGCGCGCGACGCCAATCTCTACGAGCTGGAGATCGCGCTGTCACAGCTGCCGAAGAAGGGCGCGAATGTGCCGTTGTGGCTGGTGGATCGCATCATGCGGCACCTGCTCACCGACCTCACCGGCAACACCCACCGCAGCGAAATCTGCATCGACAAACTCTATTCGCCGGACAGCGCCACCGGCCGCCTTGGTCTGGTGGAGTTCCGCGGCTTCGAGATGCCGCCGCACGCGCGCATGAACCTGGCGCAGCAGCTGTTGCTGCGCGCTCTGATCGCGCATTTCTGGGAGCAGCCCTACCAGGGCGAGCTGGTGCGCTGGAGCACCAGCCTGCACGACCGCTTCCTGCTGCCGCACTACCTCTGGCAGGACCTGGTCAGCGTGCTCGACGTACTGCGCCAAGCCGGCTTCCACTTCGAGAACGACTGGTTCGCGCCGCACTTCGAGTTCCGCTTCCCCAGCCACGGCACCGTGCGCTACGAAGATGTCGAGATCGAGCTGCGCCACGCGCTGGAATGCTGGAACACACTGGGCGAGGAGCCGGGCGGCGGTGGCACCGCGCGCTACGTCGACAGCTCGGTCGAGCGCCTGCAGGTGAAGGTGAAGGGCCTCACGCCCGGCCGGCACTTCCTCACCGTCGGCGGCCGTCGTCTGCCGCTGACCGCGACCGGCGTGCAGGGCGAGTACGTCGCCGGCCTGCGCTACCGCGCCTGGCTGCCGCCGTCCTGCCTGCATCCCACCATCGGCGTGCACACGCCCCTGGTGTTCGACCTGTACGACAGCTGGAGCAAGCGCGCAATTGCCGGCTGCACCTACCACGTCATGCACCCGGCCGGCCGCAACTACGACAGCTTCCCGGTCAACTCCTACGAAGCCGAATCGCGCCGCCTGGCCCGCTTCGCTGCCTTCGGCCACACGCCCGGCAGCTATTGGCCGGCGGAGGAAAAGATCAACGCCGAGTACCCGCTGACACTGGATCTGCGAAGGCCGGTGGGCCTGTAGCGTGCGCACCGCGCACGACTCCGACCATCGGCATGCGCGAGCCCCGTGCGCGATGCGCACGCTACGGTCCTCCGCCCCGCACCCGCAGAGGTAATTCCGGTTCATGGCCACCTACCGACGCGCACCGGTCGCGGGTGGCACCTACTTCTTCACGGTCTGCGCCCAGCATCGGCACTTCGACCTGACCTCCGAACCGATCCGGCAGGCCCTGAGTGAGGCCTTTCGAGCGGTACAGGCCACGCATCCGTTCACGGTGGATGCCGTCGTGCTGCTGCCCGATCACCTGCACTGCCTGTGGACGCTGCCGCCGGACGACGCCGACTTCGCGCGGCGATGGGGGCAAATCAAGCGGCTGACCGGTCGAGCTGCGCGAATTGCAGCGCCTCAACAGCGCACCGCTTCGCAAACCCGGCGCCACGAGTCCGGCCTGTGGCAGCGCCGCTTCTGGGAGCACCAGATTCGCGATGAAGAGGACTTTGCCCGACACCTGGACTACATCCACTTCAACCCGGTGAAGCACGGACTGGTGACGCGGCCGGCCGATTGGCCACATTCGTCCTTGCATCGCTTCGTGCGGCTCGGACTGTTGCCGCCCGACTGGGGTGGCAAAGACCTGGAAGGCAATTTCGGCGAGTAGCGTGCGCATCGCGCACGAGGTCGCTTCGATCACCGGACCAAGCCCGTGCGCGGTGCGCACGCTACGGGCGGCCCTTCGCTACTCGCTGCACCCGCCCGCTGTCCTGCTCGATGACCAGGATCATGCCCTCGCCCAGGGCCCGCTGCGGCGGCGCGCCCATCACTAGCCATTGGTTGTCCTGGCGGTAGGCGCGATACGGCGCTTCGCGCTCGGTGGCGGCCAGACCGTACTTCGCGCTCCAGATTTCGCGGGCGATGGCGATGGCGGTCTTGCCGTCAGGCACCGGGCCGCGCGGCGCCAGGCCGGGCACGGTTTCGTCCGGCGCCACGCCGGCCAGGTAGTGCTCGACCCAGGGCGCCCACAGCACCTGCGGCAAGGGCAGCGGCGCCTGCTTGCGCGGGTCGCTATCGACCGGCGTGAAGGACGCCATGTCCAGATGCCAGCCGCGCGACTCGGGGCTGGGATAGCTCTCGGGAACCGGCACCGCCTGCGTCCCCAGGATCTCGTTGAGGGTCAGGCGGATCTCCTGCGCGGTCATCACCGGCGACACCGGCTTGGGCGGGCGCCGATAGCGGATGTTGCGCTCGCCGTCGATCACCACCACCCAGGGCGTGTATTCGACGCGGTAGCCGGGCATCACCGCATCGCCATCGAGCAGCAGGGGCAGGTCGTAGCGGCGCTCGCGCAGCAGGCGCGCCGGGTCGTGATCGGCGTCGCGGCGCACGCTGACCATCTGCACCCTCACGCCGCGGTCGCGGTAGTCGTTCTGGATGTCCTGCAGATAGGGCTGCAGCGTGTCGCTGTAGGGGCACCAGGCCGGCCAGAACATCAGCACCATCGGCTTGCCGCCGGCCAGAGCCGGAAAGCTCTGGGTCTCGCCGGACGGCGTCTTCAATGTGAAGGCCGGCGCGAACAGATAGTCCGGCGGATGCGCCGGAGCCTCGTACACGCGGTCATCCGCCAAGGCGAGCTGCGCAATCAGTGCGAGGCTGCAGAACAGGGTGCGGCGAGAACTCATGCGATGGCGTTTTAGCGGCGGGCGACCGCAGCATCGGTGGCCTTCGTCGCCGGCAGCCTCGGCCGCCGTCGAACGGTCGGCATCGGACTCCCGGCGGCGGCGCGCTTAGGGCGCCGGTGTGGCATCAACACCGCGCACGCTGCGCTGCACTCGGCCGCTGTCCTGCTGGATCACCAGGATCATGCCCTCGCCCAGCCCGAGCCCGCGCGGCGCGCCGAGCACGATCCACTGATTGTCCATGCGGTAGGCGCGGTACGGCGCCTGCGCCACCACGGCCGCTTCGCCATAGACCTCGGTCCAGACCTCGCGGGCGATGGCGATGGCGGCGCGGCCGTTGGCGACCGCACCGCGCAGCTCGAAGCCAGGCAGGGTCTCCATTGGCCCGACCCCCGCCAGATAGCGCTCCACCCAGGGCGCCCACTCGCTCTGCGGCAGCGGCGGCGGTGTGAGGCGCGGATTGTCCTGGCGCGGTGGCTGGCCGGCGAACAGCGACTCCGGCGCCAGTTGCTCCGGAGGCAGATGCCCTTCGTAGGGTCGTGGCCATGAGGTCGGCACGGCAACGGCCTGGTCACCGACCAGCGTATTGAGGGCGAGCCGCACCTCGCGCGCCGTATCAATCGGCGTCGGCGGCTTGGGCGGCCGGGTGTAGACGATCTGCTGCTGGCCATCGACCACCACCAGCCAGGGGGTGTACTCGACGCGGTAATCCGGCATCAGGGCATCGGCGTCCAGCAGCAGCGGCAGGCGCAGGCCGCGCTCGCTCAGGACTTTCGCCGGATCGTGCCCGGCCTGCTGGTGCACGCTGAGCATCCAGACCTGCACGCCCGTGCCCGCGTAGTCGTCCTGGATGGCCTGCAGATAGGGTTGCAGCGCGCGGCTGTAGGGACACCAGGCCGGCCAGAACATCAGCACCACCGGCTTGCCGGCGGCATCGGCCGGGTAGTTGTAGCTGGCGCCCTCCGGGGTTTTGAGGCTGAAGGGCGCGGCCGGCCCGGCTTCGACGGCGAAGCTGGTGAGGAGCCCCAGCATCAGAGCCAGGATCCAGCGGCCACAGCAGGCTCTCATCGGGCTCCCTGTTACAGATCGCGCGGTATGCGCCAGCCAGCTTAAACGCCGCAGCAGGACGGTGCGATCACCTCAATCGGTGACCCGGAAGTAGAGCCGCCCAATCAGCTGGTCGCCGGGACTGCGCACGTCCACCCGCCAGCCGCCGCGCGGATCGGCCGGGAAATGCTGCTTGCGGGTGTAGGTGCGCCAACCGCGCCCCTCGGCGCCCTCGATCTCGGCGGGAATGCTCTCCAGCAGGCGGCCCCGGTGATACCAGTCGAACCGCAGTTGCTGGTTGAGGCCGGCCGGGGCGTGCACGGCGACGTAGGCGACGACGCCGGTCTCGGCCAGCGCGGCGAGGCGAAGCGACTTCACCTCCGGCCCCGGCGCCAGGCCGTCGATGGTCTGGCCGATGCGGGAGTCGGTCAGACGCAGGCCGACCGGGGGTATCCAGGACCGCAGCGGCAGGCACAGCAGCAGCAGGATGGCGGCGATCAGGCTCAGCCCCAGCGCCCGCCCACGCTGCTCGGCCTGCAGCAGGCGCGGCAGCCCGGCGACCAGGGAGGCGGTGGCGATCAGCACCGCCATGGTCACCGCCTTTTCGACCGGCCAGTGCAGTGCCACCGGCAGTACCACCAGGGCGGTGATGAAGCTGCAGTAGGCCTGAAAGGCGACGCTGAGCGCGCCACTGCGACCGACCCAGCGGTGGTAGAGCGGATCGAGCGTGCTGAACAGCGCGGCGGCGCCAACCAGCAGGCCGAACAGCAGATGACCCGGGCTGAGACGGATCGCACCGAGCACGAAGGGCAGCGCGAAGAACAGCATTTCCTGCTGCACTGACTGGGTGACGAAGGCGGTCAGCGTCGGCGACAGTCGGCCGCTGGACCAGCGGTGCAGCCAGCGTCCGAACAGGTTTTCCAGCAGCATCCAGGGCCAGACCAGCAGGGCCATCAGGGCGATGCCGCGCGCCAGCTGCGGGCCGCGCTCGACCAGCCAGTAGCCGGCCCAGCCGGCGACGAAGCTGAGCAGGGGCAGCAGCCAGGGGTAGCGCTCCAGCCAGTCCATCAGGGCGGTGACACGGCGCGAACCGGTGGGCGCCGCTGGGATTGGGGGGATGGCCGGGTCGATCATGGCGGGCGATTGTGCCGACAGCGGCTGAACGGCGGCTGCGGTGGACAGCAACAAGGTGCATTTCCTATCATTTCAGTAATTCCTGAAATTACAGGCATTCCGCGAATGAGCCCCTTGAGTCACCGCTTCGTGATGCACTTCGGCGAGATGGGCAGCCGCTGGGGGATCAATCGCACGGTCGGCCAGATCTACGCCCTGCTGTTCGTCACCGAGCGGCCGCTGCATGCCGACGAGATCGCCGAACAGCTCGCCTTCTCGCGCTCCAACGTCAGCATGGGCTTGAAGGAACTCGACGGCTGGCGCCTGCTGCGGCGCAGCTACCTGCCGGGCGACCGGCGCGAATATTTCGCGGCGCCGGACGATGTCTGGCTGATCTTTCGCACCCTGGCCGAGGAGCGCAAGAAGCGCGAGATCGACCCCACCCTGACCCTGCTGCGCGATGCCCTGCTGGAGCCCTCGAACGATCCCAGCGACGGCCGCGCCCAGCAGCGCATGGGCGAGATGCTGGCGATGATCGAGATGCTCACCGGCTGGTTCGAGGACATGCGCAAGCTCGACCAAGCCACCCTCACCAAGCTGATGAAGCTGGGTACCGGCGTGGTCCGCCTGATCGAGATGAAGGACAAGCTGGTCGGCGTGCGTGGCGAGCAGTCGGCCAACGACCAGGTGCCGCCCTCGCCGCTGCCCGGAGCCTAACCAGGACACTGCCATGGACGCCCTCGTTCTCGCCCGCATCCAGTTCGCCGCCAACATCAGCTTCCACATCCTGTTTCCGACGCTCTCGATTGCGCTCGGCTGGCTACTGCTGTTCTTCAAGCTGCGCCTGCGCGCTACCGGCGACCAGAGCTGGATGGCGCTGTACCGGTTCTGGGTCAAGGTATTCGCGCTCTGCTTCGCGCTCGGCGTGGTCAGCGGCATCACCATGAGCTTCCAGTTCGGCACCAACTGGCCGGGCTTCATGCTCAAGGTCGGCAACATCGCCGGGCCATTGCTGGCCTACGAGGTACTGACCGCCTTTTTCATGGAGGCAACCTTCCTCGCCATCATGCTGTTCGGCATGAACCGGGTCAGCGAGCGCGTGCACACGCTGGCGACCGCCCTGGTCTGCATCGGCACCACGCTGTCGGCGTTCTGGATCCTGGCGCTCAACAGCTGGATGCACACGCCGGCCGGCTTCGAGCTGCGCGACGGCGTGGCCTTCGCCACCGACTGGTGGGCCATCGTCTTCAATCCCTCCCTGCCCTATCGCCTGAGCCACATGCTGCTGGCCTGTGGGCTCACCGCCGCTTTCCTGCTGGCCGGGGTCTCGGCCTACCGCTGGCTGCGCGGTGATCAGGCACCGGAGGTGCTGAAGGGTCTGAAGGTCGGCGTCTGGCTGGCGGCGATCCTGATCCCGCTGCAGATCGTCGCCGGCGACCTGCACGGCCTCAACACCCTGGAACACCAGCCGGCCAAGGTCGCCGCCATGGAAGGCATCTGGGAAACCCAGGCGCGCGCGCCGGCGGTGCTGTTCGCGATCCCGGACGAAGCGACGCGCAGCAACCGCTACGAGATCGCCATTCCAGGGCTGGCCTCGATCTACCTCACCCATCACGCCGACGGCGTGGTGCAGGGCCTCAATGATTTTCCGGATTTGCACCCCAAGGTGCTGCCGGTGTTCTGGGCGTTCCGGATCATGGTCGGCATGGGGCTGCTGATGCTGGCGCTGTCCTGGACTTGCGCGCTCATGCTCTGGCGTCGCGGTGGGCTGCCGCCCACCCTACTGCGTGGGCTGGTGTTGATGAGTTTCTCGGGCTGGGTCGCGGTGATTGCCGGTTGGTACGTGACTGAAATCGGCCGTCAGCCTTGGCTGGTGTACGGCGTGCTGAAAACCGTCGATGCCGCCTCGACCGTGCCGGCGACGATGATCGCCGCCTCGCTGGCGATGTATCTGACGCTCTACGCGACGCTGATCGTCGCCTTCATCGCGGTGGTGTTCTACCTGGCCCGCAAGGGCACGCCACCACCGCCCTCGCCGCACGAACCGCAAATGTCCGGAGCCCTGCCATGACCAGCGTCGCGGGTATTCCCGTCGGTCTTGAAGGCCCGGCCTTCTGGCTGCCCCTGGTATTCGTCTGCCTGATGGGCCTGGCCATGCTGCTATACGTGGTGCTGGACGGCTACGACCTCGGCGTCGGCATCTGGTTGCGCCGCGCCACGCCGGAGCAGCGCGATCTGATGATCGCCTCCATCGGCCCGTTCTGGGATGCCAACGAAACCTGGCTGGTGCTGGGCGTCGGCCTGCTGCTGGTGGCCTTTCCGCTCGCCCACGGCGTGATCCTGGGCGGGCTCTACCTGCCGGTGGCGGTGATGCTGGCCGGGCTGATCCTGCGTGGCGTCGCCTTCGACTTCCGGGTCAAGGTGAAGGCCGAGCACAAGCCGCGCTGGGACGCCGCCTTCTTCGCCGGCTCGCTGCTGGCCTCGCTGGCCCAGGGCGTGATGCTGGGGCAGTTGATAACCGGCTTCTCGACCACGCCGGGCGCCCTGCTGTTCGCCGGCTTCATCGGCCTCGGATTGACCGCCGGCTACGCCCTGCTCGGCGCGGCCTGGCTAGTGATGAAGACCGATGGCGAGTTGCAGACCCGCGCGGTGGGCTGGGCGCGCATCGCCGCCTGGGGCACCGGCGCCGGTATTGCTGCGGTGTCGATTGCGACACCGATGGTGAGCCCCGCGATCTTCGCGAAGTGGTTCACCCTGCCGGAAATCTTCGCCCTGCTGCCGATCCCGATCATGTCGGCGGCGTTGTTCGTGCTGCTGCAGATCTTCCTGGCCCGGCTCGCGGTCGATGCCCAGCGCGGCAATGCGCGCGGCCTGCGTCGCTGGGGCTGGGCGCCGTTCGTGACCAGCGTCGGCCTGTTCGTGCTGGCCTTCCTGGGCCTGTCCTACAGCCTGTTCCCCTATCTGGTGCCGGACCGCATCAGCATCTGGGACGCCGCCGCCGCGCCGGAGTCCCTGCAGATCGTGCTCTACGGCGTCGCGGTGGTGCTGCCGGCGATCCTGCTCTACACGGTGTTCGCCTACCGGGTGTTCTGGGGCAAGGCCGAGGCGCTGGAGTACGGTTGAGGCCAGGCCGCCAGATGCCGCCCGACCGGTGCGCGCGCCGCGTAGCAGCGCCCCTCCGCGGCCCCCATGAAAAGCCAGATGCTCTGTCTTCTGCGAACCCTGCGGCTCATGCTGCGGTCAGAATGACCTCGTAGCATTTCCTGCAACCGAGAGTTCTCCATGCGCACTGCCCTGCTTCCCGCCATCCTCGCCACCCTGCTGCTCGCCGCCTGCGCCAGCACGCCGGAATCGCGCATCGAGAAATCGCCGGACGCCTTTGCGCAACTGACACCGGAGCAGCAGACCAAGGTGCGCGCTGGCCAAGTCGGCATCGGCTTTGACGCCGCCGCCACCCGCCTGGCGCTGGGCGAGCCGGACCGGGTGCTGCAGAAGACCACCGCCAGCGGTGAGTCCGAAGTCTGGATTTACCAGGATGTCTACAGCTATCCCGGCGCCGGCCCCTGCTACGGCGCCTACTTCCGCTACGGCCTGCCGTCCTACTGCTTCTTCGGGCCGCCGATGGTGCAGGAGGTCAAGGAGCGCATGCGGGTGAGCTTCGAGGCCGGCAAGGTGGTCGGCATTGAAAAGGAGCAGTAGGCCGGCCTGCGGCCGGCGGATTTCCCATCGCCCGGCCGGGCTCCGATAATGCGCGCCTTCAAACGCGCCCGGAGCAAGTCATGTCGCAGGACCCCATCGTCATCGTTTCCGCTACCCGCACGCCCATGGGCGCCCTGCTGGGAGCCTTTTCCGGCCTGACGGCGGCACAGCTGGGCGCGGTGGCGATCAAGGCCGCGGTCGAACGCGCCGGCATTGCCCCCGGCGATGTGCAGGAAGTGATCTTTGGCAACGTGCTGGGCGCCGGCCAGGGCCAAGCCCCGGCCCGCCAGGCCATGCGCGGCGCCGGCCTGCCCGACGCCGCCCACGCCACCACCATCAACAAGATGTGCGGCTCCGGCCTGAAGGCGGTGATGCTGGCGCACGATCTGCTCAAGGCCGGCACCAACCCGGTGATGGTCGCCGGCGGCATGGAGAGCATGACCAATGCCCCGCACCTGCTGATGAAGCAGCGCAGCGGCATCAAGTACGGCCACGGCGAGATCCTCGACCACATGGCGGTCGATGGCCTGGAAGACGCCTACCAGAAGCGCACGCCGATGGGCGTGTTCGCCGAAGTCACCGCCGAGAAGTACGGCTTCAGCCGCGAACAGCAGGATGCCTTCGCGCTGGAGTCGCTACGGCGCGCCAAGCTGGCCAACGAGGACGGCAGCTTCGCCTTCGAGATGGCACCGGTGCCGGTGGCCGGCAAGAAGGGTCCGGAGGAAGTCAGCAAGGACGAGGGCCCCTACAAGGCGATGCCGGAGAAGATCCCGACCCTGAAGCCGGCCTTCAAGAAGGACGGCAGCATCACCGCCGCCAATGCCAGCTCGATCAACGACGGCGCCGCCGCGTTGGTGCTGACCACGGCCTCCGAGGCGGCGCGGCGCGGCCTCAAGCCGCTGGCGAAGATCGTCGCCCACGCCAGCCACGCGCGGCTACCGGCGGAATTCACCATCGCGCCGGTGGCGGCGATCAGCGCAGTGCTGGAGAAGGCGGGCTGGAAGAAGGACGAGGTCGATCTCTGGGAGATCAACGAGGCCTTCGCGGTGGTGACCATGGCGGCGATGAAGGACCACGGCCTCGATCACGCCAAGGTCAACGTCCACGGCGGCGCCTGCGCGCTCGGCCATCCCATCGGCGCCAGCGGCGCGCGCATCCTCGCCACCCTGCTCGGCGCGCTGCGCAAGACCGGCGGCAAGAAGGGCGTGGCCAGCCTCTGCATCGGCGGCGGCGAAGCCGTGGCGGTGGCGGTGGAGATGCTGTGAGCTGAGCGCCGCGCCCGGAGTCAGACCAAGGCCGCGAGCTGGCTGCTCGCGGCTTTTTTGTTGCCCGGAGGCTTGCCACAAACCAGCCGCGAGGACGGCACGACAGCGCATCGCGCACGGCGAAAAGCGCCTCGGCGAACCTGTGTCATGTCTCATGTATCGCTTTGATTTTTAAAAAAATCCTTACTACCCGGTAGCAATTTTCGCAGCTCATCCAAAAAGCCCTTACATGGCACTGGCGTCGCCCCTACCATGCGCCACGTTGGTAATTTTTCGCCTCAATGGCGCACATGAGAAGGGACTCCCATGCAGATGAAGAAGCTCCTGGTCTGCGGCCTTGCCGCCGGCCTTGCCTTGAATCCGGCCTACGCCCAGGACGAAGCTCCGTCCGCTGAGGCCAGCACGACCGAGGCACAGCCGCAGCACTATCTCGGCGTGCTAGGCACCTTCACCCGCGCCGACGACGCCCGCGACCGCAATGGCGCCGACATCGACTACGGCGCCGGCTTCAGCGCGCTGTACGGCTGGCAGAGCAAGGACCGCTGGGGCTTTGAAGTCCAGGGCTTCGCCGAAACCTTCGAGACCAGCCAGACCCTGCGCACCGACTGGTATCGCTACGGCATCAACGGCGACCTGACCTACGCCTTCGGCGACCGCAGCGAGCTCACGCCCTTCGTGCTCGCCGGCATCGGCGGCAATCACGATGACGTGTTCCCGGGCAAGGACAAGTTCACCTGGTTCGGCAACCTGGGCGCCGGCGTGGTGACCGGCCCGTTCACCCAGTTCGCCAATCTGAAGCTGCGCGGCGAAGTGCGCTACATCTACGACGACTTCGAGAGCGGCTACAGCGACTTCCGCCTGGGTCTCGGCATCGAAATCCCCCTGTTCGGGAAGGAAGCCGCAGCCGAGCCCATGCCGGTGGTGGAAGAACAGGTGAAGGTGGTGGAAGTGCCTACCGGCCTGCTCGACAGCGACGGTGACGGCGTGGTGGACGAGAAGGACAAGTGCCCCGACACCCCGGCCGGCACCCGCGTTGATGGCGACGGCTGCCCGCTGGCGAAGGTGATCGCCCTCAACGGCGTGACCTTCGAGTTCGACAGCACCCGCCTGCGCCCGGACGCGCTGACCATCCTCGACCAGGCCAGCACCATCCTGACCAAGTACCCGGACATGCAGGTGGAAGTCGCCGGCCACACCGACAGCAAGGGCAGCGAGTCCTACAACCTGAAGCTGTCCGACGGCCGCGCCGCCTCGGTGCGCGAGTACTTCGTCAGCAAGGGCATCGCCGAGGGCCAGATCACGTCCAAGGGTTATGGCGAGGCCGAGCCGGTGGCCGACAACACCAGCGATGAAGGCCGCGAGCGCAACCGCCGCGTCGAGCTGCGGATTCTCAACTAAGCCCCTATAGCACTTGCGAGAAAGGAATCTCTCCATGAAATACCAGCTACCCATCAAGAAAACCCTGCTGGCCAGCGCCCTCGCCCTGGCGGCGCTGAGCCTCGTCGGCTGCCAGGCCGAAGGCGATATCTCCGAATCCGGCGGCATCACCGGCGGCAGCTCCGGGGGCGCCAGCAGCGGCGGCACCGGCGGCGGCCTGCTGCCCAACGACGGCAGCGTCGAGACCAGCATCACCGAGGGCGGCACGCCGCTGGCGGGCAACTTCATCTGCACCGCCGGCGCCAAGGCCTACGGCCCCTCGCCCACCACCGAGGTCGTGGTCAACGGCCTGGTCGGCAGTGCCGTCTCCGACCTGCTCAACCTGCTCGGCGCCACCTCGGTCACCGCCCTGCTCAACAGCGTCCAGGGCAAGGAACTGGTGGTCGATGGCAACCTCGACACCGCCGCCAGCTACAACCTCACCGTCGGCCTGCTCGGCGGCCTCATCAGCTCCATCGACCTCCTGGTCGGCCTCAACGGCACCGCGCCGATCGGCAAGTACGCGGTGTTCGGCCTGAGCTTTCCCACCGGCACGGTGGAGCTGTCGCTGCTGCAGTCGGTCAACATCACCACCTTCCTGGGCACCACCGAACAGGAAACCGTGAGCGTGGACGCCACCTCCATCGACCTGCTCGGCCAGGTGACCACCGGCGCGCCCAATGCCTTCATCGGCATGAAGGTAACCAAGCCCTACAACAGCGTCTCGATCAGTCTCACCCCGACCGCGATTTCGGCCGACATCGGCGAAGCCATGAAGGTGCACGAGCTGTGCACCGACGGCAACTTCGTCGCAGCGCCCTAGACTCAAGCAGCCGCCAGCAAAAAGGCCGCCCGAGGGCGGCCTTTTTGCTGGGCGCGGCGATTACTTGCCGGTCAGCTCATCGGCCAGGTTGCCGGCGCCGTAGATCTGGCGCAGCGCCTCGACGATGGCGCCGGCGTGCACCGCCACCGTGCGGTTGACGCGCTCGTCGAACCAGTAGGCACCGCCCAGCGAGCGGATGTTGCCGTCAAACACCAGCCCGACCACTTGGGCATCCTTGTTGATGACCGGTGAGCCGGAATTGCCGCCGATGATGTCGTTGGTGGTGACGAAGTTGAAACGCTGGTCCAGCTTCAGGCCGGCCCTGACCTTGAACCAGGACTCCGGCAGCGCGAAGGGATCAAAGCCGGTATGGCGCTCGAACGCCCCGGCCAGGGTGGTGAACGGCGCGACCCACTGGCCCTTCTCCTCCCAGCCCTTCACCTCGCCATAGGACAGGCGCAGGGTGAAGGTCGCATCCGGGTCGACGCTGGCGCCCTTCATGGCAAAACGCGCTGCCGCGATCTGCTCGGCGTTCTGATCCTCGACCGCCTTCACCTGGTCTTCGTAGGTCTTGCGCAGGGCGCGGGCCGGCGCGTCGATGGCCTTCACCAGCTGGATGAAGGGATCCTGGCTGGCATCCACCGCCGCCTTGCCGCCCTGCCACAGCGCCTTGCGGCTGGCGACGTCGGACAGCTGGGTGCCGTCGACCAGACGGGCGGCGACAGCCTCCGGTGATTCCTTGCCGAGCACCTGCTGCACCACCGGGTGATCGGGGCCCAGGTATTCGCGCAGCTTGGTCAGCGAGAAACCCAGCTTCAGCTTCTCGTAGTCGGGGTAGATCGGCGCGGTCGAGAACAGCTCCTGCTCGACTTCCGGAAGCCGCGCCTCGCCGAACTCGGCCAGCCGCTCGGCGTTGGGCTTGGCGCGCTCCTCGGCACCGCGCACCAGGCTGCGGGCGATGTCGAAATGGCTGCTGAAGAAACCGCCGCCCAGCTCGACCATGCGGTAGGGCCAGTAGATGTTGCGATAGGTCTGCTGCGCCTTGGCGACCGCGTCCCAGGCGCCGCCGTACCGGGCCTTGAGCTTGGGGTTCTTGGCGACATAGGCGCGCAGCTCGGCTTCCTGCTTGCGCTTGAAGTTGAACACCTCCGGGTCCTGCAGCGCCTCCAGCATGCCCTTGCGCGCCTTGATGCTGTTCTCGTAGCTGAACAGGTCGGACTGGGCGATGCGCGCCGGCTCGGCGCCCTCCTGCCGGTAGCGGTGCAGCAGGCCACGGTACTCGCTGGCCAGGAACAGCCGCTGCGGCAGCGCCAGGTCACGCAGCAGTTCGAGCTGGGCCACGGTGAGCTGGCGCTGGGTCGAGCCCGGATGGCCGGTGACCAGGCTCAGTTCGCCTTCCTGCAGACCCTCGGGCTTGAGCGGGAAATAGTTGACGAGCTTGGCCGGCGCGCCGTTCTCGTAGACCCGCAGCAGGCTCATGTCGAGGTCGTAGCGCGGGAAGTTGAAGTTGTCCGGGTCGCCACCGAAGAAGGCCGCCGCGAGTTCCGGCGCGAAAGCCAGGCGCACGTCCTGGAAGCGGTGGTAGCGGTACAGGTGGTACTGGCCACCGTGGTAGAGCTCGACCACCTCGCAGCGGGTGCTGTCCTTGTCGCTGCCGCTGCAGGCGGCTTCGAGCTTCGCCTTCTCGGCCTTCTGCGCCTTGGCGTAGGCCTCGCCGGACTTGCCCTTGGTGGCCGCCCCCAGGGCCGTGGTCACATCGCTGATCTGCTCCAGGCGATTGACCTCGATCTCGGGGCAGCGCACCTCGTCCTCGCGCTGCTTCGCGAGGAAGCCGTCCTTGATGTAGTCCTTGTCGGCCGTCGAGAGCTGCTGGACGCAGCTGTTGACGCAATGGTGATTGGTCAGCACCAGGCCATCCTTCGACACGAAGGAGCCCGAGCAGCCCCCCGCCAGGCGCGCCGAGGACTTCATCACCTTGTCGATCCAGGCGGCATCGGGCTTGAAGCCGTACTGCTTGGCGATGGCAGCCTTGGGCAGATTGTCGAGGGTCCACATGCCTTCGGCGGCATGCAGCGGGAACGAGCAGACGGCGAGCAGCAAGGCCCAGCGTGCTTTCATGGGGGGCTCCGGAACGGGATGGAATGGATGGCGGCAGAACGACGCAGACTGTTACGGATGCCGCAGGCGGGCAATTGGTTTATGCGCCGGTGGGCGCCCCCCCGGTTCAGGCGGTGGCGCGGCCGCGCAGGGCCTCGTACAGCATTGCCGGCCCCAGCAGCACGTCCTTCAGGCCGGCACGCACCCGCTCCGAGTCCAGCGCCTGCTTGCTCATGGTCGTGTGCGCACCCAGCGCATCCATGATGGCGTTGAGCAGGGCGGAGTTCAGGTCCGGCGAGTTGGAGAACTGCTCCTTGCTGTTGTTGCTGGCCTGCTGCACCAGGGTGTCGTTTTCCAGCAGCTTGCCCTTGAGCACGTTGTTCACGTAGACCAGCTTGTCGTCGTCGCTCAGCTCACCCTCGAACAACTCATTCACCTTGGCGAGGATCTCGGACAGGTAGGCCTGCAATTTCTCCTGCACCTGCCCGCCACCGGTGCCGGTCATCGGCTCCAGCGTCGGGTACTGGCCGCCCACCAGGGACATGCCCTGCTTGCCCTCGCTGCGCAGCCGGTGATGCGTCAGCACCACCTTCGAGAGATCGACCCCTTCCCGCTCGCGGCCGAAGTCGAGCAGCGGCAGCAGGCGCTTGAAGAAGATCGCGCGCTTCTCCACGGCCGTATTGCCGTAATCGAAGATCTGCGAGAGGAAGCTGTAGACCCGCAGGTAGGCACCGAGGTCGCCCTTGAACAGCACCAGGGTTTCGCACTCGCTCTTGGCCTCTTTCTCGGCCGGGCCGTCCTGGTTCTCGTGCGCCGCCAACTGCGTCGCGCGGGCGGCCTTGTAGCGCTTGAGCAGTCGATCCGCGACCGGCTCGACAGCAGCGGACAGCTCCGCCTGGCTGGCCTTGGGGTTCAGCTCGGCGGCGACCACGCGCTCCACCTCGAAGTCGTCGTAGTGGCCGCTGGCGTCGAGCTTGGCGCGCAGGTCATAGACCAGGTTGGGATCGGTGACGCCTTCGAGCGTCGCCGTCGCGTAGTAGGTCTTGAACGCCGCCAGCACCTCGGCCGGATCGTTGACGAAGTCGAGGATGTAGGTGGTGTCCTTGCCCGGATGGGCACGGTTGAGTCGGGACAGGGTCTGCACCGCCTGGATACCGGCCAAGCGTTTGTCCACGTACATGCCGCAGAGCAGCGGCTGATCGAAGCCGGTCTGGAATTTGTTGGCGACCAGCAGGATGCGGTACTCATCGCCCTTGAAGGCATCGCGGATGTCGCGACCTTTCAGGTTCGGGTTGAGCGCCTTGCTGGTTTCGGTGAAAGGCTCCGGCCCGGACTGCGTGTCATTGACCTCACCGGAGAACGCCACGAGCGTGCCGATGCTGTAGTTCTGGCTCTTGATGTACTTGTCGACCGCCAGTTGCCAGCGCACGGCTTCCAGCCGGCTGCCGACCACGACCATCGCCTTGGCCTTGCCGCCCAGCAGCGGCGCCAGGTTCTCGCGGAAGTGCTCGACCACGACCTGCACCTTCTGCGAGATGTTGTAGGGGTGCAGCCGCACCCAGCGCATGATCCCCTTTTGGGCTTCGTTGCGCTCGACCGCCTTGTCGTCCCACTCCTGGCCGTTGTTGGCGAGGCGGAAGGCCAGCTTGTAACTGGTGTAGTTGCGCAGCACGTCGAGGATGAAACCCTCCTCAATGGCCTGCCGCATCGAATACACATGGAACGGCGCCGGCTTGTTGTCGTCGCTGGCCGGCAATTCGGGATTGGGCCGGCGGCCGAACAGCTCTAGCGTCTTGGCCTTGGGTGTGGCGGTGAAGGCGACGTAGGTGATGCCGATCTGGTTGGCGCGAGCGGCCATCTGCGAGGCCAGCACATCCTCGGTGCTCACCTCGCCGCCGTCGGCCAGATCCTTCAGCTCCTCGGCCGAGAGCACCTGCTTGAGCTTGGCGGCAGCCTCGCCGGTCTGGCTGCTGTGCGCCTCGTCGGCGATCACCGCAAACCGCTTGCCCTCGGTAGCCGCCAGCTCCTGCACCGCCTTGAGCGCGAACGGGAAGGTCTGGATGGTGCAGACCACGATCTTCTTGCCGCCCTTCAACGCCTCCGCCAACTGCCCGCTCTTGCTGCCGCCTTCGTCGGTGATGGTCACCACCACGCCGGCGGTGCGCTCGAAGTCGAAGATGGCTTCCTGCAACTGGGCGTCGAGCACCGTGCGATCGCTCACCACCAGCACGGTGTCGAACAGCTTCTGGTGCTGGGCATCGTGCAGATCGGCCAGGAAGTGCGCGGTCCAGGCAATGGAGTTGGTCTTGCCCGAGCCGGCCGAATGCTGGACCAGATACTTCTGCCCTGCCCCTTCCGCCAGCACCTGCGCCTGCAGGCGGCGGGTGGCATCGAGCTGGTGGTAGCGCGGAAACAGCAGCGACTTGATCTGCTTCTTGTCGGTGCGCTGGGTCACCAGGTAGCGGCCGATGATTTCCAACCAGCTATCGCGCGCCCAGACTTCTTCCCACAAGTAGTCCGTGCGATGACCTTTGGGGTTCACCGGATTGCCGGCACCGCCGCTGTCACCGCGATTGAAGGGCAGGAAGCGCGTCACCGCGCCTTCCAGCCGCGTGCTCATCTGCACCTCGCTGTTGCTGACGGCGAAATGCACCAACGCGCCACGCGGGAAATCGAGCAAGGGCTCCGCCGCGCTCTGGCCCTTGGGGCGCGGATGGCGGTCGAAGCGGTACTGGTCCACCGCATCCGCGACGCTCTGGGTGAAGTCGCTCTTCAGCTCCACCGTCGCGACCGGGATGCCGTTGAGGAACAGCACCAGGTCGATGCTGTTCTCGTTGTGCAGCGAATACTTCAGCTGCCGCACGACCCGCAGACGGTTGGCGGCATAGCGGGTTTGCAGCTCGGCATTCATCGCCAGCGCCGGCTTGAACTGGGCCAGCTTCAGCGGCTCCCGCAGGCCGATCAGCTCGATGCCATGTCGTAGGACTTCCAGCGTGCCGCGATCATCGAGTTGCTTGCGCAGCCGGTCGAGCAGTACCGCCTGGGCGCCGGCGCCCTGCCCCTTGCTCAGCGCTTCCCAGCTCTTGGGCTGGGTGGCCTGTACCCAGGCCAGCACATCGGCCGGGAACAGAGCCCGCGTCCGGTCGTAGCTGGCCGCATCGCCCTCGGCATACAGCCAGCCGCTCGCGGCCAGGTGCGCGCAGATGTCGTTCTCGAACTCGATTTCCTTGTGCAGGCTCACATTGCCCCTGATCTGGATGGCACCGACGGCCACGCTTTATTGACTACCCGCCCGGGAGTCTGCACCGGCCGAGCCAGGGCATACAATCGCTGCCATTCCATTCCCGCAGCCCGGAGATCGCCAAGGTCTATCGGCCTGCGGTCACGGCAACGCCTGCGGACCATGCCGTGCCGGGGCGAATCGAACTCTGGCATCCCAAGCCGGGTTGATGCCGGGCTAGCGCAGTTTTCGTTCAAGCGCGTACAAGAACGCCGTCATTCCCGCGCAGGCGGGAATCCACGGTCGTGCGGCGCACTCCGCTGCCAGCATGGATTCCCGCCTGCGCGGGAATGACGAAGTCGTTGGAGCGAAGTGCGGGAACCGCGTCGCCATTCAGCGCTACTAGATCGCTGTCTCGCGCAGCCAGCCGTCGCGCAGGCGAGGCGGGTTGAAAGGCGTTTCCTCGTCGTCAGCAGAAGTCAGCCGCGCTGCGAAATCGCGCACGTCGATCTGGCCGGTGACGGCGGCGGAGATCAGGGCGCTGCGGCGTTCTCTGAGAAGTGCGACCGTATTCTCTGCTTCGCGAATGAGGTCGCCGTAGCACTGATCGAGTTCGGCAACGTGCACTAGAAGCTGCTCCTGCTCTGCAATATCTGGGACTATCGCCGTGAGGCCGCTGACCGTTTCAGTGTTAATGCCGGCCAAGATGGCTCCACGCTTCGCCAACGCGAGTTGCTCGGCGATGTACCCGCTCCGGTGCATCAGCAGAGCCAGAAAGGCACTACTCATCAGCTTGGGATTCACCCGTACACGGATCGTGTCGGAGTCGGCAATTCCGCGGTGCGGTAGCTGTGAGATAAGCCGCGCATTCCCCAGGCTTCCCTTGCGCGTAAGAACGATGTCCCCGGTCGTAATTTCATAGCGTTCAAGGTCTGCGAAGCGCGCTGCGTCAATCCACCGACTTCCAAGGCTGAAATCGCCAGAGATCGTGTTCTCCTGACCGTAAACCTTGTATCCAGTCTCCGAAGAATCCAGCTCTAACAACATCCCGCCAAAAGGTCCCATCTGGACACCGGCATCATCTCCAACAATGAACTTCAGGCGCTTCACACTCCAATGCGCCGGCACATCGCCCAGCCACTCGATGCCGGAGGGCTTCATGGGAGCGTTGGGGTTGAGCCCCTTGGTGACGGCATGGCTGATGACCGCCTGCCGCTTTTCCTTGAGCAGCGCAATCAGCTTTTCCTGCTCCGCCACCAGCGCGTCGATCTTGCCGGTCTCGCGGTCGAGGAAAGCGGCGATGGCGGTTTGTTCCGGTATGGGCGGGACCGTTGTTACTAGGTTTGCAACGTCGTCCAGACCAAGCTGAATTTTGGTGCCACCGTAAGCCTGAGTCTCCAAGTACGTCTTTCCAATGAAGGAAAGCACTGCATACCCAACCCATCTCGGCGTCAACTTCTGGCCAGCCAATCTTGCGAGGGCAACATGCTGACTTACATACGACGGTTCCAGCCAATTTGGTGCGATAGCCACCGAGCCCAGATAAGCGGTGATGGAGAACAACAGGTCGCCGGGTTTGACCGTCGTCCTCTCCCCCTCCGAACCGGACGGCACAGCTACTCGTTGAATGTCTGATAGATCCAGTTCGAGAGAGTCGCGCGTAAGGTTCCCGATCCGAATGAAAAGCTCTCCGTCATCCGCATAGTGGTCGGCCCACCCTCTTGATCCGCTAGTGATGAAGTCCAGATCACGTTTGATGGGCAAAACCCCCCAATGCGCTGGTACCTCCCTCAACCATTCCACCCCACTGTCCTTGTACTCGGCATAGCGCGGAAAACTCATGCCGCGCCCCCGGTCCCAGCGACCGGCCGAGCCAGCATGTTCATGATCAGCCGGATCATCGTCTCCTTGTTCTGGGCGGGCGACTCTGCCACCAGCAGGGCGAGCGCGGCGAGGCCGATGTCGTTGATCACCGGCTGGCCGGTCGCGGCATCGAGCAGGCGGCCGTTGCGGTGCAGAAAATCCACGAACAGGTAGGCGCCGCTGCGCTTGTTGCCGTCGGTGAACGGGTGGTTCTTGATGACGAAGTACAGCAGGTGCGCGGCCTTGGCCTCGATGCTCGGGTACACCGGCTCGCCGAAGGCGGTCTGGTCCAGGTTGCCGAGCAGTGCGGCGAGCCCGTCACCGGGGCGTTCGCGGGCGAACAGCGCAGTGGCTTCGCCGCGCGACATCAGGCTGGCCTTGAGTTGCGCCAGGGCGGCGCGGGCTTCATCCACGCTGGGCAGGCTGCCGCCGGGCTGGGTCGCCGGCTCGCTGAGCAGGCCCTCGTCATAGCCTTGCAGCAGGGCAAAGGTCTGGGCGTAGCGGCTGACGATGTCCACCAGCCCGCGTCCAGCATCCAGGCTCAGATCGGGCGAGGCGGCGACGCGCCGCACCAGTTGCAGGGCGGCGTCCAGCTCGCGGGCGTTGCTCTCCAGCCGCTGGCGATTGAGGCTGTAGCCCTGGGTGAGGTGCTGGCGCAGCACGCCGGTGGCCCACTGGCGGAAGCGGGTGGCCTTGGCGGAGCTGACGCGGTAGCCCACCGAGATGACCGCGTCGAGGTTGTAGTGCGTGAGCCGGCGCTCGACCTTGCGCTTGCCCTCCTGCCGAACTACCGAGAAATCCTCGGCAGTTGCCGCCGACTCCAGTTCGCCCTCGGCGTAGATGTTGCGCAAATGCAGGCCGATATTGTCGGTGCTGGTCTCCAGCAGGTCCGCCAACTGGCGCTGGGTGAGCCAGACACTGTCCTTCTCCAGCCGCACTTCAACGGTGCCGGACGGCGCGGTGTAGATGGCGATGTCGCTCACGCCGTCAGCCCCGCAATCATCTTCAGAATGCGGTCGGTGGTCTGCTTCAGTTCGGCATCGATCACCGCCAGCGGTCGCGGCGGCTCGAAGACGTAGAAGTGGCGGTTGAAGGGGATTTCATAGCCGACCTTGGTCTTTTCGTGGTCGATCCAGGCATCCGGGGCATGCGGTAGCACCTCGCGTTTGAAGTAGGTCTGCACGTCCTCGCCGAGCGGGACGTTTTCCGTATCGCGCAGATTGCTGTCGGGCTGTGGCTTGCCCTTGAGCTTGCCCTTGCTGCCCAGCACCGGTTTGCCGTGCTCGTCCTTGAGCGGGCGCTCGACGGTGATGGTGCGGTAGCCGAATTCCCGGTTCTCGAACACGCGGGAGATGGGCGTGATCTTGACCTTGCCACCGTCCGGCGCTGCCGGCGGGGCCTGGTCGCGCGGCACGATGGCGCGGGCGAGTTCCTTGCCGTCTGCCGACAACGTGGTGTGCAGGTCGGCTTCGGCGAACTCGCCGAACAGGCGGGTGATGTCGTCGATGTGGGTGTCCGACAACTCCTTGCGCTTGCTGCCCAGGCTCTTGCGCATCTTCTGCCAGAAGCCGCTGGCGTCGATGAGCTGCACCCAGCCCTTGCGGTCTTCGGGCTTGCGGTTGCTGACGATCCAGACGTAGGTGCTGATGCCGGTGTTGTAGAACATGTCGGTGGGCAATCCGACGATGGCCTCGACCAGGTCGTTCTCCAGTACGTAGCGGCGAATCTCGCTCTCGCCACTGCCGGCGCCGCCGGTGAACAGCGGCGAGCCGTTGAGGACGATGCCGAAGCGGCTGCCGCCGTCCTTGGTCGGGCGCATCTTGCTGAGCAGGTGCAGCAGAAACAGCATGGAGCCGTCCGACACGCGCGGCAGGCCGGGGCCGAAGCGGCCGTTATAGCCCTGCTGCTCGTGTTCCTTGCGGACTTCCTTCTCGACCTTTTTCCACTCCACGCCGAACGGCGGATTGGAGAGCATGTAGTCGAACTTGGTGTGCGGCTGACCGTCTTCCGACAGGGTGTTGCCGGCGGTGATGTTGGCGACATCCTGCCCCTTGATGAGCATGTCGGCCTTGCAGATGGCATAGCTCTCGGGATTCAGCTCCTGCCCGAACACCGTCAGGCGGGCGCCAGGGTTGTGCTCGGCCAGGTATTCGCCGGCAATGCTGAGCATGCCGCCGGTGCCGGCGGTGGGGTCGTAGATGGTGCGCACCACGCCGGGGGTGCCGAGGATGTCGTCGTCCTCGATGAACAGCAGGTTCACCATCAGTCGGATCACTTCGCGCGGGGTGAAGTGCTCGCCCGCCGTCTCGTTGCTGATTTCCGCGAACTTGCGGATCAGCTCCTCGAAGACGAGGCCCATCTGGTGGTTATCGACCTTCTCGGGGTGCAGGTCGATCTGGGTGAATTTCTCGGTGACCTGGTAGAGCAGGCCCGCCTTGGCGAGCCGCTCGACCTGGGTGTGAAACTCGAAGCGCTCGAAGATGTCGCGCACCGCCGGCGCGAAAGCCTGGATGTAGCTGTAGAGGTTCTCGCGGATGTGGTCCTGGTCGCCGGCCAGCTTCTTCAAGTCCAGCGGCGAGACGTTGTAGAAGCCCTGCCCGGCCTTGCGCAGTACGAAGGGCTCGGGGTTGAGGCCCTGAGCCAGCTTGGCGGCGTGCTCGCTCAGTACGGTGGCCTTGGTGCCCTCCAGTACGCAGTCCAGGCGCCGCAGCACGGTGAATGGCAGGATGACCTTGCCGTACTCGGACTGCTTGTAGTCCCCGCGCAGCAGGTCAGCGACCGACCAGATGAAGGCGGAGAGGGCTTGTTGATTCATTGGCCGGCACAATCCCGAGTGAAAGGCGCCTTCTGGGCGGGCGACCGATTGCGACGAACTGTATCGACTCCAATCTGCCTTGACGAGGCAAGCGCGAGAAAGCGGCGCAACGCAGTGCCGAGCCATACCCATAGGCAAAAAAGGGAATTACATCCTTAACTCCCTAACTCCCTGTGCCCTCTCTCCCGCTTGCGGGAGAGAGCCGGAGAGAGGGGGCGAGCCGCAAGGCTCGTGTTGTGGACTGGCAAGCATCGCGCTGGCCCTCTCCCGGCCCTCCGGGCCACCCTCTCCCGCAGGCGGGAGAGGGGTTCAAGAAAGTTCAGGGCGTTAACGATGCAATTCCCAAGAAAAAGCCCCCGGAACCTGGCGATTCCGAGGGCTGATATTGGCTGGGAGACTAGGACTCGAACCTAGATAAGCAGAGTCAGAGTCTGCTGTCCTGCCATTAGACGATCTCCCAATACAGCTGATTCTAAGGTTAGCTGGTGCGACTTCAAGTCGTACCAGCCACCCAGAAGCATTAACGCTTGGAGTACTGAGTGCCGCGGCGGGCCTTGTGGAAGCCGACCTTCTTGCGCTCGACCTCACGGGCATCGCGGGTGACCAGACCGGCGGCGCGCAGGGCGGGACGCATGGTCTCGTCGTAGTCCATCAGCGCACGGCTGATGCCGTGACGGATGGCGCCGGCCTGGCCGGAGGGGCCGCCACCGGCAACGGTGATGAAGAAATCGAAACGGCCGAGCGATTCGGTCACTTCCAGCGGCTGGCGGACCAGCATGCGGGAGGTTTCGCGGCCGAAGTACTGCTCGACGGTCTTGTCGTTGATGCTGATCTCGCCGGAGCCGGGCTTCATGAAGACGCGCGCGGAGGCGGTCTTGCGGCGGCCGGTGCCGTAGTTCTGCTGGACGGCAGGGGTCTTCTTGCTGGGGGTAGCCATTGTCTGGGCGCCTTAAATCGTGAACGTCTGGGGCTGCTGCGCGGTGTGCGGATGCTCCGCGCCCGGGTAGACCTTGAGCTTGCGGAACTGGGCGTAGCCCAGCGGGCCCTTGGGCAGCATGCCCTTGACGGCCTTCTCGATCACCCGCTCCGGGTGCTCGGCCAGCATCTTGCCGAGGGTGGTGGACTTGAGGCCGCCCGGGTGCTCGCTGTGACGGTAGTAGACCTTGCCCTGCAGCTTGTTGCCGGTGGTGTGCACCTTGGCGGCATTGATGACGACGATGTAATCGCCGACGTCCATGTTGGGGGTGAACTCCGCCTTGTGCTTGCCACGCAGGCGCTTGGCCACTTCGGTGGCGAGACGACCGAGGGTCTTGCCGTCGGCGTCAATCAGAAACCAGTCGCGCTTGGCGGTCTGGTCGTTAAAGAAGACCGTGGACATGGTCTTTGCACTCCATCTAGGCCCTGCTGGCTGCATCTGCGGGCTGGTTTTAGTTCAGTGGTCAAACAGCAACCACCTCGAAAGGTCGCGGAGAATACCGGCGCAGTTCGCGGATTGCAAGCGCTCGCGGCGCGGCGCGGCGGCGGCGTGGAGCGCAGCCCTAGCCACCAAAGTTGATCTTGGCTTCCAGATTGGTCCGCGAGTCGGCGTTGTTGAGCGCCTCGTCCATGTCGATCATCCCGTCCTTGTAGAGCTTGAACAGGGAGTTGTCGAAGGTGAGCATGCCGCGGTCGGAACTGGTGGTCATGGCCTCTTTCACCTCGTCGATCTTGCGGTTGAGGATGAGGTCCTGGATGTAGGGGGTATTGATCATCACCTCGACGGCGGCGATCCGGCGGCCGTCCTTGCGCCGCACCAGGCGCTGGGAAACGATGGCGCGCAGGGTCATCGACAGGTCCATGTACAGCTGGTCGCGCAGCTCGTCCGGATACAGGTTCACCACCCGCTGCAGCGCCTGGTTGGCGTTGTTGGCGTGCAGGGTGGAGATCGCCAGATGGCCGGTATTGGCGAGCTGGATCACCGCGTCCATGGTGTCGCGCACGCGCACCTCGCCGAGCAGGATCACGTCCGGCGCCTCGCGCAGGGAGGACTTCAGCGCCCGCTCGTAGCTCAAGGTGTCGGTGCCCACCTCGCGCTGGTTGATGATGCTGCGCTTGTTCGCGTGCACGTACTCGATCGGATCCTCGATGGTGAGGATGTGCCCCGCCGCGTTCTCGTTGCGGTGGTTGATCATGCCCGCCAGTGTCGTCGACTTGCCGGAGCCGGTGGCGCCCACCATCAGGACCATGCCGCGCTTGACCATGATCAAGTCCTTGAGCACCTCGGGCACGCCCAGCTTGTCCAGCGTCGGAATCTCCGAGCGCACATAGCGCAGCACCATGGCGGTGCTGTTGCGCTGGGTGAAGATGTTGATGCGGAAGCGCCCGAGGCCGCCGGCGTCGGTTGCCAGGTCGATTTCCCAGTTCTTTTCCAGGTATTCCTGCTGCTCCTGGGTCAGGAAGGCCGCCGCCAGCTCGCGGATCAGCTCGCTGGTCATCTGGGTCTTGCCCACTGCCAGCATCTCGCCCTCGATCTTCAGCATCGCCGGCGCATTGGGCGTGAAGAAGATGTCGGAGGCGTTCTTTTCGACCGCCAGCTTCAGGTAGGGAAGGATCTTGAGCATGGGTGAACTCGCGGCATGGCAGATGGTGATTCGTCGTCGGCGATAGTAGGGCGACGCTGATGATCGCGCCCGGCCGACGGCCAACGGCGGACCACGATCAATGCCCCTAGCGCCGCGCCATCGACGACTTCTCTTCCTCCTGCATCGCCAGGCTTTTCACCCCGGGGTCGTCGTGCAGGCTGGCACGGGCGCGCTTGGATTCCAGCTTCACCTTCAGCCGCAGTTCGTTCTGGCTGTCGGCGTTGCGCAGCGCCTCGTCGAAGTTGATCTGGCCTTCCTCGAACAGCTTGAACAGGGCCTGGTCGAAGGTAATCATGCCGATCTCGTTGCTGCGGGCCATGATGTCCTTCAGCTCGTGGACATGGCCCTTGAAGATCAGGTCGGCTACCAGCGGCGAATTCAGCATGATCTCGATGGCGGCGCAGCGGCCGCCGCCTTCCTTGCGCACCAGGCGCTGGGAAATGATCGCCTTGAGGTTGAGCGAGAGGTCCATCAGCAGCTGCTCGCGCTTCTCGTCCGGGAAGAAGTTGATGATGCGGTCCAGCGCCTGGTTGGCGCTGTTGGCGTGCAGGGTGGCGAGCACCAGGTGACCGGTTTCCGCGAAATTGACCGCGTACTCCATCGACTCCTTGGTGCGGATCTCGCCGATCAGGATCACGTCCGGCGCCTGGCGCAGGGTGTTCTTCAGCGCCGCCTCCCAGCTCAGGGTATCGGTGCCAACCTCGCGCTGGGTGATGAGGCAGCCGATGTGCGGATGCACGTACTCGACCGGGTCCTCGATGGTGATGATGTGGCCCTTCGAGTTCTGGTTGCGGTAGCCGATCATCGCCGCCAGCGAGGTGCTCTTGCCGGAACCGGTGCCGCCCACCATCAGCACCAGGCCGCGCTTGGTCATCACCACATCGCGCAGGATCGCCGGCAGGGCGAGCTTGTCGAAGTCCGGGATAGTGGTCTCGATGGTGCGCAGCACACCGCCGACGCGGCCCTGCTGGACGAAGGCATTGACGCGGAAGCGGCCGATCTGCGGCGGCGCGATCGCGAAGTTGCACTCGTTGGTGGCCTCGAACTCCTTCACCTGACGGTCGTTCATCAGGGCGCGGATCAGCATCGCCGAGTTTTCCTGCGACAGCGGCTTGTCCATCACCGGTGTCAGCTGGCCGTCGAGCTTGATCGCGGGCGGAAAGCCGGTGCTCAGGAACAGGTCGGAGCCGCCGCGCTGCTTCATCAGCGACAGCAATTGCTGGATAAGTTTTATTGCTGCGTCGCGTTCCATGCCCTACTCCTCAAGCTACCGCGAAAGTGCGTGGATCGGCCGACTTCATGCGCGCCTCGTTCAACTCGACGGTGCCGCGCTTAACCAGCTCTTTCAGGCACTGGTCGAGCGTCTGCATGCCGTCCTTCTGGCCGGTCTGGATCGCCGAGTACATCTGCGCGATCTTGTTCTCGCGGATCAGGTTACGGATGGCGGGCGTGCCGATCATGATCTCGTGCGCGGCGACGCGGCCGCCGCCCTTCTTCTTCAGCAGGCTCTGCGAGATCACCGCCCGCAGCGATTCCGACAGCATGGTGCGCACCATGTCCTTCTCGGCGGCCGGGAACACGTCGACGATGCGGTCGACGGTCTTGGCGGCGCTGGAGGTGTGCAGGGTGCCGAAGACAAGGTGACCGGTTTCCGCCGCCGACAGCGCCAGACGAATCGTTTCCAGATCGCGCATTTCGCCGACCAGGATCACGTCCGGGTCCTCGCGCAGCGCCGAGCGCAGCGACTCGTTGAAGCCGAGCGTGTCGCGATGCACCTCGCGCTGGTTGATCAGGCACTTCTTGGACGGATGCACGAACTCGATCGGGTCCTCGATGGTGAGGATATGGCCGTACTCGTTCTCGTTGATGTGGTTGACGATGGCCGCCAGCGTGGTCGACTTGCCGGAGCCGGTCGGGCCGGTCACCAGCACGATGCCACGCGGGGTGTCGGCGATGTCCTTGAAGATCGAGGGCGCCTTGAGATCGTCCAACGACAGGATCTTGCTGGGAATGGTGCGGAACACCGCGCCGGCGCCCCGGCTCTGGTTGAAGGCGTTGACGCGGAAGCGCGCCAGGCCGGGAATCTCGAACGAGAAGTCGGTCTCCAGGAACTCGTCCCAGGCCTTGCGCTGCTTGTCGTTCATGATGTCGTAGACCATGTCGTGCACGGTCTTGTGATCGAGCGGCGGCAGGTTGATGCGCTTGACGTCGCCGTCGACGCGGATCATCGGCTCGATCCCGGCGGACAGGTGAAGGTCCGAAGCCTTCTGCTGCACGCTGAAGGTGAGCAGCTGTGAAATGTCCATCGCCATGGGAGTTCCCTTTCGGCCTTATTCTGGTGCGCGTCGTCGTCGTGGGACGTTAGCCACTTCCTCCCGCCTCGGCAACCGCCTTTTCTTTCGCTGTCGCAGGGCCCGCATGCCGTTTGCACACAATCTAGCCAGCGTCCGCGCCCGCATCGCCGCCGCCTGCGCCGCCGCCGGACGCGATCCGGCCGCGGTGGAGCTGCTGGCCGTGAGCAAGACGGTCCCGGTCGAGGGCCTGCGCGAGGCCTTGCGCGCCGGCCAGCGGGCCTTCGGCGAGAACTATCTGCAGGAGGCGCTGGGCAAGATCGCCGCGCTCGCGGGCGAGCCGGTGCAGTGGCACCACATCGGCGCGATCCAGTCCAACAAGACCGCCGACATCGCCGCCCACTTCGACTGGGTGCACGGGGTCGAGCGTCTGAAGATCGCCCAGCGGCTGTCGGAGCAGCGGCCGCCGGCGCGGCCGCCGCTGAACCTCTGCGTGCAGGTCAATGTCTCCGGCGAGGCCAGCAAGGCCGGCTGCCAGCCCGACCAGGTGCTGGCGCTGTGCCGGGCCATCACCGGCCTGCCGGGACTGCGTCTGCGCGGCCTGATGACCCTGCCCGCGCCGCTGGCCCAGGCCAGCGACCCGCGCGCGCCCTTCCGCCTGCTGCGCCAGCTGCTGGAACAGGTGCGGGCCGAGGGCCTGGCGCTGGATACGCTGTCGATGG
Organism: Stagnimonas sp.; assembly: GCA_030696045.1. Classification (GTDB taxonomy): domain Bacteria; phylum Pseudomonadota; class Gammaproteobacteria; order Nevskiales; family Nevskiaceae; genus Stagnimonas. The sequence goes on along the minus strand of JAUYNO010000086.1, from coordinate 34,744 downwards.
GCATGTCCGACGATCTCGAACCCGCCATTGCCGAAGGCGCCAACCTGCTGCGCATCGGCACCGCACTGTTCGGCCGCCGCGCTGGCAAGCCCGCCCCGTAAGCCCGACACTAGCCACATGGACCAGAACCAAGCCAAGAAAGCCGTCGCCGAAGCCGCCCTCGCCTACCTGGTGCCGGGGGAAATCCTCGGCGTCGGCACCGGCTCGACGGTCAATTTCTTCATCGACGCCCTCGCCGGCCGCAAGGCCGATATCCCGGGCGCGGTGTCGTCCTCGGAAGCCAGCAGCGCGCGCCTGAAAGCCATCGGCATCCCGGTGCTCGACGCCAACAGCGCCGGGCCGCTGTCGATCTATGTCGATGGCGCCGACGAATCCGACCCGCATCTGCGCCTGATCAAGGGCGGCGGCGCGGCCCATACCCGCGAGAAGATCGTCGCCGAGGCGGCGCGGACCTTCGTCTGCATCGTCGACGAATCCAAGCTGGTGCCGGTGCTGGGCAAGTTCCCGCTGCCGGTGGAAGTGATCCCGATGGCGCGCTCGCTGGTGGCGCGCGAGCTGGTCAAGCTCGGCGGCCAGCCGCGCTGGCGCGAGAACGTGGTCACCGACAACGGCAATCTGATCCTCGACGTGCACGGCCTCGCCATCACCGACCCGGTCGGGCTGGAAGCGGCGATCAACCAGATCCCCGGCGTGGTCACGGTCGGCCTGTTCGCGCGGCGCAAGGCCGACGTGCTGCTGGTCGGCGGGCCCGGCGGAGTGCGGACCCTCAGGGCCTAGGCAATGCGCTCGGACGGCGCCAGCGAGACCGCAATCAGCTATCCGTTGGTCTTGCCCGCCCAGCGCTGGAAGCGCATCCCCAAGCTACTGCTGGGCGAGCTGCTGGTCGGCCTGCTGCCGGGCCGTGCCGGCCGGGTTCTGCGCGACGGCGACCCCATGCACTTCAACCGGCTCGACCGTCTGCTGCTGGCCGGCTGGGTGGCGCGGGCCCGCCGCAGCGGCGACTGGGATGCGCTCAATGGCGTCCAGCAGCGCTTCTGGGCCGGTCGCGGCGGCGCCCTGTTCGCCCGCGTCGGCGAGGTGGCGGCACGCTTCGAGCAGCGCTTCCTGCGCCATCACCTCGGCGTGGTCGACGCGCTGGAACGCGAGCTGGCTGGCGCCGGCTTCGCGCCGGCCGGCCTCTGCGAGATCGGCAGCGGCAACGGCCTGGCACTCGACTACCTGAGCCGGCGCCTGGGCAGCATCCCGCAATTCATCGGCCTCGATCTCAATCCCGAGGCAGCGCGCGCCAACGCGGCGCGCTGGCCCGCCCCCAGGCTCCGCTTCGTCACCGGCGAGGCGGTGGCCTGGCTGGAGGCGCACGCCGAGCCGGGCTGGGTGTATTTCAGCAACGCCGGGGTGCTCGAATACCTCACCCAGGCCCAGCTCGACCGGCTGCTGGGCCTGCTGGCCGCACGCCCGCCGGCCCTGTTCGCCCTCGTCGAGCCGCTGGCGCCCGATCATGACCTGGAGCGCGAGCTGGATTCCCGCAGCTTCGGCGCCGAGTTCACCAACAGCCACAACCACCCCGCACGCTTCCGCCGAGCCGGCTGGGAGATCCGCTTCCAGCAGGAGGTCCGGGTCGGCGCCTTGCGCCATCTGCTGCTGGTCGCCCGCAAGATTGGCTAAGCTCCCGGGACCACCGCCCCCGCCGACCGGAGTCCCCATGCGCCTCGTCCTGCCCTTACTGCTGCTGAGCCTCGCCACCACCGCCCAGGCCGACTGGAAGCAAGACCTCAAGGACGCCGCCAAGCAGCAGGCCAATACCAAGGTCGAGACCACCCTCGGTCTGGCCCTGCCCTCGGTGCCGGGCGCCAAGGTCTATTTCATCAACCTCAAGGACGGCGACAACCTGAAGAGCCCGGTGCTGATCCAGTTCGGCCTCAAGGGCATGGGCGTCAGCGCCGCCGGCGTGCAGGCCGAGAACACCGGCCACTTCCATGTGCTGATCGACAACCCGACCGTCGATCTCACCCTGGCGCTGCCGGCCACCGAACAGATCAAGCACTACGGCGGCGGCCAGACCGAGACCGAGCTGGTGCTGAAGCCGGGCAAGCACACGCTGCAGCTGCTGCTGGCGGACTGGAAGCACCAGCCGCACAACCCGGCGCTGCTCAGTGACAAGATCAGCATCACGGTGAAGTAAGCGCTACCGGGCAACCGGCCTGAGCGGCCGGTGCCCATCGCAGCCTGAGCGGGGACGCGCCCGGCGAGACGCGCCCCCTTCGCAACGCCAGTCGAGGGGAATGACGTGAGCGAGAGTGCGGACATGGCGGTACCGGCCGAATGGAATGCCACCGAGGCGCCGCTGCCGGCGCATTGCGCCTACCAGCGCATCGAGCAGCAGGCGAGGCAGCATCCGGACTGGGTGGCGGTGGTGCGCGGCGCCCAGCGCCTCAGCTACGGCGAGCTGAACCTGCGCGCCAACCGGCTTGCGCACTGGCTGATGGAGCGCGGCGTCGGCCCGGGCCAGATCGTCGCCCTGTACGGCTCGCGCACCCCGGATCAGCTGGTGGCCTGGCTGGCGGTGCAGAAGGCCGGTGGCTGCTACCTGCCGATCGACCCGGAGTATCCGGCCGAGCGGGTGCGGCTGATGCTGGCCGACTCCGGCGCCAATGTGTTGCTCACCGACCGCGCGCACGCGGCCCGGCTCGGCGAGCTGCCCGAGCAGAGCCTGCTGCTCGATGTCGATGCCGCCGAGTTCGCCAGCCATTCGGATCACGATCCGGTGCCGGTGGTCACCCTCGACGACCCGCTGTACCTGATCTACACCTCCGGCTCCACCGGCCGGCCCAAGGGCTCGCTGGTCTCGCATCGCGGCGCCGCCAACCTGTACCAGCACTACCTCCAGGCACTGCGGCTGGGCTCCGGCAACCGCTTCCTGATCGTCAGCTCGATGGCCTTCGACCTGACCCAGAAGAACCTGTTCTGCCCGCTGATGGTGGGCGGCACCGTGGTGCTGCCGGACAGCGACGGCTTCGATGCCGAGCTGATCCTCGACTGCATCCAGCGCGAAGGCATCAGCAACCTCAACTGCACCCCCAGCGCTTTCCACGCCCTGATCGACGGCGCCGACGACAGCACCTGGGCGCGGCTGGCCCCGCTGCGCCAGCTGGCCCTGGGCGGCGAGCCGGTCAACCTCTCCCGCCTCACCGACTGGCGGCGCCACTGCGGCGCCGAGCTGATCAACGGCTACGGGCCCACCGAGTGCAGCGCGGTGGTCGCCATGCACATCCTGCCGGGCGCGGCACCGGCGCCGCCGGACCTGCCGATCGGCCGGCCGGTCGCCAATACCCGGCTGTACGTGCTCGACGCCGGGCTGGAACCGGTGCCGGTGGGCGAGGAGGGCGAACTCTGCATCGCCGGGGTGCAGGTCGGCCTCGGCTACCTCAACCGCCCGGAGCTGAGCGCCGAGCGCTTCATCGACCATCCGCGCTATGGCCATCTCTACCGCAGCGGTGACCGCGCGCAGTGGAACGAGGACGGCACCCTGCACTACCTCGGTCGCATCGACCAGCAGGTGAAGCTGCGCGGCTTCCGCATCGAGCTGGGCGAGATCGAGGCGGCGCTGGCCGCCCAGCCCGGGGTCAAGGCCGCCGTGGTGCTGCTGCGCCAGGACGGCGACAACGAGCCACGTCTGGTCGCCTACCTGGTGCCGCAGCCGGGCGCGACGATTGACGCCACCAGCCTCCGGGCCGCCGTCAGCAGCCGTCTGCCCGACTACATGCTGCCGGCGGCCTGGCTGTTCCTGGAGCACTTACCGCTGACCAGCAACGGCAAGCTCGACCGCCGCGCACTGCCGGTACCCACCACCGAGCGGCCGCCGCTGTCGGTGGCCTACACCGCGCCGGGCGAGCCGCTGGAGCAACAGCTCGCCACGCTCTGGGCCGAGCTGCTCGATGTCGCGCCGGTCGGCATCGACGATCCCTTCTTCGAGCTGGGGGGCAGCTCGCTCAAGGCGGTGCAGTGCGTCGGCCGCCTCGGCCGCCTGCTCGGCGTCAAGCCCCAGGTGGTGGACCTGTTCGCCAGCGGCACCGTGCGCCGCTACGCCCTGGCGCTGCGGGCGCGCCACCCGGAGGCCATCGCCAGCCGCTTCGGCTCCGGCCCCGTGGCGACGCCCGCCAAATCACTCGGCGCCCTCCCGTCTCCCGTCTCCCGTCTTACGACGACGAAGTCGTCATCGTCGGCATGGCCGCCCGCCTACCCGGCGCCGACAGCGTCGAGCAGTTCTGGAGCAATCTGCGCGACGGCGTCGAATCCATCGTGCCGATCAGCGAGGCGGAGCTGGACGCCGCCGGCGTGGCACCGGAACAGCGCGCCGATCCGCACTACGTGCGCCGCCACGCCACCCTGGCCGACGCCGACTGCTTCGACCACGCCTTCTTCGGGGTCAGTCCGCGCGAGGCCGCACTGATGGACCCGCAGCAGCGCCTGCTACTGGAATGCGCCTGGGCGGCGCTGGAGCACGCCGGCTACGACCCGGCGCACACGCCCGGGCGGGTCGGCGCCTATTGCGGCGTGGCGCGCAACAGCTATTTCAGCCACAACCTCGCCGGCGATCCGGGCAGCCGCGCGCAGCTCGGCGAGGTGCATATCACCTTCGGCAACGACAAGGACTACGCCGCCACCCACATCAGCCACAAGCTCAACCTGCGCGGCCCGGCGCTGAGCGCGCAGACCGCCTGCTCCACCGGCGGCGTGCTCATGCACCTGGCCCGCCGCGCCCTGCTGGCCGGCGACTGCGATGCCGCCCTGGTCGGCGGCGCCCGCGTGGTGTCGCCGCTGAAGGCCGGCTATCCCTGGATCGACGGCAGCATCTTTTCCAAGGACGGCCGGATGCGGGTGTTCGACGCCGAAGGCAGCGGCATGATCCGCGGCAGCGGCGTCGCCTGCCTGCTGCTCAAGCGCCGGGCCGACGCCGAGCGCGACGGCGACACCATCTACGCCGTGCTGCGTGGCAGCGCGCTCAACAACGACGGCAGCGACAAGGTCAGCTACACCGCGCCCTCGGTGGGCGGCCAGGCCGAGGTGATTGGTCTGGCGCTCGACGACGCCGGCGTCTCGGCCGACACCATCAGCTATGTCGAGGCACACGGCACCGCCACCTATCTCGGCGATCCCATCGAGGTCGCGGCGCTGACCCAGGCCTACCGCCAGCACAGCGGCCGCCAGGGCTACTGCAAGCTCGGCTCGGTGAAGAGCAACATCGGCCATCTCGACCCGGCCTCGGCGCTGGCCTCCACCATCAAGACCGCGCTGGCGCTGAAGCACCGCTACATCCCGGCCAGCCTCGGCTACCAGCGTCCCAATCCGCAGATCGACTTCGCCAGCAGCCCGTTCACGGTCGCCGCCCAGGGCGCCGACTGGGATGGCCCGGGGCCACGCCGCGCCGGCGTCTCCAGCTTCGGCATCGGCGGCACCAATGCGCATCTGATCCTGGAAGAAGCGGTTGCACCCGCGCGCGCGGCCAGCGCCGATCCGCGCCGCTGGCAGCTGCTGCCGCTGGCGGCGAAGACCGACAGCTCGCTGGAAGCCCTGGGCGCGAAGCTGGCCCAGCATTTCGGCGGCCCGGAGCCGGCGCCGCTGGCCGACGCCGCCTGGACCCTGCAGACCGGCCGTGGCCGCTTCGACCGTCGCGCCGTCATGGTCGCCGCCGACGCCGGTGGCGCCAGCCGCGCGCTGCAGGCGGTCGAATCCTGGGCCCGTGGCAGCCCGCTGGCCGGCGCCTCCCTGGTGTTCGTGTTTCCGGGCCAGGGCGCCCAGCACCCGGGCATGGGTCGCGAGCTGTACCAGAGCGAGCCCTTGTACCGGGCGCTGATCGACGAGGGCTGCGCGCTGCTGCAGCCGGAGCTGGGCGTGGACCTGCGCAGCCTGCTGTACCCGCCGCCGACCCAGGCGGCTGCGGCGGCCGACACCCTGCGCCAGACCTCGCTGGCGCAGCCGGCGATCTTCCTCGCCAGCTATGCGCTGGCGAAGCTCTGGCAGTCGCTGGGTCTGTGGCCGGCGCTGATGCTGGGCCATAGCGTCGGCGAGTTCGTCGCCGGCACCCTGGCCGGGGTGTTCAGCTACGCCGATGCCCTCAAGCTGCTGGCGGCCCGGGCGCGGCTGATGCAGGCAATGCCCGAGGGCTCGATGCTGGCGCTGCGCCTGCCCGAGGACCGGGCGCGGGCGCTGCTGCCGGCCGAAGTCGATATCGCCGCCGTCAATTCGCCGTCGTCCACCATCGTCTCCGGGCCGACGCCGGCCATCGAGGCGCTGGAGGCGACCCTGAAGGCGCGCGACATCGGCACCGCCCGCCTGCACACCTCGCACGCCTTCCATTCCTCGATGATGGACGCGGTGCTGGAACCCTTCGCCGCCGAGGTCGCGGCGGTACCCCGGGGGGTGCCGCAGCGGCCGATCATCTCCACCGCCACCGGCCTGCCGCTCACCGCCGAGCAGGCGCGCGACCCGCGCTACTGGGCGCGGCAGCTGCGCGGCACCGTGCGCTTCGCCGACGCCGTCGCCGAAGCGCTCAAGCAGCCGGGCCGGGTCCTGCTGGAAGTGGGCCCGGGGCAGTCCCTGTCCGGCCCGCTGCGGCAGCTGGTCGGCGCCTTCGGTGGCGGCAAGGCGACCGTGGTGTCCTCGGCGCCGGCCGCCGCGCAGGAAGGCGCCGCCGCCGACGAACAGCTGATGCAGGCGCTCGGGCGGCTGTGGATCGCCGGCATCGAACCGGACTGGATCGCCCTGCACGGTGGCGCCCGCCAGCACGTCGGCCTGCCGACCTATGCCTTCGCCCGCCACCGGCACTGGATCGAACCCAGCCTGTCGGCGCTGCCGGCTGCGGTGCAGGCCGCCGCGCTGGCGCCCGCCGCCAGCAGCGCGCAGGACAGTGCCGCCGCGCCCGCCGACGCCCTGCGCGGCCGCGCCGTGAAGCTGCTGACCGGGATCACCGGCCTGGAATTCGGCCCGGGGGACGACAACAAGTCCTTCCTGGAACTGGGCATGGACTCGCTGATGCTGACCCAGGTTGCCGGGCGGCTGAAGGCCGAGTTCCGGCTCGAACTCAAGTTCCGCCAGCTGATGGAAGAGCTGAGCACGCTCGACCGCCTCTGCGCCTATCTGAAGACCCACGCCAGCGGCCTGCCGCTGGCGCCCGCGCCCGATGGCAACCAGGCGCCCGAACCGGTCGCGGCGCCCGTCGATGGCGGGCCGGACGCAGCACCGCCGGCCAAGGCCTTCGGCGCCGCCGTGCGCATCACCCGGGCCGCCGGCGAAACCCTGACGCCGCGCCAGCGCAAATCCCTGGACGCCCTGATCGCCCGCTACAACGCCCGCACCGCCAAGTCCAAGGCCTCGGCGCAGCAGCACCGCGTCTATTTCGCCGATCCGCGCACGGTGTCCGGCTTCCGGCCGCTGTGGAAGGAGACGGTGTATCCCATCGTCTCCACCCGTTCCGAGGGCGCGAAGCTCTGGGATCTCGATGGCAACGAGTACATCGACACCGTCAACGGCTTCGGCGCGACCCTGTTCGGCCACAAGCCGGCCTTTGTCGACCAGGCCCTGCGCGAGCAGATCGAGCGCGGCTACGAGGTCGGCCCGGTGCAGGAATTCATCGGCGAGGCAGCGCGGCTGTTCACCAAGCTGAGCCACAACCAGCGGGTGGCCTTCTGCAACACCGGCTCGGAGGCGGTCGCCGCCGCCGTGCGCTGCGCCCGCACCGTCACCGGCCGCGACCTGGTGGTGAGCTTCAACGGCGACTACCACGGCATCCAGGACGAGGCCATCGTCCGCCCCGGGCCCAAGGGCCGTGGCGTGCCGGCCGCCGGCGGCATTCCCTTCACCAACACCGCCTCGACCCTGATCCTCGACTACGGCGATCCGAAATCGCTGGAGATCATCGCCGCCCGCGCCGACGAGATTGCCGCCGTGATGGTGGAGCCGGTGCAGTCGCGCAACATGGACCTGCAGCCGCGCGAATTCCTGCACGAGTGCCGGCGCCTGGCCGACGCCAGTGGCTACGCCTTCATCATGGACGAGGTCATCAGCGGCTTCCGCGCAGCACCCGGCGGCGCCCAGGAATACTTCGGCGTGCAGGCCGACCTCGCCAGCTACGGCAAGGTATTCGGCGGCGGCCTGCCGGTGGGTGCGGTGGCCGGCAAGGCGCGGTTCATGGACGCGCTCGACGGCGGCGGCTGGCAGTTCGGCGACGGCTCGGTGCCGGAAGCCGGCGTCACCTACTTCGCCGGCACCTTCGTGCGGCATCCGCTGGTGATGGCGGCGGTATTGGCGGTGTTGCGCCATCTCGACGCCAACCCCGGGCTGCAAGCCACGCTGGCCCAGCGCACCAGCGCTTTCGTCGAGCGCCTGGAGGCGCTCTGCCGCGACACCGGCGCGCCGCTGCGTTTCCCGCATTTCAGCAGCACCTTCCGGCTGGAATGGACCCAGGACGAACCGTTCCAGGAACTGTTCGCGGTCTACCTGCGCGAACGCGGCCTGCACACCTACGACGGCCGCGTGCAGGTGATGACCACCGCCCACACCGAACCGGTGTTGGAGCAGCTCCTGGGCATCTTCCGCGACGCCATCCTGGCGATGCAGCGCGACGGCCTGCTTGGCCGGCGCGGCGAGCCGGTCAAGATCGGCTTCGACGCCGAGGCGGCGGGCGGCATCTTCTACCAGCCACCGCTGCCGGGCGCCCGCCTGGGTCGCGACGCCCAGGGCAATCCGGCCTGGTTCGTGCCGGACCCCGAGCGGGCATCGAAGTACCTGCAGATTGGAGCGCGGCCGTGAGTACCCCCGTGAAGAAGGCAGCCGTCGCCGCCGAACCGGGCTATGTCCCGGCCATCAACGCCCGGGTCGAACTCAAGGCCATCGACCACGATCCCTTCGCCGGCCCGGCGCTGAGCGCGGTGGCGCCGATCACCGAGTCGCAGCGCGAGATCTGGCTGGCCTGTCAGATGGACGAGCTGGCCACCCTCGCCTACAACGAGGCCAGCGAGATCACCTGGCATGGCCCGGTCGACGCCCAGCGCCTGGCCGACTGCTGGCGCGAAGTGGTGCAGCGCCACGAAGCGCTGCGCGCCTGCTTCAGCCCCGACGGCGAGTGGCTCTGCATCCGCGCCGAGCTGGCGCTCGAAGTCCCCATCCGCGACCTCAGCAGCTTCGGCGCCGACGAGCGCAGGCTGGTGCTGCAAGGCCTGCGCCGCGAGGCGGTGCAAAGCCGCTTCGATCTGGAACAGGGGCCGCTGCTGCGGGTCAGCATCGTCAAGCTCGGGCCCAGCGAGCACCGGGTGTTCTTCGTCGCCCACCACATCGTGGTCGATGGCTGGAGCGCGGCGGAGATCTACCAGAACATCGCCGCGCTCTACGACGCCAAGAGCGGCAAGGCTGGGCCGCCCCTGGCGCCGGCGCTGAGCTACTGCGCCTTCGCCCGTGACGAGGCGGCCTGGCGTCAGAGCGAGGAAGGCCACGCCACCGAGCAGTACTGGCTCGCGCAGTTCCAGGACAGCCTGCCCAGTTTCGAGCTGCCCGCCGACCGGCCGCGCAACAGCGACCGCAGCTTCGCTGGCGCCCGGGTCGACCGCCGACTCGATCCGCAACTGGTGGCGGCGCTGCGGCGGGTGGGCAGTGCCAACGGCGCCAGTCTGGTCGCCACCACCCTGGCGGCCTTCGGCGTGCTGCTGCACCGGCTCAGTGGCGCCGAGGATCTGGTGGTGGGCCTGGCTGCTGCCGCGCAGTCCTACCTGGGCAAGAACGGCCTGGTCGGCCATGCGGTGAACCTGCTGCCGCTGCGCCTGCGCCCGGCCGCCGACCTGCCCTTCGCCGACTATCTGAAGGACACCCGCGGCGTGCTGCTCGACGCCTTCGAGCACCAGCGCTTCAGCTTCGGCAGCCTGCTGCCCAAGCTGAAGATCGCGCGCGACCCGGGCCGGCCGCCGCTGGTGCCGGTGGTGTTCAACATCGACGTTCGCAACGATCCGATCTCGCCCCAGGGCGTGGCGGTGGCCTACCGCAGCCTGAACCGCGAGTACGAGAACTTCGAACTGTTCGTCAATGCCGTCGACGACGGCAGCACGCTGACCTTCGAATGCGCCTACAACAGCGCCCTGTTCGAGCCGGCGACGCTGGAAGCCTGGATGGACCGCTTCGAGGTGCTGCTGCGCGGCCTGGTCGCCGACCCGGCGATGCCGCTGGCGCGGGTGCCGCTGCTGAGCGAGGCCGAGCGCGAGCGGGTGCTGGACCTGCCCAATCGCACCGAGCGACCGATCCCTCCCGGCGGCCTGCACACCCGGATCGAACTGGCGGCCGCGCGCAATCCGCAGAGCATCGCCGTGCGCTACCAGGACCAGCAGCAGAGCTATGCCGAGTTGGAGGCTCGCGCCAACCAGATCGCCGCCGAGCTGGTCCAGCAGGGTGCGGCCCCCGGCCGCTACGTGGCGCTGGCGCTGCAACGCGGGCTGGAGCTGCCGGCCGCCCTGCTGGGCATCCTCAAGACCGGCGCCGCCTATCTGCCGCTGGACCCGGAGTTCCCGGCCGACCGGCTCGCCTACTACCTGCAGGACTCCGGCGCCGTGCTGGTACTGAGCGACCGCGCCACCCGGCCCCGGCTGCCGCCGCTGAGCCTGCCGGCGCTGCTGCTGGAGGACATCGGGCCCGCCCCGGTGCCGACGCTGCCGCCGGTGCCGGCCGATGCCCCGGCCTATGTCATCTACACCTCCGGCTCCACCGGCAAGCCCAAGGGCGTGGTGGTCAGCCACCGCAACCTGGTCAACTTCCTCGCCAGCATGGCCGAGCAGCCCGGTCTGTCGGCCGGCGACTGCCTGCTGGCGGTGACCACGGTGTCCTTCGATATCGCCGGCCTGGAGCTGTTCCTGCCACTGACCGTGGGCGCGACCGTGGTGATCGCCGACCGCGACACCGCCGCCGACGGCGAACTGCTGAAGGCCGAGCTGGCGCGCAGCCGCGCCAACACTCTGCAGGCCACGCCCTCGACCTGGCGGCTGCTGCTGGCGGCCGGCTGGCCGGGCGCGCCGGGCTTTCGCGCCTACAGCGGCGGCGAGCCGCTGCCGCGCGAGCTGGCCGAGGCCCTGCTGCCCCGGGTCGGCGCGCTGTGGAACCTCTACGGCCCGACCGAGACCACGGTGTGGAGCACCGCAAGCCGGGTCACCGATCCGACCCGCATCGCCATCGGCCGGCCGATCGCCAACACCCGCTGCTATGTGCTGGACCCGCGCGGCCAGCCGCTGCCGCAGGGTGCGGTCGGCGAACTCTGGATCGGCGGCCGGGGCGTGGCCATCGGCTATCACGCCCGCCCCGAGCTGACCGATGAGCGCTTCCAGCGCGACCCCTACAGCACGGTCCCCGGCGCCCGCATGTACCGCAGCGGCGATCTCGCCAAATGGGGCCGCGACGGTCAGCTGGAGTGCCTGGGCCGCATCGACTTCCAGGTCAAGCTGCGCGGCTATCGCATCGAACTGGGCGAGATCGAGTACGAGCTGTCGCAGTATCCGGCGGTGGCGGAATCCGCCGTGCTGGTGCGCGAGCGCGCCGCCGGCGACGCCCGGCTGGTCGCCTACGTGGCGCTCAAGGAAGGCGCCCAGGCCACGCTCAGCGAACTGCGCCAGCACCTGCGCGAGCTGCTGCCGCCCTACATGATTCCGCAGAGCTTCGTCGATCTGCCGGCGCTGCCGCGCCTGCCCAACGGCAAGCTCGACCGCAAGGCCCTGCCCGATCCCTTCGCCGGGCTCGCCGAAGCCGCCGCGCCCAAGACGCCGCCGCGCAGCTATGCCGAGCGCCGCATCGCCGAGATCTGGCAGCAGGTGCTGGGCGTGTCCGGCATCGGCGTCGATGATCGCTTCTTCGATCTCGGCGGCCACTCGCTGCTGGCGGCCCAGGTCGCCGGCCAGCTGCGCCGCGAGCACGGTGCCGTGGTGCCGCTGCGCCGCCTGCTGATGGACCCGCTGGCCCTGATCGCAAAGTCCTGCGAAGACCGGCTGATCGAACCGCCGCCCGAGCCGCCGCCGGTTCCGGCCGACAGCCCGCGCCCGGCCGAGCTGCGGATTCCGAGCAAGGCGCCGGAACCGAAGCGGCCGGGGTTCTGGGCGCGGTTGTTCGGCAAGACTTAGCGCGGGGCACTGGCACGGAACCAATCCAGAGCGATGGAACCCTTCTACTTCGGACGCAGCCAGCGCCCCCTGTTCGGACAGCGCCATGCCCCCACCGGCGTGGCGCGGCAGACGGCGGTGCTGATCTGTCCGTCCTGGGGGCCGGAGTACATGCGCTGTTACCGAGGCCTGCGAACCCTGGCGACCCGGCTGGCCGCCACCGGCTTCGAAAGCCTGCGCTTCGACTATTCCGGTACCGGCGATTCCGAGGGCATGGCGCTCGACTCCCGGCTCGAACACTGGCTCGAAGACCTGGCCACGGCGGCTGCAGAGTTGCGCGCGCTGTCGGGCTGCCCGCGCCTGGCCGTGCTGGGCCTGCGCTTTGGCGCCCTGCTGGCGGAGGCGGCGATCCGCCAGGGTCTCAAGGCCGACGCCCAGATCCTCTGGGACTGTCCCGCCAGCGGGGCCGACTATGTCGAGTTGATGCGTGCCCTCGATCAGGGCCGGGACCGGATCAAGGCCCAGCGTCGCAGCCGCAGCGCCCAGCTGATCCAGCGCGCCGACAACGAACTCTGCGGCCACGCCTGGCCGCCGGCCCTGGCCGAGGCCGTGAGCGCCCTGCCGGCGCCGATGGCCAGACCCGGGCAGCTCTGGGTGCACAGCAGCGACCACGCGGTGGCGCGCCCCACGGGCGCCGAGCCGCTGAGTCTGGACGAGCCCTCGCACTGGCACGACGAGTACTGGATCGGCTCGCCCTGGCTGGCGGTCAAGGCCAGCCAGCAGCTGACCGAGAAGCTAGTCACATGGCTACGCTGAGGGAAACACCGATCCGCTTCGGCGAGCAGGGCCGTCTGCTCGGCATCGTCACCGTGCCCGCGCGCCAGCTCCCGGGTCAGCCCACCGTCATCATTCCCAACACCGGCCTGGAGCATCGCGTCGGCCCCAATCGCCTGCATGTGCAGATCGCCCGCGCCCTGGCCGCCGCCGGCTACGCCAGCCTGCGCTTCGACATCGCCGGCCTCGGCGACAGCGACCCCGCGCCCGGACAGGCGGCCTCGGCCCAGGCCGACCTGAAGGCGGCGGCCGAGGCCCTGACCGCGCGCCGGCTGGGGCCGGAATTCGTGCTGATCGGCCTCTGCTCGGGCGCCCACGACGCCCATCAGTTCGCCGCCAGCGACAGCCGCGTCGCCGGCGCCCTGTTCATCGACGGCTACGCCTACCCCACCCGCAAGTTCCGGTTGATCCGCGCCTGGCGCCGCCTGTGCCAGCCGGAGAAGATCTGGCGTCGTCTACGGCATGGGCGCCCGACCCAGTCGACGGCCCCCGCCGGGGTGAGCATGGGCCTGTTCCGCTATCCGCCCCGGGCCGAGGCCGGCGCCGACTACCAGCGCATGCTGGAGCGCGGCATGCACCTGGCCTTCGTCTACACCGGCGACGTCGAGTACGAATACGCCTATCGCGACCAGCTGCTGGACGTGTTCCCGCAGCTGCGCGGCTACGCCAAGCTTTGGTTCCTGCCGCATTCGGACCACACGCTGACCCGACGACGGACGCGCGAGGAGCTGATCGCGCTGGCGCGGGATTGGCTGGCGGGGCTGCAGGCCTGAGCGAGGTGCTGTGGGCCGCGTCGTTTGCGCTGCAGGGGGGGCAGTGTCGCTGACCCGGCGACTTTGCCGCGCTGCGGCGCTTGGCTCGGGTGCTATCCGTGAGTTGAGCGGGGTCGCCTACTGCGGGAGTCACTTTTCCTTGCTTGTGCACCAGGCAGCAGACGTCTCCAAGCGAAGCATAGGGAACCAGATGAAAGCACACCCGATGGATGGGGTCGGCTTTCAGCCCGTTCCTGCCGGCCGACAAGCAGGACTGAACGCCGCGAAGCGGTCATTCGCGAAGGCTCGCTTTTACGGATTGCCGCCTCCGCCTTTGTGCCATTGGCAGCGTTCGACCGGTCATCGAGACTGGTTTGGTCGGCCTTGAGCAGCCTTCAGCTTAGCGATTCAACTTTCTCGACAGCTTTCGGTACTCCCCCGGTGCCTGCCCGAACCACCGCCGGAACGCACGGGTGAAGCTGGCCGTGTCTCCGTAGCCCAGCTGCAGCGCGATCTCGTCGAGCTTCATCTGGGTGCCTTGCAGCAGCTGCACGGCCAACTGCCGACGCTCTGCTTCGACGAGGTCACGGAAGCTGGTGCCTTCTTCTTCGAGCTTGCGCCGCAGGCTGCGCGGCGCCATGGCTGTGTGCTGCGCGACATCTTCGATCGACGCGACCAGGCCCAGCGGCCCCAAGATGAGCTGGCGGACCTGACCGGTCACGCCGCTGACCTGGCGCCGCTTGAGTTGGGCGCGACACTGGTCCTCCAGCAGGCGCGCCAGGTGGGCGTCGTACATCGGCAACGGGATCTCGGCATCCTCCCGCCGCAGCACGATGGCGTTGCGAGCACCGCCATAGCGCGGTGCAATGCCGCACAAGGCCTCGATGCGCGCGGCGTGCGCCGGCGCCGGCCCTTCATACTCCAGTCCTCGCGGACGAATACCGGACAGGCTGAGTTCCTTGAGGAGATTGACCGCTGTGCCGGTATCGCGCTCCAGCAGGAACTGGCGCAGGTGCTGCGGAATGGCGCCGGGATCGGCGCAAAAGGCGAACTCGCGTTCGTCGATCACCGACCAAAATCGACAGTAGGCCGTGCTCAGTGGCAGGTAACGCAGGGATCGCTCGAGCGCCTCGCGCAGCGTGCGACTCGTGCGCAGCGCGAATCCCCAGATGCCGAACGTAGCAACGTTGTATTGCATACCCAGTTCGAAGCCCAGCGCCGGCACCTGCGGCAGCGCCAGGATCAGGTTCTCGATCAGGCGCATTTCCTGCTCGCGCGAAATCAGCGCCTCCGCGTCGCGCAGCTGTGCCGCGGTGATGTCAGTACCAAGCAGACAAGCCTCCGCGTCGACGCCGTAACGCGCCGCGAAGTTGACCATCACCTGAGCAATGGCGACCGGATGTAGAACACTCGTCTGCGCTGACATGCCTTCTATCGGAGGTACTCCGCTCCTCTACCTGGCCGGATATGCCCTGCCGAAGGCCGGCAATGCGCTGTCGCTAGTCGCAGGCGGCACCTAAATTGGAGGCTCGACAATATGAGCTCGGAGTGACCCATGGAGCAGGATCTGAACGCGCTGAACAAGCAGGCCATCGCCATCTCGAAGGAGTATACGGGCGGGCTGGCGTGGCCGACGGTCATCCTGGTGGCGCTCGTGCTGAGCGCCTTTGTTGCCAACCTCTGGCTGTTCGCGGCCGGTTTGGCTCCGCTGTGGGCAGCGACACTGATCTATGCCGCGCTGACCTATATGTCGTACACGCCGCTGCACGAGGCCGCCCACGGCAACATCCACGGCGGCCGCGATCGGCTGCAATGGCTCAACGATCTCTGCGGCTACCTCGTCGCGCCGCTGATCATGGTTCCCTACTCCACGCACAAGGTGGAGCACTTCACCCACCATCGCTATACCAACCAGCCGGACAAGGACCCGGACTACGTCGTCAGCGGCATGCGTCACGGATTTCTGGCCTTCATCGCCTGCGGGTTCAAATTCCTGTGGACGCAGAACACCTTCCTGTTCCGCGACCACTGGGCGACGGCGCCGCAGCGCGAGCGTGCCATCTACTTCGCCGAAGTGACGCTGGCGATCGGTTGGCGCCTGGCTTTCCTGGCGCTGATCCCGGCCGCGGCTACCCTCGTGCTGCTGGTCGCAGGCTATCTGGCCGGCGCCTTCTTCACCGCCTACTGGTTCGCCTACCGCCCGCACCTGCCGTACGAAGAGCCGGCGCGCTATCGCAACACCAACAGCCTGATCATGCCGGTCTGGATGAAACCTCTCGAGTGGTTCTGGCTCGGGCAGAACCTGCACTCGGTCCACCACGCGTTTCCCCGCGTGCCGTTCTATCGCTATCACGCTCTGTTCCGCGAAATCGAGCCGGTCTTGCGCGCGCACGGTGCGCCGGTGATCGGCATCTTCGATCGCAGGCCGCTGCGTGCGTGACAGCCGGGCGCCAGAGAAGGTCGGGAGCAGCGCGCTTCCCGCTGGTCTGATCGCCGTTGAAGTGCCAAGTCCGCTTCAGGCTGAGTTGCGTCGGCCCGAGCTCAATGGGTTGATCGATTGGTTTCCGAAAAGCCGACATTGGCGAACCGCCGCTTCGGCACAAAGCAGCCGCGAGTCATTTCGCGTCAAGCGCTGCTATAAACCCACCCGAATCCGCTCCAGCGCCGCCCGCAACGAGTCCGGCATCGCCGCCGGCCGGCGCGAGGCGCGATCCACGAACACGTGCACGAACTGCCCCTGCGCGGCAGCGCTGTCCTCGCCCTCGCGAAAGATCGCAATCCCGTAGGTCACCGCGCGATTGCCGAGCTGATCCACCCGCAGGCCCACCTGCAGCGTCATCGGGTATTCCAGCGGCGCGAAGTAGCGGCAGTTCGATTCCACCACCAGGCCGATGACGGCACCGCCATGGATGTCGAGCCCGCCCTCGCGGATCAGATAGTGGTTGGCGGCGGTGTCGAAGTAGCTGTAGTAGGTGACGTTGTTGACGTGGCCGTAGACGTCATTGTCCATCCAGCGGGTGGTCACCGGCACGAAGTAGGGATAGTCCTGGGCGCGGTGCGGCTGCGGTCTGCTTTGGCCCGTCATCGTCGTCGGCCTCACCAGTAGCGCAGCGCGCTGCGGAACAGGTCCTGCAGCACCGGCTTGGTCATTTCCAGCGGCGCGTTCTGCAGCAGGCGCTGCTGCGGGAATGCACCTTCGGCGAGCGCGACGATGTCGGCCTCGCCGTAGCCGACGCCGGCCAGACCGTTGGGGATGCGCACGGCGCGCATCAGTTGCAGCAGCTTGCCGGACAGCACTTCGCCGGCATCGGCGGCAGTCGCGCCACGGGCGTCGGCTCCCAGGCAGACGGCGGCTTCCAGATGCTGCTCGGGGCAGGCGCTGCAGGTCAGGCGGAACACGGCCGGCGCATTGAGGATCACCGACATGCCGTGCGGGACCAACGCTTCGGGCTCCTCACCCGGCAGCTGTGGATAGCCGGGCGCGCGGTAGTCGCGCACCAGGCCGGCGACCGAGTAGCTCATGGCGTGCGGAGCATGCACGCCCGCGTTGCCGAAGGCGATGCCGGCCAGAGTCGCGGCCCACATCACCTGCTCGCGCGCCTCGGCGTCGCTGGCGTCGGCGACAGCGCGTTCCAGGTACAGGCCCATGAGCCGCAGCGCCTCGCGACAGCCGAGATCGCTCCAGGGATTCGCACCCTGGCTGAGCGGCCTTGCGGTGGGCCGGGCCGGCGCCGGCCGGCGGACGTAGGGGCGCGCGGTGTAGCTTTCCAGCGCATGGCTGAGCACGTCGAAGCCGCTGGCAGCGACCACCTCGCCCGGCAGGCTGTCGGTGCAATCGGGATCGACCAGGGCCTCGGTCGGCCGCAGCAGGGCGGAGGCAATGCCGGTCTTCACCCCGCGTTCGAGCAGGTCGAAAATGGCGATGCCGGTGACCTCGCTGCCGGTGCCGCAGGTGGTCGGGCAGGCGATGTGCGGCTTCAGCGGCCCCGGAATCGCCCGGCCCTCGCCGATGGGCGCATTGACGTAGGCGAGGAAGTCGGCCGGATGGGTGGCGTAGAGGTTGGCGCCCTTGCAGGTATCCATCACCGAGCCACCGCCGAGCGAGACGTAGCCATCCACCTTGGCCTCGGCGGCGAAGCGCGCCGCCTCGCGGAAGGACTGGTCGGTGGGCTCGACCCGGCACTGGTCGTAGACGACGACGTCGAGCCCGGCCGCCAGCAGCGAGTCTTTCACGGTCGCGAAGTGGGGCAAGGCCGCCAGCCGCGCATCGGTGAACAGCGCCACCCGCCGCAGGCCCAGCGCCAGGGCGCGGTCGCCGACTTCCCGCAAGCAGCCCCGGCCGAAGGTGACGCGCGAGGCATCAACGGTGAAGGCGGTGTCGCCGCCCGGAATCATCATCGCGTGGTAATGGCAGCAGGCCATGCGTTCTCCTCAAGTCTTGTGCCCCAAGGGTAGCGGACCTGAGGTACGCGGTCTTGGTAAGCGCCCCTGAGCAGGCTAGTCTCGGCTCCATGAACGCAAGGACGCCGTTTGATTCATCCCAGGTCTCATCGCTGGTCCCGCCATTGCCGGACCACGAGACCCTGCCCAAGCTGTCGCGCAAGATGCGCGCGGTGCTCAAGCGCCTCTCGGACAGCGCCAGCGCCGATGCGGTGGCGACGCTGGAGGTGCTGCGCAGCAGCATTCCGGAATACGGCGCCATCCAGGACCCGGCGATCCGCCGCGACGTGCTGGAGATGATCGAGCACAACACCGTCATCGCCAGCCGCGCCATTCTCTCCGGCAAGGCGCCGGGCGAGCGGGAGCTGCGGCTCACCGAAGGCATGGTGCGTCGCCGCGTGCACCAGGAGCTGCCACTGCCCTCGGTGCTGCAGGCCTTCCGGCTCGGCTTTCGCGTGCACTGGAACCGCTTGCTGCAGCAGACCGGCGAGGACGAAGCGCTGCGCAAGGAGCTGCTGTTCACGCTCTCGCCCTATCTGCTCTACCAGCAGGACCAGACCGCGCTGATGCTGACCCAGGTCTACTCCGACGAGCAGCAGCGCCGCAGCCACTGGCGCGACCGCGCCCGTCACGAGCTGTGCAGCATCCTCTACAACCACCCGGAGGACGAAGACGGCTTCCGCCAGCGCGCCCTGGCCCTGGGCCTCGACGCCTCGACCCCCCATATCGCCCTGGCGCTGCGCACCGGCGGCCGTGGCAATGGCATCGACGAGCAGCAAAACTGGCAGGACGCGGTGCTGAAGGCGGCCGCTGCCCTGCTCGGCACCAAGGCGCGCACCCTGCTCAGCACCCAGCGACCGGGCCACCTGCTGCTCTGGTGCCCGCTGCCGGTCGGCGAGCATGCGCTCAGCTACGAGCAGGTGCTGACCCGTCAGGCGCAGGCCCTGCAGAAGGCGACCGCCGGCATCCGCGCCATCGGCATCGGCCTGCCGGACACCGGCCCGGCCGGCTGGCGCAGCAGCGGCGAGCAGGCGCTGCAGGCGGTCGAGATCGGCGGCCGGCTCAGTCCGGACCAGTCGGTCTACTGCTATTCCGATATCGCGCTGGAACACTGCGTGATGGATTCGCCGGCGCTGAAGCGTCTGCTGCATCACCGCCTGGAGCGGCTGAGCGCCGAGCCCAACCTGCTGGAAACCCTGCAGGCCTGGTGCGAGCACGGCCCGCACCGCAAGGTGGTGGCCGGCATCCTCGGCATCCACCCCAACTCGGTCGACTATCGGCTGGACCGTATCGAGCAGCTGCTGGGCGAGCGGCTGTCAGACCTGCACAAGCTCTCGCGCCTGCACCTGGCGCTGCGCATGCGGCAGCTGACGCAGGCTGGCGGCGGCGCACCCCGGACGCTGAGCACGCGCAGTAGTCGTAGCTAAGGGGCAGGAGTCGCATCGCGGGCAAGGCCCGCTCCAACCCGATGAGCGGGCCTTGCCCGCGACGCACCTTCGCAAACACCTACCCAAGGCGCCCGAAGACGCCGGCGGGTAGAATCCGCGCCCCATGCTCGCCCTCCAGAACCTCACGCTGCGTCGCAGCGCCCGCACGCTGCTCGAAAACGTCAGCGTCACGATCCATTCCGGCCAGCGGGTCGGCGTGATCGGCAAGAACGGTGTCGGCAAGTCGACCCTGTTCGCGGCGATCCGGCGCGAGCTGATGCCGGACGGCGGCAGCATTGATCTGTCGAAGAACGTCATCGTCGCCAATGTCTCGCAGGACACGCCGGCGCTGGAGCAGGCCGCCATCGAGTACGCGCTCGACGGCGACATCGAGTTGCGCCAGCTGGAAAGCCGCATCGCCGATCTGGAGCAGCGGCTGGAGATGCACGCCACCGACGCCGATGTCGATGCCCTGGTGAAGGCGCACGACCGGCTGGCGATGATCGACGGCTATGCCGCCAAGGCGCGTGCGGCCCAGCTGCTGCACGGCCTGGGCTTCGTGCCGAGCAAGCAGGACCATCCGGTCGCCAGCTTTTCCGGCGGCTGGCGCATGCGCCTGAACCTGGCGCGCGCCCTGCTGCGCCGCAGCGACCTGCTGCTGCTCGACGAGCCGACCAACCATCTCGACATGGACGCCTCGCTCTGGCTGCAGGAAGAGCTGATGGTGTTCCCGGGCACCCTGCTGCTGATCTCGCACGACCGGGAGTTCCTCGACGCGGTCTGCACCCACACCCTGCATCTGGAGCGCGAGAGCGCGACGCTCTACGTCGGCGGCTACTCGCAGTTCGAGCGCCAGCGCGCCGAGCGCCTGAGCCAGCAGGCGATGACGCACGAGAAGCAGCAGCAGCGGGTCGCGCACCTGCAGAGCTTCATCAACCGCTTCAAGACCCACGCCAGCAAGGCGCGCCAGGCCCAGAGCCGCATCAAGGCCCTGGAGCGCATGGAGATGGTGGCGCCGGTGCTGGCGGAGAACGAGTTCGACTTCAGTTTCCGCAAGCCGGAAAAGGTGCCGAGCCCGCTGATCCACATCACCCACGGCCAGGTCGGCTACACCGGCAAGCCGCTGCTGACCAAGCTCAAGCTGTCGCTGCAGCCGGGCGAGCGCGTCGCGCTGCTGGGCGCCAATGGCGTCGGCAAATCGACGCTGATGAAGAGCCTGGCCGGGACCATGCCCTTCCTCGGCGGCGAGATCGTGCGCTCGCCGGACCTCAAGGTCGGCTACTACGCCCAGCACCAGCTCGAACAGCTCGACCCGCAGGCGAGCGGCTTCCTGCACTTGCGCCGGCTCGACCCCAAGGCCAGCGAGCAGTCGCTGCGCGACTACCTCGGCCAGTTCGCCTTCCACGGCGAGCGGCAGATGGAGCCCATCGCGCCCTTCTCCGGCGGCGAGAAGGCGCGGCTGGCGCTGGCCCTGGTGGTCTACCAGCGTCCGAACATGCTGCTGCTCGACGAGCCCACCAACCATCTCGACCTGGAGATGCGCCAGGCGCTGGAGATGGCGATCAACGACTACCCGGGCGCGGTGGTGCTGGTCAGCCACGACCGCCACCTGGTGCAGAACGTCTGCGACACGCTCTGGCGCGTCGCCGACGGCACTTGCGCGCCCTTCGACGGCGATCTCGACGACTACGCCGCCTGGCTGCGCGACGAGCGGCGCAAGGCGCAGCGCGGCGAGTCGGCGGCGCGCAAGACCGCCGCTGCGGCCAGCACGCCGGCACCGGTGGTCGTTGCTGCCGCCGTTGAAGCGCCCAAGCCCGCCGTCAGCAAGGCCGACAACAAGGCCAATCGCGAGGCAATCCGCACCCTCGACAAGCAGATCGCCAAGCTCACCGCCGAGCTGGCGAAGCTCGACCAGGCGCTGGCCGATCCGGGCATCTACGAAGCCAGTCGCCGCGCCGAAGCCCAGAAGCTGCAGCAGCGCCAGGCTGCGGCCCGCGCCGAGCTGGCGGCGGCCGAGGAACAATGGCTGGAACTGAGCGAGGGCTAGGCCCGACTACAATCGGGTCCCTTCCCCCGCTTCGCGAGCGCCCATGAGCACCGGCAAGAAAATCGGCCTGGGTGCGGACTTGCTGAACTTCCCGCTCGCCGCTTGCGTCGCAGCCGCCTGATGCCGGCGGCCTCGGGGTTGGACCGGCTGGGCTGGAATTCCGCCTTCGCCAGCGCGCTCGCCGCCCTGCCCGTCGTGCCGGGCCGGCCGGTGCGGATCATCGAGCAGCACCGCAGCGAGTACCGGGTCCACGACGGCCAGCAGGAGTTGACCGCCCGTACCCACCCCGCTCTGCACAAGACGCTCAGCGCGGTCGAGGACGGCATCGCGGTCGGCGATTGGGCGCGTTACCAGGACGAGGGCGGCTGGCTCACCCAACTGATCCCGCGCCGCAATCTGCTGGAACGCAGTCGCGAGGACGGCCGCACCCAGCGCCTGGTCGCGAATGCCGACACTGCCCTGCTGGTGATGGGCCTCGACGGCGACTACAAGCCCGAACGCCTGGAGCGCTATCGGCTGATGACGGTCGCCGCCCAGGTGCGGCCGGTGATGGTGCTGACCAAGAGCGACCGCGCCGAGCAGCTGCCGGCGCTGTGCGCCGAGATCGAGGCCATGGTCGGCGCCGGTACGCCGGTGCACGCGGTCGATGCCCGTAGCGCCGAGGCGCGCGCGGTCCTGGCGCCCTATCTGGCGCTGGGCCAGACCCTGGTGATGCTCGGCTCCTCCGGCGTCGGCAAGTCCACCCTGATGAACAATCTGCTGGGCAGCGCGGTGCAGCGCACCGGCGGCACCCAGGTGCTGGACGATCTCGGCCGCCACACCACCACCGCGCGCTTTCTGCGCCGGCTGCCGGGTGGCGCCTGCCTGATCGACACGCCCGGCCTGCGCGAGTTGAAGCTGAGCCGCGAGCAGGCGCAGGTCGAGGATGATTTTTCGGATGTGCGCGAGCTGGCCAAGCAATGCCGCTTCAACGACTGCCAGCACCAGCGCGAGCCGGGCTGCGCGGTGACCCGGACCCTGAGCGCCGAACGGCTCGCTGCCTGGCGTGCCAGCCTGGAGCCGAAGCCGGGAAAGTTCCGGCGCGGCCGGTAATTGCCTCTCAGTGCCGTAGGGCGCATTCCATGCGCCGGCTAACGGGGTGAAGCGGGCCGGCGCATGGAATGCGCCCTACCGAGCACTTGCCTGACTGCGGCGCAGCCAGAGCACGGCAAGAAATGACAGGAACATCGCCACCCCGGTCAGCCAGATCGCGTGCACGCCCCAGCCATCGACCGCCAGCCCGAACAGGATGGGTGCCGAGGCCTGCATGACCCGCGACGGCGCCTCCAGCCAGCCGGACCGCTCGCCAAAGCCCTGCGGCCCGAACAAGGCCAGCGGCAGCGTGCCCTTGACGATGGTCATCAGTCCCACACCGGCGCCGTGCAGCACCGTGAACAGCACCGCCGCCGGCGCCCCGAACAGGCCCAGCAACAGCACGCCGAGCGGATGCAGGGCCAGCGAGATGCGCGCCGAGTAGAGCGGGTGCCAGCGGCTGAACACGCCAACCTCCAGCACCCGCGCCACCACCTGGCTCGCGCCCACCAGCGAGGCCGCGAAAACCGCCGCTGCGGTGCTGGCACCGGCCGCTTCCAGCACGCGCGGCAGGTGCGCCGCGAAGGCAGCGAAGGTGAAGCCGCTGGCGGCGAACACCGTCGCCAGCAGCCAGAGCACCGAGCGCGACGGTCCGGCTTCGCTCCTCCCCCCGCTGGCGGGGGGAGGTTGGGAGGGGGGCGTTGGCGGTTTGGACTGCTCGAGCTTTGATGGGGAACGCCCCCACCCCAACCCTCCCCCGCTCGCGGGGGAGGGAGCATCGGCGTCATCCCTTGGCAGCAGCCGTGCATGAATGAACAATCCCACCGTCAGGTGCAGCAGCGCCCACAGCGCGCAGGCCCAGCGCCAGCCGGCGTGGTGCTCGACGAAGGCGGTCAGCGGCCAGCTCACCGAGCTGGCGAAGCCGGCGATCAGGGTCACCCCGACGATGCGCGGCCTGGCCGCCGTGCCGAACAGGCGCACCAGGGTGGCGAAGGCGGCGTCGTAGAGGCCCATGGGCATCGCCGCGCCCAGCAGCAGCCAGCCCAGCGCCAGCTGCGCCGGATGCTGGGCGGTCGCCATCAGCAGCTGGGCGCTGGCGAACACGCCGTTGGACAGCATCAGCATGCGCCGGCCACCGCGCTTATCCACCGCGCGTCCCATCACCGGGCCGAGTGCTGCCGCCACCACCAGCGCCGCCGAGAACATGGCGTAGACCGCGACCTTGGCGATGCCGAACTCGGCCGCCATCGGCACGGCCAGGATCGCCAGCAGGTAGTAGCTGGAAGCCCAGGCCAGCAACTGGGAGGCGCCGAGCGCCGCCGTGGTGCGCCGCTCCAGGGTCATGGGCCGATCAGGGACGGGCGGGGAGCAGGCATGCGCCGCAGGCGGAACACTAGGGGCGCACAGCATACCCCGCGCCGCGCCGGCGCCGACCGGCTCAGGGCGTGGTGGCGCCGGCCGTGACGAAGCTGAAGCTGTGGGAGCGCGCCAGCGGCGTGCCGCGCCAGTCCTTGGCCTTGGGCGTGACCACCAGGGTGTAGCGCTGGCCTGGCCGCAGCGCCTGCTCCAGCCGGAACTTGGCCGGGTGCGAGTAATCGCGCTGCCAGCTACCCGCCTCGACCCGGCCGGCGACGCGCCGGCCCTCGGGATCGAACAGGCAGATCGCGCCCGGCAGCTCCAGGCTGGCGGCGTCCATGCTGCTGCTGAAGAAGACGTGCAGCCAGCGGTGCTGGGTCCAGCCGTCGTGCGCCGGCTCCAGCACTACGTCGAGCGCGCCGTGGCCGGGATAGCTGGCGACCACCGCCGGCGCCAGCGGCCGGGCGGGATCGCCGGTCAGCAGATCCCAGAGCTGGCGGTACATACCGGCGACCGCGTAGCCGCTCTGCACCACCCCGCCCGGCGCCGTGTAGTAGTTGGCGGCGGCCCAGGGCATCTGCCGGCGCACCCGCACCAGGTCGGCGCTGGCACCGGCGATCTCGGCCTGCACCAGCGTGCGCGCGGTCAGGTTGCCGCGCTGGATCGCCGCCTCGGTCACCGGCGCCTGCGAGGAAGCGGTGCGGCTGTAGACGATGGCGAGGTCGGCGGCGGGCGGAAACACCAGGGTCGGGGCGTCGAGATGCAGGCGCCGTTCGCTGACGTTGACCACGTCCATGGCGTACTCGATGGCATTCATCGGGGTCGCCGCGAAGGCCTGGACCAGGACCTCGCGCAGCGGCGCCGGCAGGCTCAGCGGCAGCTGGTCGAGGAACAGCGCCGGATTGGGGTCCTCGCCGCGATGCCGCACCTCGGGCTCGAACTGCGCGTCCCAGGTCTCGTCGGTGAGGCCGTGCGCGGCATCGCCGAAGGCGAAGGCAATCAGATGCCCGCAGCGGTCGCTGAGCTGGTTGAGGTCGATAGTGCCGAGCGGCGGGCGGCGGATCAGCGCGGCCTGCACCTCGCCGACGCAGCCAATCTCGCGCAGGTACTTGATGAACTCGATGACGAAGTCGCCCCAGTGGGCGCGCTCGGCCATGTTGCGGTCGTCCGGGAACAGGGCGCCGGAGGCGTAGCCGCCATCCGGGTAGATGGCACCGGCCAGCAGCGCCGGCCGGTGCGCGGTGAGGATGGTCTTGAGCGGGCCATCCTCCAGGGCATCGCGACCGAAATCGGCCATCGAGGCATGGGTAATCATGCCGGCCGCCGAAGCGCTGCCGGCCGCCAGGCCGAGCAGGCCGGCGGCCAGCAGGCGCAGGGGAAGAAGGGTCCGCTTCATGGTCTTGCTCATGGGCTCGTCGTTTGGCAGCAACCCGCTTCCAGGTCACCGATGCGCTTGAATTCCAGCTCCGCCGCTTCCGGCGGCGGCTCGGGTGGCGGGGTCAGCACGCCAAGCACTTCGACCACCGCCTCGGCACTGCCGCCGTCGCCGTCGCAGCGCAGGCGGTAGCGATTGTTTCCTTCCTGCGGTTGCACCGATTCGTTGCCGACCGCGCTGCGGCTACCGCTCCAGCCGCCGCTTGCGGTGCAGCTCCGGGCGTCGGTACTGCTCCAGCTCAGCAGGCTCGGCGCGCCGACCTCGACCTGCGGCGGCGTCGCGTTCAGCCGCACCGTGGGCGCCGGCGGCTCGGGCGGCGGGCTGACCACGCCGGTCACCTCGACCGACGCGGTCGCGCTGCCTCTCTCGCCGTCGCAGCGGAGTACATAGTGGTTGGCGCCCTGGGCCGGCTGCACCAACTGCTGCCCGGACGGTTCCCGGCTACCGCTCCAGCCGCCGCTGGCGGTGCAGGTCCGGGCGTCGGTGCTGCTCCAGCTCAGCGGAGTGCTGCCGCCCACCTCGACCTGGCTTGCCGCCGCCGACAGCTGCACTGTCGGTACCGGCTCGGGTGGCGGCGGTGCCAGGGCAAGGACTTCCACCATCGCCTCGCCACTGCCACCGGCGCCATCGCAGCGCAGGCGGTAGACGCGCAGCCCCTCCGCCGGCTGCACCGACTCGCTGCCAGCGGCGCTCCGGGGGCCGCTCCAGTCGCCGCTGGCGGTGCAGTGCTCGGCGCCCGTGCTGCTCCAGCTCAGCACCGAGGACAGGCCCAGCTCGACCTCGCGCGGCAGGGCGGACAGCTGCACCTGCGGCACCGCCGGCGGCGGCGACACTGGCAATTTTTCCGTATCCGCACCACAGCCGACGAGGGCCAGGCTCAGTTGCAGGACCAGGAGCAGGTAGTGCGGGCGGCGCAGGTTCATCCGGGCAGTCTGCCCGAGGCCGGTGTCTTTGCGATTACGCCGGCGCGCCACTGGTGCCACGGGCGCCGGCGGCCCACCCTCGCCCCTGGAACCGGCAGCGAGCAGCAGTACCGCCAGCGCCGGCGGCGAGGGAAAGCGGTGCGGTGAACCCTGCACGCAGGCTAGCCGCGCCCGGTTTCGGGCGGATGACGGCTCAGCCCGGCTGATCACCATCGACATAGAACCAGCTATCGCCCTCGCGCCGGAAGCGGCTGCGCTCGTGCAGACGCACCGCCGAGCCGCCGCCAACGCGATAGCGGGCGACGAACTCGACTTCGGCGCGGTCGGGACCGGTGGCGCGGCGCTGCTTGATGCTCAGCCCCAGCCAGCGCGTCGCAGCGTCCAGTTCCAGTTCGGACGGGCGTGTCGTCGGATGCCAGCTCGCCAGCAGGTAGTCACGCAGCCCCAGCGCATAGGCGCTGTAGCGCGAGCGCATCAGCGCCTCGGCGCTCGCCGCCGGCCCGCCGCTGTGCAGGGGCTGGCAGCAGGCGGAGTAAGGCAGCCCGCTACCGCAGGCACAGGCCGCGCTCACGTGCTGACGCGCTGCCAGATCAGGCAGCGGTTGTTGGCCGGCATGCTGAGGTCGGCGCGCAGGCGTAGTCCGGCACCGTTGGCCAATTCATCGACCGCCTCGAAGTCGCGGATGCCCATGTGCGCGCCGCGCGCCTTGAGCCAGTTATCGAAGTCGGCATTGCTCGGCGCGGTGTAGGCACCGTCGTAGTTAAAGGGGCCGTACACCGCCAGCTTGCCGCCCGGCTCCAGCAAGGCCGACAGCCGTGCGAACAGGGTCTGCACCTGCTCCCAGCTGATGATGTGCAGGATGTTGGCGGCATAGACCGCGTCGTAGCGCGTCGCCGGCCAGTCGGCCTGGGCTAGGTCCAGCACCAGCGGCTTCGGCGTATTGGGCAGCGCTGCCTCGTCGAGCCAGAGCTGCATGCCGGGCAGGGCCTCGGCGCGGTCCGAACACTGCCAGACCAGATGCGGCAGTGCCGCCGCGAAGTGCACCGCGTGCTGGCCGCTGCCGCTGCCGATCTCCAGCACCCGCTGACGGTCGGCGAAATGCTCACGCAGCACCTCGAGGATGGGCCCGCGGTTGCGCTCACTGGCGGCGGAAAAGGGCTTTTCCTGGCTCACTGCAGCCGCAGCCCGACGATGCCCTGCCAGACGCACAGCAGGCCGGCAATCAGGAGCAAGGCGAAGGTCAGCAGGGTCCCGTAGAAGCGCCCGAACTTCCAGGCACCGGTATAGGACAGCGCCACCCCGTGCAGCACCCGCGCCACCAGCAGGGTGAGGCCCATCGCGTGCAGCAGCAGGGTCGAGTGCTTGGTCAGTTCCAGCAGCGCCATCATCAGCAGGATCAGGGGCACGTATTCGGCGAAGTTGCCGTGGCCACGGATGCGCCGCAGCAGTTCGCTATCGCCGCCATCGCCAAGGCTCACGCCGTGACCGCGCTGCTGCACCACGCGCAGGCTGAGCAGGAAGAACCAGATCGCCAGCAGGCCGGCGTAGAGCGGGGTGACGAGCATGGGGGGACTCCTCCAATTTTCTTGTGCCGGCATTTCAGCACGTTGCGAAGCGCGGTGCCGGCGCCGACAGGTACAGTTCGCGTACTGCAAGCCCTGAAACGGAGTTTTCGATGCGGCTACTGGATCGCATGCTGAGCAGCTTTGTCCGCGTCGGCTGTCTGACGCTGATCGGGCCCGATGGTGCCGCCACGGTGCATCGCGGCGAGCCCGGCCCGGAAGTGAGCATCCGCCTGACCGATCCGGCGCTGTATCGCAGCCTGTTCCTCAATCCGGAGCTGAAGGCCGGCGAGGCCTACATGGACGGCACGCTGGTCGTCGAACAGGGCAGCATCCGCGAGCTGCTGATGATTTTCGCGCTCAACCGCGAGCACCTGCGCGGCCAGCCGCTGCAGCAGGCCCTGCGCAAGCTCGCCAAGCGCCTGCGCAAGCTCGGTGCGCGCAACACCCGGGCCACGTCCCGCGCCAACGTCGCCCACCACTACGACCTGTCGAATGCGCTGTACCGGCTGTTCCTGGACCGGGACCTGCACTACTCCTGCGCCTACTTTCAGCAGCCCGACGACAGCCTGGAACTCGCCCAGCGCCAGAAGCTGCGCCACATCGCCGCCAAGCTCGATCTCAAACCAGGGCAGAAGATTCTCGACATCGGCAGCGGCTGGGGCGGCCTGGCGATGTATCTCGCCGAGGTCGCCGAGGTCGAGGTGCTGGGCGTGACCTTGTCCACCGAGCAACACGCGCTCGCCACCGAGCGAGCCCGCCAACGCGGGCTGGAACAGCGCGTGCGCTTCGAGCTGCGCGACTACCGCGACGTGCAGGGGCCGTTCGACCGCATCGTCTCGGTCGGCATGTTCGAGCACGTCGGCGTCAGCCAGCACACCGAGTTCTTCGCCAAGGTCCGCCAGCTGCTGGCACCCGACGGTGCCGCCCTGCTGCACACCATCGGCCGCATGGGCGGCCCCGGCGCGGTCTCGCCCTGGTTCCGCAAGTACATCTTTCCCGGCGCGCATGTACCGGCGATCTCGGAAGTGGCGACGGCGGCCGAATCGGCCAAGCTCTGGGTCACCGACATCGAGATCCTGCGCCGCCACTACGCGGAAACGCTCAAGCACTGGGAGGCGCGCTTCCAGCAACACCGCGCCGAGGCCGAGGCCATGTTCGACGCCCGCTTCTGCCGCATGTGGGAGTTCTACCTGATCGCCGGCGAGATCGGCTTTCGCTACGGCAAGCAGATGGTTATCCAGATGCAGATGACGAAGAATCTCGACACGCTCCCGATCAGTCGCGACTACCTGCGGCAGGCCGAGCAGGCGCTGCAAGGCCGGGAGCGGCCACTCCCTTAGAGCCGCCCGCCGGATCGTCCTCGATGCCTGCCTACCCGCTGTTCGACGCGTATCCGCGCCTGGCCACCCTGCCCCTCGCTGGCATCTTCACCACCGCCACCCCGGTGCAGCCCCTGCCCGGCCACGACCGCGCCTGGGTCAAGCGCGACGATCTCAGCAATGCCGAGTTCGGCGGCAACAAGATCCGCAAGCTCGACCTGCTGCTGGGCGAGGCGCGGGCGCAGCAGCGGCGCTGTCTGCTCGCCTTCGGCTACAGCGGCTCCAACTTCGTGGCGGCGACGGCCTGGCACGGCCGCAAGCTCGGCATGGACACGATAGGCCTGCTGCTGCCGCAGGCCGATGCGCCCTATGTCGCCGACAACCTCGCGACCAGCCGCGCCGCTGGCGCCGAGCTGGCCGTCGGTGGCAGCACTGGCGCCCTGCTCGCGCAGGCGGTGGCGCGCAGCCTGCGCCGCCTCGCCACCCAGGGCCGCTGGCCCTACTGGATGCCACCCGGCGGCTCGACGCCACTGGGCGCGCTCGGCTTCGTCAATGCCGCCTTCGAGCTGCGGGCGCAGATCGAGGCGGGCCTCTGCCCCGAGCCGGAGCGCATCCATGTCGCCTTCAGCAGCATGGGCACCGTCGCCGGGCTCGCGGTAGGTCTGGCCCTGGCCGGGTTGCGCAGCCGGGTGGTCGCAGTGCAGGTGGTCAGCGACCGGTTCGCCTCAGGCGCCAAGCTCGATGCGTTGATCGGACGGACGCAGCGGCTGTTGCGGCAGCTCGATCCGGCCATTCCCGCGATTGCCGCGCCGGTCGAAATCCGCACCGAGTTCTTCGGCCGTGACTACGCGGTGCCGACGCCCGCCACCACCGAGGCGATGCGGGTGTTCGGCCAAGCCCTCGGCGCCCGCTCGGACAGCGCCTACTCCGGCAAGGCGCTGGCCGGCTTCTATGCCGACCTCGCCATCGGCGCGCCGGGGCCGACGCTGTACTGGCATACGTTCAATGCCGCCGCGCGGCCCGGCGGCGGCTAGGACAGCTTCGATTCACTAGGGCAGCTTCGATTCAATCGACGACCGGCTGGCAAAGTCCGTGACCAAGCGAGGCCTGCTTTAGTCCCAGCCGTAGCCCGGGTGCAACCCGGGGCTTTTCTCCATTCAAAGGGCGATCCCGGATTTCATCCGGGCTACGGGACCGAAGCCACCGTTGTCGCGCAGCAAGCGGGTGGGCAAAGCAAAGCGTGCCCACGCGAATTGCACGGAAAGGCGCGTGGGCTGAAGCCCACCCTTGTTATTGCGGTGGCGGCTGGGCCGGCGTGTTCCTCCGGTGACCGGGCCGAGTCAGCGCCGTTCCATCGAGAAATCCATCTGCACCAGATACTGCATGGCGCAGGCCTGGCCGCTACAAACGGCTGGCTTGAAGGGAATCGCCTTCAGAATCTGCTCGATTGCGGTCCAGGGCGCGCCTTCGGGTGCAGCCAGAAGGTTCAGACCGATCACCTGACCACCGCTGTCGATGTCGAGTAGCACCATCAGACTACCGACCAGTTGTCGCCTGAGTGCAATCTCGCCCAGCGGATCGGAATAGCTCCACATCCCTTGGAGCGGATAGGGCGGCTCGTCACCGGGTGGGATCGACTCGTACGTCTGATGCAGTCGGTCTTTTTCGGCTGCGGTCAATTGCTGATACGAGCGACTGGCGTCGGCCCGGATTGCCGCGCGGTACTGGGCGAATTCGTGAACAGCGCTTTTTTGTTCGGATGAAAGCTGGTGGTACGACTGCCCGAATAGCCGCTGCGCCTGCACGCGGTAATCAGCAGCGAGCGGTTCGCCGTCGTTGGGCGCCGCCGCCGCGTTGGCGCCAAGGCAAAGCAACAGAACGCCGACGAGGCAACTGGCTGTCCGAATCATCCGCATCTCCATCCCCAGATTTCTTGGTCTCTTTCCCGATCCGGCGTCAGTTTAGTCCAGGCCCTCGGGCCTCCGCCGCTGCCGCATCGCAAATGACAATGAAAGGCAAGCCGGTGGTACCGATGGAGTCACGGCTATCGAGCAACATCACGCGTTTGATCTGGACCCTGCCGCCTGAAGCCCGGCTGGCTTCGCCAGCCTTGCCGCCAGGGCCAGCCGACCGGCGGTGCTTGCGGGGAGGGCGAGCCAGACTCGGCCGGCGCCAGCCAAGGCGTATCCTGAATCAGGGGGCAACATGGATCCGGGTTAAGTGCCGGCGGCCCTGCACTCCGCGAGAAAATGACTTGAATTCAAACCATTCCAAACTGATCGAGCTGCGCGATCTGGCCTTGCAGAACCTCGGCCTGCCGGCCGAGCAGAGCGACTACAACCTGGCGCGCATCATCGGCCTTGCCGCGCGCGCTGCCGGCTGCCGGGATGCGGCCTTCCTGGTCCAGCAGGGCGAGCTTCTGGTGCCGATTTCGGAGACCGCCAGCGCGGCGACCACCTGGCCCCGGCTGACCGACCTCAGCCTGGGGGTCATCGACAGCACCGAGACCCGGTTCGGCATCGCCACGGAGGAGGGCGGCGTGGCGGCGATGAGCTACGGCGTCTTGCCGGTCTACAGCCCGGACCAGCGGGTCATCGGCGTGCTGGTTGTTTGTGGCGAGCCGGCTTCGCCGCTGGATGACGCCGAGCACTTCCGCTTGCTGAATGCCTATGTGCGGCTGATCGAAGATTCCTTGCTGCTGCGCAGCCTGAGCATTCGCGACCCGCTCACCAATCTGTTCAACCGCCGCTACCTGGAGCAGCAGTCCGGCATCGAATGGCGGCGCGCCATGCGCCTGCAGGTGCCGCTGAGTTTCGCGGCGATCGACGTCGATCACTTCAAGCGCTACAACGACAGCGCCGGCCACCACGCCGGTGATCTGGCGCTGGTGCGACTGGCCGAACTGATCAGCGCCCAGTGCCGGCGCGGGCGATATCGCCTGCCGCTGGGGGGGCGAGGAGTTCGCGCTGCTGATGCCGATCACGACGGCCGATCACGCGCAGGTCGTGGTCGAGCGTATTCGCAGCGAGTTGGAGGGCGCGGGCATCGGGCACCCGGCAACCGGTGGTGTGCTGACCCTGTCCGGCGGCATTGCCACCGCCAGCACCGTCGAGCAGCTCGAATCGGGATCCGTTGAATACTTCATGCAGCAGGCGGATCGCGCGCTCTACGCTGCCAAGCATGCCGGCCGCAATTGTGTCCGCCATGTCGACGGGCTGGTCGGTTCCCGAGACTAGTCCCGCACGAACAGCGACAGCACCGGCGGTGCCGGCCGTGGCAGCAGGGCCGGCGCCACCAGCCGCTGCGCCAGCAGGCGCAGGCCGGTGGGCTGCAGCAGGGCCTGCACCAGCTGCCATTCGTCCAGGCCCTGGTTGACCATCAGCAAATGCCCGCCGGGGCGCAACAGGCTGGCCAGATGGGCGAACAGGGCGCGCGGCCGCAGCAGGCGGGCCGGCAGGCCCCAGGCCAGCACGGTGCCGGGCAGCAGGAAGGGATAGAAGCAGCTGATGCCATCGACCGGCTGCCGCCAGGTGAAGGCGTCCTGCACCCGGTACTCGGTGTCGGTCAGGTCCCGGAGGTAGTGCATGGCGTAATCGTGGCGGCTGTGGCCGTCGCGATAAATGCGGTAGCCCTCGATCTCGATGCCGATCAGGCGGCTCGGCCGCAGCGCCGCCCGCAGCACCGACGCGTACCAGAAATTCTTGCTGCCGACGTCCAGCCACTCGCCGCCCTGCGGCCAGCCGCTACCCAGCTCGCCGCGCAGGCGGTCGAGCAGATCGAGATAGAGGTAGTTCTCCAGCGCGTTGCGGCGATCAAAGCGCTGCTCGAAACGCTCGCCGTAGGCGGCGGCCAGCTCGGCGATCCGGGCCTGGGTCGCTGGCGGCAGGCCGTCGAGTGCCAGCGCCGGGGTCTCGACATAGCCCGGGCGCCGCCAGCGCAGCCGCCGCGATAACCGAAAGCGCAGGTCCAGCAGCGCGGAGCGCAGACGCTGGCCCGGACTCAGGGGCGGCAGCGCCTCCGCCTCCGGGCCGGGGGCGCTCAACAGCTGCCTACGTAAACGCCCATGCCCCGCGCGGTGCGGATCAGCGGGTCGTCGAGCGCGACCGGGCGGGCGCCGACGGTGACCTGCGACAGCGGCACTTCGATCACGCCGCGATCCTGCCAGGCCACCATCTCCCCGAACCGCCCCTCGGCCGCCAGTTCGGCGGCGCGCACACCGAAGGAGGTGGCGATGATGCGGTCGCGCGCCGAGGGCGTGCCGCCGCGCTGGACATGCCCGAGGATGGTGGCGCGGGTCTCGATGCCGGTGCGGTCGGCGATCTCGCCGACCAGATACTGGCCGATGCCGCCGTAGCGGCCGGCCGACACCACCGCCTGCCCCAGCTCCGTGCGCACGCCTTCGGCCACCACCACCAGGGCGTGACTGCGGCCGCGCGCCAGCACCTCGCGGATGCGCTGGGCGACGCCGTCCAGCGTGTAGGGCAGCTCCGGGATCAGGATGATGTCGGCGCCGCCGGCGATGCCGCCGTTGAGCGCGATGTGGCCGGCGTCGCGACCCATGGTCTCCAGCACCATCACCCGGTGATGGCTGGCAGCGGTCGGCTGCAGGCGGTCCAGGGCCTCGACCACGACGTTGACGGCGGTGGCGAAGCCGACCGCGTACTCGGTGCCGTGGACATCGTTGTCGATGGTCTTGGGCACGCCGACCATGCCGATGCCGGCCGCTTCGCAGAGCCGCGCCAGGATGCGCATGGAGCCATCGCCGCCGATCACCACCAGGGCATCCAGGCCCAGCTCGCGCACACCCTCGGCGAACTCGGCGGAGCGGTCGCGGAAGCTGCCGTCCGGCATCGGAAAGTAGAAGGGGTCACCCTTGCTGGTGGTGCCCAGCATGGTGCCGCCCTCGCGCAGCAGACGCTGGTCGAGGCTCTCCAGATTGAGTTCGCGATAGCTCAGCGGCCGGTCCAGCAGGCCCAGGGTGCCGTCGTGGATGCCCAGCACCCGCAGGCCATAGCCGCGAATGGCGCGGACGGTAACCGCGCGGATGACGGCGTTGAGGCCGGCGCAGTCACCGCCGCTGGTGAGTACGCCGAGGGTCTTGATGGGTTTCATGGGCGCCAGTCCAGTAGTGCGTCGATCAGCCGCTGCAGCACCGCGATCAGCGGCTGGGCCTGGCGCGGGTTCCAGGCCCAGGGTGGAGCTTCGTCCATGTAGCAGGCCTGCGCGATCTCCAGTTGCAGGGCGTGCCGCCCCTGCTCCGGCTGGCCGTGCCGGCGGGTGATGCTGCCGCCCTTGAAGCGGCCATTGCTGACGGCGCTGAAGCCGGGCGCTGCCAGCAGCACCTGCTCCGCCGCCGTCTGCAGGCCGGGGGCGCAGCGGCCGCCGTCGGCGCTGCCGAGATTGAGGTCGGGCAGCCGGCCCTCGACGAAGCGCGGCACTCGGCTGCGGATGGA
>JAUYNO010000085.1 GCA_030696045.1 Stagnimonas sp. | reverse complement strand
GGGCCTGAAGGACGAGGACATCAACACCGCCGGCTACTCGGTGAATCCCGAGTACGACTGGGTCGACAACCAGCAGAAATTTCGCGGCTACCTGGCGCGCCGCCAGATCGAGCTGACCGTGCGCAAGCTCGACCAGCTCGGCGACGTGCTGCTCAAGGCCACCAAGGCCGGCGTCAACCAGATGAATCCGGCGGTGCTGGAGTCCTCCAAGCAGAAGGAGATCGAGCGCAGCGCCCTGGCGCGGGCCGCCGATGACGCCCAGCAGCAGGCGCGGGTGCTGGCCGAGACCCTGGGCCTGAAGCTGGGGCCGGCGCGCAGCGTCAATTCCAGCGGGGTCGCGCCGATGCCGCCGCCCATGCCGATGGTGAAGGCCATGGCCATGCGCGCCGAAGCGGCCGAGGCGAGCGGCAACGAGCAGATGGGGCTGGCCAGTGGCCAGATTCGCGCCACGGCCAATGTCACGGTGGAGTTCGATCTGGTCGGGGCACAGTAAGGATTTAGGGGCGCTCAGCCAAGCCCGAAACACCCACCCGAATCCCTCTCCCGCTTGCGGGAGAGGGTGGCCCGGAGGGCCGGGAGAGGGCCCCGCGCCGCTACTTTATCCAAAGCAGCGCCAACGACAGCGCACCGGTATAGAACACCATCACCGCGAGCGCACCGAGCAGCTTCTGCCAGCGCGGCGCCTCGTGGGTGATGCGCCACATCCACAGCGACGCCATCGCCAGCAGGGCTTCCGGCAGCAGCGGGTAGATCGCCATGCCGGCAACCGTGCGCACACCACGAGGCTCCCAGAGCTGCAGCGGCGCCGCCGCCCATTCCCAGGCCAGGAACAGGACCAGCGCCGCCGTGCCGGCGAACAGATAGGACCAGCGGCCCTTGATCGCCGAGGCGAACAGGGTCAGCGGCCACAGCAGCATGATCCACAGGCCGGCGAAGTAGACCGGCACGACGTTGGCGAATTTCGGCACGCCGTGGTCCGGGAACACCAAGACGCCCATGCGCTTGACCAGCATCCAGTCCGGCAGGGTCAGGGTCACCGACAGCGGCAGCAGGAAGGTCCACAGCACGTACCACTGCGGATGCCGGCGCCAGCGTGCGGCCAGCGGCAGGGCGAGGTTGTAGATCGCCGCCAGCCAGACCAGGGCGCGGCCGAGCGCCTTGCCGTCGAGGCTGAGCGCCACCGGTAGCGCCAGCGCGAAGAACAGGGCGTGGAAGAGCAGGGCGTCGCGCAGCGAGGCGCGGGAGGGGCTTTCGATCATGCCGGCATTGTCCCCCGCGCCCGCTCCGACTGCCATGCCGGCAGCCGGCAAACATGCAGCCGGCCCCGGGCAATGGCAGAATTGGCCACTTTCCCGCCAAGAAACACCGCCGCCGTGCCGGAAAGTTCCACCGCCAAGCCCCTCGTGGGGATCATCATGGGCTCCCGCTCCGACTGGGAGACCATGCAGCACGCCGTGCGCACCCTGGTGGATCTCGGTGTACCGCACGAGGCGCGGGTGGTGTCGGCGCACCGCACACCGGACCTCTTGTTCGACTACGCCGAAGCGGCCGTTGGCCGTGGCCTGAAGGTCATCATCGCCGGCGCCGGTGGCGCCGCCCACCTGCCGGGCATGTGCGCCGCCAAGACCCGGCTGCCGGTGCTGGGCGTGCCGGTGCAGAGCAAGGCCCTCAACGGCCAGGACTCGCTGCTGTCCATCGTGCAGATGCCGGCCGGCATTCCGGTCGGCACGCTGGCGATTGGCCGGGCGGGAGCCATCAATGCGGCGTTGCTGGCGGCTGCGATCCTCGCCAACGAGGACTCGGCGCTGGCTGAGCGTCTCGATGTCTTCCGCTCGGAACAGACCCGCAAGGTGCTGGAAGACGGACCGCTGGAATTGCCGGACGCAACATGAAGATTGGCATCCTCGGCGCCGGCCAGCTGGGTCGGATGCTGGCACTGGCGGGCTACCCGCTGGACTTCGACTTCGTCTTCCTCGATCCCGCGACCGAGGCCTGCGCCGCGCCGCTGGGCACGCACATCCACGCCGGCTTCGACGACGAGCAGGCGCTCCGGGAATTCTGCGTCAGCGTCGATGTCGCCACCTTCGAATTCGAGAATGTCGCCGGCAGCAGCGCCGAGTTCGTTGCCCGCCGGGTGCCGCTGTACCCGCCGCCGCTGGCGCTCACCGCCGGCCAGGACCGCCTGCACGAGAAGCAGCTGTTCGTGCAGCTCGGCATCCCGGTGCCGGCGCATGCCGCCGTCGGCTCGCTGGAAGGGCTGAAGGCCGCCGTCGGCCACATCGGCCTGCCGGCGGTGCTGAAGACCCGGCGCATGGGCTACGACGGCAAGGGCCAGGCGGTGCTGCGCACGACGGCCGATGTCGAGGCCGCCTGGCTCAAGCTCGGCAGCCAGCCCCTGATCCTTGAACAGTTCGTGCCCTTCGAGCGCGAGGTGAGCTGCCTGGCCGTGCGCGGCAAGGGCGGCGAGCTGCGTTGCTATCCGCTGGTGGAGAACGTGCATCGCGACGGCATCCTGCGCACCGCCATCCCTACCGTCGCCGATCCGTTGCAGACGGAGGGCGAGGACTACGCCCGTCGCGTCGCCGAGCATCTCGATTACGTTGGCGTGCTGGCCTTCGAGTTCTTCGTCGCTGGCGGCAAGCTGTTTGCCAACGAGATCGCGCCGCGGGTGCACAACTCCGGCCACTGGAGCATCGAGGGCGCGGAGTGCTCGCAGTTCGAGAACCACCTGCGCGCCATCGCCGGCCTGCCGCTGGGCAGCACCGCGCTGCGCGGGCCCTCGGCGATGGTGAACCTGATCGGCGCCGCGCCTGCGGTCGCCGAGCTGGTCGATCTGCCCGGCGTGCATGTGCACATGTACGGCAAGACGCCCAAGCCACAACGCAAGATTGGCCACCTCACGGTGACGGCGACGGATCGCGCCAGCCTGCTGGCGCGGCTGGCGCCGGTGCAGGCACTGGTGGAGCGTTACGCCTCCTGAGGCTTTGCAAGGACCTCAGGGCTTGAGGTCGGCCTTCAACTCCTTCCATAGTTGCCGATAGGCCTCGGCCGCCGGATGGCTGCTATCGAAATCCTCGATCGGCGCGCGGTGCTCGCCCATCTTCTCGATGCCGGAGGCGTAGGGGATCACCGCCTTGAACGGCTTGGGCAGGGTCTTGGGCGGCTGCTCGATCAGCAGGCGGTGCAGGCCGCGTCGGCGATCCGCCAGTGACCAGAAGGCGCGCAGCTTGGCGCGCGGCAGCTGGTGCTCGGTGAAGTAGTCGAGCACCTGCTTCACCGCCCGCAGCGACAGATGGGTCGGCACCGTCGGTAGCAGCACGCGGTCGGCGGCGGCAAACACGTTCTCCGCCAGGTGCGAGAGGCTGGGCGGGCAGTCGAGTAAGCACAGCGCATAGCTTTCCGACAGCGGTGCCAGCAGGGTTGCCAGGGTGTCGGCGCCATCGTCCTTGCGTAGCCAGCTGTCGAGGTGCCGGGTCGCGAGGTCGGCCGGGATCAGCGAGAGGTTTTCCCACTCGGTTTCCTGCACCCAGTTGCCGACCGGCGAGCTGCCGGCCCAGACCGACTTCGGTTTGACGGTGTCGGCTGGCTGCGCCCGCAGCATCCAGCTGGCGGCGCCCTGGGGATCGAGATCCCAGACCAGGGTGGGGATGCCGGCCCTTGCCGCCAGCGCCGCGAGATTCACCGTGGCGGCGGTTTTTCCGACGCCGCCCTTGAGATGGTAAAGCGCAGCAATTTTCATCGACCGCCCTCCCTGGACCCTGCCGGCATTATGGCCTCAGAGCTTGCGAATAAGCCTACTGCGCTGCCCCGTCGCGCTCTTGGCTTAAGCGGGACTGGCACTGCCAGTCCCGCCTCGGGGCCAAGAGCCATGCGGTGCTCGCAATCCTCACGCACACGATTGCGCTGCGGTTGCTGTGCTCCTAATTCCTTGCGCCGGGGCATGCTCGCTACGGCTTCTTCGCAAGCTCTCAGCCCACGGCGAGCCGTCCATGCAGGCTCAGGCTGAGTACGCCCAGCAGAATGAACAGTCCCGCCGCTGCCCAGCGTATGGGCTGCAGCGGCAGCCGCGCGGCCAGGGCGCCGCCGAGCAGCACGACCGGCACGTCGGCCAGCAGCATGCCTCCCGTCGTGCCGGCCAGCACCGGCAGGAACAGGTCGTAGCGGACGCCCAGCACGGCGGTCGCCAGCTGGGTCTTGTCGCCGATCTCGGCCAGGAAGAAGGCCGCAGTGGTGACCCACAGCACCGAGCCGCGCGCCGGGCCGGCATCCCTGTCGTCGAGTTGGTCCGGGACCAGGGCCCAGAGTCCGACGCCGATGAAGGAGAGGCCGACGATCCAGGGCAGCCAGGCCGGGTCGAGCAGGCCGTTGAGGCTGCGGCCGGCGTAAACCGCCAGGGCATGGTTGGCGAGGGTGGCGATCAGGATGCCGGCGATCACCGGCAGCGGTCGGCGGAAGCGGCTGGCGAGCAGCAGGGCCAGCAACTGCGTCTTGTCACCGATTTCGCCGAGAAACACGGCGCCGGTGGAAACGCCGAAGGCTTCGAGGGGGAGGGACATGGGGCAACTCGGCAGGCCGGGCGAGACGGACGACAGGACAGACCGCATCCCGCCCGGTGGCGGATGTGGCCTGTCCTGGTCTCACCTGCTGCGAGCCTTGCGGCCCGAGCCGAATGCGCCAGGGTTCTTGGAACCCAGTGTGTTGACGCATCCTTCCGCCGAAGCGGACGGCTACTCCCCAGAACGGGGTGTTGCGCGCGCAGTATAGCGGCTGGTCCGCACGAACACCCGCATGTCCTCCGCTCCCGGCGCCCCTCCGGCCCTGCTGATTGCTCACGCTGCCGCCGTGCTGCTGGGCGGCGCCTCGCTGTTCCCCCGCCTGCTGTCCTTGCCCGCCGAGCAGTTGGTTCCCCTGCGCACCGCCGTCGCGGCGCTGTTGCTGCTGGTGCTGGCCTGGCGGCGCGGGCAGTCCTGGTCCTGGCTGCGCGGCCGCACGCTCGGCGAGTTGTTGCTGCTCTCGGCGCTGCTGGGCGGCCACTGGTGGTGCTACTTCGCGGCGATCCAGGCCGGCGGCGTCGGGCCGGCGGTGGTGCTGGTCTACAGCGCGCCGGTGCTGACCGTGCTGTTGGAGGCGCTGCTGACCAGACAAGCTCCGGCCGGGCGACTGCTGCTCGCCGGCTCCGGCGTGATGCTGGGCGTGACGCTGCTTGTCTGGCCGGCGCGGGACGGCGGTGCGATCACGCCGGCCACGCTTGGACTGGGACTGGCGGCCGCGCTGCTCTACGCATTGCGCAACTTGCTGCTGAGCCAGCGCTTCCGCCAGCCGCCGGGCGAGGCGCTGGCGGGCGCCCAGTTCGCGCTGGTGGCACTGCTGAGCGCACCGGCGCTGGTCACCGGCGTCCAGCTCGACGGGCAGCAGATCGGTGGCTTGCTGCTGTTCGGCAGTCTGTTCACCGCGCTACCGCACCTGGGCGTGGTGCTGGCCCTGCAGCGGCTGCCGGCCTCGACCGTGGGTCTGATCACCAGCCTGGAGGTGCCCTACGCGCTGCTGTTCGCCGCCCTGCTCCTGGGCGAGTCGCTGTCGCCACCTTTACTGGCGGGCGGCGCCTGCATTGTCGCCGCCGCCCTGCTGGCCAGCCGCGCGCGGCGCGGCTGATCAGCAGATCTGCGTTACCGGCTTCTGCGTCTTGGGCAGATCGCAGCTACGCGGCCTGGCCTTGGTCGCGGTGCTGGCGACGCGGCGGGCCGCAGCCGGGCGACGGGCCCACTCGGCGGCGCTGTAGGTGCGACTGGGCGTCACCACCAGACCTTCGAGTTGCACGCCGACGATCCCGGCCGACCGCGCCAAGGACGGCGCCAGCGGCGAGCCGATGAAGGCCAGCGCGGTACTGGCCAGCATCGCCGCGCCAATGAGGGCATAGCCGATGTTTTCGAGGCTTTCGCCAATAACTGCGGACGTCCGTTTCATGTTCTGTCCTCCAATGTGAAGCGACAGATAGATGCGCCAGCTACTGCGGGGGTTGGAACTCCTCGGAAGGCCGTCAGCGCGGATCGCCGCCGAACAGGGTCGCCAGCAAACCTTGCTTGCGGTCGCAACTGCCCAGGCACCAGTCGGCAAACGGCGGGGTGAGGTTGAAATTGCAGTGCGCCATCGCCTCCTGGCGGTGATGCTCGCGATGATGGCGACGCACGGTGTTGATCAGCGGCACCCGCCGCAGCCAGGGCCAGTCGGGCAGGTGGGCGGCGAAGTGGAACAGCTCGTAGGCGAGGTAGTGCAGCAGCCCGCCCGCGAAGTAGCCATAGCCGGCGGCAGCCCCGAACGGCAGCGCCCACAGGGCGGCGCAGGCGGCGTGGATCAGGGCCAGCAGCAGCACCGCATAGGGCGGGAACAGCACGATGCGGCATTCGCGATGCGCGTAGATCGGCATCTCGGCGGCCGTGAAATAGTGGTGGTGCTGCACGGTGTGGCGGTGCCAGAGCATCGCGAGCCCGGCGCGCCGCCGGTGCAGGGCGTTCTTGTGCAGCCACCACTCGCCAAAATGGCTCACCAGTAGCGCGGTCCAGAGCGACAGCCAGACCGCCAGGCCACCGCCGCCGCGGGACAGGGCCCAGGCGCCCAGTCCCAGTCCGAGCGCGAGAATCCAGAGCCCGTGCAGCCAGCCGTTGTAGCCGCGCCCTATCCCGGCGCGGTACTCGGCCCGGAAGGCCGCGGTGGCGGCTTCCAAGGCGGGCTCAGGGCCGGGTAATGGCGCTCACCGGCACCACCGGCAGCACGACGCTGGAGGGATGATCGGCGTCGCTGTAGAAGGTAATCAGGCCCAGCGCCTGGTCGACCAGGTCGGTCACCGGCGGCAGGCCGTGCGGGAAGTCGCTGCCGCTGACGGTGATGCGCAGACGGCTGCCTTTCTTGATGACCACGCTGGTCGGGAAGATCTCGATCGGCAGCAGGGTCGGCTCGCCGGCCACCAGGGGCTGCTTCGAGGCTTCGGTATAGGCGTGCCAGGGCTGGATGCGCTGCCCCTTGAGGACGCGCGAGCGGCCTTCATCAACGGCGCGGAACGAGGCGGTGAGGATGCCATTGCTGCGCTCGTGCGAGGCGCCGTCCTCGCTGACCTCGGTGAGCCGCACCAGCACCCCGGCGTCAGTGCCGGTCGAAGAAATCCACAGGTCGGCCTCGATGGGGCCGTTGAAGTAGTAGTCCTCGGTCATCGGCGCGCTGGTGTAGCTCAGCTCCAGCAGGGCTTCGTTGACGCGGTTGTCGCTGAAGCAGGGGATCTGCGTCGCGCCCAGCAGGCCGGCAGTCCACTGCGAGGTGCTGGTCGAGCAGATGCCATTGAGCGGTTGCTGCAGGCCGACGCGGCTGGCCTCGCCAGCGGCGGGCGCGGCCTGGGTCAGGCTCTGGTCGCCACGCAGGTACCAGCGCTCCGGCCTGGCCTGCGGATGCGGCCAGTCGGTCGCCGTGCTGTAGCGCTCCTCGCCCCAGAGGTACTGGGTGACGTTGGGCACGCTTTCCGCGCGGTTGCCGATGCCCTTGAGGTAGCGGTCGAACCACATCAGGGCGATGGAATCGAGGTCGGGCACGTTGTCGCGCGGCAGACCTTCGCCGCTGGAGCCGCCCAGATGCTGCCAGGGGCCGATCAGCAGCTTGCTGGTGGCGTTCTTCTTGATGGCTTCGTACAGCAGTGGCTCACCGCGCTGGAAGATGTCGTTGAGGCCGCCGACGATGAAGGTCGGCACCTTGATGCGGTCGCTGTATTCCAGCGGCGAGCGGGTGCGCCAGAAGGCGCTGTCGTAATTCACGCCGCCGGTGCCGAGGAAGGACTGGGCGATGAGCGGCACCTGGAAATT
This sequence comes from Stagnimonas sp., assembly GCA_030696045.1. Taxonomy (GTDB): domain Bacteria; phylum Pseudomonadota; class Gammaproteobacteria; order Nevskiales; family Nevskiaceae; genus Stagnimonas. Next base: position 2,161 of record JAUYNO010000085.1, on the reverse strand, counting down.
GGTCAGCGCGCTGGTCAGATGATCGACCAGCACTAGGGGAACGCTGGGGTCGGGTTCGGCCGGGATCAGGCCGAGACCGGTGACCAAGCCCATCCACAACGGAATGAAGCCGACATTGACCTGGCCGCCGGTGAAGACGATATCGCGGTAAGCATCTCCCATCGGCACGATGGCGAACATGGCCTTGTGCGCCGGGTGCTGGTGCGCGGCGGTGAACATCTGGGTGATCGCCATGAAAGACGCACCCCAGGTGCCGACCTTGCCATTGCTCCAGCTCTGCTTGGCCGCCCAATCGATGGTTTCCAGATAGTCGCCCTGCTCGGTTTCGCCGAAGGCTTCCCAGCTGCCGCCGGAAAGGCCGGTGCCGCGCACGTCGACGCTGACATGGGCGTAGCCGTGCCGGACCAGAGAGGCATTGGTCGCCGGGATCGCCGGGATGCTCTTGTTGTAGCCGGTCTGGGTGAGGATCACCGGGAAGGGGCCGGGCAGCGCGTTGCCGTCGGCATCGGCCGGCAGGCCGACCGTGGCCGACAGCTGCACGCCGTCGCGCATGGTGATCTTGAGGCCACCGATAGCGACCGTGCCCGGCGCTTCCTCGGCGCGGCTGTAGGTGAACCAGGCGCTCTTGCTGCCACTCCCGGTCTCGTCACCGCCACCGGTCGCCGCGTCGGGGGTGCCGCTGCCGCAGGCGGCCAGCAGCAGGCTGCTCGCCGCCCACAGGGTGGCCAGGAGACGGGGCGAGTGCTTCGCCGGGCGAAGGGGGGTCATGGTTTTCTCCTCGGATTGTCGGCCCCTGCGGGGCTCTCGTGTCGCGGTACGGCGGGACAGGACGCGCCATCCTTGGCGCGCCCGGGTGCGGACTCCAAAACGCTAAACGTCGAGATTGCCGACCAGCAGGGCGTGCTTCTCGATGAACTCGCGGCGGGGATCAACGTCCTCGCCCATCAGGGTGGTGAACAGCTGGTCGGCGGCGACCGCATCGTCGATGGTGACGCGCACCAGGCGGCGGTTGCTCGGGTCCAGCGTGGTCTCGTGCAACTGCTCCGGGTTCATCTCGCCCAGGCCCTTGTAGCGCTGCACGTGCAGACCACGGCGGGCTTCGCTCATCAGCCAGTCGTGGGCTTCCGGGAAGCTCTGCACCGCCTTCTCGCGATTGCCGCGCCGCACCGTGGAACCGGCCTGGACCAGCTCCCGGGTGGCCTCGTTGAAGGCCGACATCAGGCGGTACTCGCCACCGCTGAAGAAGTCCTCGCCGAACACGGTGCTGCTCTCGGCGCCGTGCTGCTGGCGCAGCACCGTCAGCTGCGGATGGCCGTTGAGAATCCGCGCCTGCACGGCGTAGCCGCCGTTGAGCGCACCGTGCTGGTTGAGGTCGCTGTAGAAGCGTTCGGCCCAGCCGGCCAGCGCGGCTTCGTCCGCCGGCAGCGGTGCGTGCTCGCGCAGACGGCCGAGCACGAAGCCGTCGTAACGACGGCCCAGTCGCGCCAGCGCGTCGCCGATGGTGGCGCGCTCTTCCATCAAACGCCGCAGGCGCTCGTCCGTCAGCGGCGGCTGGCCATCGCCCGGAACCAGGGCCGCGTCGTCCGCGGCCAGCGACATCAGCCAGCGCGTGAGGGCGTGGTCATCCTTTACGTAACTCTCTGATTTTCCTGCCTTAACCTTGTAAAGCGGGGGCTGTGCAATGTAGACGTGGCCGCGCTCCAGCACCGGCAGCATATGGCGGTAGAAGAAGGTCAGGATCAGGGTGCGGATGTGGGCGCCGTCGACGTCCGCATCGGTCATGATGATGATGCGGTGGTAGCGCAGGTTCTCCGGCTTGAGCTCGTCGCGGCCAATGCCGCAGCCGAGCACCGTGATCAGGGTGCCGACTTCCTGTGAGCTGAGCATCTTTTCCAGACGGGCGCGCTCGACGTTCAGGATCTTGCCCTTGAGCGGCAGGATGGCCTGGAAGGCGCGGTCGCGGCCCTGCTTGGCCGAGCCGCCTGCGGAGTCACCCTCGACGATGTACAGTTCGCACAGGGCCGGGTCTTTTTCCTGGCAGTCGGCCAGCTTGGCCGACAGGCCGAGGCCGTCCATGACGCCTTTGCGGCGGGTCAGGTCGCGCGCCTTGCGCGCCGCTTCGCGCGCACGCGCAGCTTCCACGATCTTGCCGCAGATGATC
>JAUYNO010000076.1 GCA_030696045.1 Stagnimonas sp. | reverse complement strand
CGCAACCGCTAAAATCGACGCTCGTAACCGCGTTCTCCTCCCGATGAAACCCCATCTGCAAGACCTGCTGCGCTCAGCGCTGCAGGCCGCCTGCGCCGAACTCGGCGTCGAGGCGCCCCAGCCCAACATCGTCATCGACGCCACCAAGGACAAGGCGCACGGCGACTTCGCCAGCAACCTGGCCATGGTCTGCGCCAAGAACCTGGGCCAGCCGCCGCGCAAGTTCGCGGAGGCCCTGGTGCGCCTGCTGCCGAGTTCGCAGCGGGTCGCCAAGGTCGAGATCGCCGGGCCCGGCTTCATCAATTTCTTCCTCACCGGCGATGCGCTCAGCGCGGTGGTTCCGGACATCCTCGCGGTCGGCGACCGCTGGGGCCAGGACCTGAGCGGCGGCAAGGGCCGGGTGATGGTGGAGTTCGTGTCGGCCAACCCGACCGGCCCGATGCACGTCGGCCACGGTCGCGGCGCGGCCTATGGCGACACGCTTGCCAACCTGTTCGCGGCGACCGGTTATGCGGTGCATCGCGAGTACTACATCAACGACGCCGGCCGGCAGGTGGATGTGCTCACCGTCAGCGTCTGGCTGCGCTACCTCGAAGCCGGCGGCGAATCGCTGCCCTTCCCCAAGCGTGGCTATCCGGCCGATTACATCAAGATCGCGGCCGCGAACATCCGTGTTGTGCATGGCGCGAAGTTCCAGCGTTCGGCCGCCGAAATCTTCGCCGCGCTCCCGCCTGAGCCACAATTGCCCGAAGGCGCCGACGACAAGATCAAGGACGCTATCAAGCTTGAGCAGGAGAGCCATCTCGACCTGCTTATTGATCTTGCTCGTTTTCAACTCGGCACCGAGGGCTACGCCAGCATCACGCGCGCCGCGCTGGATGAGCAGCTGGTCGTGATCCGCGCCACGCTGCAATCCTTCAACGTCCGCTTTGACCAGTGGTACTCGGAGCGTGAGCTGGTCGAATCCGGTTTCGTGAAGACCAAGATCGAGCGGCTGAAAACGGCTGGCTATGTCTATGAGAAGGACCACGCCCAGTGGCTTAAGACCAGCGACTACGGCGACGAGAAGGACCGCGTGCTGTTCAAGGCGGACGGCGCCGCGACCTATTTCGCCAACGACCTCGCCTACCACGTCGACAAGCTCGACCGTGGCTATCCCTTGTTGGTGGATGTCTGGGGCGCCGACCATCACGGCTACATCGCGCGGGTGCGCGCCGCGATCGAAATGCTGACCCAGCGCAAGGACGCCCTGCACGTCGCCTTGATGCAGTTCGTGACGCTCTCCAGCGGCAAGATGGGCAAGCGCAGCGGCAACTTCGTGACCCTGCAGGACCTGATCGACGAAGTCGGTGCTGACGCCACGCGCTTCTTCTACCTGGCGCGCTCGCACGACCAGCACCTGGAATTCGACATCGACCTGGCGCGCAGCCAGTCCAATGACAACCCGGTCTACTACGTCCAGTACGCCCATGCGCGCATCTGCTCGGTGTTCCGCCAGCTGGAAGAGCGCGGTGGCCGCTATGACCGCGAAGCCGGTCTGGCCGCGCTGGCGCGGCTCGACAACGAGGAGGAGAAGACCCTGCTTACCGCCCTCGGCAAGTACCCCGAGCTGCTGCGCGTGGCTGCTGCCAACCGCACGCCGCACACCCTGGCCTTCTACGTGCAGGACCTCGCGGCGGCGCTGCACGGCTACTACAACCAGCACAAGTTCCTGATCGACGACACCGAACTGCAGAACGCGCGGCTGGCGCTGATCGAGGCGACCCGCACCGTGCTGCGCGGCGCCCTGGGGCTGCTCGGCGTGGTTCCGAAAGAGTCGATGTGAGCCGGCCGACCCGCGACTACGCGGATCGCCATCCGCGCAACCAGGCCCGGCGCAAGCCGGCGCGCGGCAGCGCCCGCAAGAAGCCGTCGCGGGGCGCCAGCAGCAAGGCCGGTCTGCCGGCCTGGGCCTGGATGGTGGTGGGCCTGAGCGCCGTCCTGGTGGTCGCGGCCTTCTTCTATGTCAGCCGTCCGGCCCAACCCATGGATCTGGCGCCCAGCACCGCCGAGAAGAGCCGGCCGAAAGCCATCGAGCTGCCGCCCAAGGAGCCTTCGCGCTTCGCCTTCTACGAAATGCTGCCGAGCTACGAGGTAGTGGTGTCGGACGAGGTGCTGAACGCGCCGCCGCCGAAGCCAGCCAGCAGGCCGGTGTCGCCGCCGGCTTCCGCGGCGACCGAAGCGCCGGCCGCCAAGCCAGCGCCGGCGGTCTTGCCCGCAGCCGCGCCGGTCTCGGCCGGGCCGCAGGCCACCCCGGCCGAGCGGGTGGCGGCGCTGCAGGCGGCCGTCGCCGAGGAAGAGCGCCGCCGCGCCACTAGCAAGCCGTCGCCGCCAGTCCAGCCGCCGGCGGCGGCGAGCGACAGCGGCGAGCGCTATCTGATCCAGGTCGCCGCCTACCGCAGCCGCGCCGATGCCGACCAGCAGCGCGCTGCGCTGGCCCTGCTCGGACTCAGCGCCAAGGTCGAGCAGGTCACCATCGACCAGCGCGAGACCTGGTTCCGGGTCCGCGTCGGTCCTTACAGCAACACGGCCTCCGCCCAGGCCGCGCAGCGCACCCTGCAGGCCCAGGGCCTGAAGGGCGTGGTCATGAAGATCAAAAGCTGAACGAAGCACAAGGAGTTGCTCATGCGTTATCTCGTCCCCGTCTTGCTCACCGCCCTGTTGGCACCGCTGGCCTCGGCCGCCGACGCGCCAGCGCGTACCGAGCGCGGCAGCCTGCTGATCGAAGGCGTGCCGGCGATCCCGGCCGAGTTGAACGAGCGGCTCAACCGCTACCAGCAGACCCGAGGCGCGGCGCTGGCCGGCTGGCTGCCGGACGACAGCCTGCTGATCTCCACCCGCTTCGCCGAGACCGCGCAGGTGCACCGCGTGGTGCAGCCGCTGGGCGCGCGCACCCAGCTCAGCTTCTATCCCGAGCCAGTGGGAGCGATCGCGCCGCACCCGACCAAGCAGGGCTTCGTGTTCGCCAAGGATCAGGGCGGCGACGAGTTCTTCCAGCTCTACTGGCAGGATCTCGCCACCGGCGAAGTCACGCTGCTCACCGATGGCAAGTCCCAGAACAGCGGCGCGCTCTGGTCCGACGACGGCCGGCTGCTGGCGCTGCGCACCACCCGCCGCAACGGCAAGGACACTGACCTGCACCTGCTGAAATTCGGTGAAACCAGCAGCACGCCGGTGCTGGAGCGCGAGGGCAGCTGGGCAGCGCTGGACTTCTCGCCCGACAACCAGACCCTGCTGGTGCTGAAGTCGATCTCCATCAACCAGAGCGAGTTGTACCTGCTGGAACTGGAGAGCAAGGTGCTGACGCGCTTCCACGACACCGAGCAGCCGGTCGCCTTCGGCATGGCCAAGTTCGCGAAGGACGGCAAGGGCATCTACTTCACCAGCGACGAAGGCAGCGAGTTCATGCGTCTGCACTACCAGTCGCTGAGTTCCTGGAAGGCGCGGGTGATGACCGCCGAGCTGCCCTGGAATGTCGAGGAGTTCGCCCTCTCGCGGGGCGGCAGCCGCCTGGCCTATGTCAGCAACGAAGACGGGCTGGCGGTGCTCACCGTGCTCAATCTCGGCACCGGCAGCAAGATCGCCACGCCCAAGCTGCCGGCCGGCCAGATCGGCGGCATCGACTTCGATGCGCGCGGCCGCAATCTCGCCTTCGCCCTGGACCGCGCTACCGCCCCCTCCGATGTCTACAGCTTCCGCATCGGCGAAAAGACCCTGAAACGCTGGACCGAGAGCGAGGTCGGGGGGCTCAACACGGCGGGCTTCGTCGAGCCGATGCTGGTGCGCTATCCGAGCTTCGACGGCATCAGCATTCCCGCCTTCGTCTACAAGCCCAAGCTCGCCGCCGGCGCCAAGGCGCCGGTGATCATCAACATTCACGGTGGCCCGGAGGCGCAGGCGCTGCCGGTGTTCTCGCCGATCACCCAGTACTACCTGAAGGAACTCGGCGTGGCGGTGATCACGCCCAACCTGCGCGGTAGCGACGGCTACGGCAAGAGCTACCTGTTGCTCGACAACGGCCTGAAGCGCCAGGACTCGGTGCGTGACATCGGCGCCCTGCTGGACTGGATCGCTAGCCAGCCCGACCTGGATGCCTCGCGTGTGGTGGTGATGGGCGGCAGCTACGGCGGCTACATGACGCTGGCCAGCATGGTCGACTACAACGACCGCCTGCGCGCCGGCATCGACGTGGTGGGCATCTCCAACTTCGTCAGCTTCCTGACCAACACCCAGGACTACCGCCGCGACCTGCGCCGGGTCGAATACGGCGACGAGCGCATCCCGGAAATCCGCGCCTTCATGGAAGCCACCGCGCCGCTCAACAACGCCCAGAAGATCAGCAAGCCGATGTTCATCGTCCAGGGCCTCAATGACCCGCGCGTGCCGGCCAGCGAGGCCGAGCAGATGGTGGCGAAGATCCGCGCCAACGGCGGCGAGGTCTGGTATCTTGCCGCCAAGGACGAGGGCCACGGCTTCAAGAAGAAGGCCAACCGGGACTATCAATCGGCCGCGACGGTGCTGTTCCTGCGCAAGGCCCTGCTCGGGCAGGAATAGGCGCTGCGGGCAGATCGAGCGCTCGCTCTAAGCAAACCTGATCCAGCCCTCTCTCCCCTTGTGGGAGAGAGTTGGAGAGAGGGGTGGCGAGCGTAGCGAGTGCTTCGCATCCGCTCAAAGTACGGCACTCGCTACGCTCGCTACCCCTCTCCCGACCCTTCGGGCCACCCTCTCCCCCCAGGGGAGGGGGGAATCAGAACCGGCCCAGCAAGCTCAGCCGCGTCTGCAGCCGCTCGTACTCGGTGCCGAACCGCGAGTCGGTGCGGATGCCCAGGCCTTGCAGGTCCAGTGCCCAGTGGGCGTCTAGCCGGTAGTTGCCGCCCAACTCGGCGATCCAGGCGTCGCCGGCGCGGCGGAAGGCGAGCTCCCCCGGTGCGAAGCTGTCGTCGGGCGCGACTGCATCGAACAGTGGAATCAGCTCGGGTGCCGGTCGGCCGGTGCTGGTGAAGTCACCGAGCTGGCGGCGCAGGCCGCCATAGATCGTCCAGCGCTCGCTGGTCTTCCAGTCGGCCTCCAAGGCATAGGTGCGCGTCGCGATGTCGAACGCCGCCTGGTCGGCATCGCGCCAGGCAAAACTGCCATGCAGCTGCACGGCGATGCGGGTGGTGAGGGCCTCGCGCAGGCTCAGGCCCAGGCGCAGATCGGCGCCGTCGCGCAAGGCCGCCGCGTGGTCCTGCCAGCCGACGTCGGCGCTCAGGCCGAGCAGCGGTGCGTAGAAGCCGCGACCGCCGCGGACGGCGTAGCGCAGCTGCAGCGCGGCACGCGCCTGGTCGAGCGACTGGTAGTCCTGGTGCGCTTCCAGCTCCAGGCCCGGCTGCAGGCTCAGGCTGCCGCGCCGGCCGAAGTCCCAGCTCTGCTCCAGGCCGGCGCGGCCGGCGAAGAAGCCGCCGGCGCGATCCACCGCGCCCCGCCGGCCATTGTTGAGATTGCTGTCGCTGCCCAGGGTCAGCTCGGTGTTGAGTCGCAACTCCGCCAGTACCGGGCCGGGCGCGGTAGCCAGCAGCAGGCTCAGCAGCAGGGCGGGGCGGAGGCGCATCGAACCGAAGCAGTGGCGTGGTGGAAGAACCGCGCCAGTATGCCGTGACCATCGCGGGCGCTCAGCCCCAGCGAATCGCGGCCAGGCTGAGGCCGACCGCGATCAAGGCCAGCCCCGCAATCCGCTCGCGCCAGGCCACCGCCCCTGGCGTCTGGAACAGGCCCTTGCCGCGACTCGCGAGCCAGCCATAGATCGCCAGCACCGGCATCTCGGTCAGCACACAGATCAGCGCGAACAGCCCGTACTGCAGTGGCAGGCTGACGCCCGGCTGGATGAACTGTGGCATCAGCGCCCCGAACGACAGGATCGATTTGGGGTTGGCCAGCTGGGTCATCACCGCCTGCTGGAACGGCCGCCGCAGCAGGGGCACCCGACCGGCCGCATCCGGCGCGAGGTCCCGCGCAGTGCGGATGCTGCGCAGACCGAGCCAGATCAGATAGCCCGCGCCCAGCCACTTCACGACCTGGAACAGGATTTCGGAGGTGCCGAGGATGGCACCGAGCCCCAGCGCCGAAGCCAGGAAGTAGATGCCATTGCCCGCCTGCACCCCCCAGCCCGCCTTCAGGCTCGCACCCCAGCCGTTCTTCATGCCGTGCGCAATGGTCAGCAGCACCGCCGGGCCGGGCGTGATGGCGAGCAGGAACATGGTGCCGGCGAAGGCGAGATAGGGTGTCCAGGTCATGGTATTGGGGGGGGCTGGATTGTGCAGCGGCGAGCAAGAACGATGCCGTTCGCGGAGCCTTGTCGAGAATGAATTGCATTTGATGGCGGGCCGCCTTAGGCTGCATACGCCAGCCTAGGCCCTTGAGCCCGCGAGCCCTGCCTCGAATCAAATCAGGAGCGCCGCATGGAGCTGGCCATTTTTCTCGCCGTGGACGTGCTTGCCAGCATCGCGCTGGCCGCCTGGCTGGGCGCCAATACCGGCGCCGGCCATTCCGACTGGGATCGATAAGCGGCCAAGGGCGCGGGGCCTGAGCGGCTGGTGCGGCTTGCCGGATCGGCCCCGGCGCAACACACTGGCGGCAGGCAATACGCCTCCGTATGGATTGTGCCGTGACCAGTGCCCCCGCCAGCAGGCAAAGCCTCAGCGCCGAGCAGTGGGCCACCGCCGCGCTGGATGCGCTCGCGACCGGCGGTCTAGAGGCGGTGGCGGTGGAGCCGCTGGCGCGCGCGCTGGGCGTCACCAAGGGTTCCTTCTACTGGCACTTCGCCAACCGGGACGCCCTGCTGGAGGCGGCGCTGCTGCTCTGGGAGCAGCGCGAGTCAGCGGCGGTGATCGCGCGCGCCGAGCGCGAGGCGACGCCGCTGGAGCGCATGCTGGCGCTGTTCCGCGAGCTGGCCAATACCGACGTCCGCACCGAAAAGCTGCTGCTGGCGTTGTCCGGCTCCGAGCATCCGCTGGTGCGCGCCTCGGCGCAGCGGGTGTCCGCACGCTGGCGTGGCTATGTCCAGGATTGCTACCTCGCCCTGGGCTATACCGAGCAGGAAGCGGCGCACTGGGCCACCTTCGCGTTCTGCATCTTCATGGGTACGGTGCGCATGCGCCGCGACGATCCGGCGGCCCTGCCCGAGGGCGGGCAGTTCAACGACTACCTGCGCTTTCTGATTCGCACGCTGCTGCCGAACTCGCGAAACCCCGCCGTCGTGACGACGGCAGACCTTCGGTTGCGCCTGGCCGCGCTGAAGCCCGGCGGATCCTGAGCGGCTCGCCAGCCTGGTGTGTTGGTAGTGGACGCCAGCAAGGCGGCCGTGATCAGGGTGATGCGTCTTGCCGCTGGTGGCGGCGCTGCCTGATCTCAGGCATCGATAATAGATAAGGGGGTGGGGCCGTCTGGCCCCACCCCCAAATTTGTTGCGCGAACCCTACTTCGCATCCTGCGTAACGTAAAGCACGAAAGCGGCGTAGCTGGTCTGGGAATCCGCCGGTTCTTCGGCGCCCACGCCAGCAACGTCGTATTCCAGATCCATGATGTCGAGGGTTTCGGTGGTGGTGTCGTTCACGATTAAATCCTTGGTTAAGTAGCTGAAAAACAAAGAAATTTTGTAGCACCCGCAAAAAAACAATAACAGCCCTAAATAAAAAAGTGCCGTTCATACTCATAGGTTTTGCTATTGCTTTTTGGTAATAAAAGGCGGCCTTTTAGCGTGCGAATGATTCGCCGCCAGGGACAGCGAATCGGTTTCTCAGCGCCGGCTGTCGGCCTTGGCGCTTTGCAGGTCGGCTTGCCGGCGATTGGGGTCGCGGTTGAGGCAGGATGGGCCTCAGTACGAGAGACTTGGTCATGCCTGAAATTCTTCGCCTCACGCAGATGCGCGCCTCCGCGCCAGCACTACTGCTGGATGGCAGTGGTGACTTGCCGGGCACGAGTCCACCGCCCAATACGCCTGATCGGCGATCCGGCCCTGCCTCGCTGGACGCGCTGCTGGCGAGTCTCAGCGTGCGCGCGCGGCTATGGACGTTGACGGTCGGGCTGTTCGCGGTCCTGGGCACGGCCAACATGCTGCTCGGCCAGATCATTCAGCAGCGCGTCGCCCAGGAGCAGGAGCAAAGCGAGCAGTACAGTCGCCTGCAGACCATTCAGCTGGTCCGGGAGGCCATGTCGGAGGTTCGGCACTACGAAAGCTCCCTGAATGTCGCGCGGCTGGTGGGCGACGAGGCCCTGAAGGTCCAGTCCCAGGCACGCTTGCAGGAAGCCGAAGCCGGCCTCGCGACCCAACTTTCCGCCCTGGCGGTGTTTGACGGGCCAGGCGTCGATTTCCTGAAGCGTCAGCGCGAGTTGGCGCAGGCGCCGATGCGGCAGGCGATCAACGCGATTTCCGGCAAGCAGGAGGACTCGCTGCGGCTGACCAAGCAGACCATGCAGCACCTGACCGCCATCCAGGATCGCCTGCACCAGGCCGCCGAGCGCGAGCGCCTGCGCGCCGAGGCCTTGACGGCCAGCCAGATCGCGGGGGCCCAGGCCGGATTCCGGGCCTCGATGCTGATCGTCTTCGGGGCGCTGCTGCTGGGGCTGCTGTTCTGCGCGCTGGTGCTGCGCTCCATCATGCGGCCGCTAAGGGCCACGACGGCGGCCCTGAAGCAGATCAACGAGGGCCAGTCCCTGGTCGAGATGCCGCCGATTTCCGCTGACGAATTCGGCGAAATGGCGCTGGCGCTGCGCCAGTTCCGCGACCAGGCCGACCGGTTGCGGGAGCTGGCCTATGCCGATCCGCTCACGGGACTCGGCAACCGGGCGCGCATGGACCACGCCCTGCGCGCGGCGGTGGCCCGCTGCCGCGACCGGGGCACGCGGCTGGCGCTGCTCAGCATCGACCTCGATGGCTTTGGCGCGATCAACGACGGCCTGGGCTACAACGCCGGCGATGCCTACCTGCGCGAAGCTGGCTTGCGGCTGAGCCGATTCGCGCCCGAGGAAGCCGTGCTCTGCCGGCACAGTGGCGACAAGTTCACCGTGCTGATCGAAGCGGCCGACCCGAATGACACGGCGCTGCTGCCGGGGCCGCTGAGGGATACCGCCGAGCTGATCCTGCGCGGCATGGCGGAGTCCTTCCAGTACCGCGAACACCTGCTGCCGATGTCGGTGTCGATCGGCATCGCGCAGTTTCCGCGACCCTGCGAAAGCGAGTCCGAACTCATCAGCGGCGCGGATGCCGCCATGTATCTCGCCAAGCGCGATGGCCGTCATTGCCTGCGCTTCGCCGACCGCCAGCTCAGCACCGGCGCCCGGCAGGAGCTGGCCGACGTCGCCGACATCCGGCGCGGGATCGAGCAGGAGGAGTTTCAGGCTTTTTTTCAGCCCATCGTCAATGTCGTGGCCGGTCGGGTGGCCGGCGCCGAGGCCCTGCTGCGTTGGCGTCACCCGCAGCGAGGCCTCTTGGGCGCCGACCGCTTCATTCCCGCCGCCGAGGCCAATGGCCAGATCCATGCCCTGAGCGAAATCTGCCTGCGCCGCGTGGGCGAACAGCTGTGCGAATGGGCCAGCGCTGGCAGCGGGCTGTGGCTCTCGACCAATCTCTCGGTCCGTCAACTTGAAGGTGGCGCCCTGCTGACGCAGCTAGCCGCCTTGCGTGAACGCAACGGCTTCGTGCCCGCCAACCTCCTGCTTGAGATCACCGAAAGCGCGGCATTGGAGCGGGTGGATCACGCCAAGGAGACGCTGGCGAAAATCCGGGAAATGGGTTTCCACCTGGGCATGGACGATTTCGGCACCGGCTATTCGTCGATGGTGTATCTGCAGCGGTTCCCGGTCGACAAGATCAAGATTGATCGCCTGTTCGTGAGTCGCATGGACAGTTCGCGCGAGGCGGTCGCCATCGTCTCGGCCACTATCGCCATCGCGCGCAGCCTCCAACTGCAAGTGGTCGCCGAGGGCGTCGAAACCGAGGAGCAGTCGCAACGACTCCGGTACATGGGCTGCCCCCTGCAGCAGGGCTTCCTGTTTTCGCCGGCCTTGCCGCCCGAGGAGTTCGGCGGCTGGCGCCAGCGGTTCGAGGCCGCCGACCGCAGCCGCGATCTCGAAGCCGATCAGGTTTAGGGCAGGGACAGCTCCGCCAATCGCTGGCGCGCTCGATCACGAACCAGCGGGGCCGGGTCCCGGGCGGCCCGCTCCCACACCCGTCCGGCTTCGGCGGGCACCAGGCGGCATAGGGCGTCGGCGGCGGCAATGCGCGTGCGCCGGCAAGGGTGGCGGTCGGCGAGATCGTCCAGCAACTGGGCGGTGTTGGCGTCGCCCAGGCCGCCGGCCATGCTGACGAAAGACACCCGCTCCGAGGCCTCCAGCTCGGCCGGCAGCGCCGCGATGGTCCTGCGATCCAGGTCGAAGTGGTATTGCTCGCGCAAGCGGGTTTCGGGCACCGAAATCAGCAGGTTGAGCGTCACCGTGAGCTCGTCCGGCGGGTACTGAACGTGCAGGTCACGACTGGCGCGGTAGAGCATCACCATGCCTTGGCGGAACTTCACCCGTTCCAGAAACCGCATCTCGACCGGCTCGCCGACATAGCCGACGACCTGGTCGTAGTCGTATTCGTAGATGTCGGTTTCGTAACCCGGCCCCAGATAGTTCACGGTCAGGAAATTGAAGTTGTGGTCGTGGGCCAGGTTGTAGGAGAACTGGTCCTGGTAGACCCGCGCGGTGGCGACGTCCCGGGTCGAGGGCCAGAGGTTGGCGCGCACGTAGAAGTCCTTGCGGCGCCCGAGCACGATGGCCTGCGCCGAGCCGTAGTCGCGGCCGCTGTAGCTCTCCTCGACGTAGCGGTTGAGCCGGTTCACCACCAGCGAGCGGTCGTTGGCCAGCGCCCGCAGCCAGGGCGCGGACGCGACCAGACTGTCGGGGTCGCGCAGGTCGATCTCGGCCTCGACGCGGTCCAGGTATTCCTCGAGCCGTATCGTGGCCTCGGTTTCGCAATGCAGGGTCAGGGCCATGTGGATTACTTTTTCTGGATCTGGTCCAGCGTCTTTTGCGCGGCGCGCCGGATGTGCGGGTGACTGTCCTGCAGGGCCAGTTGCAGCTGGCCGAGCGCTTCCGATCGGCTGAGCCGGCCCAGGCTCTGGATCGCCGCCCAGCGCACCGAGTGATGCGGATGGCCGCACAGCAGCTTCAGCGCCGGCAGGGAGGACTGGTGCGCGACCTTGCCGAGCACGTCGGCCGCGACCCGCAGCTGGGTGTAGCTGAGGTCGGCGTCGTTGGCCTGCCAGGACTGCAACGGGTCGCGGCTGAACAGCCATTCCAGCGGCCGGATCGCGGCGGTGCTGAGCTTTAGCACCAGCACCGGTTCCGGCAGCTGGAAGTCATAGGCAAGGCGGTTCGAGTGCAGCCGCAGAATTTCGCCGGCGGCGACGCTGCCATCGCCGTCCGGCTCCAGTACCAGGCCCGGGGTGAATACCGGATTGTTGTAGTTCGATGGCAGTCGGTAGCGCAGGTAACGCAGCCGCTCGCCGCCGAGCGGCGACAGCATTCCGTAAAAGGGCAGGGCGTGGATGAAGCGGCGGTTCTGCTCGAAGCGCGCCACCGCCAGCGCGTAACCCGGTCCACGGTGCAGCAGCCACTCCGCCGGTCGCCAGCTGCCGAAGTGGGTTGGCTCCGCGCACAGTGCGGCCAGCTCCCGGTTCAGGGCATCGGCGACGTAGCCGCTGGACAGCAGCGCTTGCAAGGCGGGCTCCGCGTCCCAGAACGCCTCCGGCGCGTCTCTACGCAGGCAGGGCTGGACGCGGGCGGCGAACTCGGCGAGGCGGGGATCGAGACTGGTCAAGGCCACTCCGTTGGCGTTGAAGGCTTGGGCGCCAACTGATTCTAGCCAGTCGGAATCACCGACTCCGTACGGAAGCCCTTATTTTTGCGCCGGAGTTTCTGATGCGACTCGGGCCATTGCCAGCGGCGGGGTCCGACCGGGAAGATAGCTCGTCCCCCACGCAACCGTCCCCGCAAATGGCCCAGCAACTCCTGATCGGCACCGGCGAAGCCGCGCGCTTCCTGCTGGGCCAGTACGCCAACCGTCATGGCCTGGTGGCCGGCGCCACCGGCACTGGCAAGACCATCACCCTGCAGATACTGGCCGAGGGCTTCAGCGAAATCGGCGTGCCGGTGTTCGCGGCCGATGTGAAGGGCGATCTCTCCGGTATCGCCGCGCCGGGCGTATCCAGCCCCAAGCTTCTGGCGCGCGCCGCCGCCACCGGCATGCCGGACTGGTCGCCGAGCGCCAACCCGGTGGTGTTCTGGGATGTGTTCGGCACCAACGGTCACCCGGTGCGCGCCACCGTCAGCGAGCTGGGGCCGCTGCTGCTGTCGCGGCTGCTCGATCTCAGCGATGTGCAGGAGGCGGTACTGTCCCTGGTGTTCAAATACTGCGATGACCAGGGCCTGCTGCTGCTCGACTTCAAGGACCTGCGGGCGGCGCTCAACCATGTCTCCAGCAATGCCAAGTCGCTCGGCGCCGACTACGGCCTGGTCTCGACCGCCAGCGTCGGCGCCATCCAGCGCGGGCTGATCCAGCTCGAAGCCGATGGCGCCGAACACTTCTTCGGCGAGCCGGCGCTGGACCTCAATGACTTCATGCTCTGCGAGCCCGGCGGTCGCGGCATCATCAACGTGCTGGCCGCCGATGTGCTCTATCGCAAGCCGCGCCTGTACGCGACCTTCCTGCTCTGGCTGCTGAGCGAGTTGTTCGAGCAGCTGCCGGAAGCGGGCGACCTCGACAAACCCAAGCTCGTGTTCTTCTTCGACGAGGCCCACCTGCTGTTCAACGACGCGCCCAAGGCCCTGGTCGAGAAGGTCGAGCAGGTGGTGCGGCTGATCCGCAGCAAGGGCGTGGGCGTCTACTTCGTGACGCAGAATCCGCTCGACCTGCCGGAGAGCGTGTTGGGCCAGCTCGGCAACCGCGTGCAGCACGCGCTGCGTGCCTTCACACCGCGCGATCAGAAGGCGGTCAAGTCCGCCGCCGAAACCTTCCGCCCGAATCCGCGCTTCAAGACCCAGGACGCGATCACCGAGCTGGGCGTCGGCGAGGCCCTGGTCAGCACCCTGCAGGAGGGCGGCGTGCCGGACATCGTCGATCGCGTGAAGGTGCGGCCGCCGCGCTCGCGCATGGGCGCGCTGACGGCTGACGAGCGCACGGCCTGTCTCCAGCACAGCCCCTTCAACGGCAAGTACGAACAGGTGCAGGACCGTGAGTCCGCCTACGAGATGCTGGCGGCGCAGGCGCCCGCCGCACCGCCGCCCGCGGCTTCGAGCCCCGGCACGCTCGGCAACTGGTGGGAGAGCATGTCGCGTCAGAAAGTGCCGGGCGCGCCGGCACCCAGCCCCGAGCCGAGCGCGCGGCGTGCTCCGGCGCCGGCGCAGCCGCGTGTTCCCGCCGCACCGCGCGCCTCCAATCGGCAGAGCGTCGGCGAGGCGGCGATCAAGAGTGTGATCCGCAGCGCCGGTTCACAGGTCGGGCGCGAAATCGGACGGCAGCTGTTGCGTGGTGTGCTGGGCTCGTTGACTCGGCGCTAGGGAGTTTGCGCGCGGCAATTGCGGTTCTTTGCGGCGGTAGGCGCATTTCATGCGCCAGCGGTCGTCGCCGAAAACCGGTGTCTCCCCTGTGAGCAGGGGAGGCAAGCCCTGGCATTCGTGTTGGTCCGACTGTCCGCAGGACGGTCTCGAAAAGTGTCCGCCAGTGTGTCCGCTGTCCGCGTCCGGACAGGGTTTTGGGGTGGTTGTAAAACAATAAACATCAATAAAACAATGAGTTGAATTGGCATCGAGACTTGGCACGGCGGTGGCATTCCCAGTGGTGCAGCCCACGAAAGGAGTCCCGCCATGACCCGCCAACACCTCGCTCTCGCCACCGTCTTGATGCTTGCCGCGCCCTTCGCCGGAGCTCAGGGCCTCGCTTCTTCCAGGGCCGCCATCGCCGCCCAGCCGGTCGTGCTGGAAGCCGTCGTCGTCACCCCCAAGGCCAGCTACAGCGCCGCCGAATGGCAGGCGCGCCAGGCTAGCCGCCAGCTTGCGACCGCCGCGCCGGTGATGCTGGAGAAGGTGATTGTCACCCCTTCGCGCAGCTACACGGTCGCCGAATGGCGCGTCCGCAGTGCCGAGCGCCGCTACGCCGCCACCGAGCTGCGCAAGGCGCGCCACTGGCTGCGCGCGGTGTGGCACACGCTGGGCTTCAAGAGCTACCCGCAAGAGGTCTAGGGCCTGTGAACGCTATGGGGATCGCTGCGTTGCTGACCCAAAGGCCGCCAGGCAAGGCGCCGAACGACGCCAAGGCTGGAGCCTTGGCTAGGCCGGCAACGCCGCATGGCGGTCTTTCGGCCAGCAACCCTTCGGGGCCGGACTGTTTTGGCGCATTGCGGCGTCAGCGAGTCCTTCAATGCGAGCCACCATTGCGCGGCCTCGCTTCCTTGCACTGCGCCAAAACAGCCTTCGGCCGCAGCGATCCCCATAGCGT
>JAUYNO010000067.1 GCA_030696045.1 Stagnimonas sp. | reverse complement strand
CGCAAGCTCGTGGTGCTGGGGGCGACGGTGGCGGAGAACCTGTTCGGCGAGAACCCGGCGGTCGGCCAGGTCGTGCGCATCAGCAACACCCCGTTCACGGTGCTGGGGGTGCTGGCGCGCAAGGGCCAGTCGGCCGGCGGTCAGGACATGGACGATGCGGTGTTCATGCCCACCAGCGCCTACCGCACCAAGTTCAGCGCCGGGCTCGCCAACTACATCGCCGGCAGCATCCAGGTACGCGCCCAGGACGGCCAGCTGGAGCGGGCGCAGGAAGACATCGCCCAGCTGCTGCGCGAGCGCCACCGGCTGGGCAGCAAGCCCGACGACTTCAGCATCCGCAACCTCACCGAGGCCGCCGAGGCGCGCAGCGAATCCACCAAGACCTTCAGCACCCTGCTGGCGGCGGTGGCGGCGGTGTCGCTGCTGGTCGGCGGCATCGGCGTGATGAACAACATGCTGGTCAGCGTCACCGAGCGCACCCGCGAGATCGGTCTGCGGATGGCGCTGGGCGCGCGGCCGGTCGACGTGCTGGCGCAGTTCCTGGCCGAGGCGGCGATGCTGTCGGCCCTGGGCGGCGTGCTCGGGATCGGTCTCGGCATCTATGCCGCCAACGAACTGGCCGAGCAGTTCGGCTGGGCGCTGCTGATCAACCCGGCGGTGGTGGGGCTGGCGGTTGGCTTTTCGGCCGTGGTAGGCATCGCCTTCGGCTTGTATCCGGCGCTGCGCGCTTCCCAGCTCGATCCCATCACCGCCCTGCGCCACGAGTAGCCGCCCGGCTACGGCTGGCCGTGGCATGTCGCTTGCCTTTAGGCTGTCCGGGCTCAGGTTTTGCGGACGGGGATCAGGCGAATGGTGAAGTGCGGACGGGTCGCTGCGGCGACGGTGTTTCTGGTGGCCGGTCTTGCCGGCGGGACCGCGCAGGCGCAGTCGTTGCCGGATCCCAACGACCAGCCGCAGCTCACCGCCGAGCCGCCACTGCGGGTTCCCGACACCGCGCGCTGCGACGAACTGGTGCTCGACAGCCGTTTCGATGGCTTCTACGTACCGAATCCAGACCCGGTCGAGAACCCGGACAACCGCGGCGGCGTGCGCTATGGCCAGCACAAGGCCGGTGCCTGCCCCGGCCCCTGGGCCAAGGTCGTGCTGCGGGCCGATGTCAGCGCCCGCGAGGGCATCAACTACGACCGCATCTTCGAGATCTACCTCGGCAACGCGCCGCTGCTGTCCAGCTCCACCAGCGAGCCGGTGGGTGACAGCACCAATGTCCACTGGCAGGTCGAGGCCGACGTCAGCGACTTCGCCGACTGGCTGCAGCGCGACCAGACCGTCACCGGCATCCTCAACAACGCGCACTGGGACGGCTATTTCGGCATCTACTACGTCCAGCTGACGCTGTCGTTCTACGCCGCCGATGCCGACCACCCTGCCATCGATGCACCCGACTACATCGGCGTGCTGTACCCGAAGGACGCCAACGGGCTGCCGACCAACCACGGCGCCTCTGGTTACGGCAGCTTCGATGCGAACAGCGCGGACAAGTTCGTCGCCTTCAGCCTCGATGACCTGCCGCGCAATCTGGTCTCGCTGTACGCCGACCTGCGCGCGCAGGGGCATGGTGCCAACGAGGAGTTCTGGCATTCCGGCGGCAAGCGGCAGGTCGAGTTGGCCATCGACGGCCAGGTCGCCGGTTTCGCACCGATCTACCCGGTGCTGTTCACCGGCGCCAACGGCCCCGGCAACTGGATGCCGATCCCTTCGCCGCGCGCCTGGCATCTCGATCCCTATCGGGTCGATCTCACGCCCTTCGTCGGCCGGCTGGTTGACGGCCAGCCGCATGTCTTCGAGCTGCGCGTGCCCGACGCGACCCTCGCGGGCGACGACTACTGGCTGGTCGGCGGCACGCTGTTCGGCCAGGTCGATCCGGCAACGCCGATGGTGCAGACGACGGGTGAACTCACCGAAGTCACCGTCGATGCTGCCGCGCGCGAATCGACGGTGACCGGCCTCGACTACGCCGCCGAACGCAGCGGCCTCTGGAAGGGCTATGTCCTGGGCTCAGCGGGCCGCATCGATAGCGAGGTGAGCAATCACTTCGATTTCTCCACCCCGCAGATTCCGCTGGCCTACAACAACCTGTGGAACTGGACGACGGTGACCACGACCGTACCCACGGTCGGCGACGTCACCACTCGCACCGAGGCGCGCGAATACAGCCTGCGCGGCACGCTGGGCGTCGCCGGCGCGGTGCCGAGTGCGCTGACGCTGGGCGATGCCGCCACCATCACCGTCGAGGGACCGGAGCCGTACAGCTCGCAGTTTCGCTTGCAGATGAGCACTTCGGGCGTCGGCCTGGCCAGCAATATTGTGCAGACCGAGACCTACTGCGGCAGCGACAGCGGGGGCTGGAGCTATAACCGCACGATCACGGCGGCCGGCGGCTATGTGAGCTCCGACCAGGGCGACCTTACCCCCTGCCAGATCCAGACCCTCGGCGGTAGCAGTTCCGGCTCCAGTTCCGGAGGCTCGACCTCGGGTGGATCTACCTCCGGCGGTTCGACTTCAGGCGGGTCCACCTCGAGCGGTTCGGGTAGCTCGTCCGGCAGCTCGGGCAGCAGCACGGGGTCCTCGTCCGGAACTTCCTCCGGCTCCTCGACCAGTTCCTCCTCGTCGTCAGGCGGCAGCAGCGGTGGCGATGGTTCCAGCTCCAGCGGCAGCTCCGGTGCTGGGCCAGCGCCTTCGAGCGGTGGCGCGACCGCAGAGGGAGACGGCGGCCGCTTCGGCGGCGGCGCGCTGGGTTTCTGGCCGATGCTGCTGTTGCTGGCGGGTGCGGGCCTGCGTCGGCGTCGTCGTGGCTAACCTGGCACACCCGGAAAGCGCGGTGCCATAGCTTCCGGCGCCAGCTGCAGGCCGTTCACCAGCATCGAGATCTGGTGGTACTGGCCGGCCAGCATCAACAGCTCGATCAGCTGCTCCTCGCTGAACTCGGCGGCCAGTTCGGCCCAGAGCGCGTCGTCGATGCGGTAGCTGGCGTGCAAACTGTCCACCAGCCGCAACAGCAGCTGCTGGCGCGGGTTCCAGAGCGCCGCCTCGAAGGGCAGTCGGGTGCTGTCGGCGACTTGCCCGGCACTCAGCCCGACCTTCGCCGCGAAGCCGGCGACATGCACGCCCCATTCGTACTCGGCACCGCACAGCGCGCAGGCGCGCAGGATCACCAGCTCGCGGTCGATACGCTCGATGCTGCCGCGATCCAGCAGGTTGCCGCCGCCCATCTTGGCCAGGATGCGCGGATTGCGGGCGGCGGTGCGGAAGATCGCCAGCGGCGCCATGCCGGGCGGCATGAAGCGGGCGAAGTTTTCGGCGATCTCGGCCGGGTAGGGCGGCGGCAGCGGGGCGATGCGGGGTGACATGGCGGCTCCTGTACTGCTACTGAAAACGTAGCGAAACGATAGCGCTATCATTTCCGTAGCACAAGCCGCGCAAGGAACCCTGATGACTCCCAAACCCGGCCGCCTGGTGCGCGGCTCGCAGACTGGCCGCCCGGTGATGGCGCTGCTCGATCTGATCGGCCGGCGCTGGAGCCTGCGCGTGCTCTGGGAGCTGCGCGAGGCGCCGAGCAGCTTTCGCCAGCTGCAGACGCGCTGCGACGAGGTCTCGCCCAGCGTGCTCAACACCCGCCTGACCGAGTTGCGCGAGGCCCGCTTGGTGGAGGTTTCGGAGGAGGGCTATCGTCTGACCGCGCAGGGTCGCTCGCTCGGTGCGGAGCTGCTCAAGCTCTCCGCCTGGGCCGAGGACTGGGCGCAGGAGATCAGCAATCCTGAGGGCGCCCCAGCGGCCCGACCAAACTCAGTCCGGCAGACCGGGCGGGCGGCCAAGGCCTGAGGCCCAGGCCGTTCGTCGGGCCGGCGACGGGCGGTCGTTGACATCCAACGATGGCAGATTAAGATTAATTGAACGCTCGTTCTATAAACAGCGTCACCACCCCGCTGGAGGAAACCCATGACGATCGCAAGCCTGCCCACCCCGACTGCCTGGACCGACAACAAGCGCTATCTCTGGCCGCTCGGCGCGCTGGTGATGTTCCTGCCGCTGGCGGGCACCATCGGCTACCAGCTGACCGGCTGGACCATCAGCCTCTGGCTCGGCTTCTTTATCCTTTACGGCCTGATTCCGATGGCCGATCGCCTGCTGGGCGAAGACGACGCCAACCCGCCGGACGCGGCGATGGAATCGCTCGCCAAGGACAGCTACTACCGCTGGGCGCTGTTCATCTCGGTGCCGGTGTATCTGGGTATGTGGGCCTACATGGTCTGGTTCGCGGTGAGCCAGACCCTGCCCTGGTATGGCTGGTTGGGGGTGGTGCTGTCACTCGGCGTCGGCTGCGGCCTGGCGATCAACATCGGCCACGAACTGGGTCACCAGACCTCGCCGCTGGAGCGCTTCCTGGCCAAGCTGACGCTGGCGCCGGGCTTCTACGGCCACTTCTACGTCGAGCACAACCGCGGCCACCACACCCGCGTCGCGACCCCGGAAGATCCGGCCTCCTCGCGCTTCGGCGAGAGCTTCTACGAGTTCCTGCCGCGCTGCGTCTACGGCTCCTTCAAGTCGGCCTGGGAAATCGAGAAGAAGCGCCTGACCCGCGAGGGCAAGAGCGTCTGGCACTGGAGCAATGACAACCTGCAGTCCTGGGCGATGACCGCCCTGCTCTGGGGCGCCATGATCGCCTGGCTGGGCTGGATCGCGCTGCCGGTGCTGATCATTGCGGCGGTCTACGGCGGCAGCCTGCTGGAGGTGGTGAACTACCTGGAGCACTACGGCCTGATGCGCCAGAAGCGCGCCGACGGTGGCTACGAGCGCTGCCAGCCGCACCATTCCTGGAACAGCAACCACGTGGTCACCAACGTGTTGCTCTACCACCTGCAGCGGCACAGCGACCACCACGCCAATCCCACCCGCTCCTACCAGACCCTGCGCAACTTCGAGGACGTGCCGCGCCTGCCCTCCGGCTATGCGGCGATGATCCTGCTGGCCTACCTCCCGCCGCTGTGGTTCCGGCTGATGGACCCGAAGGTGGTCGAGCACCACGGCGGCGACATGCGCAAGGCCAACATCAAGCCGGCCATCCGCGAGCAGGTCATCGCCCGCTACGCCCAGCCCGCCTGAGCCGATTGGCCCTCCCGCCTGGCGGCGCTGGCCCGCCGGGATGGGACTCGGCGCGCCGCTTCGGCTAGCATTCGCGCCTCATCAACTGTCCGCGTAGAGAACCTGTATGAAAAAGTGGCGCTGCCTCGTCTGCGATTACGTATATGACGAGGCTCTGGGCTGGCCCGACGAGGGCATTGCCCCCGGCACCAAGTGGGCAGACGTACCGGCCGGCTGGTCCTGCCCGGACTGCGGCGCCTCCAAGGGCGATTTCGAGCTGGTCGAGGACTAGGCCGTGAGCACGCAGTTCGACAATGTCAGCGTGGTCACCAAGGCCAATGTCTATTTCGGCGGCCAGTGCATCAGCCACACGGTGCTGCTCGCCGACGGCAGCAAGAAGAGCATCGGCGTGATCCTGCCCAGCCAGCTGACCTTCAGCACCGGCGCGCCGGAGGTGATGGAAATCATCGCCGGTCATTGCCGCGTGCGCCTGAAGGGCGAGGCGACCAGCAAGGACTACCGCAGCGGCGAGTCCTTCAGCGTGCCGGGCAATTCCAGTTTCGAGATCGAAACCCTGGACGCGCTGCACTACGTCTGCCACTTCGGCTGAAGCCCGGTCTCCGGGCCCGGCAGGCCGATCAGTCCGGCTTGGCCGGGTCGACCTCGAAACGGCAGAAGTCGCCGCTCTCGGGCTCGCCGACATGGACGTTGGCACCGTCGGCGAGGATGCGCACCCGGAAGCGACCCAGGTCGGCGATCAGTTCATCGCCGACCCGGCGCAGGCTGCGCTGGCCATCACCGACCCGCAACACGCTGTCGTCCGGCAACTCGGCGCGCTCGGCCTTGACCGCCTCCTTGGAACCCAGCACCGATTTCAGCGGGCGCAGGCGTGCCGGCATGCCTTGTCGGCAGCCGTTGAGCTTCTGACTGAAGCGGCCGGTCATCAGCACCACCCGATCCTGCTCCGGCTCGGCCGAATAGCGCAGCAGCAGGGCGCGATCCTCGCCGTCGCCGAAGTACAGGTAGATCTCCTCGTCCTGTCCCGGCTTGGGTTCGACCCGGTACAGGGGCGGCGCCAGTGGCAGGGCCGCCGGCGCCTCCTTGGCCCGCGCCAGGGTCCATTGCCCGAACCGCAGGGCGACGCCCGGATCGAAGGGGGCGGCCAGGGCCGGTCCCATGACGGAAAGTAATCCGAGCAATAGCGAAATTTTCGGTGCCGGCATGAATGGCATGGGCTAGACTCCCGCCGCTTGTCAGGTTCAGGCCTCCGTTGGAGGCTCAAGGCCTGCCATCGGAACACAAACCTTGCAGGAGCGTCCATGCCGGTCAAACTTGCCGTGCTGAAAGAAACCCGGCCGAACGAACGCCGCGTTGCCCTCGTCCCCGTGGTTGCCGACAAGCTCGGCAAGCTGGGTCTAGAGGTTTCCCTGCAGGCCGGCGCCGGCGAGGCGGTGAAACTGGCCGACTCGGCGTTCAAGAACGTCAGCGCCATCGCCAATCCCCAGGGCATGGTTGGCGACGCCGACATCGTCTGCAGCGTGCAGCCGCCCTCGCTGGAAGTGGTGGAAGCCATGAAGGAGGGCGCGATCCTGCTGTCCTTCGTCTACGCCCACAAGGAAGTCGAGCTGGTCAAGAAGCTGCGTGACAAGAAGATCACCAGCTTCGCGATGGAACTGGTGCCGCGCATCACCCGCGCCCAGGCGATGGACGCGCTGTCTTCGCAGGCCGCGCTGGCCGGCTACTACGCGGCGCTGATGGGCGCCACCCATCTGGCCCGCATCCTGCCGATGATGACCACCGCCGTCGGCTCGATCCGCCCGGCCAAGTGCCTGGTCATGGGCCTCGGTGTCGCCGGCTTGCAGGCGCTCGCCACCGCGCGCCGCCTCGGTGCGATGACCGAGGGCTATGACGTCCGCCCCGAGACCAAGGAGCAGGCGGAGTCGCTGGGCGCGAAGTTCGTTGATACCGGCGTCGACGCCCGTGGCACCGGCGGCTACGCCCGTGAGCTGACGCCGGAAGAGAAAGAAAAGATCGCCTCGGTGGTCACCAAGCACATCCAGGCCGCCGACATCATCATCACCACCGCCGCCATCCCCGGCCGCCCCTCGCCGAAGCTGATCAGCAAGGCCCAGGTCGATGGCATGAAGGCCGGCGCGGTGATCATCGACCTTGCGGCCGAAGGTGGCGGCAACACCGAGTACACCGTGCCCGGCGAGACCGTGCAGGTCGGCCAGGTCAGCGTGGTCGGCCCGCTCAACGTGCCCTCCATGCTCGGCGAGCACGCCAGCGAGCTGTACGCCAAGAACCAGTTCAATCTGATCGAGCTGTTCATCAAGGACAAGGCGATCAATATCGACTGGAGCGACGAGGTGCTGGCCAAGGCCTGCCTCACGCACGCCGGCGAGATCAAGAACGAGGCGGCCAAGAAGGCCGTCGAAGGCTAACGGGAGTCACACCATGGAACCGACCACGGTCATCACGGGCTTCGTCGCCCTCTACATCTTCATGCTCGCCGCCTTCACCGGCTACGAGATCATCGGCCGGGTGCCGGCGATCCTGCACACGCCGCTGATGTCGGGCAGCAACTTCGTGCATGGCATCGTCGTGGTCGGTGCGATGTACGCGCTGCTCAATGCCACTACGGTGCTGGAGCAGGCCATCGGCTTCTTCGGCGTGCTGCTCGGTGCGGGTAACGCCGCCGGCGGCTACGTGGTGACCGAACGCATGCTGGAAATGTTCAAGCCCAGCGACAAGAAGAAGAGCTAAGCGGAGCCAAGCCATGAGCCCACAACTCCTCATCGACATCTCGGCGCTGCTGGCGTCGTTCCTGTTCATCTACGGCCTCAAGCGCATGTCCTCGCCGGTGACGGCGCGCAGCGGCATCGTGGTCGCCGGCTGGGGCATGGCGATTGCCACCCTGGCGGCCTTCCTCTATTACTTCGGTGTCTCGGAAGCCGCCAAGCCGCACCTGACCGTCAACACCGCGCTGGCAGTGATCGCGCTGACGGTTGGCGTCAGCTGGGCCTGGTGGAGCGGCAAGAAGGTCGCCATGACCTCGATGCCGCAGATGGTCGCGCTCTACAACGGCATGGGCGGCGGTGCCGCCGCCGCCATCGGCGCGGTCGAATTGCTCAAGACCGGTGGCCATCACGGACCGCTGCCGCTGGTGGTGACCATCATCGGCTCCCTGATCGGCGCCATCTCGCTGGCCGGTTCGCTGATCGCCTGGGCCAAGCTCGATGGCCGCATCAACGGCACCTGGCGCATCAAGGGCCAGCAGCTGCTCAATGGCACGGTGTTCCTGGCGACCCTGGCGCTGGGCCTGGTGATCGTGTTCGGCTACCACGGCCACGCGCCGGCGGCGCTGACCGGCCTCTTCTTCGCGCTGGCCCTGGTCTTCGGCGTGCTGATGACCATGCCCATCGGCGGCGCCGACATGCCGGTGGTGATCTCGCTCTACAACGCCTTCACCGGCCTCGCGGTCGGCTTCGAGGGCTATGTGCTGCAGAACCCGGCGCTGATGATCGCCGGCATGGTGGTCGGCTCCGCCGGCACCCTGCTGACCCTGCTGATGGCCAAGGCCATGAACCGCAGCGTCGCCAATGTCATCTTCTCCAACTTCGGGCCCAGCAGTGACGAGGTGCAGGGCGAGATCAAGGGCAGCCAGAAGCCGGCCGAGGCCGGCGACGCCGCGATCAACATGCGCTACGCCAGCAAGGTGATCATCGCCCCCGGCTACGGCCTCGCCGTCGCTCAGGCGCAGCACAAGCTGTTCGAGTTCGTGAAGCTGCTGACCGATGCCGGCGTCGAGGTGAAGTTCGCCATCCATCCGGTCGCGGGCCGCATGCCCGGCCACATGAATGTGCTGCTCGCCGAGGCCGGCGTGCCCTACGACATGATCTATGACATGGAAGACGTCAACGGCGAGTTCAAGGAAGCCGACGTCGCCATCGTCATCGGTGCCAACGACACCGTGAACCCGGCGGCGCGCACCAACAAGAGCAGCCCGATCTACGGCATGCCCATCCTCAATGTCGACCAGGCCAAGCAGGTCTACGTGGTCAAGCGCGGCCAGGGCAAGGGTTACTCGGGCGTCGAGAACGAGCTGTTCTTCGCCGACAACTGCAACCTCGTCTACGGCGATGCGCAGAAGGTGATGGTGGCGATGATCCAGGCGGTCAAATCCCTGGACGGCGGGCATTAAGCACTCAGCAGATCCCGGAGGCCGCCGCAAGGCGGCCTTTTTGTTGGCAGCTTAGGGGCGCAACTGGGACAGCAGACGCCGGCTGCGCGGATGCGCCTCGCCCAGGGCCTTGACGAAGATGGCCTGGGCCTGGCGGTACTCGGCCCGCGCCTCGGCCGCGCGGCGCTGCAGCTGGCGCAGATGGCCCAGGCTCTCGTGCAGATAGCCGAGCCGCAGGTTGTCCGGCGGTAGGCTGCGCTGGCCGGCCGCCAGCCCCTCGACCAACAGCGGTTCGGCGCGCGCCAGCTGGCCGAGGGCCAGCTGCGCCTCGGCCAGGTTGCGCAGGATCAGCAGGGTATTGGGATGGCCCGGGCCCTGGGCCCGCAGGCCCTGGCGGTAGGTTTGCTCCAGCAGCGGTAGCGCCTCGCCGGCCAGCCCGAGCTGGGTCAGCGCCTCGCCGACCCGGTTGGCGGAATAGCGGGCCCAGACGTGATCGGCACCGTGGGCTTGGACGCGGTTGTCGTAGGCGCGGCGCAGCAGGGGCAGGGCGGCAACCGGATCGCCGCGCTCCAGCAGCAGCTGACCCCGGTAGTGCAGGGCGGTCAGCGTATAGGGGTGCAGTTCGCCGACGGTCTTCGCCAGACCCTGGTAGGCCTGATCGAACACCGCGGCCGCTTCATCGAAGCGCGCCTGGCTCATCAGCGCGTCGCCCAGGGTGTTCTGCTGCCAGAGGGTGCGCGGGTGCTCCGCGCCCTGCAGCCGGGTGGTGCTGGCGATCACCTCGCGCATCAGGCGTTCGGCCTCGGTGCTGCGGTTCTGCTCCAGGTAGCAGTCGGCCAGACTCCATTGGGCGCTGGTGAGGCCGATGGCGTCGACGCCGCGATAGTCGCGCACCAGTTGCTCGTAGCGGTGCGCGGCCACCCCGAAATGGCCGCGCTCGTATTCGAGCCAGGCCAGGCCATCGCGGGCGGACAGCGTATCGACGTGGCGCTCGCCGAGCATTTTCCGGCGCAGTGTGTAGACGCGCTGGTAGATGCGCTCCGACTCGTCGTAGCGGCTCTGCAGCATGGCGACGTAGCCGAGCCGGTCGGCGATCGCCAGACTCAGTTCGGCTTCGACGCCGAGGCTGGCCTCGGCTTCGGCGAGCGCGGTCTCCAGGCGCTCGCGCGCCTTGATCCAGTCGCCCAGGCCCTCGTAGGCGCGACCCATGGCCAGACCCATCCGTGCCCGCATGGCCGGGTAGTCGGCCAGGCGCTCACGCAGGCGCGGCGCGGCCTCGTCCAGCAGGCCCTTGATACTCAGGGTCGGTCGGCCGCCGCCGAAGGGGTCGGTGGCGGCGAGCACGTCCTCGCTGAGAAAGGCCACGGCCGCCTTGGCCTCGGCCGCCGCTGCCTCGGCCCGCCGCTGCGCCTGGCGGGCATTCCAGAAACCCCAACTGCTGAACCCAAGTCCCAGCACCAGCACCGCCGCCAGCGCCCGCAGCTGGCGCCGGCGACTCCGGTTGCGCTCTAGGGCCGCGCGCAGCTGGCTGGCTTCGGACTCGGCCTGACGCTGCGCGCGCCGGCGCTCGCGGCGCTCGTCCAGGAAGCGCAGGCGCCGGCCCAGTTCGGCGGCGCTGGACAGGCGCTGCGCCGGATTGCCGGCGGCGGCAGCGGCGACGTCCTCGCGCAGCAGCTCGTCGTCCAGGCTCTGCTCCCAGCCCGGCGCCAGCGGCCGGCGCCAGTCGGCGGCGAGCAGCTGGTAGAGGATCACCCCCAGCGCGTAGATGTCCGATTGCACCGTCGGCTGCTGGCCGGCCAGCAGTTCCGGCGCCAGGTACAGGGGCGTGCCGCCCTCGGCATCGGGGTCGAGCGCGGTGAAGCCGAGCCGGGTGATCTCCAGCCGCTCCAGCCTCGCCAGGTCCAGCAGGCGCCCGCTGCCGAAGTCGCCCAGCTTGATCCGCGGCTCCGTCTCCTCGGTATCGACCAGGACATTGCTCGGCTTCAGGTCTTTGTGCAGCACCCCGGCGGCGTGGGCGGCGGCCAGGGCATCGGCCAGCTGGGTCGCCAGCGCCAGCCGGCGCGCCAGCGGCACGGCGGCGAGGCCGCCCTGCTGCTCGGCCCAGTGCGGCAGATCGCCGCCGGCGACGTGCTCGGCCTCGATGAAGTAGGGCAATTCCTCCAGGTTCCAGTCGAGCAGGCGGACGAAGTCCAGGCGCGTGCCATGGGTGGCCTGCAATAAACGGAACAGGGTGATCTCGCGCTTGAGCGCGGTCAGGCCGCCGGCGTCGTGGGCGAACTTGAACACCCGCCGCTCGCCGGTCTTGCTGTGGCTGGCGAGCCAGGCCTCGCCATAACCACCGGCGCCGAGCCGCTCCTGCAGGCGCCACAGCGGCCGCTGTGGCGGATGGTCGCCCGCCGCCAGGCCCGAACTCGGCGGCAGCGCCGAGGCGGCCTCGACGGTGACCGGCGCCAGCAGCCGGTAGCCGTAGCCGTGCACGGTCTTGATGATGGCCTGGTCCTCGTCGCCGAGCCCCTGGCGCAGCTTGGCGATGCACTTGGTCAGCACCGACTCCGACAGGAAACGGCCCGGCCAGAGGCCCTCGTGCAATTCGTCCTTGGTCACCACCTCGCCCGGGTGGCGCAGCAGGAACATCAGCATTTCCAGGGGTTTTGGCTCCAGCTTCACCTGCTGGCCGCGCACCGTCAGTTCCAGGCTGAGACCGTCGAGCACGCAGTCGGCGAACAGCCAGCGTTGCGCCCGGCTGGGGGCTTCGCTGCTGGCTGCGGCTCCCGTTTTCGTGAGCTCGTTCACGGTTCCCTCGGTGAATCCCGCCGCCGACGCAAACGGTCGGGAAACGGTCGGAACTCGGTCAGGAGTTTAGGGCCCGTCGTGCCTAGCGTCATCGCCACGGTCGGGTGGATTCGGCGTGAGTGCCCCGGTTCCGTGACCCCAGACACGCCCTTACCGCTGTTTCAGGAGAGTTGAAATGTTCAGAAATCATCTTCGCCACATCCAATGCCTGCTGGCGTTCTGTGCTCTGCCGATACTGGGCTTCGCTGCCCCGGTCCATGCCGCCTGCCTGGACGAGGCCGTCGCCATTGAGGTGCCCCAGGTCGGTGACAAGACCAAGCTTCCGGATGGCGAGCAGATCGCGGCGTCCGCCAAGAGCTCGGTCGGGCTGTTTGAAGCCCGCGTGAGCGTCAAGAGCGGCGTCATTGCTCAGGCCAGCCTGACCGTCAATGGCAAGGCGCCAACCAGCTACGAGAAGCTGCCGTCCGAGCTGCAGGCGGTGGCGAAGAAGGATGAGCAGATGTGCCCGGAAAAGCTCGGGACGCGGGAGCAGCCCTTGATGTCACCGGGTCTTGCGGCGCTGGCGGTGAACGGCATCGGCAGCCTGCTCGATTTCCTGCTCGTGCCGGCCGAGGCCGCCGCCAGACTCTGCACCGTGAAGGTCGTGAGCAGCTCGACCCACTGCTACGGCAGCAACAACTGCGTGCACGTGATCCGGGTGAGAAATCGGGATTGCTCGACCAGCCTCTACGTCATCTGAGACCGCCGGGCGGCCCGGATTCCGGCTGCCCACTTTCAGCACGACCTATGTCGCAGACCGCGCCATGGCCGTCGCCACTCCTTGGAGTCTAGCCATGAGAACACCGACCTCCCTCGTCCATGCCCTGCTGCTCGGCGTTGCGCTCGCCCTTGCCGCCAGCGCCCAGGCCGAGACCCCCAGTCCCTCGCCCAGCAGCGCCGGCAAGAAGGCGCCGAGCCAGAGCACGAGCAGCAGCAGCACCTCGCAGTCCTCCAGCAACAACCCCGCTGCGGCGCTCGATCCGGCGCTGCCGGCGCTCGGGGTCTCGCGCGATACAGCCCAGTTCCTGCCCGGGGGCAGTGGCGGCGGCAAGGACGCGGCCAGCGTCACTGGCGCCGTCAACAGCCCCGGTCAGGCGCTGCGCGATCAGCTCAAGGCACCGCCCAGCGACACCAGGACCCAGAAGCCCGCGACCGACCAGGGTTTCGGCACCACACCCGCCCTGGTCGGCGGCGGTCTCGGCGGTAACCCGGTGAAGGATCTCAGCGGCGGCAATGTCGCCGGGGCGGTCGGCGCCGCAGCGGCGGCCAGCGACACCGGCAGCACCGGGATCGCAGGCCAGGGCCAGGGCGCTATCAGCGACGGCTTCTTCGGCACGAAGAAGCGCAACGGCGCCGACCAGGTCGATTCCGAGCCAGCCAAGAAGGACACGACCTTCAAGACCAAGGACGGCACCACGATCACGGTTTACGGCAAAGGTGGTTTCACCATCGACCCGGTCTCGGCGCCGGCCGAGAGTTACGACAAGAACAACAAGAAGTGCGCGAAGGGCAGTTCCGGGCCGGACTGCGAGCTGGCCCGTCCGGTTCAGGGCGAGCGGGGGACTCCGGCCGAGTTCGAGCAGTTCCTCAAGAACAACCCGGCCCTGGCCGCGCAGCTGCGGCAGGCCCAGTCCGGTGACGGCGGCCGCACCGATCCGGGCCGCGGTGACAGCACCGCTTTCACCGCCGGCGGCGCGCCGTTGCCGGTCTCGGCCGGGCAGCGTTCACAGAACCTGGTTGGCCAGCCGGGGCAGGCACAGGCTGGCGGGCAGGTCGCTGGCGGCGGCGGGGTTGACTTCAACGGCAACGCCGGGGCGATCGATCTCGGCCCCGATAGCACGGTGAGCGCCGGCAACCGGCAGGACAGCCGCGCGGCGGACGCCATCGCCGGCCGCCAGCCTAGCCCTGGCCTGCCGGCGCGCGACTGCGACGCCGACGGCCGCACCGTCGACACCGCCGACGACTGCCCGAAGCCCTGAGCCAACTGCACCGACGCCTAGGAGCTCGCCATGTCCACACCCGTACCCTTGCAGCGCTTCGCTGCCGGCCTGTTCGTACTCCTGGCGGTGGCCGGCGGCGCGGAGTCCGCGCCAACGACGATCAGCGACGGCAGCAGCAACACGATCGCCGTTGGCGAGACACCAGCAGCCGGTAGCGCGACCCAGACCGGCGTCAAGAGCGGCAGCAGCGCCCCGGTAGCGGGGGCCGCCTCCAGCGGGCTGGTGACCGGCAAGGGCGGCTGCGGCGGCAAGCCGGGGTGCGCCCTCAGCGCCGCGCCGGTGACGGACGTTGGCGCCCCAGCCGGCAGTGGCAACCCGGCGGCTGTCGCGCCCGGGAGCACGCCGATGCGCGACGGCAGCAGCAATACCTTCCAGGCGGGCTCGGGCTCGCCGCCGGGCCGCATCGGTGGCCGCAGCTCGATGCGCGATGGCAGCAGCAACACCGTGCAGGTCGGCGAGGGCGCGCCGGCCGGCACCGGCTCTGCCCCGGGCTGCTCCTGCCCCTGTTCCTGTGCTTGCAGCGACGCCGGCGCGCCGCCGTCGACAGGCGCGGTCCAGGACGGCAGCAGCAATACGGTGTTGCTTGGCGAGCCCCGGTGACACGCGGCCATGCAGTGCTTACTCAGACTTGTCGTCCTGCTGCTGTACACGGCGGCGGTGCCGGCCGCGCCCGAGGCGACGGCACCGCTCCAATGCTTCGGTGCCGCCGGCCTGGGCTGCGCCACCAGCGGCGCGGCCGGCGAGCCGGTGTACTGCCGGCCGGTGCTGGGCAGCGGCGAGGTGGAATGCATGGTGCACGCCGGCAGCCTGGAGCACGACGTCTGCTGTTTTCAGCATGCCAACGGCCGGGGTTGTGGCGGCCGGCCCGAGGACCCGCGCTACTGCGGCTACGAATGGGACAAGTCGCGGCAGCGCACCAGCCAGGGCCTGTACTGGACCCGCCGGCTCCGGCCGCAGGAGACCAACCGCAGCGGCCTCGTCGATTTCGATCAGTACTGCGCGCCCAGCGGCAGCGTGATCGCCGCCGGTGACGACCGCTATTGCTGTAGCCGCGCCGCCGTCGCCCTGGCCGAGCGCGATCCCTTGGGCGCCAACAAGTTGCGCTGCCGCTGAAGCTGACCATTCCCTGGGAGTAGACATGTCCATCGTCCGCATCACGCTGCGCCACCGTATCGCCCCGCTGCTCGGCGCCGCGCTGCTGTCGCTGCTTAGTGCCTGTGCCAGCCTGCCGTCGCAGCCGGTTGCGTCCAGCCCAGGCACCGACTGGGACCTGGTCACGCAGGCCTTGCGTGCGCAGCATTGGGAAGCGGCGCGACTGCCACTCTCGCGGTTGATGCAGCAGGACCTGCGCAACGGCAATCTGCAGTTCCTCTACGCCCTGGCGGAAGAGAACCTGGCGCGCGACCAGGACCGCTCGCGGCTGGAGCTGGCGGCGGTTGGCTACCGCAATGCGGTGCGCTTCGCGCCCGGCCACTACTGGGCGCTGCTGCGGCTCGGCTACCTCGAACTGGAGCGCGGCGACTACGGCGAGGCCCAGGGCCATTTCGCCGAGGCGGCGCTGGATCAGCCCGGACGCTGGGAGGCCTTCTACGGCCTCGGCGTGGCCTCCTATTACCGACGCGATCTGCCGCTGCTGGCGCTGGCCGCGCGGCGCGGCCTGCAACTGGCGCCGGAGCAGCCGGATGCCCTGCGTCTGGCCGCCTTCGCCATGGCTGCCGAGGGCAATGACAGCGCGGTCGGCCTGGTGCAGCGCCTCGCCATGCAAGGCGGCGAGGCCGGCGGTGCGCGCCATGTCCGTCAGCGGATCGGCGAGTACCTGACGGTCGCCAGCCAGAGTGAGGGCGCGGCCGCGGGCGAATCGGCAGCGGGCCTGGGAGACCCGCCCGGCGAGGCCGAAGCCACGGCCAGCGACGAGATCCCGACCCAGGTGGTGGTCGAGGTCACCATCCTGCTCAGCTCGGTGCTGG
This sequence comes from Stagnimonas sp., assembly GCA_030696045.1. Taxonomy (GTDB): domain Bacteria; phylum Pseudomonadota; class Gammaproteobacteria; order Nevskiales; family Nevskiaceae; genus Stagnimonas. Next base: position 66,971 of record JAUYNO010000067.1, on the reverse strand, counting down.
ACCAGGCCAGTCGCGGCGTCAATCTGTTCGACGGCCTGCGGGTGCTCTACGGCTATGCCAACACCCTGAGCTCGGTCAACGAAGGCTTCGGCAAGCAGAGCACCCGCACCATCACCTCGCAGATCTCGACGCCGCAGCTCAACTACAGCCTGAATCTGTTCAATGACGCCGGCCAGTACTACAGCGTGGTGGCGCGGCCCTCGATTACCGCCCATCTTGGCCGCGAATCGCAGTTCTTTGCCGGCCGCACCGTCAATGTCGCGGTCAGCGGCATCAATCTCGGCCAGCTGCAACCCATCGACGTCGGCGTGCGGCTGGCGGTGATCCCGGAGCGGATCGACCAGCGCCGCGTCAGCTTCCGGCTCGATGCCGCGCGCTCCTTCCTGTCGCAGGAACAGATCGGCACCTTCGACAACTCGCTGACCACCTTCCGGCAGTCGGTGTCCGCCACCGCCGATGTCGAGTTCGGGCAGACCCTGGTGCTGAGCGCGCTGTCGGAGCAGGTGTCGGACAAGTCCTTCTCCAAAGTTCCGGTGGCGGGCGAGCTGCCGGTACTGGACTGGTTCACCAGCCAGAGCACCGATTCCCGCCGGCGCGAATCCCTGCTGATCCTGGTGACGCCGACGCTGCCGCTGAGCTTTTCCACGCCGGACGACCCGCGCCGGCGCAGCCGCGAGGCCGACCTGTTGATGAAACTCTGGCAGGAGCGCATCGACCCCGGCAGCGAGCTGCCGGCGATCCTGCAGCGGCTCAAGCGCAGCCCCTGGTTGCGCACGCCGGAGGCCGGTGACCTGCGGGTCCGGCCTGCCGCCGCGGCCTACAGCCAGAGCCAGGCCATAGCCGAGAGCCTGGAGCTGGCGCGCAACTGAGGCAGGGCTGCATGGGGCTTGCCGGATGGTGCAAGCTCTGGTCCTCGCCAACGGGGACCTGCCGCGATGACCAGCCCGCGCTACTACGACTTCCTGATGGCCGGCACCGTCGCGGTGCTGCTCTGCTCCAACCTCATCGGCCCGGCCAAGGCCTGCGCGCTGAGCCTGCCCTGGATCGGGGTGGTGACCTTCGGCGCCGGCAACCTGTTCTTTCCGATCAGCTACATCCTGGGCGATGTCATGACCGAGGTCTATGGCTTTGCCCGCGCCCGCCGGGCGATCTGGGCCGGCTTCGCTGCCATGCTGTTCGCCACCGGCATGAGCGCGATCATCGTGGCGATGCCGGCGAGCCCCGATTCCGACTACAACAAGGTCCTGCAACCGGCACTGGAAGTGGTGTTCGGCAACACCTGGCGCATCGTGGTGGCGAGCATGCTGGCGTTCTGGGTCGGCGACTTCGTCAACTCCTATGTGCTGGCGAAGATGAAGGTATGGACCGAGGGGCGGATGCTGTGGACCCGCACCATAGGCTCGACCGTCTGCGGCCAGTCCATCGACTCGCTGCTGTTCTATCCCATCGCCTTCTACGGAATCATGGACAACCGGACCCTGGGCGCCCTGATGGCCTTCAACCTGCTGTTCAAGATCGGCGTCGAGGTGCTGTTCACGCCCCTGACCTACTGGGTGGTGCGCCGGCTCAAGCGGGCCGAGGGTGTCGACGTGTTCGACCGAGGCACCGACTTCACGCCGTTCTCGCTGAAGGCCTGAGGGCCGCGCTTGTTCCGCCATCCATAGCGGCGTACCATTCTAATAAACATAAACGTCTCTTAAGACGAAAGCGCTGCGAGGAGAATGCGATGGAAGCCGATGTCTCGGCCGGGCGGCGGTCCCGGCTTCTGCTGCGCTTGTTGCCAGGCGGCTCGGTGCGGCGCTTGGCCGGTCTGAGTCTGGCCTGGGCGGGCGCGAGCTGGGCGCAGGCCCAGGAGACCGGACCGCGCAATTGTTTCTGGCAGGCGCAGGGTGACCCGGTGCTGCTCAATGTCGCCTACCCGGACTTCGCCGCCAGCTACTGGCTGTCGGCCTACACCCTGCCAGCCGGTGCCGAGCTGGAATTGCGCGGCCGCTACCCGCATGCCCGTTACATGTCGTTCAATCTCTACGACGCCGGCCTGGCGCCGGTGGATGGTCTTGCCGATCTCGGCATCGCCGCCGACGGTGGCTCCGTGAACCCCTTCCTGGCCGGTGCGCGGCGCGATCTGGAGCAGCGCGACTACACGGTGCGGGTGGTGCCCGCGCCTGCACCGGCGCTGCGCGCGGCCAACACGCTGTATCAGACCCTGGATGGGACCCTCACCCTGGCGCCGGTGACCGGCAGCGAGACGGCCTCGCCGCTCGGGGTGATGATCTACCGCATCTACCTGCCGGATCGTGGCCGCAGCCTCACCGGCGATGTGCCGCTGCCGACGGTGGCGGTGAAGCTGGCCAATGGCCAGCGCATCGAAGGGCCGGCGGCCTGCGAGCTGCTCGGCACCCATCTGCCCGACCCGGTGTCGCCGCTGCTCCATGCGCTGACGCCGCCCGCCAGTCCCACGCCCGGCCAGAACGCGGCGGACCCGGTGCATTGGATCAAGTTCACCAACCTGGTTCGCAGCGCGGGCGTCGAGCCGCCGGCTGCGGCCGCCCCCTTCTTCCCACCCGGTAGCGGCGGCTTCTTTTCCAACAGCGACAACGCCTACGTGCGTGCCGCCTGGAACACCTATTTCGGCGAGAACCTGCTGTTGTTCGGCCGTGCGCCGAGCTTCCCCGATACCCGTGGCGGCGCCGCCGTCATGGCGGCGTCCCAAGTGCGCTACTGGTCGATCTGCCAGAACGATTCCACCACGACCCGCACGGTGTCCTGCCTGGCCGACGACGAGGTGCCGCTGGATGCGCAAGGGCACTACCTGGTGCTGATCGCCGGTGCCGACGCTCGGCCGGCCAACGCGACCACTGACTGCGGCGTCGCCTACCTGCCGGCCGGCCCCAATCCGCGCGGCTTCCTGCTGCTGCGCAACATGCTGCCGGAGGCCGGCTTCGCGCAGTCGGTGCAGGCGGTACCGGACGCCGACGTCGAGACGCCGGAGCAAGCGATGGGCGCCTACCTGCCCATGGGCAAGCATCTGAGCCGTGCCCAGTTCGAATCCCTCGGTTGCCCGGTGCAGGCCAAGGCCGTGCTGGCGCTGCTGGAGGCCAGTCCGGTGGCGGTGCCGCCGGCCTTGGTGGCCAGCGTCGCTGGTGGCAGCAGCGGTGGTGCCGCGAGCCTGTCGGCCCTGATCGTGCTGGCGTTCGCGGCGCGGGCGCGCCGTGCTCAGAGCCCACAGCGATTGACTTCGAATTCCTCGCGCGAACAGTAGCGCGCCCGGGGGTAATAGGCCCCCATCGTCGCTGCCAGCGGCTGGCCGCTGTGCTCGCCGCCCTGCGCCGAGTACGGATAGAACTGCGGGCTGGGCAGCATGTGCCGGTATAGCAGCTGGCCCTCGGGTTCGGGGCCGAAGGGCAGCCAGTTGCGCGCGGAGGCCGGTCGCGCATCGGGCGTCGAGATCACCAGAGTGAACTGGCCGTCCGGGTCGACCACGATGTCGCTGTCGGACCGGCAGCTGATGTAGCGGGTGCTGCGGCTGTTCATGCAGATCGACCAGTAGCGCAGTTCACCGTCGGTCATGAGCGCCTGGCCCTCGCGGGTGCGCGGCGCGCTGGGCGCGCGGGCGCGCAGCAGCAGCAGGTCGCCGTAGGCGCGGCTGACCGGTGCGGCGATGTACTTGTTGTGGGGATTGCTGCCGGGCCCGCCGCTGACCTCGCCGGCCAGTGGCGTGCCACCGAGCGCCCCGGCAGTCAGGCCGCTTTCGACCGTCCACACTGGTTCCGGCTCGGCCCGCAACAGACTGAGCGGCAGCGCCGGACTGTCCAGTTGGGCGTAGGCCTCCGGTACGCCGGCCAGGCTGGGCAGCAGCTGGCGCAGACGCTCGCAAGACAGAGGCTGGAAGGCCTCGGGCAGAGGCTGACCGGCCAGTTCGATCTGCGGCAGGGGCACGCCGCCGGTGGCGCCGCTGCCCTGATCCGGAACGTACAGGCGATAAAACAGGTAGGCGACCGGGCTGCCGACGCCGCCCTGTCCGGCGCCGGTGTAGAGCACGCCCGGAACTCGCTGGGACGGATCGGTGGGCGGCGGCTCGGCGCGCAGTTCCAGCTGGTAGGCGCGCGCGGCGGCGCTGCGGTCGGCGCCGACCCGGTAGGGATTCTGGCTGCCGGCCTCGGGCGGTAGCTCGCGGTCCAGCACCGCGTCCACCGGCAGGCCGTCGTAACTGACGAAGGACATGTAGCGGCTGTGCGGGAATTCGCCGCGTATCCGCAGCTCTAGCCCGGGCACCGCCGGCACCACGCTGATGTAGTAGACGGCGTCCTGGTCCGGGTACAGGAAGTTCACCAGCACCGGGTCGGAGCGCAGTAGCCAGGCGCAGTCGGCAAGATTGCCCGCTACCGGCGTCGCTGGGGACGAGGCCGGCGGGGCGGATTCAGTGTTCTGGCCGGCGTCGGCGGGCCGGCTGCCGTCGCCGTCCGCGCAGGCGGCCAGCAGCAGGGTCCCCAGGCCGGCGAACCACCGCCGACCCTCGGTCGCCGCCGCCCTCACCGCAGCGGCGCCCACAGCCGGCCGCTGATCGTTATTGGCGCCACCACGGGCGCGGCGATGTTCAGTGAGCCGGTGACGTGGTACTGGTCGTGGCCGCCGTAGATCAGCAGCACCAGGCGGTCGCCGGCGGCCAGGCGTTCGCCGACGCCGACCATCGGCAAGCGGTGATGGCCATACCCGCGTACCGGGGTGATCTGGTTGTCGATCAGGTCCACCGCCAGTGGCGGCACCAGCGGCGGCGGCGCTGCGCCGGTCGGAATCCGGTAGCGGCCCAGGCCGAAGAACAGGATCGGCTCGCCGCTGCTGACGGGCAGGTCGCCGGCCGGGGTCAGCTCGATGTCCAGCTCGGGAATGCCCGCTACCACCGCGCCGGTCTCCGGCGCCACGTAGCCCAGGTCGGCGACGGCCGGCGTCTCCATCAGGCCGGCCACCGCGGTCGTCGGCGGCAGCAGGAACTCGCTGCCCGCACTGCCCTCGATGACCTGGTCGACCAGTTCACGGTCGTCGGCGCCGAGGGAGATGCAAACCTGCTTCGGGATCAGCGCATCGGCGGCGCCGGCGATGCCCTTCAGGTGCTGGTCGAAGAAGGCCATGCTCGCGGCGGCATGGTCGAGTTCGCCGCAGCGGCGGCTGAGGGTGGAGCCGGCGCCGCCGTCCAGCACTTCCTGGTAGACCAGGGCGCCCGGGTCCGGCACCAGCAACAGCGAGTTGTGGCCGCCTTCGTAGCTGAGCAGGCGGACGTCGCCGCCCAGGGATTTCAGGCACTGGTAGTTGCGGTAGGCCTCGTTGAAGTTGAACAGGGTGTCGCGCATGCCCTGGAAGAACATCGCGTGCACCGCGCCCGGCCGTTTTGGCGGCAGTCCGGGCTGGGTGCCGGTGCCGCCGTTGCTGGCCAGCGGCTGGCCGTCGCAGAAATAGCCGAGGCCGTGGTAGCGGTAGAAGTCATGCACCTCCGGGCTCACCGCGTTGCTGCGCAGGCCGTCGATCAGGGCCTGGGTGGCGAAGGAATCGAAGTGGGCGCGATCAATGCCGGAGCCGGCGGCGGTACCCACCGCGTACAGCGCCTGCACCCAGCCGATCTTGATCACGCCATTGGGCAGCAGGGCCTGACTCAGGTCGTTCCAGCTGATCTGCGGGATCAGCGCGTCCAGCCGCCGGCGCGGATCGATGGCGTGCAGCACCGTCTGGAAGCCGCCACCGTAGGAGCCGCCGACGGCGCCGACCACGAGGTTGTCGGGTCCGCCATCCAGGTCGGGGCCGCGCTTGATCCAGCCCAGGCGTGCTTCGGCCCAGTCGAGAATGGCCACCAGATTGCGGCCCTCGTAGTCCGGGTCCATGGCGCGGATGCTGCCGCCGCTCTCGCCGTGGCCGCGCTGGTCAATGGAGATCACGCCGTAACCATTGGCGACGAAGGGGGCGATGTCGGTGCCGCCGCCCAGGGCCGCAGTCGGCGACATGCTGCCGAGATCCTTGTCGCGGCTGCCGCCGAAACCGTGCTGCTGCAAGATCAGCGGATAAGTCTGGCCGGCCTCCAGCGTCGCCGGCTCGAACACGGTGATGGCGATCACCTCGGCCGGATCGGTGGGGGAGCTCAGATAGATGTCATAGAACCCACCCGGACGGCTCTCGCCCTTCGGTGGCAGCGGCGGCACCACGTTGACGACCCCCGGCGCGTCGGCGGGCGGCTGCAGCGGCCCGGGGCCGTCGGGGCCGGAGTCACCGCAGGCGGCCAGGGTCAGGCACAGGACGGCGCGCGCGAGTCTCTGCATGGACTACTCTCCTCATCCCGTCTGCTGCGGGTAATGCGCCGACGATACGGGCGACTCCAAAGAAACACAAGTGGCTATATAGAATCATGAGCGAACCGGCCAAGCGGCGGCTGCCAGGGGTGGATCAGGACGTCCGGCATCGGGGGTTGCCGCGCGGCGTCAATGCGATCGAACCGCGCGAGGCGCAGGCGCTGCAGCGGGCCCGGTTGTTCCAGGCGCTGTCTGCCTGTATCGCCGAACACGGCTACGCCAACACGGCAGTAGCCGATGTGCTGGCGCTGGCGCGGGTGTCGCGGCGCACCTTCTATCAGTTGTTTCGGGACCGCGAGGACTGCTATCTGGCTCTGCTTGAACAGGGGCACGAGCAACTGGTGGCCGAGGTGCTGGCGGCCCAGGCCAGCGCGGTCGGCTGGCGCCAGCACCTGGAGCGATCGCACCACGCCTATCTGGAGTTTTTCGTCCGTCAGCCCTTGTTGGCGCAGGCGCTGCTGGTGGCGGTGGTCGCCGCCGGCCCCCGCGCCCTGGCCCAGCGGGACCGCTACCACGCCCGTTTCATCCGGTTCCAGAGCAACCTCTACGCCTTGCGGCAGCAGGATGAGCCCGAGCTTCCAGCCCTACCCGAGGAAGTCTTCGCGGTGCTCATCCACGGCATCAACGAATTGGTCGCCAGCTGGGTGCGGGAGGGGCGCAGCAGCGAGTTGCTGCGGCTGGAGCCGGTGCTGCTCTATGTGGTCGGCACCGTGCATGGCTCCGCCATGGACCTGCCGGCCGTCGTGCCGGACGCAGCCGTAGCAGGGCGTCGGCGCCGGTCAAGGCCGCGCGAAGAGTCCGGGCAATAGGCGACGCGGCTTAACCGTCGCGCGTCAGCCATGAGGTGGGTCAGGGAATCACCTCGCCGCGTGTGCGCGGGTCCATCTGCGCCATCGCCGGCGTCGATTCGCCCATGACCATCACGCTGGGCTGCCTGCCGGTGGCGTAAAGCTGCGACTCGGCGATCACCCGCAGGCGCCAGGCGACGAAGGCCGCCAGGGCCGCCAGCACCGTGGCGACGGTGAGGAACAGGCCCGAAGGACCGAAGCGCCCCATCACCTGGCCGGCCACCAGGGGGCCGACGCAGGTGCCCAGGCCATAGCAGAGCAGCTGGCCGGCATTGGCGGCGACCGGCTTCTCGCCTTGCAGGCGGTTGTGCATCTGCGACAGGCAGGTGGGGTAGAGGCTAGCCATCAGCGCCATGAACAGCATGGTGGCGACAAACAGCGCCGCCAGCGAACCCTTGCCGGCCAGGGCGACGATGCTGGCCGACAGGCTGGCGGCGACGGCGATGCCGGCGATCACCCGGCGGCGGTCGTAGTGGTCGGCCCAGCGCCCCATCGGGAACTGCAGCAGCATCGAGGCGAACACCGCCAGCGCCATGTAGTGCGCGACCGTGGTCAGCGGTACGTCGAGCTTGCGCAGGGACACCGGCGCCAGTTGATAGAAACTCGACAGGCAGAAGCCGGCGCTGAAGGCGCCGGCGGTGGCGATCGGTGACACCCGGTACAGGGCGCGCAGGCCCAGGCGCTGGGCAGCGGCCATTGGCGGCGGCTGCATCGAGGTCATCGCCAGCGGCACCAGCGACAGCACCAGCAGGCCGGCGGCGAGGCTGAAGGCGCGGTAGTCCTCCGGCGGTGCGATGCCGACCAGGAACTGGCCGACCGCGCCGGAGGCGTAGTAGTTGATCATGTAGATGCCCATCACCCGGCCGCGCGCCGCCGGCGTGGCATGGGCATTGATCCAACTTTCGATCACCACCAGCATGGTCGAGCCGCTCAGGCCAGCGACGAAGCGCAGCAGCGCCCACAGCGGCGCATTGACATAGGCGCCGTGCAGCAGGCCGGCGACGCAGATCAGCGCCGCGAAGGCGGCGAATACCCGGATATGGCCGACCCGGCGGATCAGGGCCGGGCCGCTGAAGGTGCCGGCGACGAAGCCGGCGGCCTGGCAGGTCAGGATGATGCCGGTAATGCCCGGCCCGAAGCCTTCGGCGGTCAGGCGCAGGCCGACCGAGGTGGTCAGCAGCATGGTCCCGGCCACGAACAGCGAGGCGGACAGCAACAGGGAGGCGGCGGACAGGATCAGCGGCAGCATGGCTAAGACTGGCGCCACGGGGGCGGGAAGGGCAGCAAGCGCGCGATTGTAGGCCGGCGTCCGGGCAAAAAAATTGCCGCTGGCGCGGCAAAGGACGATTCGGTTGTGGGCGACCAGGCCCTTGCTATTGCGGCAGCAGCCCGGTGGTCGGGCTGCTGGGCGTCGTGGTGGCCGGTGGCGGCAGCGGCGGCAGTGGCGGTAGCGAGGGCGGCAGCAGACTGTCGGTGGGCGGCAGGTTCATCGGCTCGGTGCTGGCGCGGTGCTCCAGCTCCATGCGGAAGGCCTCACGCAGCCGCTGCTGCTCCGGCGCGGGCAGGGTGTCGAAGCGGCGCTGCTGGCGCAGCAGGGACTCCTGCTCGGCGCGCGGCAACTGCCGGAAGCGCTCGCGGCGTTCCAGCGCGGCGCGGCGCTCGCTGTTGCTCATGTGTTGCCAGCTGTCGAACTGCTTGCTGGCTTCCAGGCGCTGCTCGGGGTTCATCTCCAGCCAGCGACGGGCGCCTTCGGCGAGCTTCTGACGGCGCGGCTCGGGCAGCTGATTGAACTCGGTGGCGCCGCCCTTGATGGCGGGAGCGACCAGAGCCTGCTGCTCGGCGCTGAGCGAGCCCCAGTCGGGGCCGGCAGCGAATACCGGGGCGACCACCGCCAGCAGCAGAGCCGCCAGGGCTTGACGGGCGTCAGGGCGCACGGGGAGCTCCGGGCGTCTGCGACGCCGAGTCCGTTTGCCGTTTCGTCTGTTCGTCCATAGTCAGCAATTCACGCTCTTCCCGATTCCAATCACCGATGAATTCCAGCAAGGCGGCGCTTGGTTGGGTCGGCGCCGTCGGCGGCTGCTGGGGCGGCGTCGGAGTGGCCGCGCAAGCCATGGGGCTCGCCAGCAACACACCTAACCACACCCAGCGACCGAAACTAGGCATTCGGCTCCGGGAGACTTTCGAGTTTTCCGTGCTGTTCCAGCCACTGGTAGAACTCGAGGTCGCGATAGAACTCAGGGCCTGCTTCGTCCGCTGCCCATTCCAACGCGGCTACCTCATTTGCGTTGACGTGGGGCACGGCAGGCAGGCCCGGGGTCACCGCCAGGCGCGACGGCAGCACGGCGATCAGCAGGGCTACGGCTAGCGCGGCTCCGGCGGGCGCCAGCAGCCAGCCCGGACGCCGGGCCGGCTCTAGCATCGCGGCCACTGCGCGCTGGCGGCCGGCGGCGAGCCGGGCCGATTCGACGTAGTCCAGGGCTTCACTGGCGCGCAGGCCCTGGCGGGCCATGACCGCGAAGGCGCGGTCGGCGGCAGGGAGATCGGCGAGGTCGGTGGTGGTGTTCATGGGCTTGCTCCGATTGTGTCGCGATGTGCGGCGCTTGGGAATGGGGAAGAACGGCTCACAGCGACCAGGACTCGCCCAGCTTGCCGCGCAGATTGGCCAGGGCTCGGGCCAGATGGGTCTTGACGCTGCCGTCGGAGCACCCCATCGCGGTGGCGGTGTCGTCGGTGGACAGGCCCTCCCAGATGCGCAGTACGAAGGCTTCGCGCTGCCGCGCCGGCAACTCGGCGAGCGCCGACTTCAGGCGCAGCATGGCTTCGTCCTGCATCAGCCGTTCGGTGGCGTCGGGGATCGCCAGGTCGGGGGCGCGCTCCTCCGGCGGCGGGGCGTCGTCGTCCTCTTCGCGCTCCTGGCGCCAAAAGAAGAAGCGGTTGCGCACGGTCTGGCGGCGCTGCCAGTCGCGGATCTTGTTCTCGAGAATGCGGTGGAACAGCGGTGGCCATTCGTCGGCGGGGCGGCGGCCGTAGGCGCGCGCCAGATGCAGCATCGCGTCCTGGACAATGTCGAGCGCGTCGTCGCGCGAGCGGGTGGAAATCTCGGCCACCCGCAGCGCGCGTGCCTGTGCCTGCAACAGAAAACTGTTGAGTCCTTGCGGACTGGCGCCTTCGGCCACTGGGACGGTCAGCCCTGGCCTATTTGGCCTGGGCCGAGCCCTCCACCTTGACCTCGGCCTGGACCTCGGTGCCGGCGGTCGCCGCGCCGACCGCGGCGGCAGTGCCGCCCAGCAGTCCGCCGACGACGCCGGTGGTCTTGTCGACCGCCGCGCCGGCGCCCGCCTTGACCGCGCCGCCGGTACTGGTGGCCACGCCGCTGCCGGCCTGGACCGCCGCGCCCAGTCCGGCCTTGGTCTTCTTTTTCAGCTTCTTGGCGCCCTGCTTGCCGCTATCGACCGCTGCGGCGGCCGTCGCACCGCTGGCCTGGGTTCCGGCGGCGGCGCCCGCCTGCACTTGCGCGCCGGCGGCAACACCGGCCTGGACCTGACCGGCGGCGGTGCCGGCCGCGCCCTGGGTTTTGGCGGCGGCGGCATCGAGGCGGCTGGCGGCCTGGGTCGCCGCGGCAGCGGCATCGACATTGGCCTGGGCGCTGGCCGAGACCTGCGCCTCGGCGGCGAGAGCGGGCAGGGTGAAGGCCATCAGGGTGGCGGCCAGCAGACGGGTCTGGTGCAGGTTCATGGTGAGTCCTGGGGTTGGTGGCGGAGTTGACGGAAGCTTAGCCGCCTTGCAACGGTGCAAGGGCCGGGGCGTTGACGGCGCCTGCCGCCGACCGGCAGCTTCGGTCAGGTGCTGGACGGCGCCGGATAAAGTGAGTACAGCGGCGCGTGGCGGGTGGTTATGCACAAAAACTCCGCCGACAAAATTCCCAAGAGGGTCAAGTCACAACTGTCATGAAACCTTCGTTTGATCTTCCAAGCATTTGATGAAAAAAGATATTTCAATCGAAATTGACGTTGCCGCCACCCTCGCCGGGCGCCGGGGTGAGCGGGCAGTAGCCAATTCGGCCCGGCTTATCCCCGAAGTTATCCACAGCTTGCCCCGCCACCGTGGCGCTTGAACTGGTGGCGGTCGCGCTGCCGGTGCCACTGCGCCGGCAATTCGACTATCTGGTCCCGCCCGGCTGGGCGGAGCGCTTGCAAGCGGGAGTGCGGGTGGAGCTGCCGTTCGGCCGCCGCCGCTGCATCGGCCTGGTGCTGGCGCCGCCGCGTCTGAGCCCGGACGACGGCCATGACTACAAGGCGGTGGCGCGGGTGCTCGACGAGGCGCCGCTGGCGCCTGCCGACTGGCTGAAGCTGCTGCAGTGGGCAGCCGACTACTACCAGCACCCGATCGGCGAGGTCGTCGCTGCCGCCCTGCCAGCCGCCCTCCGGGAAGGACGGCCGGCGCAGGCGCGACAGGCCCGCTGCCTGTCGCTCACGGTCGCCGGACGGCAGGCCTTGCTCGACCTGCCAGCGCGGTCCAGCCGCCTGCGCGGACTGCTGGCCGCGCTCGATCACGAGGCCGGGCTGCGGATCGAGGTCGGCGCCGACACCGGCCTCGACGCCGCCAGCCTGCGCCGTGCGCTGGCGGCCGGCTGGGTGCTGGAACAAGCCCCGTCAGCGCCGGTGGTGGCGGCCAGCGAGCTGCCGCCGGTGCTGACGGCGGCGCAGTCCCGGGCCCTGGGCGAGTTGCTCGCCGCGCCCCCCGGGTTTTCCGCCAGCCTGCTGGAGGGCGCGACCGGCTCCGGCAAGACCGAGCTCTACCTGCGGCTGGCCGAGCAGGCGCTGACCCGGGGCCGCCAGGTGCTGGTGCTGGCACCCGAGATCGGCCTGACGCCGCAGCTTGCCGGGCGCTTCCAGGCCCGCTTCGGCGCGGTGGTGGCGAGCTATCACTCCGGCATGAGCGAGGCCGAGCGCAACGACACCTGGCTGGCGGTCCGCGACGGCCGGGTGCGGGTGCTGGTCGGCACCCGCTCGGCGGTGTTCGCGCCGTTCAGCGCGCTGGGGTTGGTGATCGTCGACGAGGAGCACGATGCCTCCTACAAGCAGCAGGAAGGCTTCCGCTACCAAGCCCGCGATCTGGCCCTGGTGCGTGCCCGCGAGGCCGGGGTGCCGGCGGTGCTGGGCAGTGCGACGCCCTCGCTGGAAGCCCTGGCCCAGGTGCGCGCCGGTCGCTACCGGCAGGTGCTGCTGCCCGAACGCATCAGCGGCAGCCCACCGCCGCAGCCGCAGCTGATCGACCTGCGCCTGTACCCGCCCCGGCACGGTCTCAGCGAGCCGCTGCTGGCCCGCATCGATCTGCATTTGCAGGCCGGCGGGCAGGCGCTGCTGTTCATCAACCGGCGCGGCTATGCGCCGACCCTGCTGTGCGAGGTCTGCCACTGGCTGGCGCCCTGTCCGCGCTGCGACGCGCGGATGACCGTGCACCGTACGCAGGGCCGCTTGATCTGCCATCACTGCGGCCATCAGCAGGCGCCCCCTCGGGAATGTCCGTCCTGCGGCAGCACGCGCCTGCTGCCCCTGGGCGAGGGCACCGAAAGGGTCGAGGACGCCCTGCGCAATCGCTTTCCCGGGCGCAGGGTCGAGCGCTTCGATGCCGAACGCCTGCGCGGCGGGGATCGTCTGGCGCGCCTGCTCGACGAGGTGCGCGCGCGCCGGGTGGAGATCCTAGTCGGCACCCAAATGCTGGCCAAGGGGCACGACTTTCCCGCGCTCAGCCTGGTCGGCGTCATCAATGCCGACCAGGCCCTGTACTCGGCCGATTTCCGCGCGCTGGAGCGGCTCGGGCAACTGCTCACCCAGGTCGCCGGGCGCGCTGGCCGCGCCGCCGAATCGCCACTGCCGGCCGAAGTGCTGATCCAGACCCGCGAGCCCGCCCATCCGCAACTGCTGGCCCTGCTGCGCGAGGGCTATGACCGGCTGGCCGAGCGCCTGCTGGTCGAGCGTGCCGAGGCGGGGTTGCCGCCCTCTGGCTATCTGGTGCTGCTGCGGGCCGAGGCGGCGCAGATGGCGATGGCGCAGGCCTTCCTGCGCAGCGCACGCGAGCTGGCGCAGACCTCGCCGGCGCTGGGCGAGGTGCAGCTGCTGGGGCCGGCACCGGCGCCGATGGAGCGTCGTGACGGCCGTTACCGCGCGCAACTGCTGCTCAGCGCCAGCCGTCGCGGCCCGCTGCACCGCCTGCTGCGGTCCTGGCTGCCGCAGGTCGAAGCACTGCCGGACGCCCGCCGCCTGCGCTGGTCCCTCGACGTCGATCCGGTGGATTTGTTCTAAGGCTGCCAGTCTCCGCCCGACCAGTGCGCGCGCCGCGTAGCAGCGCCCCTCCGCAGCCCCCATGAAAAGCACCACGGCACTCGCTGGCGGCTCAATGCGCGCGCCGCGTGGAAACCCGCCTCCGCCGCCGCGACTTCCTCCATCCTGACGATTCGCGAGCGCCCCGCGCCCTATACCTTGGTCGAGTAGCGGGCCCGGGCTGCAGCTGCTTTTGCCGCTGCCCGTCGTTTTAAGCGAAAATCGCAAAGTCATAAAAAGCAGCGCCGCGGCGCCGCCACACCCCCCGGAGAAACCATGAATCTGCACGAATACCAGGCGAAGGCCCTCTTCGCCCGCTACGGCATCGCCGTCCCGGAGGGTCGTCTGGCGACCTCCGCCGAACAGGCCCGCGCGATGGCGAAGGAGCTGGGCGGCGACAAGTTCGTCGTCAAGGCGCAGGTCCATGCCGGCGGTCGCGGCAAGGCTGGCGGCGTCAAGCTGGTCGAGGGCTTCGATGCCGTCGAGGACACCGCCCGCAAGATGATCGGCACCAAGCTGGTCACCAAGCAGACCGATGCCAAGGGCCTGCCGGTCAACAGCGTCTGGGTCGAGAAGCCCAGCGCCATCGCCCGCGAGCTGTACGTGTCGGCCCTGGTCGACCGCTCGCTGGAACGCATCATCTTCATGGCTTCGCCGGAAGGCGGCATGGACATTGAAGAGGTCGCCGAGAAGCACCCGGAGAAGATCAAGTCGATCACGGTGCACCCGGCCGCCGGCCTGCAGCCCTACCAGTGCCGCGAGCTGGCCTTCTTCATGGACCTGAACAAGGAGCAGGCCGAGCAGTTCACCAAGACCCTGCTCGGCATCTACAAGATCATCATCGAATGCGATGCCTCCATGGTCGAGATCAATCCCATGATCGTGACCAAGGAAGGCAACATCTTCACCCTGGACGCGAAGCTCAACTTCGACGAGAACGCGCTCTATCGCCAGAAGCCCATTGCCGAGCAGCGTGACCTCTCGCAGGAAGACGAGCGCGAGCGCGTCGCCCAGCAGTTCGACCTCAACTACGTCTCGCTCGACGGCAACATCGGCTGCATGGTCAACGGCGCCGGCCTCGCCATGGCGACCATGGACATCGTCAAGCTGCACGGCGGCGCCCCGGCCAACTTCCTCGACGTCGGCGGCGGTGCCACCACCGAGCGCGTCACCAATGCCTTCAAGCTGATCACCTCGGCGCCGGACGTGAAGGCGATCTTCGTCAACATCTTCGGCGGCATCGTCCGCTGCGACCTGATCGCCGAGGGCATCATCGAGGCCACCAAGCAGGTCGGGCTCAAGATTCCTGTCGTCGCGCGACTGCAGGGCACCAATATGGAGAAGGGTCGCGAGCTGCTCGAAAAGAGCGGCCTCAAGATCACCCCCGTCTCCGATCTCACCGAAGCGGCGAAAACCGTTGTCGCCCTCGCGAAAGGCTAAGGAAGTAAACCCATGAGCATTCTCGTCAACAAGCACACCAAGCTCATCTGCCAGGGCTTCACCGGCAAGCAGGGCACCTTCCATTCCGAGCAGTGCATCGCCTACGGCACCAGGATGGTTGGCGGCATCTCGCCCGGCAAGGGCGGCAGCAAGCACCTGGGCCTGCCGGTGTTCAACACCGCCCACGAGGCGGTGAAGGAAACCGGCGCCGAGGCCAGCATGATCTATGTGCCGGCACCGGGCGCGGCGGACGCGATCCTGGAGGCGGCGGACGCCGGCATCAAGATCATCGTCTGCATCACCGAGGGCATCCCGGTGAACGACATGGTCAAGGTCAAGACCACCCTGCGCCACCAGTATCCGGGCGCCCTGCTGATCGGCCCCAACTGCCCCGGCGTCATCACCCCGGGCGAGTGCAAGATCGGCATCATGCCGGGCCATATCCACAAGCCGGGCAAGATCGGCGTGGTGTCGCGTTCGGGCACGCTGACCTATGAAACCGTGCACCAGACCACCCAGAACGGCCTCGGTCAGTCGACCTGTGTCGGCATCGGCGGTGATCCGGTGCGCGGCATGGGCTTCATCGACGTGATCGCCATGTTCGAGGCCGACCCGCAGACCGAGGGCATCATCATGGTCGGCGAGATTGGTGGCGCCTCCGAGGAAGAGGCCGCCGCCTACATCAAGACCAATGTGAAGAAGCCGGTGGTCGCCTACATCGCCGGTGTCACCGCCCCGGCCGGCAAGCGCATGGGCCACGCCGGCGCCATCGTCTCGGGCGGCAAGGGCACGGCGGACGAGAAGTTCGCGGCGCTGGAGGCGGCGGGCGTCAAGACCGTGCGCAGCCCGGCCGACCTCGGCGCGGCCATGCTGTCGCTGCTGAAGTAGTCTTTCCGAATCGGAAAAAGCCCGCCGCGTGCGGGCTTTTTCTTTACAGTGCCGCCATGAAGAACGCGCTCACCCTGGCCCTGGCTCAGCTCAACCTCTGGGTCGGCGATGTCGAAGGCAATGTCGGCAAGATCGTCGCCGCCGCCCGCAAGGCTCGCGACGAGCTGGGAGCGGACCTGCTCGCCTGCCCCGAGCTCTGCCTGATCGGCTATCCGCCGGACGACCTGCTGCTGCGCTCAGGCCTGCCGGCGGTGATTGATGCCGGCGTGCAGCGCCTGCTGGCGGAGGTGCAGGGCATCAGCCTGATCGTCGGGCTGCCGGAGTATTCCGGCGGCGTGGTCTACAACGCCGCCTGGGTGCTGCGCGACGGCGCGGTACTGGCCCGCTACCGCAAGCAGCATCTGCCCAACTACGGCGTGTTCGACGACCGCCGCCACTACCGGCCGGGCTTCGCGCCCTGCGTGTTCGAGCTGGGCGGGCGACGGATTGGCCTGACCATCTGCGAGGACATCTGGCTGTCGCAGCCGGCGGCCCAGGCCCGCGATGCCGGCGCCGAACTGCTGATCAACATCAACGCCAGCCCCTACGAACAGGGCAAGCCGGCGCAACGGCGGCGCACGCTGGATTCGCGCATCGCCGAAACTGGCCTGCCCATCCTCTATGTCAACTGCGTCGGCGGCCAGGACGAGGTGGTCTACGACGGCGACTCCTGCGCGCTGCGCGCTGACGGCTCGCTGGCCTTCGCCGCGCCGCTGTGGGAGGAGGGCGTCTATCCGGTGCGGCTGGAGAATGGTCGGCTGGAAGGCGAGATCCGCTGCGAGCAGCCGGAGGAGGCGGTGATCTACCAGGGCCTGGTGCAGGCCACCCGCGACTACATCGACCGCAATGGCTTTCCCGGCGCGCTGGTCGGCCTTTCCGGCGGCATCGATTCGGCCCTGGTCGCGACCATCGCCGCCGACGCGCTGGGCGCGGACCGGGTCTGGGGCGTGTCCATGCCCTCGCGCTACACCCTCGATATGTCCAACGACGACGCCCGACTGGAAGCCGAGGCCCTGGGCATCCGCTATTCGACGCTGCCGATCGAGCGCGCCTTTGGCGCCTTCAGCGAGACCCTGGCGGAAACCTTCGCCGGTCGCCGGATCGACCTCACCGAGGAAAACCTGCAATCGCGCTCGCGCGGCGTGCTGCTGATGGCGCTGTCCAACAAGTTCGGCCACGTGGTGCTGACCACCGGCAACAAGAGCGAGATGGCGGTCGGCTACGCCACGCTGTACGGCGACATGTGTGGTGGCTTTGCGCCGATCAAGGACTGCTACAAGACCCTGGTCTACCGGCTGGCGCGCTACCGCAACACGCTCTCGCCGGTCATCCCCGAGCGCGTCATCGTGCGGCCGCCGTCGGCGGAGCTGCGGCCGGACCAGAAGGACTCGGATTCGCTGCCGCCCTACGAGGTGCTCGATCCCATCCTCGAAGCCTATGTCGAGGACAGCCGCTCGATACCCGAGATCGTCGCCCTCGGCTATGAGGAAGCCACCGTGCGCCGGGTTGCCGGCCTGGTGCGGCGCAGCGAGTACAAGCGGCGGCAGGCGCCGCCGGGGCCAAAGATCACCCGCTGCGCCTTTGGCCGCGAGCGGCGCTATCCGATCACGGCGGTGTACGGCGACATCTGAACGAAAAAGCCGCGCGGTGCGCGGCTTTTTCGATGCGGCCTATTTGGCCTTTTCGTCCTCGCGGTCCGGATCGAGGAAAGAGAAGAAGTCGACCACGCGGGTGAAGAAGCCGCGCGGCTCGGCGGACTTTTCGACCGGCGCTTCGACCTTGGCGGCCGTGGACGCGGCGGGCTCCTCTTCGCCGGTGTTGATGCTGACCAAGAGCTTCGAGCCACCCAGCGTGAGTCCGCTATCGCCCGCCGCCGGCGGAGTCGCCGTGGCGGTCTTCACCGCCGTCGCTTCCACGGTCGCCGTCGTGCCACCGGCGCGCGCGGCCAGGATGCGGGCCGCATCCTCGGCCTGCTGCTTCAGGCCCAGCTCGGTGTAGCTTTTCTGCAGGGTCTTGAGCGCTTCCAGCGTGGCCGGTGCGCCCGGGTATTGAGCAATGATCTGCTCGGCGCGCTTGGCGGCGGCGAGATAGGCGCCGCGCCGCACGTAGTAGCGGACCACGTGCATCTCGTTGGCGGCGATGCGGTTGCGCAGCGCCACCATGCGGGCGCTGGCGTCCTGGTTGTAGCGCGACGAGGGATATTTTTGCAGCAGCAGCGAGAACTCGTCGTAGGCCTTGCGGGAATTGCTGACGTCTTCCTTGCTGTTGTCGAGCGGCAGCGCCGACAGCAGGCCGGCATCGCGCTCGGCATTGATAACGCCTTTCAGGTACTGCACGTAGTCGGCGCGCGGATGGCGCGGGTGCTCGCGCAGAAAGCGGTCGGCGGCCTGCAGGGCCTCGTCCGGCTTGTACTCCTTGTGCAGGGCGTAGATTTTTTCCAGCTCCGCCTGCACCGCGTGGTCGGTGAAAGGGTAGCGCTCGACCAGCGCGTCGTAGCGCAGCTGCGCCTCGGCGTAGTCGCCTGATTCCAGGGAGTCGCGGGCCAGACGGTACAATTGGTCGGCTTCCAGCTTCAGCTCACGTTCGCTGACCTGGCTGCGGCCGAGCAGGTCGCGGGTCTCGCGGTCCTTGAACGGATTCTTCGGCTTGCTTCCGTCGCGCTTGCCGTCGGAGCTACAGCCCGCCAACAGCAGCAGGGACGCAAACGTGGCCACTGCCAGCTTGGGGGCGAAAGACGATTTCATAGGCGACGCGTGGATGGGCAAGAAAACCGACCAGCAGTATAGCCCCGAGCCCAAGCCCGCGAGCAGCACGCTGCTGGCCGAGGTCGAGGCGGCGCACGAGGGCGCCCGGCTCGACGCCGCCTGCGCCCACTACTTCCCCGACTATTCGCGGATGCGGCTGAAAACCTGGATCGAAGCCGGCCGGCTCCGGCTCAACGGCAGCCCCTGCGACCGGCCCCGGCAGCCGGTGGCGGCCGGCGATCAGCTGCGGTTGGAGCCGGAAGCCCAGCAGGAGACGGCGGCACGAGCACAGGATCTGGCCCTGGCCGTGGTCTATGCCGACGCCCATCTGCTGGTCATCAACAAGCCAGCCGGCTTCACCGTGCATCCGGGTGCCGGCGCCCCCGATGGCACCGTGCAGAACGCCCTGCTGCACCACTACCCCCAGACCGCGCGGGTGCCCCGGGCCGGCCTGATCCACCGGCTCGACAAGAACACCACCGGGCTGATGGTGGTGGCGCTGGACGAGGCCGCGCACACCGCCCTGACCGCGGCGATGGCGCGGCGCGAGATCCGTCGCGAGTACGACGCCCTGGTCAACGGCAGCCTGGTGACCGGCGGCACGGTCGACGCCCCGCTGGGACGCCATCCGCGCGACCGCATCAAGCGCGCGGTGATCGTCGGCGGCCGGCCGGCGGTCACTCATTTTCAGGTCGCCGAGCGCTTTGCCTGGCACAGCCTGCTGCGGGTGCAGCTGGAAACCGGACGCACCCACCAGATCCGCGTGCATTTCGCGCACATCAAGCATCCGGTGACCGGCGATCCGGTCTACGGTGGCGAGAGTTTCCGCGCGCGCGGTGCCAGCGCGGCGCTGCGGGCGGCGGTCGCCGGCCTTGGCCGCCAGGCCCTGCACGCCGCGCGGCTCGGGTTCCGGCACCCGGTGAGCGGCGAGTTCCTCAGTTTCGAGGCGCCGCGACCGGCCGACTTCGAGGCGCTGCTGGCGCAGTTGCGGCGGGAATCGCCGGGGTGAGCGGAATCTTGCTGACGCCCGACTGGCCGGGACTGCCGGCCGGGGTGCAAGCGCGGTTCAGTACCCGTATCGGTGGGGTCAGCCGGGCGCCCTACGGGCAGCTCAATCTGGGTGACCATGTCGGCGACGACCCTGCCGCCGTCGCCGAAAATCGCCGTCGCCTGCTCGCCGAAGCCGGACTGCCGGCATCGCCGCCCTGGCTGCGGCAGGTGCATGGCCAGCAAGTCGTGCAATTGCATCCGGATACCGCCGGTGGACTGGTTGCCGATGCCTGCTGGACCGAGGCAGTGGGACTGCCCTGCGCGGTGCTGACCGCCGATTGCCTGCCGGTACTGTTCGCTTCTGCGGACGGCCGCTACGTGGCAGCAGCGCATGCCGGCTGGCGCGGCCTGGCCGAGGGCGTGCTGGAGGCGACCGTCCGCGCGCTGCCGGTGCCGCCAGCTTCGCTGCGGGCCTGGCTGGGGCCGGCAATCGGCCCCGCCGCGTTTCAGGTCGGCGAGGAGGTGCGCGCCGCCTTCCTGGCCGAGGCCGCCGACGATGCCGGCCACTTCCGCGTCGATGGCGAGCGCTGGCGCGCCGACCTGTTCGGCCTGGCACGCGCACGCCTGCGCCGGCTGGGCCTGGCCGAGGTCAGCGGCGGCGGGCTCTGCACCTATTCCGACCGCGCCCGGTTCTATTCGCACCGGCGCGATGGCGTCTGCGGCCGCATGGCCTGCCTGATCTGGAAAGCGTCGGGAGTTTGATTTTTCCTTGCGTGCGGCCGGACCCGTTTGATACAAAGCCACTGATCACAGCGCTTGCAGCATGCGGCCTTGAAGCCCTTGGCCGTCCGCCACGGTCCGGCACGGACCTGACGTTAGGGTCACGACCAGCGCTGCTGGCGACACAAATACAACGACTGTTCCGCATTGGAGAGAGACCGCATGAATTGCCCCCGGACCGCCCCCCGTCTGCGCCGACGGCTGATATCAGGATTCGCGGTCTGGCTGGCGGTGGCGGCCCCCGCCAGTGCCCTGGAGTTCGAGCTGGCGGGCACCGCGATCAAGCTCGAGAACCTGGCCACGGTCGGCGCCCTGCTGCGCATGCAGGATCGCGACGGCACCCTGATCGGCAAGTCCTCGCTCAACCCGGGTGTCTGCGTCAGCCGTGATGCCGGCAGCTACAACAGCGACGACCGCTCCTACGCCGGCAATACCTGCAACCCGGCGGAGATGACCAACGGCCAGAACGCCAACGAATTCTTCGTGGCCCAGCCCGGGTCGTTCTCGCCCAATGGCGACAACGGCAATCTCAATTTCGACAAGTACGACGTCGTCGCGGCGGCCAGCAAGATGACCTCCGACCTGTCCTTCTCGCTCGGCGAGTTCAATTTCTTCACCCGCGCCACCGGCTACTTCGATGTCCAGTACGCCAACATGAAGGAGCGGCACCCGGACAGCACGGCGCAACCGGAGCGCACCGGCTTGCCGAGCGATGTCCGCGAGCTGACGGGCGCCCGGCTCAAGTTCCTCGACTATTTCGTCAGCCGCAAGTTCGATCTCGGAGATCGTGCCTTCAACGTCAAGCTCGGCAACCAGGTGCTGAACTGGGGCGAGAGCGCCTTCCTGCTGCCGAACTCGCTGAACGCCATCAATCCGGCCGACCAGGCCATCCTGCGGGTGCCGGGATTCGACCTAAAAGAGCTGTCGCAGCCGGTCGGCATGCTGCTGCTGGAAGGCGATGTCATCGACAGTCTCGGCTTCCAGGCCTTCTACCAGTACCAGTGGAAGCCGGTGATCGCCGATCCGGTCGGTAGCTACTTCTCCACCTCCGATATCGTCGGCGAGGGCGGCGACTACGCCATGCTGTCGTTCGCCAAGGCGCCGGAGGATCCGGGTCAGTTCTATGAGCCGGCACGCAATTCCGACGACCCCGCCTTCGTGCTGGGCTCGCGCTCCAGCCGCACCCTGCTGGTCGACCATGCCGAGGAGAAGCGTCGGCGCCCGCAGGACGGCGGGCAGTACGGTTTCGCCCTGAAAGGCTTCCTGGAGAATTTCAACAACGGCACCGAGCTGTCGTTCTACTTTGCCAACTACCACGCCCGCGTTCCCAGCGTGTCCGGCATTGCCGCTGACGACACCTGCCTGCCCGCCGAGCCGGGCGCCAATCAGGCCGCCACCATTGTCTCCATCGCGGTGAGCTGCGGTGCGCTGGACCCGAATGACCCGGCGGCCATGGCGCAGTTCCTCACCGGCACCCTGCCGGCGCTGGCGGCTGGCAATGCGCAGCTGGCGCTGCCGCGCGAACCACTGCCGCTGGATACCGCCAAGCTGTTCATCGAGTATCCGGAAAACATCCGCATGTTCGGCACCTCGTTCAACACCACGCTGGGCGACTTCGCGGTCTCGGGCGAGTACGTGTATCGCCCCAACCTGCCGATCCAGGTGCATTCCACCGACCTGGTGTTCGCCATCCTGCAGCCGGCCTTCCCGGCCCAGGATCTGGATCTGGGTATTGCCGTGCTGCCAGGGCGGCGCTCCGCAGTGCCCGACTTCATCGCTACCAACTACCGCGGCGAAGTGCCGACCGCCGGCAGTTATGTGCGCGGCTGGGAGCCGATGAAGATCGGCCAGGCCAATCTGAACATCCTGAAGACCATCGGCGGCGACAACCCAATGGGCGCCTCGCAGATCACCCTGCTGCTGGAGATGGGACATACCCATGTCTTCGACATGCCGGGCCTGGGTGAGCTGCAGTTCAACGGTGCCGGCACCGACACCCATATCTCCAGCGGCGCCGACGGCAGCGTCGGCATCAATCCGCGCGACGTGCGCACCAATCCGAACGATCCCTCGACCAGCAGCACCGACGGCGGCACCACCGTGCGCCAGAACCCCACCGCCTGGTACGACCGGGGCGGCTTCGGCACCGCCGATTCCTACGGCTATCGACTGGTGACCCTGATGCGCTACGAGAACGCGTTCATGGGTGCCAACGTCGAGTTCCTCAACACCTTCTTCCACGACGTCGAGGGCGTGGGCCCGGGACTCGGGCAGAATTTCGTCGAAGGGCGCAAACAGATCCTCTCCGGAGTCCGGGTCGACTACCTGTCGCGCTTCATCGGCGAACTCCGCTACACCTGGTTCACCGGTGGCGGCATTCGTGACTCGCTGCGTGATCGCGACAACATGTTCCTGTCACTGGGCTATCTGTTCTAGGCCGCTCCGGAAGCGCGCATCCCGCCCACGCATTTTTTGGGGCGGGGGGCGCGCGCGCCGGCAATCGAGCGTGTAGCATTCCCCTCGAATCCGCCTCAGGCAGGATTTGCTGGGAGGAGACCTCGGCGAGTGGCCGAGGGCATTCATCAAGATAAGGTGAACACATGAAGAAGCGGGATTCGCTGAAGCTGACCATGCTGGCCGGCTTGGTTCTGTCCTCCTTTGCTGGGGCGCTGATCGCGCAGGACGAGGTCGCTGCCGAGGCGGAGGTCCCCGCCGAAGAGGTGGCCGCCCCCGAAGCCGCCACTCCGCCGGTCAAGCCGCGTCCGTCCGAACTTTCCCGGCTGGCCTATCGCGGTCTGTTGCTGGATGTAACCACCTCCGGCAAGCACCTGTTCGCCGTCGGCGACCGCGGCACGGTGCTGGTTTCCAACAATGCCCGCGACTGGGCCCAGGTACAGACACCATCGCGTTCGGCGCTGACCGGCATCGCCTTCGCGGACGAGAACATCGGCTACGCCGTTGGTCACGACGCGGTGATCCTGAAGACCAGCGATGGCGGCAAGACCTGGCTGCTGCAGAATTTTCAGCCGGAGTTGGAAAAGCCTTTCCTGAGCGTGCTCGCGCTCGATGCCGACAACGTCATCGCGCTCGGCGCCTACGGCCTGATGTACCGCACCAGCGATGGTGGCTCCACCTGGAACGAGGTGAATGCGCCGGCGATCCGGGAAGAGGAGTTGCACCTCAATGGCATCGCCAAGCTGGGCAATGGCAGCCTGCTGGTGGTCGGAGAGCAAGGGACCGCCGGCCTGTCCACTGACGGCGGCAGCAACTGGGAAAAGCTGGTCTCGCCCTACGACGGTTCGCTCTACGGCGCCATCGCCGTCGGCGACAAGGGAGCGCTGATTTTCGGTCTGCGCGGCAACGTCTACCGCAGCGACGACGTCGCGGCCGGCGTCTGGACCCAGATCAACGTCAACACCGTGTCTTCCTTCTTCGGCGGTACCGCGCTGCCCGATGGCGGCGTCGCCCTGGTCGGCCTCGCCGGCAAGGTGCTGCGCCTGGACAGCTCCGGCGGCGTCAGCGCGCTGGTGGTGACCCGGCCGCAGACCGATGCCAACGGCAACACCACCGACAAGGAAGTGACCGGCAGCTTCGCCTCCGCCCACGTCTGGGCCGGCCGGCTGGTGGTGGTGGGCGAGCAGGGCGTGCAGGCCTTACGGATCAACTAGCCGAGATCTCGGCTGGCGAGTCACACCTACAACCATGCGGTTGCGGCAGCGAACCACACAGCGCTTCTAGTCAGCAGCGCGCAGCAGAGGGGAGTTTTGATCCATGAGCGACAATGGAAGCCTGACCAAGTCCCAGAAGGTCCTCCGGGCCATCGAGCCGCTGATCTACGCGCGCCGCTGGGTAACCATGAGCATCCTGCTGGTGCTGACCGCGGTTTTCGCGATGGTCGCCTCGACCATGAAGCCGGACGCGGGCTACGACAAGTCGATCCCGCTCGAGCACGACTACATGAAGGTGCTCAAGCAATACCAGGCCGAGTTTGGCTCCGCCAACAACGTGCTGGTGGCGCTGATCCACAAGGACGGCAAGGGTGAGATCTACAACGAGGCCTTCCTGGCCTCGCTGAAGGCGGCGACCGACGAGGTGTTCTTCCTGCCCGGCGTTGATCGCTCGCGGGTGTCCTCGCTGTTCACGCCCGACGTGCGCTACGTCGAGGTGGTGGAAGGCGGCTTCAAGGGCGGCAACGTCATTCCCGCCGAGTACCAGCCGACCGAGGAGATGTTCGGCCTGGTCAAGGGCAATGTGAACAAGGGTGGGCATGTCGGCCGCTACACCACCAACGACCAGCGTGGCGCGATGATCTACTCCGAGTTGCTGGAGGTGGATCCGGTCAGCGGCGAGAAGCTCGACTACGGCGCTGTCGCCCGCATTCTGGAAGACAAGGTGCGCGGGCGCTTCATGAGCCCGAAGAAGTACATCTACAAGACCACGGGCGATGTCGGCCCAGTGGTGGCCGGCACCGTGGTGGGCGAGCGCTTCGTGCTGCCGGATGGCTTCCTCAGCAAGGCGCTGGATCGCGGCTACAAGTTCTCCTACAAGTACCAGCCGACCTCGGACGACACCCCCGAGATCGTCACCATCGGCATCGGTCAGACCAGTGTCGAGGAAGTCGACAATCCGCAGTACAACGCGGACATCAATGTCCACATCCTCGGCTTCGCCAAGGTGGTCGGCGACATCATCGAGGAGCTGGTGCCGGTGGTCGGCTTCTTCCTGCTGACCCTGGTGCTGACCCAGCTGCTGCTCTGGGCCTATCTCGGCAGCTTCAAGCTGGCCCTGCTGCCCCTGGTCTGCTCGATCACGGCCGTGATCTGGGAGTTCGGCCTGCTGAAGTTGTTCGGCAAGGGCCTGGACCCCTTCGCGATCCTGGTGCCGTTCCTGATCCTGGCGGTGTCGGTCAGCCATGGCGTGCAGTACTGCAACGCCTGGGTCAGCGAGATCACGCTCAACCAGCGCAACAGCTTCGATGCCTCGCTGGAAACCTGGCGCCGCCTGGCCATCTACGGAACCATGGCGATCATGACCGACGTGGTCGGCTTCGCCCTGATCGGTCTGATTCCGATCGACATCATCCGCGAGATGGCGCTCAACGCCACCCTCGGCATGGTGGCCATTATCGTCACCAACAAGGTGATGATGCCGATCTGGCTGACCTGGATCGACATCGGCGACACCAAGGCCTTCGCCGACAAGCAGGACAAGCGCGACGCGATCTTCGATCCGCTCTGGCATCTGCTGTCGAACATGACCAACAAGAAGGCCGCCATCGTCGCGATCCTGATCTCCGGCCTGCTGCTCGGCTGGAGCCTGTGGAAGGGCAAGGAGCTGCAGGTCGGCGACAGCCAGGCCGGCGTGCCCGAACTGCTGCCGGATTCCCGCTACAACAAGGACACGGCGGCGGTGCAGGCCAACTTCGCCATCGGTACCGACATCATCAAGGTGATCGCCGAGACCGAGCCGGAAGCCTGCGTCAAGCACGAGGTGATGGAGCAGATCGACCGCTTCGGCTGGCGCATGGACAACACCGAAGGCGTGCAGTCCACCATCTCGCTGCCCTGGGCGGCGCGACAGGTCAACCTGGCGTTCTCCGAGGCCAGCCCGAAATACAAGGTGCTGCCGCGCAACCAGTACACCATGGTGCAGGCGATCACCCCGATCCCGACCTCCTCCGGCCTGCTGTCGGCCAACTGCTCGGCGATGGCGGTGATGGTGTTCACCCGCGATCACAAGGCCTCCACCCTGCACCGGCTGGTCGAGGAAGTCGGCCGCTACAACGAGGAGAACGGCGCTGAATTCTTCGAGGTGCACAAGGATGTCGACGCCGCCTACTGCGCCGACAAGCTGCTGGCGCGGCGAGAGCTGGGCGCGGCCAAGGTATCGCTGCAGCGCTACGTCGAGAAGCTGAAGAAGTCGCACAAGGGAATCGGTGACGAGGCCATCGCCGCCGACGAAGGCGTCAAGGAGCTGGAGGCCGGCATCGCCAGTGCCGACGAGAAGCACAAGGGCTTCGACAAGATTTGCCCGGTCAACTTCGCGCTCGCCTCGGGCCAGGTCGGCGTGATGGCGGCGACCAACGAGGAGGTGCACCGCCTCGAGAAGCCGATCCTCTACATCGTCTACTTCGGCATTGCCATCTGCGTGTTCCTCAGCTTCTTCGAGTTCACCTCGATCCTGTCGATCATGCTGCCGCTGGCGCTGGTGAGCTGGATGGCCTACGCGGTGATGGCGATTCTCGACATCGGCATGAAGACGGCGACCTTGCCGGTGGTGGCGCTGGCGGCCGGTATCGGTGTCGACTACGGCATCTACATCTACGCCACCTTCGCCGACGCGCTGGCTGGTGGCTTCAAGTACAAGGAGGCCTACTTCAAGACCCTGAAGATGACCGGCAAGGCCGTGGCCTTCACCGGCATCACCCTGGGCTTCGGCGTGGCCACCTGGCTGTGGTCGGGCCTGCAGTTCCAGCGCGACATGGGCAAGCTGCTGGTGTTCATGTTCACCGCCAACATGTTCGGCGCCCTGCTGCTGCTGCCGGCCATCGCCATCTTCCTGCTCAAGCCGAAGGAACTGGCGCCGGGCGAGCAGCCGGTGTTCAAGCCCCGCCATTGAGGCGGGGCGTACACAAGCAACTGTTTAAGCCGCGCCACTAGGCGCGGTCGTCAGACAAAAAGCCCGGGCTGGCCCCGGGCTTTTTGCTGGGCGCCTCAGTCGCCGCCCTCGCCGTCGGCCCGCCGATATTCGCTGCAATCGACCTGGCTGAGTTCGCGGGTCTCCAGGCATAGCGCGGTGAGCCTGCCACCCCAGACCGCGCCGGTATCGAGGCCCCAGACCCGGTGCTCCGGCCAGTGCACCTGGCCCAGGGTGGACCAGTGTCCGAACACGATCTCGGTGTCCCGGCTGCGTCGTCCCGGCACCGCGAACCAGGGCAGCAGGCCCGGCGGCTGACTGCCGGGCGCGCCCTTGGCATGGGCGTCGAAGCGGCCCTGAGCATCGCAGTAGCGCAGCCGCGTGTAGGCGTTGATGACGAAGCGCGCGCGCGCGATGCCGCGCAGCTGGGCGCTCCATTGCGCCGGCTGGTCGCCGTACATGCGCGCCAGCAGCTGTCGATGATCTGGACCGCGCAGCAGGGCCTCCACCTGCCTGGCTGCGCGCCGCGCCTGTGGCAGGTCCCATTGCGGCGGCAGTCCGGCGTGCAGCAGAGCCCAGCCCTGCCACTCGTGCAGCAGCGGCCGATGGCGCAGCCAGTCGAGCAGCTCGTCACGGTCATTGGCGGCGAGCAGGGCATCGAGGGTGTCGCGCCGGCCGCCGCGGCCGCCCTGGGCGCGCGCCAGCAGGTGCAAGTCGTGATTGCCGAGCACGCAGATTGCACGGTCACCGAGCGCGCGGACGAAGCGCAGGGTACGCAGAGAGTCGGGGCCGCGATTGACCAGGTCGCCCGCGAACCAGAGCCGGTCGCGTGCGGGATCGAAGCGCAATTGTTCCAGCAGACGTTGCAGTGCGCCGTAGCAGCCCTGCACGTCGCCGATCGCGAAATGGCTCATTGACGGATGAACGGTGGCCTGTGGAGGGGGCGGCGGTCGTGGTCCGATGGCTGGCGGATGAGCGGCGGTTTTTTGACGCCGGGCGCCTTTGACGCCCGGAAATTCCGACGCATACTGGCTCGGCGATACAGCGAACACCCGGTCGCTACGCTTAACTCTAGGAGCACACCATGCTGAAGCACATCACGAAGTTCCTCAAGGATGAAGAAGGTGCCAGCGCCGTGGAATACGGTCTGGTCGTTGGTCTGATCGCCGTGGCCCTGGTCGCCATCATGGCGGTGTTCGCGCCGTCCGACGGTAGTGGTGCGCTGGGTGGTGCCTTCACCGCCATCAGCGACGCCCTGCCCCCTTAACTAAGCCGTCGGCGGTGAGCCGGGAGGCGATTGTCGCCGCCCTGCTGATCTGGGCCGTGCTGGTCGCCATCGTGGACTGGCGCTCGCGCAAAGTCCCGAACCTGCTCCTGCTGGCGGTGTTGCTGCCAGCAGGAGCAGTTTGTTTCTGGCGCGGTCAAGGTCTGCTGGGAGTGTCCCTGCCAGGCAGCTTCATCGGCCTGGTGGTGGCCTTGTTGCTGACACTGCCCGGCTATCTGGTTTCGCGGTTCGGCGCTGGCGATGTCAAGCTGGCGGCGGTCATGGGCTTCCTGCAGGGCAGCGATGCGGTGTTGCTGAGCCTGCTGCTGGCGGCGCTGCTGCTCGGTGCGATGTCGCTGCTGATGGTGCTGCAGCTTGGTTTGGAATCTGCTCGTAAGTTACGGTTGCCGGCGGCGGTTGCCCTGAGTGGCGGCTTCGTCGGCGTGCTACTGGTCTCGTATTGGGGAAACCTATGAACCCGATTCGCCCATCGACCTCTACGGCCTGCCGGCGGCAGCGCGGCTCTTCGGCCGTGGAATTCGCCTTCGTGTTTCCTGTGCTGTTCCTGCTGCTGTATGCCACGGTCGTCTACTCCTACGTCTACGTGCTCCAGCAGGGCATCACCTACACCGCGCAGTACCTGGCCGAGGCGGCGATCGCCGTCGACCCCAGCCCAGCGTCCACCCACGACGCCCGCATCCAGTCGCGGGTGCAGGCCCTGGCCAGCAACCAACTCAGCTGGCTACCGGCCAGCCAGCGTGCCCGCGTGATCGGCACCAACGGTGAACTGGTGATTCCGAGTTTCCAGACCGTCGACGGCGCCAACGTGGTGACCATCACGCTGACCTTCGATCTCAGCAATCGGGCCGACTTCTTCCCGACCATAGGCCCACTGCCGCCCTTGCCGGCGCAACTGCAGGCCAGGGCTACGGCCCGGATCTGAGTCCTCAGAGAATATTCAGGACCAGGCCGCCCAAGGACGGGCGGACGTGCAAAAATCCTCACGAGCGGAACAACACAGGGAAAGGCCAGACATGAGCAGCACGGCACTCAAAATCGCGGCGGTGGTACTGGTGCTGCTAACCCTCGTCCTCGCGGCCCTCGGCTTTTCGATGAGCCGCAACTACGCGGCCCGTACCGCCAAGGCGGAAGCCGACGCGGCCAAGATCAGCCAGCAGCAGCAACAGGCGCCACAGATCCTGGCGGTGGTCGCGCGGCAAGCGCTGGCGGCCTACAAGCCGATCAGCCGCGACGATGTCGTGCTGGTGCCGGTGGCGGTCACCCCGGTCGAATACTTCGCCAACCTCGATGAGGTGGTGGACCGGGTGCCCCTGGTCGACATTGACGCCGGCGCGCCGGTAACCAAACGCTACTTCAAGGAAGGGAACATCCTGGCCAAGGTGATCCCGGCTGGACACCAGGCACTGGCCCTCGAAGTCAACGAGGTGATCGCGGCCGGTGGCTTCGTGCGCCCCGGCGATCAGGTCGATGTCCTGGTCTATATCCGCAACGGCCCTGGAGTCGAGAGTCCGCAGGCGCGGGTGCTGCTGGAGAACGCGCGGGTGCTGGCGTTCGAGGAGCGGATCATCGAGCGGCCGCAGGGACTCAAGGACGAAGAAGCCAAGGGTGGCCAGGAGGCCAGCCGCCGGCGCCAGCGCACGGCGGTGCTCGCGGTGCCGGAGGCCGACACCACCCGGGTCATGCTTGGCGCCAATCTCGGCGATGTCCGGCTGGCGCTGCGCGGCCAGCAGACCGCCACCGCCGAAGAGGCGCTGACCGAGGTCACCGACAGCGGCCTGCCGCTGTCGGTGGCCGCCAAGACCGATGCCCGCGATCAGAAGGTGCCGGACAAGGCCATTACCGCCGTCGAGCTGTCGCGAGTGAAGCCGCCGCCGGCGCAGGCCAGGAAGGCGGCGCCGGATGTGGTGGAAGTTATCCTCGGATCCCAGATCGCCAAGGTGTCCCAATGAAGCGCTCACAGAAACGCTCACAGAAACCAAATCCCTCCTCGCTGTGGTCGGCGTCGCGGGCGGCGCTACTGCTGCTCGCGACCGGTCTGCTGACGATCCCCGCCAGCCAGGCCGCCGCGCCCGGCGACAGCCGGGTGATCGCGGTGGAAGTGGGCGTGCACAAGCTGATCCGCCAGCCGGAAGCGGTGGCACGCGTCGCCGTGGGCGACCCGGCGGTGGCGGAAGTCACCGTGCTGAACCGCCGCGAGGTGCTGATCACCGGCAAGAAGTCGGGGCTCACCAGCCTGCTGATCTGGCCCAAGGGCGTGGCCACGGCGCAGGAGTTCCGGCTCCGGGTCGGTCCGGCCGTGGATCCGCTCAAGCCCAAGCTGGTCGATCCGGAAACCGCCGGCACCAAGAGCGATGTCCAGGACGGTCTGAGCGGCACCAGCCCCAACCTGCTGGCGCACCGTCGCGCCAAGATCGGCGCCGAGGTGGAGGCGCAGCGCACCCTGGGAACCGACAAGCCGATCAAGCTCGCTGATCGCAGCAATGTTGATCTTGAAACCCAGGTGATGACCGAGGTCAAGATCGTCGAGGTCAAGCGCAGCACCCTGCAGCAGTTCGGCCTCAGCGCCATCAAGAATTCCGGCAACACCACCGCCGGCGTGCTGTCGCCGGGTTCGGTCAGCAGCATCTCGAATGGTGGAGCCACCGGCACCGGCTATCAATTCGACATGGCGCCGCCGATTGCCAGCGCCTTCAACCTCATCATCGGCGACCCGCGCCAGGGCCTGCTGGGCATCCTCAGCTTCCTGGAAGGCAAGGGCCTGGCCCGTACCTATGCTGAGCCGACCCTGACTGCCATGAGCGGGCAGACCGCCAGCTTCCTGGCCGGCGGCGAGTTCCCGGTCCCGGTCAGCCAGGGCGGCACCACCGGTGGCATCACCATCCAGTACCGCGAGTTTGGCGTGCGGCTGTCACTGACCCCGACCGTATTGTCGCGCGATCGCATTGCGCTGAAGGTTGCGCCCGAGGTCAGCGACCTCGACTTCTCCGCCGGCATCACCACTTCCGGCGTGTCGGTGCCGGCGCTCACGGTGCGGCGCACCGATACCACGGTGGAACTGGGTGACGGCGAGAGCTTCGTGATTTCCGGTCTGGTCAGCAACAACCTGATCAACAACGTCAGCAAGGTGCCCTGGCTGGGTGACCTGCCGGTGATCGGGGCCTTCTTCAAGAACACCAGCGTCAACCGCGAGCAGAAGGAACTGGTGATGGTGGTGACTCCCCGGCTGGTGCGGCCGCTGTCGCGCGATGCCCGCCGGCCGGCCTTGCCGGGCGCCAGCACCGAGGCCTACAAGCCCTCGTTCGCCGAGCTGATGTTCCTGGAGACCGGCAAGTTCGAGAACGAAACCTACGGCTTCAGCAAATAGCGCAGTCCTGCCGGCCTCCCCCATGAGCGCAAAAGCCACTGCCTTCGTCATCGCCGACGACCCGGCCTATCAGCCCTGGCTGCAAGCCGCCCTCGGCAGCAGCGTGGAATGCAGCTTCGGCCGTCCCGACGACGCCGCCGACCTGCTCGGCCGCCTGGAGCGGATGGGCAAGGTCGACCTGCTGTTCTGTGACTTCGAGGACTACAACGCCCAGGAGCGCGCGCTCCTGGTCGAAGCGGTGGTCGAGCGCTTTCCCGAGTTGCCGGTGGTCGGCATGGGTTCCAGCGAGAACGCCACCACGGTGCTTACCGCCATGCGCTCGGGCGCGCGGGATTTCTTCGTGCTGCGGCGGGACGACGCCAAGCTCGCCAGCCAGGTCGGCAAGTTGCTGCGCCGGGCCAGCTCGGCTTCGCTGGCAGCGGTGGCCGCCAGCGGCGGCCAGGGTCGGCTGTTCACCGTGGTCGGCGCCCAGCCGCACGAGACCATTGCCTTTCTCGCCAGCCATCTCTCGCTCTGCTTCGCCGAACGCGCGCGCAGCGGCGAGCGGGTGCTGCTGGTCGATGCCGCGATGCCGGCCGGGGCCGGCTCGATCTTCCTCAACCTGTCGCCCACCTACAGCCTGATCGACGCGGTCGCCGACGTGCACCGCTGCGACCAGACCCTGGTCGATACCGCCTTCACCAAGCATTCCAGCGGGCTCTACCTGCTGTCGCTGCCGGAAGACGGCATCGGCCGCCCGCAAATGCCTGCGGACGATTTCGCGCGCCTGCTGAGCGTGCTGCGCAGTCTGTTCCAGGTGGTGGTGGTGGCCATCGACGGCCAGAGCGGCACCGCGGTATCGCGCGCCGCCATCGGTCAGTCGGACCGGGTGCTGATGGTCACCGACCAGTCGATCCTGAAGTCGCGCCAGACCAAGTACCTGCTGCGTGCCCTGCGCCTGGAAGACGTTGCGCTGGACCGGGTGGGCCTGGTGGTCGACAACTACCGGCGCCGTCTGGGCCTGGAGCCGGCCAATCTGTCGCAGCTGTTCGACCTGCCGCTGTTGGCGACCCTGACCACCGAGGGTTTCAACCGCATCCAGGCGATGAATTCGGGCGAGCCGCTGTTCTCGATTGCGCCCAAGGACCCCTACTGCGACGCCGTGCGCAAGCTCGCCGGGGCGCTGCTGGTGGGCGAGAGCGCCACCGTCGAGGCCGGCGGCAACGGCCTGCTCGGCCGGCTGTTCCGCTAGCGCCCCCCGGGATGCCATGTCGACCCCGGACCTAGTCCAGCGCTTTCGGCTTTCTGACCAATATCAGACGCTGAAGGGCAACCTGCACCGCTTCCTGATCCAGCAGATCGAGGAGCGCGATCTCGACATCAGCACCTGGGCTGAGGACAAGCTGGAGCGCTTCGTCGGCGAGCAAGTGCGCCGCTACGTGCTCGACAACCGCCTGCCGGTCAATCAGCGCGAATCCGAGGCCCTGGCCGCCGACGCCCGCCACGAGCTGATCGGCTTCGGGCCGATCCAGTACCTGGTCGACGACGACAGCGTCAACGACATCGTCGTCAACGGCCCGGAAGCGGTGTTCGTCGAGCGCGGTGGCGTGCTCGCCAGCGCGCCGGTGCGCTTCACCAACGATTCGCACGTGATCCGCGTGATCCAGCGCATCCTGGCGCCCATCGGGCGCCGGGTCGATGAATCGACGCCGATGGTCGACGCCCGCCTGCCCGATGGCTCGCGCGTCAACGCCATCATCCCGCCGATTGCCCTCAACGGCCCCTGCCTGTCGATCCGCAAGTTCCGCAAGACCGCGCTCACCGCCGAGGACCTGCTGCGCTTCGACACCGTCAGCGCCGCCGAGCTGGAATACCTGCAACAACGGGTGCGGGACCGCGCCAACCTGATCGTGGTGGGCGGCACCGGCTCCGGCAAGACCACCTTCCTGAATCTGATCAGCCAGTGGATTCCGGATGGCGAGCGCGTCATCACCATCGAGGACGCCGCCGAGTTGAGGCTGGAGAACTCCCACGTGGTGCGGCTGGAAACCCGCCCGCCCAACCTGGAAGGGCAGCGCGCCGTCACCGCCCGCGATCTGGTGCGCAACGCCCTGCGCATGCGGCCGGACCGCATCATCGTCGGCGAGGTGCGCGGCGACGAGGTGCTGGACATGTTGCAGGCGATGAACACCGGTCACGACGGCTCGATGACCACGCTGCACGCCAATTCCACCCGCGACGCCATCAGCCGTCTGGAGCTGCTGGCCGGCTTCGCCGGCTATACCGGCAGCGCGCTGACCTTCCGCAGCCAGATCGCATCCTCCATCCACCTGTTCGTGCAGGTCGCCCGCCTGGCCAACGGCGCGCGCAAGCTGCTGGCGGTCACCGAGGTCACCGGCCTGGATGGTGAGCAGCTGCACCTGCGGGACCTGTTCCGCTACGACGTGCTGACCGGCGAGCGACAGGACCTGCGCGGAGTCCAGGCACCGTGACCACGCCCATCCTGCTGGTGTTCCTGGCGGCGCTCCTGCTCGCCGCCGGCGCTGTGCTGCTGCTGTTCAAGCTCAACGCCAATACCCGCGCTGACGAGGTCAACCTGCGCATGCGGGTGCTCGGCGAGGATGCCGCCAACGACAAGTTCGGGGCCGCGACGCCGGAGCTGGGCAACCCGGTGGTGCGCGCGGTCAGTCACCTGTTCTGGCGTGCCGGCATCGAGCTGCCGCCGGAAAGCATCGGCCGCGGCCTGCTGCTGTTCGCCGCACTGATTCCGGTCTTGCTGCTGATGTTCGGGCCGCTGGCTGGCGCGCTCGCCATCGGCCTGGCGGAGGTGATCGTGTTCGGCGTGCTGTCGCGCAACGCCGCGCGCCGGCGCCGCAAGATCGTCGAGCAGCTGCCCACCTTCCTCGAAGGCGTGATGCGGGTGCTGTCGGCCGGCAACACCCTGGAAGAGTCGCTGGCCGCCGCCGCCCGCGAGGCGCCGGACCCGATCCGGCCGCTGTTCATCAGCATCGGCCGGCAGGTGCGCCTGGGCGCGCCGCTGGAGACCGTGCTGACCGAGGCCGGCGGCGTGCACCGCCTGCGCGACCTTCGGGTCATGGCGCTGGCGGCCGCCATCAACCGCAAGTACGGCGGCTCGCTGCGCCATGTGCTGAAGAGCCTGATCACCAACATCCGTCAGCGCGATGTCGCCGCCCGTGAGCTGCGGGCGCTGACCGCCGAGACCCGCTTCTCGGCGGTGGTGCTGGCGATCATCCCGGTGTCGCTGTCGTTCTACATCTTCAGCAAGAACAAGGCGTACTACGCCACCATGTGGGAAGACCCCACCGGCCGCTGGCTGCTGGTCGCCTCGGTGTTGCTGCAGATCGCCGGCGTCGCCGTACTGTTCAGCATGATGCGCGACAGCGAGGGCGACGACACATGAACGCCGGCGCCTTCGGTCTGGTGGTGGCGGTCGCCATCGTGCTGGCGGTGGGCACGCTGGCCCTGCTGTTCCTGCTCGGCGCGCAGTCGCGTCAGGACCGGCGCCTGCAACGCCGCGTCCTGGGCCAGGATGCGCCGGTCGAGGAATTCGAGGGCGGTCCCGGCAATGCCGCCGTGCAGGGCCTGGCGCGTACCGGCAAGAACGTCGAGCAATGGGTCGACAAGGAAGGCGAGACGCCGCGGCTGCTGGCCCAGGCCGGCTGGCGCGGGGCCGAGCGACGGCTGGCGTTCTACGCACTGCAGGCGGTGTTGCCGCTGGTGGCGGGGGTGCTGGTGATCCTGGTCTGGACCGTCAGCAGCCTGCCGTTTCCCAAGGCCCTGCTGGTCAGCGCCGCGCTGGGGGTGGTGTCGCTGCTGATGCCGCGCTGGATCCTGCGCTCGGCGGCCAAGCGCCGGCGCGACCGCATCGCCCGCGAGGTGCCCTTGCTGGTGCATCTGCTGGTGCTGCTGTTCGAGGCCGGCCTGTCGATCCGCCAGGCCTTCGCCAGCCTGGTGCGCGAAGGCCGCGGCGTATTGCCGGAACTAGGCACCGAATTCGAGCTGGTGGTGCGCCAGATCGAGGCCGGCGCCGAAACCTCGGCGGTGCTCAAGAATCTCGGTGATGCGATGGAGGTCAGCGATCTCAGCGGCATCCTCGGCGTCCTGCGCCAGGTCGACCGTTACGGTGGCGAGGTGCGCGAGCCGCTGCTGGAAGTGCTCGGCGTGCTCGAGGTGAGGCGCGGCCTGGACCTGCGCGAGAAGGTCAATCTGATCTCCGGCCGCATGACCGTGGTGATGGTGCTGTTCTTCTTCCCGGCGCTGCTGATCTTCGTCGCCGGCCCGGCGGTGGTTTCGATGTTCCGGGCGCTGTCCTCGCTGGGCGGCGGCGGATGAACTGCTCCGTGCATGGCGGGCTGCTGGGCGGCGCGGCGCTGGCGCTGGTCTTGTCCGGCTGCGGCGCCCAGATCCGCAAGCTGGACGATCCCATCGGTCAGCCCCGGGCCAAGGCCGAGGCCGAGTCGGACGCCGCCGGCGTCTACACCGAGGCGGTGCGGGCGCTGATGCAGCAGGGGCACTACTACGCGGCGCTGGCGCATCTGCAGGAGGATCGGCGCAGCCACGGCGACTCGGCCGAGCTGCGCCTGCTGGAAGCCGACGCCCGGCGCAACCTGGGTCAGGACCGTGCGGCGGCAGCGCTCTACCAGGGCCTGCTGGACGGCGCTCAGGCGGCACAGGCCTACCATGGCCTGGGCCGCATCCATGCCAGCGGTGATCTGGCGCAGG
Organism: Stagnimonas sp.; assembly: GCA_030696045.1. Taxonomy (GTDB): domain Bacteria; phylum Pseudomonadota; class Gammaproteobacteria; order Nevskiales; family Nevskiaceae; genus Stagnimonas. Next base: position 30,577 of record JAUYNO010000067.1, on the reverse strand, counting down.
CCATCGTGCAGCTGCGCAAGGCCTCGGCGCTGCGACCCACCGACGTCGATATCCGCAACGACCTCGGCTATGCCCTGATGAAGGCGCGCCGCTACAGCGAAGCCCGCATCGAGCTGGCCACCGCTGCCGAGCTGGCACCGGGCGAGCCCAAGAGCCGCAACAATCTGCTGATCCTGCTGATGCTGATGCGTGACGAGGCGGCGGTCCGCCGGATCGCCAGCAGCACCGGCGTCGATGAACCCCTGCTGGCGCGCCTGCGCCTGCAGGCCTTGAGTTTGCAGAGCCCGACTACTCAACCCAAGGCCGGCGGCACTGCCCCGCTCGGCCGCACCGGAGGTGCAGGATGAAATCCCGCCAAGCCCGTCACTCCCTGTTCGTCGCCAGCCTGCTGCTGGCGCTGGCCCCGCTTGCCGGAGCCCAGCCCGACCAGCGCCAGTTCAGTTCCGATCAGCCAATGGAGCCCTTCCCTCCCGCCGCCACCGAGGCTGGCGCACCCGCCGCAGTGGCGAGCAGCGAAGCCGGTGCCGAGTCGGCCGCCGCGGTCGAGGTCAGCGATGCTGCGGCCCCGGCCGCTGCTGGCAAGCCCGCCAGTGGTGGCGATACCCGCGCCTGGCTGGACCTGCAGGCCAGCGGCAGTGCCGCCGTCGGTGCCGCCCAGCCCATGCCGGGCGAGGTCGCCGATCTGGTCTATCAACGCTACCTGAACAGCTTCAAGTACCCGATTCCCGATCAGTTCCGGCGCCAGGGCGGCGGTTCCGGTTCCGGCTCCAGCGGTTCCGGAGGTTCGGGCGGGCAGGGTGGCAGTGGCGACTCCGGCAACTAGGCGCCGCCGCCAGCAGGGGCGCGACCGGCAGCGCGGCGTCGCTGCGGTTTTCGTCGGCGTTACCCTGCTGGCCTTCCTGCTGGCGATGGCCTTCGCCATCGACGTCGCCCGCCTCTACAACGCCCAGCGGAACCTGCAGAAGCTTGCGGATCTGGCCGCGGTCGACGCCGCCCGGGTGGCCGGTGGCTGCCTGATCGGGCCGGTCGATTTCGACACCGCTAGCGCCGAGGCACACGACAGCCTGCGCCGCAACAACATGCCGACCGGGATCAGCGTTGTGGTACGGGCCGGCCGCAAGATCAAGAACGGCGATCTGTTCGAGTTCCTGGAGGCGCCGAACAATCCGGTTCGGCCGCGCGATTCCATCCAGGTGACGCTCAGTCAAGCCAGCCCGGCCCGGGTGCTGCCGCTGTTTTCCGGCGCCAGCGGCAAGACCCTGCAGGTGCGCGCCGCCGCCAGCTCGCTGGTGCTGGCGCAGTACGCCCTGGGGCAGACCGCCGGCCTGCGGGCGCCGGACATCGCCAACCGCTACTTCGGCAACCAGCTGGGCAGCAGCCTGAACCTGAGCCTGGCCGGCTACCGAGCCACCAGCGAGGCCAATGTCACGGTGGGGCAGCTGGTCCAGGCGCAGGCCACGGCCGGTGTCGATCTGCCCGATCTCAGCACGCCGATTTCCCAGCTGGGCCTGCTCGACCTGCTGCTGGCCGCGCTCGACGAGACTGGCGACAGCGCGGCGGCCGCCGCAGTGACCACCTACGCCGCTGCCGCCGAAGCCGGGCGCGGGGTGGTAATGGTGGTGCCGGCCGACCTGCTGGGCCTGCCGGCGGAGCTGCCGGAAGCCCTGTACGACCAGGCCACGGTCAATGTCGGCAGCCTGCTGGCCAGCATCGCCGATGCCGTCGCCGGACCGGGGCCGATCCAGTTCCCGATTGATTTGCCGCCGCCGCTGGGCAACACCACGCTCACCATTACCAAGCCCGGCTCGTCCCAGCCAGGGTCCTATATCCCCGGGCTCGACAACACCTCGGTCGACAGCAGCGACGGCGCCGCCAGCGTCGGCGGCCTGGCGCAGCTGGAGGTGAACCTGGCCAACCCGCTCACCGGCGCCCCGCTGAAGCTGCCGGTGTCGATCACGGTGCGCGGCCAGGGCGCGCAGGTAACCGAAGTGCAGTGCCCCCGGCGCGGTCTGGAGAAGGCCACGGTCAGCATGCAGGCCCACGGCGGCGGCGCCAGCATCAGCATCGGTCGGGTGCGCGACTACCAGTCCGACAGCGGCCAGATCACGGTGGAACCGGCGCAGCTGCTGTCGCTGCCCCTGGCCGAGTTGCTGCCCGGTGTGCCCTTGCCCGCCGCCGTGGCCGGCCAGGTGGTCACCATCGAAGTCAGCGCCGGCCCCTTCGAGATCGGCGACCAGCGCGACCATGCACTGTGCTTTAGCGGTCCGCCCTGGCCGAGGCCGGGCCAGGCGACCCAGTGCGACGGCTCGGCGGCCACGGTGGGCGGCGTCAGCACCAGCGAGGCGGTGCGCTCGATCCCGACCGCCGTCGGCGATGTGCAGTTGCGGGTGGTCGGGCTCGGCGGCCTGTCGCCCCTGCTCAACGGCCTGGTCGACTCGACCTTGCAGGCGCAAGTCCTGACCCCGATCAGCGACCAGATCCAGCAGCTGCTCAATCTGCTGGCGGCCCAGTTCATTCCCCTGCTCGAAGGCACCGAACTGAACATCGGCGGTACCGCCGTTGGGGTCGAGGTCAAGCAAGTCGCGACCGCGATCTACGCCCGCTGACGCCATGAGGGCACTGTTCACCGGGCCGCGCGAGCACCTCTGGCCGCGGGCCGGGGCGGCGCTGGCCCTGCTCTGCACGGTGCTGTTGCTGGCGCTATCGCTGCGCGCGCTGTGGTCCGCCCAGGCCTTGCAGAACCGGCTCGACCGCGCCTGGGCGCTGGATTCGGCCCGCCAGCGCCTGAGCGAACCGCTGCGGCAGGGCAGCGAAGCGGCACTCGACGCCGCGCTGGCCGCGATCATCGAGGGCGAGTCCTGGGGCTTCCGCTACCTGGCGGTGCTCGACACCGACGGCCAGGCCGTCGCGGCCCGGGGCCGCTACCAGTCGCTCAGCAGCCGCTGGCTGCCGAAGCCCCTGACGAACTGGCTGCGCCGCCGCCTCTACACCGGCTTTGGCGAGGTCGGCCGCCTGAGCCTGCGCGAGGCCGGCCGTGGCTACGGCGCGCTGGAATACGCCATCGGCGCGGACACCGGCCGACTGGTACGTGACGAGGCCGTGGATCGCTTGCGCAGCACCGGCCTGATCGGTGCTCTACTGGCACTGGCGTTCGGCGCCGGCAGCCTGCTGGTGCTGCGCCATCAGCTGCGTCGCCGCACCGCCCCGCTGGCCGCCCGCCTGGGCTTGCCTGAGGCCGCGCCGGCGCCGCCGACGGCGACGCCGGCCACAGCGGCGCCCGCCCTGGCCGACACCTTCGACGCGCTGGGGATCGGGATCCTGCTGGTCGATGCTGAATTGCGCGTGCGCGCCATCAATGCCACCGCGGTGCGGCTGACCGGCTGGGTGGCCGCCGATGCGCTGGGACAGTTGGCCTACACCGTGTTCCAGGCCCGCGACGACGAGGGGACGCCGCTGGCCAGTCCAGTCGAACGCTGTCTGCAGCAGTCCGCCAGCCAGGGCCCGAAGGAATTGCGGCTGCGGCCGCGCGGTGGCTCGACGCCGGAGCTCCCGGTCGAGGCCAGCGCCAGCCTGCATCCACTGCCGGACGGCGGACGGGGTGGCTTGCTCGCGTTCCAGGACATCAGCGGTCGCATCGCCGACCGCCAACGCCTGCGTGAGCAGGCGCAGTTCGCCGAGGGCGTGGTCGATCATCTGTCGGAAGGGGTGCTGACCACCGACAGCGCCGGCCTCATCAAGTCGGTGAACGCCCGTGCCCAGCGCCTGTTCGGCTACAGCGCCGAGGAGATGCTGCGGATGACCGTGCCGCGCCTGCTGCCGGTGCCGTTCATGAATACTCCGGGACTGCGCCTGAGCGATTACGTCGCCGGTGGCAGCGCGCGCATGCCCAAGGTCGCCGGCTGGCGCAAGGACGCCACCACCTTTCCGGCCGAACTGCTGGTGGAGCCCATGCGGGTCAGCGGCGAGGACCGGCTGGTGGTGGTGGTGCGCGACATCACCGAGCGCCAGCGCAGCCAGGGCCTGGCGCAGCGGCTAGGCCGGCTGCTCGACGCCGCCAGCGAAGAGGTCTACGTCTTCGACGCACAGTCGCTCTACTTCATCGAAGTCAACCGGGGCGCCCGCCGCAATCTCGGCCTGAAGCCGGAGCAACTGGCGCGGATGAGCCTGACCAGCATCGCCACCGATCTCGACCCGGCTACCTTGCAGGCTCATCTGGCCAAGCTGCGTGGCGGCGACAGTGACCATCTCAGCTACAAGACCCGACACCGGCGCGCCGATGGCAGCACCTATCCGGTCGAGGTGCGATTGTCGTTCTCGCGCGAGGAGGAGCCGCCGGTGTTCATGGCCATCGCGCTCGACATCAGCGAGCGCGAAGCCGCCGAGCGACGCATGCAGCAGCTGGCGCACTACGACCTGCTCACCGGGTTGCCGAACCGTACCCTGCTGTTCGACCGTCTGAAGCAGGCGATGCATACCGCCGCGCGCGGCGAGCGCCAGCTGGCGGTGCTGTGCCTGGACCTCGACGGTTTCAAGCGGATCAATGACAGCCTCGGCCACGACCAGGGCGACCTGCTGCTGCGGATGGTCGCCGACCGTCTCAACTCCGGCCTGCGGGTCGCCGACACCGTGGCGCGCTTGGGCGGCGATGAGTTCGTGATCCTGGCCCAGGGCCTGCGTGACCGCGACGACGCGACCACGCTCGCCGTCAAGACTCAGGAGCAGCTCGGCGCGCCGTTCGAACTGCGCGGTCAGCGGTTGACGCTGACTGCCTGCGTCGGCATCAGCCTGTATCCGGCCGACGAAGTCGACGCCGACAGCCTGCTGCGGCACGCCGACGCGGCGATGCAGCAGGCCAAGCAGTCCGGCAGTGCCCAGCTGCGCTTCTACGACCTCCCGGATGCCGGGGCCAAGGGCGAGGGCGAGCGGCCGAATCTCAACCGCGACATCGGCGCGGCGCTGGCGGCCGGCGAGTTCGAGCTGCGCCTGCTGCCGGTGTTCGACGCCAGTGGCGCGGTGGCCGCCTGCATCGCCGACTTCTGCTGGCGGCACTCGCGCTATGGCGAGATCAGTTCTGCTGAAACCCTGCGCGCGTCGCGTCGGCACGGTTTGAATGCCGGCATCGAGGCCTGGCAGCTGCGCGAAAGCCTGCGGCAGATCCAGCCCGGCCAGGGTCTGCCGCCGCTGCCGGTACTGCTGCCGCTGACCGCCCGGCAATGGCGCGATCCGGAGTTCGCCGAGCGCCTGCGCAGCCAGCTGACGGATTTTCGGGTGCCGTTTTCGCAGTTGCTGCCCCTGCTCGACGGTGAGGACTGGGCTGATGCGGCGGCGCCGATCCAGGTGCAATGGTCCGGTCTGCTGCGCCAGGGCCTGCGGCTGGCGTTGCGGGCGCCTCCGGAAGGCGCGCGGCTCGATGGGGTTGGCCTGCTGCTACTGCCAGCCGAAACGGTGGCGGCGGTCGATCATCGCGAGGAGTCGCTGGAGCCGATCCGGCGACACGCCGCGCTCGGCCGCCCCCTACTGCTGGAAGCGGCACCCGCAGGTGCCCCGGGCGCGCGCCTGCTGCGGGCCGGTGCCAGCTACCTTTGCGGGGCTGCGTTGCAGCCGCCGCTGCGGCCGGTGGACTTCATCAACTGGGTCGACAGCCGGCCGCTGCGGCCGCTTTGAGCCGGGTCTGGTCGCGCCGGCGCGATGGATGCGCGGGAGAACCCAGGTCGTAGGGCGCATTTCATGCGCCGGCTTTGGCTGCGAGCTCGTCGAACATCCCGGCGCATGGAATGCGCCCTACGGGATGGCGCTGCACATGGCGTGAAGCCAGCCCTCAAATCTGCTGCGCCAGGCGCCCGAAGGCCTCCGGCGGCAAGGCCTCGGCGCGCAGGCCGGGGTCGATGCCGGCGGCGCGGATAGCCTCGGCCGGCATCACCGCTTTCAGGGCGTTGCTGAGCGTCTTGCGCCGCTGCGAGAAGGCGGCGGTGACCACCCGGTCGTAGCGGGCCAGGTCGTCGAGCGGGAAGGGCGCCGGCCGGGGCAGCACCCGTACCACGGCGGAATCGACCTTGGGTGGCGGATCGAAGCTGCCGGGACCGACCCGGAACAGGCTGTGGCAGTCGGCGCGTGCCGCCAGGGTCACGGTCAGGCGGCCATAGTCGTCGCTGTCCGGCGCCGCGCACATGCGGTCGACCACTTCCTTCTGGAGCATGAAGTGCATGTCCTGGATGGCGTCGGCATGGCGCAGCAGATGGAACAGCAGCGGCGTCGAGATGTTGTAGGGCAGGTTGCCGACCAGACGCAGCTTGCCACCCGCCGGTGCCAGCGCCGCGAAATCGACGGTCAGCGCATCGGCCTGGATCACCGTCAGCCGCTCGGCATGGGCGCCGCAGGCGGCGCGCAGCGGCGCCAGCACGTCGCGGTCCAGTTCCACCACGGTCAGTGCCGGCACCCGCGCCACCAGCGGCACGGTGAGCGCACCGAGGCCGGGGCCGATTTCCACCAGGGTCTCGCCGGGCTGGGGATTGAGCGCGCGCAGGATGCGCTCGATCACGCCCTGGTCGTGCAGGAAGTGCTGACCGAAATGTTTCTTGGCGCGATGTGCGCTCATGTCCGCGCGCTCCGCGCCAGTTCCGCCGCCAGCGCTACCGCCGCCTGCAGCGAGCCGACTTCGGCCAGACCCCGGCCGGCGAGGTCGAGCGCGACGCCGTGATCGACGCTGGTGCGGATGATCGGCAGGCCCAGGGTGATGTTCACCGCCTGCCCGAAGCCGACGTGCTTGAGCACCGGCAGGCCCTGGTCGTGGTACATCGCCAGGACCGCGTCGCCCTGGGCCAGCTGGGGCGGGGTGAACAGGGTATCGGCCGGCAGCGGGCCGATCAGCCGCATGCCCTCGGCAGTCAGCGCCCGCAGTACCGGTTCGATCACCTCGATCTCCTCGCGACCCAGGTGCCCGCCTTCGCCGGCATGAGGGTTCAGGCCGCAGACCAGGATGCGCGGCTCGGCGATGCCGAACTGCGTGCGCAGGCCGGCCTGCAGCACCCGCAGGGTCTGCTCCAGGCGGTCGCGGGTGATCGCTGCCGCCACCGCCGCCAGCGGCAGATGGGTGGTGACCAGGGCCACGCGCAGCGCGCCGGCGGCCAGCAGCATCACCGGCAGCGGCGCGGCGCAGAGTTCGGCGAGGAATTCGGTGTGGCCGCTGAAGGCCACGCCGGCGTCATTGATGATGCCCTTGTGCACCGGGCCGGTGACCAGGGCCTCGGCCTCGCCATTGCGGCAGGCGCTGGCGGCGGCGCGCAGGCTGTGCAGGACATAGCCGGCGTTGGCGACGCTGAGCTGTCCCGGCGTTTCCGGTGCCGACAGCGCCTGCGGCCAGAGCCAGAGCGCGCCGGCCGGCAAGGGCAGGGCCTCGGCGCCCGGTGCCCATTCCTGCAAGCGCAGCGGCAGCCCCAGGCGCCCGGCGGCACGCCGCAGCAGGTCGGGGTCGGCGACCGCGATCAGGGCGTGCCCGGCGGCGGGCGTCTGCGCCAGCCGCACCGCCAGCTCGGGACCGATGCCGGCCGGCTCGCCCGGTGTCAGCAGCAGCCGGACCGGCCGGCTCACGGCAGGATCACGACTGCGAGTCGGTCGCGGCAGCCGCCGGCTTGCCGTCGGCACGACGGAACTCGATATAGGCCTCGTCGCGAATCCGGCGCAGCCAGAGGTCGTACTCCTCGGCGCTCTTGCGCGCGACGATGGCCTGCCGTGCCTTGAGCCGGCGGGTTTCCTCGGTGGTGTCGCGGCTGCGGCGCTCAATCACCTGGGCGATGTGCCAGCCGAACTGGGTGTGGAACGGCGGCGAGGTCTCGCCCGGCTGCAGCTGGTCGAGGCGGATCTGGAATTCCGGCACGAACACGCCGGCCGGGGTGAAGCCGAGATCGCCGCCGGCGTTCTTCGAGCCCGGGTCGTCGGAATACTGCTTGGCCAGGGCCTCGAAGACCTCGCCGTCCTTCAGCCGCTTGGCGAGTTCCTGCGCCTGCGCCAGGGTGGCGTCCTCGTCGCGGATGGCATTGGCCTGCAGCAGGATGTGGCGGGCACGGGTTTCCTGCACGGTCTGGGCCTCGGCCCCGCCGCGCTTGCCGGTGAGCTTGATCAGATGGAAGCCGCCGGCCGATTCCAGCACCTCGCTGACCTGGTCCGACTTGAGCCGGGGCAGGGCGGCGGCGAACAGGCCGGGAAGGTCCGAACCCTTGCGCCAGTCCAGATCGCCACCCTGCAGCGCCTGCTGGCCGTCGGAATCGGCAGCCGCCAGCTGGGCGAAGTCCTCGCCCTTGTTGAGTCGCTCCAGCAGGCCGTTGGCCTTGGCGCGGGCAGCGTCGCGCTGCTCGGCCGTCGCCCCTTCCGGCAGCGCCACCAGAATGTGCGAGAGGCGGTACTCGGTATCGTCGACCGCACTGCGGTTGGCCAGGAACAGGTCGATGTCCTGGTCGGTGACCACCACCCGGCTGTCGACCTCCTTCTGCTTGACCCGCGCCACCAGCACCTCGTCGCGCACCTGCTCGCGCACGCTCAGAAAGTCCATGCCGTCCTTGCGCACGGCGTCGGCGAAGGCGGCCAGGCTGAGGCCGTTCTGGGCGGCGATATTGCCGAGCACCTCGTTCAGCTCGCGGTCGTCGATGCGGATGCCGGCCTCGGCCGCCTTCTGCGTCTGCAGCCGGCTGGTGACCAGCCGCTCCATCACCTGGGTGCGCAGCACATCCTCGCGCGGCGGCTGGATGCCGCGTTCACGCAGCTGCGCGGTGCTGAGGCTGATCGAGCGGTCGAGCTCGCTCTGCAGCACCACGCCGTCGTTGACCACGGCGATGATGCGATCAAGCGGCTGCGGCTCGGCCTGGGCGGCGCCGGTGGCCAGCAGCAGCGACAGCGACAGGGAGCGGAGCAGGGGGCGCGGACGGAAGGAGAGCAGAGCGGGCATGGCGCTATCAGTGGCCTTGAAACGGTGATTCGCGGGGGGATTTGCCGGATTTGCCGGGGTGCCGACGGGGGCAAAAACACAGACCGCAAGGGTAGCACGAAGGTTTCCGGCAGCCGCTCGTCTCCCTAGTTCGCACCCAGCGGGCGGTTGTCACCCGGCAGCAACTCGTCGAAGCCGGAGCCGAAGCGGCTCAGGCCCTTGAGCTCGATCTGCAGGAACACGCCGCTGCCGACGTCTCCCGCGCTGTTTATCAGGTAGCGGCGGTAGGAGCTGCGCAGCGCCCAGCAGCAGGTCTCGTACTCGACGCCGAGCAGGGCATCGAGGCTGCGGTTGTCGCGCAGCGAGCGCCGCAGGCGCCCGGCCAAGCGCCAGTGGGTGCTGACCGGCAGCGACAGACTGGCATCGGTCTGCTCTAGCAGGTCCTGGCGGTAGCGGTAGGCGAGGTCGGCGCGCAGCCTCTGGTCGCGGTAGCGTAACGCCACGCCGGTACGGCTGAAGTCGCCCTCGTCCGGCGACCATTGCAGGGTGCCGGACGCCGACAGCCGCTCGGTCAGCCGCAGCTCCAGGCCACTCAGGTAGTCGCTGCTGCCGGCATCCGGGGGTTCGCGCCCGGGCAGACTGACCCGGGATTCGGTGAAACGGTAGATCTGGCCGACGCTGGCGGCCATGCGGGTGTCGCCGTCCTCGGCGTCGAGGATGCGCCAGGTCAGGGCGGTAGTCAGCTGGTTGGCGTCGGCGATGCGGTCGAGGCCGGAAAAGCGGTTGCGCGCGAACAGCTGTGGCACGTCGTAGTCGGCCTCGTCGGTGTCGAACACCGGCAGTTCGGACTGCTCGCGGTAGGGCACGTAGAGATAGAACAGCCGTGGCTCCAGCACCTGCAGGCCGCCGTGGGAGTCGTACTTCAGGAAGCGCAGGCCGGCGTCGGCCGAGAACAGCGGCAGGGTGCGCTCCGGGCTGTCGCCGCCGCTGGCGTTGTTGCTGAGCTGGTAGCGGGTGTGGTTGAGGTCCAGCTGGATGCGCCCGAAACGGCCGCCGCGGTCGCGGCTGTAGCGCAGGTAGGGCTGCACGGTCTCGCGCAGGCCCTCGACCGAGTTGTCGCGGGCGAAATTCACCACCTGGGCGTTGATGCCGGCGCGGGTGTTGTAGAAGGAGTCGCGCGTGATCGCGTCGAAGCGCAGCTCGGGCAGGCGCCGATAGGGCGCGTCCACCGCGGCCAGGCCGCTCGACAGCGACTGGAAGTCCTGCACCAGGGCCTGCAGCGTGTACGAACCGGGCGACTGGTAGGTCAGCCGGGCGCTGCGCTCCAGATGGGTCAGCGAGGAGAAGTCGATGGCCCGGCTCAGGTCTTCGAAGTAGTTGGGGTCGCTGACCTCGGCGTAGTTGATGTCGAGCGACAGGCGGTTGTTGATCAGGCCTTCGTGGTGAAACTCGCTCAGGCCGCGCGAGCCGCCGTACTGCTGGTCGTCCGCCAGGTATTCGAACTTCGCCCGGCCGGTGCCGCGCGCCAGCAGGTAGCGGCCGGACAGCCCCGCCTGGGTGCCGCGATCACTCATGAAGCGCGGCGTGAAGATGGCGTCGTAGCGCGGATTGAGATTGAGATAGACCGGCCAGCTGAAATCGACCCCGGTGCGGGTGTCGGAGCCCAGGGACGGAAACAGCAGGCCGGTGCGGCGCCGGTCGTCGATCGGGAACTGCATGTAGGGCACGTACAGCACCGGCACGCCGCCGAAGCGGATGGTGGCGTTGCGCGCGGTGCCCAGGCCCTCGTCGCGATCCAGGTCGAGCCGGCTGGCGGTGATCTTCCAGGTCTCGTCGCTGGGCGAGCAGGAGGTGTAGTAGACCTGTTGCAGCTCGGCCTGCCCCTCGCGGCTCAGCTGCACCCGCTCGGCCGAGCCGCGGGCGCCGCGCTGGAGCAGGGTGAAGTTGGCCTGCTCGAATACCCCAAGCTCGGTGTTGAGGTCGAAGCTGGCGGTTTCGGCCGTGATCAGATAATCGGAATTGCGGAACTGCGAGGGCCGGCTGGCCAGCACGCGGCGGTTGAGGTCGTCGTACTGCAGCGCTTCCGACACGAATTCGCGTTCGCCCAGCCGCAGCCGCACCGAGCCGGCCAGGTCGGACAGGCCCTGGCGCTCCAGATTGAGGCTGTCGGCGGTGAGGATCAGCTTGTCGAGCGGCGAGGTCGACAGCAGGCCGGGGTCGAGTTGCTCGCACATGGCCGGGCTGGGAGCCGTCTCCTGCGCCAGGGCCGCGAGCGGAGTGCCGAGCAGCAGCAGCAGCAGCGTGAGGCGGTGGGACAGGGCCACGGGCGGGCAGAGGCGGGAGCGAGGGCGCGCAGTATCCGGCCTCGGTGTGGTCCAGGGCAACGGCGGGGCTCGTGTAATCTTGCCCGTCATCCAGACTTTCGCTTCCGTCCCGCTCGTGACCGCCCCTGCCCTCGACGCCCGCGCCGCCGCCGCGCAGGCCTTCGCCCACCGCTCCCTGGGGCTCCGCGAGGCGGGCTTCGCGCCGGCTTCCGCCGACGCCAGCTTCCGCCGCTATTTCCGGGTCGAGGCCGGTGGCCAGAGCTGGGTGGTGATGGATGCGCCGCCCGAGCGCGAAGACTGCCGGCCCTTCCTGCAGGTGGCGCAGCTGATGCTGGACGCCGGGCTCAATGCGCCCAAGGTGCTGGCGCAGGATCTGGAGCAGGGCTACCTGCTGCTGTCGGACCTGGGGCGCCAGACCTTCCTGCATGTGCTGACCGAGGACAATGCCGACGCGCTGTTCGCCGACGCCATCGCCGCCCTGGTGCAATGGCAGCAGGCCAGCCGCGCCGGCGTGTTGCCGGACTACGACGCCGCCCTGCTGGAGCGCGAACTGGCGCTGTTCCCGGACTGGTACCTGGGCCGGCATCTCGACCATCCGCTGAGCGCCGAGCAACAGGCCTGCTGGGACGCGACCCGGCAGCTGCTGGTCGACAGCGCGCTGGCGCAGGCCCCGGTCTATGTGCACCGCGACTACATGCCGCGCAATCTGATGGCCTCGGCGCCCAGCCCCGGCGTGCTCGACTTCCAGGACGCGGTCTACGGGCCGATCAGCTACGACGTCGTCAGCCTGTTCAAGGACGCCTTCCGCTCCTGGCCGGAAGCCCGGATCGACGCCTGGCGCCAGCAGTACTGGCAGGCGGCGCGCGCCGCTGGCCTGCCGGTACCGGACGATCTCGCGCGCTTCGAGCGCGACTTCGACCTGATGGGCCTGCAGCGGCACCTGAAGGTGCTGGGCATCTTCGCCCGCATCAACTACCGCGACGGCAAGCCGCACTACCTGGCCGACACGCCGCGCTTCCTCGGCTATGTGCGGACGGTGGCAGCGCGCTACCCGGAGCTGGCGCCGCTGCGGCAGCTGCTCGACAGCCTGCCGCTGCCGGCGTGAAGGCTTTCCTGCTGGCGGCGGCTCGGAGAGGGTGATGAAGGCTTTTTTGCTGGCGGCGGGGCGCGGTGAACGGATGCGGCCGCTGACCGACCACAGCCCCAAGCCTCTGCTGCCCCTGGCCGGCCGCAGCCTGATCGAATGGCATCTGCAGCGGTTGGCGGCGGCGGGGGTGGGCGAAGTGGTCATCAATCTCGGCTGGCTCGGCGAGCGGATTCGCGCGGCCCTGGGTGACGGCGGCGGCCAGGGGTTGGCGATCCGCTACTCCGACGAGGGCTGGCCGGCGCTCGAGACCGGTGGCGGCATCTTCCGTGCCCTGCCGCTGCTGGGCGCCGAGCCCTTCCTGCTGGTCAATGGCGATGTCTGGACCGACGCCGACTTCGGCGCCCTGCTGCGGCGTGGCCTGGTGGCCGATGAGCTCGCCCACCTGCTACTGGTGGCGAATCCGCCCCAGCACCCGGGTGGCGATTTCGCCCTGCGCGAAGGGTTGGTCGAGGACACCGAACCGCGGCTGACCTACAGCGGCATCGCCCTGCTGCATCCGCGCCTGTTCGACGGCTGCGTGGATGGCGCCTTCCCGCTCGCGCCCTTGCTGCGGCGGGCGATGGCGGCCGGCCGGGTGAGCGGCGCCCTGCACCGCGGTCGCTGGTCTGACATCGGCACCCCGGAACGGCTGGCCGAGGCAGAGCGGCAGGCCACCCTGCCGCCAACAGCCGCTTGATGCAGCAGCACCGCAAACGGCGCTGCCGGGGCGATAAGCTGGCGCAATCCCTTCCCCGCACCAGAGTGCAGTCATGATCGAAGTCCGCAAGGCGCCCCAGGGCAAGCTGGCCCGCAGCATCCGCGTCGGCAACAACCAGTTCACCGCCGACGTCAGCCTGGCGGAGGGAGGCGACGGCCTGGGGCCGGATCCGCACGACTTGCTCGACTCCGCGCTCGGCGCCTGCACCGCGCTGACGGTGGCGATGGTGGCGCTGCGCAAGCAGATGCCGCTGGAGGACGTCCAGGTCAGCATCAGCCATGTCGAGGCCGCCGGTCTGTACCGGCTCAGCCGCCAGATCCGTTTTGTCGGCGCGCTCAGTGCCGAACAGCGCGACTACCTGCTGGGGATCGCCAACAAATGCCCGATCCACCGGGCGCTGCAGGGCCGCTTCGAGGTGGAGACCGTGCTGGCGGCCTGAACCGCGCCGGTCCCGGACCGGCGGTGCAATCGGGCAGTTACAGCGTGCTGCGCACTGTTATCGCCCGGCCTAGCATGTCGACAGGGTTCTTCCGGTTCGCTCGGTGATGGCGCATTCCGCTTCGGACCCCGTGCTGGAAGCGCGGGGCAGTCAGCATGGACGCACGGCGCCTGAGCGCCGCCCGGCGCCATCACTGGAGCGGGTGGTGGGCCTGCGTCTGGCCCTGGTGGCGGCCTTGCCGATGCTGGTGCTGGTGCTGGTGTTGCAGCTCCTGCACAACCGTGGCCTGCAGGGCGGCTTCGCCGAGGAGTTGCGGCAGCTGGCGCGCGGCAGCGCGGCGCAGATCGACCTCTACCTGGAGCAGCATCTCGCCGCACTGGGCAGCCTGGCGGCGCTGGCGGTCGAGATCGACCCTGCGGGGCCGGCGGCGGGCGCCGGGCTGACCCGCCTGCTGGAGCGTGGCCACCCCCAGCATCCGGGGTTCATCAGCTTGCTGGTGGCCGCTGCCGATGGCAGCGTGGTGGCCGCCTCAATGAGTGGCCGGCCGGTGCCACCGGACCTACTGAATGCCGACGGCACGGTTTCGGATCGCAGCTACTTCCAGGTGCCGATGCTGAGGGACCGGGCCTATGTCTCGGGCGTTTTTCGCGGGCGCGGTTTCGGCGAGGACCCCATCGTGGCGCTGTCGGTGCCCTTGCACGGACCCTCGGGTCAGCCGCGCGGCGTGGTCGAGGGCTCGCTGGATCTGTCGCGCCTGGGCCGTTTCGATCCGCTGCAAGCCGGCGCCGAGCTGGCCATGGTCGTGCTCGACCCCGAGGCTCGCGTGATCTACGCCAGCGCCCAATCCGGGCAGTCGACGCTGACTAGCCTGGCAGACATGCCGGCGCTGGGCCGGGTGCGGTCGGCGGCTCCGGGCGAGGCCGTCCGTTACCAGCCGGCGCGTGGCGAGTCCGGGCCGGGCTACCTGCTGGTGCGCTGGCCGCTGCAAGCCGGCTGGGAAGTCGTAGCCTGGCGTCAGACCCGGGTGCTCGGGGCGCTGGAGCGCCAGGCGGCCGGCCTGACCCTGGTGCTGCTGCTGACAGCGCTGGCGCTCACCGGCTTCATAGCCCGCAGGCTGGCGGCCCAGGTGGCGGCGCCGATCCTGCGATTGGCCCGCGAGGTGGCGGCGTTCGACGCCGGCGCGGAGCCGCCGGCTCCGCCGCGCTCGGCGCCGCGCGAAGTGCAGGAGCTGTTCGCCGGTTATGGCGCGCTCAGCCAGCGGCTGAGGCAGACCCTGCGCGAGCAGGGCGCCGCGCTGTCCGAGAGCGACCAGCTGCGCCTGCGCCTGCAGGACAACCTTTCCGAGCGCGAACGTCAGGTCGAGACCCGGACCCGGGAACTGAACGAGCGCAGCCGCGCCCTGCAGATCGCCAACGCCGAACTGGCCATCGCCAACTCCGAGCTGGAGCGACTGACCGGCGAGGATGCCCTGACCGGGGTCGCCAACCGCCGCGCCTTCGAGGACTTCCTGGCCGGCAGCTGGCGACTGGCGCAACGGCAGGGCCAGCCGCTGGCCCTGATCATGCTCGATATCGATCATTTCAAGCGCTACAACGATCACCTGGGGCATCCGGCCGGCGATGACTGCCTGCGGCGGGTAGCGAAGGCGGCCCGGCAGTGCCTGCGGCGCCCGGCCGATCTGTTCGCACGCTACGGCGGCGAGGAGTTCGTGGCGGTGCTCGGACATACCGACCTGGAGCAGGCGCTGCGGCTGGCGGAAACACTACGCGAGGCCATACACGCACTCGCCCTGCCGCATGGCGCGCCGGGTGCCGGACCTCAGGTCACGGCCAGTCTTGGCGTCGCGGCGGTGGTGCCCGGAGCGGGCACCAGCCGCGAACAGTTGCTGGCCATGGCCGACGCCGCGCTCTACCAGGCCAAGCGCGACGGCCGCGATTGCGTGCGCGCCGCGCCGGAGTCCTAGCCCGCATTTCTCGCAGGGGGATCGAGTGCTGGCCGTATGTTGAGGATGTCAGCGGCGCCGGGCTGGAGCGAAACCCTTGGTTGTTCCAAGGGTTGAGTGAAGCCCAAGCCGATGACACCGCAGACAGGCCAGCGCCGATCAGCCTTCGATCCGGGCGATGGCGTGTTCAAAGAGAACCGTATGAAGTTTTCAGCAAAGTCCGATGTGCAGAGCAGGATCGAAGGCGACCCTGTGAGAAATGCGGGCTAGCCCCGGCCTGTTTTCGGTGCGGGCGGACGGCGGCCTCAATCGCCGCCGTCTTCGGCTTCGGGTTCCTCGGCGCTGCGATGGCAGCGCACGCAGTTCTCGAAGTCGCGGATTCCTTCCTCGAGGTGCTCGGCGCGGATGTTGGCGGGCGTGTGCTGGTGGCAGCCGTAGCAGCTGTAACCGCTGAAATTCCCGCCGCTGTGGCAACGCGAGCACTCGACATCGTGGTCCCGGTCGAGCCGGAAATAGCGCTCGTGGTCGAACTGCGCGGGGCTCCAGGCCCGGGTGTCATGGCACTGTGTGCACTCGGCGCGCAGCTCGCGGTGCAGCATGTCGTTCGGCTTCTGATGGCAGCCACCGCAGTGTTGTCGCGCCGCCGGCGGCAACAGCTCGTGCCGGAACTCCCCCGTCGAGGCTCGCGCCTCGCGGCCGCGATGCTCGCGGTGGCAGGCCAGGCATTGCTGGTCGACCAGCTGCTGGTGAAACGCCGGTCGGGTGGTGCTGGCGCTGATCGCCTCGCCGCTGCTGCGGAAGCGGCCGATGCGTTCCCGAGGGTGACAGGCCAGGCAGTCCTCGTCGCGGGCGCCACGGAACGGTGCGTGGCAGGCAAAGCAGTCGCTCGCCAGCGGCTGGTGGGCGGCGGAGAGGTCGCCAGGGCTCAGCATGGGTTCGGGGTGGATCCAGGCCAGCGCCAGCAGCGCGAGCAGGTTTGCGCCGACCCCGTACAGCAGTATCCGGCGCAGCTTCATCGCCAGCTCCAGTACAGGAAGATCGACAGCACGTGCGCCAGCGCCAGCCCGGCGAAGGCGAGGGCGATCGGCACATGCACCGTGCGCCAGTTCGCCATCGCATCCAGCATCAGCGCGTCCCAGTACAGCTTGGCGTCCATCTGGTCGCCGGACAGTCCACGGGCGGCCATCCGGCCGCGCCGCTCCTCGACGTGACGGCGCGCGCGCGGCAGCAGGAACTTGCCGGTGAGGCCGCTGAGGATGTTGACCAGCATCGCGGCCGTCGCCAGCCAGGGCAGGATGGCCCGGAAGTGGATGCCGGCGTGCACCAGTACCAGCAGCGAACCGAGCCAGGCCAGCGCCTCATGCTGGCGCAGCAGGCGGCGCGGCTCGCCCTGTGCGATCAACCCGTGCTTGCGCAGCGAATAGCGCATCGACAGCAGGATCAGCAGCGTGCCTGGTATGCCCAGATAGCGTCCGATCCAGACCAGTTCCAGCCGATGCAGCAGGGCGTCGGTTGCGGTGGTCGCGGCCACCAGTGCCAGGAACAGCAGCAGCAGCGGCAGGGCATCGCGGCGGAATAGCGAGCGGTTCATTGCCTGGTTCAGGCCGACAGCGCCAGATCGCTGGCGGGTACGCAGACGCAGGGCAGGCAGTGGCCGGCGCCGCAATCGAACCCGGGCGCCTGGCGGTAGCGCACCGCGCCACTTTCGATTCCGGTGCGGCAGCTGCCGCAACTGCCGGCGCGACAGCCGGAGTCGATCACGAGTCCGGCGGCCTCGGCCAACTCCAGAAGCGAGCCCCGCCGCTGCGTCCAGCTCAGGGTCCGGCCGGAGCGCGTGAACCGTACCTGCCAGGCGACGTCCTCGCCGGCTTCGTGCGGCTGCCCGGGCGCCAGCGAGGCGGGGCCGAAGGCCTCGTAGTGGATATCCGCTTCGGGCACGCCCCAGTCGCGCAGCGCCGGCACCAGGCTTTCCAGCATTGCCCGCGGGCCGCAGACATGGAAGTGGCAATGCGGCGAGGGCAGCACCCGGCGCAGCAGCGGCAGGTCCACGTGCCCGGCGTGCTGGTAGTCGAGGCCCAGGCGCTCATTGCCAGCGGGGCGGCTGTGGCACAGCTGCAGGTGCAGTTGCGGATGCTGCCGCGCTGCCGCATCCAGCCAGCTGCCCATGATCTGGTCGGTGGCGTCGCGGGTGCCGTAGAACAGCCACAGATCTTGGCGCAGTGGTTGCCGCAGCCGGCTGGCGAGCATGCTGAGCATTGGCGTGATGCCGATGCCGCCACCGATCAGCACCAGTGGCCGGCCGTCGTCCGGGCCGAGCCGGAACCGGCCGGAGGGTGCCCGCACCGACAGCACCGTGCCGACCTGCACTTGATCGTGGAAGTAGCCCGACCCGCGCCCGCCCACGACCCGTCGGATCGTCACCCGGTAGTGGTCCGGATCGGGGCGATCGGACAGGGAGTAGCAGCGGATCTCGGTACTAGCGGCTTGCCCCGCGCCGCCGGGCAAGGGCAACTCGAAGCCCAGGAACTGACCCGGCAGGAACGCCGGCAACGGCTGACCGTCCACCGGTTCGAGCTCGAACGAGACAATGCTGCCGTCGCCGTTCTCGGGCGCACGCCGGCGCACGCGAAATCGGCGGGCACCGGGCCAGGCCGGTTCGGGTCCCCGGGTCTGCCGGTCCCGGCGGAAGCGGTAGAGCGCCAGCCCGAGCAGGGCCAGGAGTTGCAGCGCCAGCACGGCGACGATGCCGGTCAGCAGTTCGATACGGCTCATGGCGCCTGCACCGGCGGCTGGCGTGGCGGCGTGCCCAGCAGGCTGGCCAGCCCGCCCGCGAGCGCGGTGGCCAGCAGGGCGATCAGCCAGTCATCGAGGTGCAGCGGCGCCAGGTGCAGCAGGCCGGCGAGCTGCGGCTGCTGCACCAGCAGCACGGCCGACAGCAGGCTGGCGGCGATGGTGATCGCGGCGGCCGGCGTACGCAGGCGGCTCAGTGCCGCGGTCAGCGCCGCGCTGCCGAGCACCAGCATCACCATCGCCATCGCCCGGGCATGGCCCAGGTCCTGGTCCGGACCGAGGCTGCGGCCGTAGGCCAGCGCCACCATCAGCGCCAGCAGCCCGCCGACGCTGGCGATCAGCAGCCACTCGCGGCGGTCGAAGAAGCGCAGCCGTGTGCTGCGCCGCAGCGGCGCGAGGCGGCCGGAGGAGGGTAGCTGCTGGAACACCAGCAACGCGGTCGGGTGGATGATCAGCTCGATCCAGACGATGTGGATCGGCAGGTACAGCACCGGGTAGCCGGCCAGCGGAATGAAGGCGGCGGTCAGCACCAGCGGGATGTGCACCATCAGCAGATAGGCAAAGCTCAGGCGCAGGGTGTCGAACAGCTGCCGGCCTTCGGCGATGGCGCCGACGATGCTGCGGAAATTGTCGTCGAGCAGCACGATGGCGGCGACTTCGCGCGCGCTGCGGGTGCCGCGCTCCCCCATCGCGATGCCGACGTCAGCGCCGCGCAGGGCCGGCACGTCATTGATGCCGTCGCCGGTCACCGCGACGATGTCACCACCGCCGCGCAGCGCGCTCACCAGCTCCAGCTTCTGTGCCGGCAGACAGCGAGCGACCACGTCGACGCCGCGCAAGCCGTCGCTGACCCCGCGCTGCAGCTGCGCCGTCAGCTCCGCACCCTCGATCACCCGCGGGCCGCCGTGGTTCGCGCCCAGTCCCAGCTCGGCGGCGATCGCCCGCGCGGTCGCCGGGTGATCGCCGGTGACCATGATCACGCGGATGCCGGCGGCCTGCGCTTCGGCCACTGCGTCGGTGACGCCGGGGCGCAGCGGGTCCTCGAAGGCCAGCAGGCCCAGGAAGCGGTAGTCGCGCTCGGGCTCGCCGTCGACCCAGCGGTCGAGTGACCGCTCGGCGCAGGCCACCACCTTGTGGCCGCTGGTTGCGTACTCCAGCACCCGTTGCAGCCAGAGCGTCCGTTCCACGTCCGGCAGTGTGGTCATCGTCAGCACCGTCTCGGGCGCGCCCTTGGTCACCGCCCGCAGCACACCGTCGCCCTGGCGCAGGATCGCGGTCTCGCGGCGCCGATCCTCGGTGAACGGGAACGTCGCCATTAGCTCCCCGCCATCGCTGGCACCTGCCTTTGCCAGGATCGCCAGGTCCATCGGATCGCCGCTCTCGGCGCGCGAGGCCAGCGCTGCGGCGCGCAGTAGCGCCGCGTCCCCGGTTTCCGTGACCGGCAGCAGGTGCTCCAGCCGCAGGCGCCCCTCGGTCAGGGTGCCGGTCTTGTCCGAGCAGATGCAGCTGACGCGGCCGATGTTCTCGACCACTGCCGCCCGCCGTACCAGCGCCTTGCGCCGTGCCAGCCGGTAGACGCCGACGCCGAGAAAGCAGGTGAACACCACCGGAAACTCCTCCGGAAACGCTGCTATCGCCAGTGTCACCGCGCTCAGCAGTGCATCGACCAAGCCGTGCCCCTGCACCAGGCGGGTTGCCGCCAGGACCAGGCACAGGACCACGGCCACCAGCACCAGGGTCAGTACCAGCGAGCCGACCGCGCGCTGCAGCGGTGTGCGTTCCTGCTGACCGGCGCGGGCCAGGCGCACGATCTCGCCGTACAGGGTGTCGCTGCCGGTGTGGATCACCCGTAGCCGCGCCTCGCCGGTCAGCAGCCGGGTGCCGGCGGAGCCCCAGTGTTCGTGCTCCACGGAGGCGCCGCAGTCGGCGCGCGCGAGCGCGCGTTTGCGCACCGGCAGCGCCTCGCCGCTCAGGGCCGATTCGTCGACTTGCAGGCCGGTACCGGCGGCGATGATCCCGTCGGCCGGGAAGGCTTCGGAGGCAGCGATGATGGCGATGTCGCCCGGCACCAATGCCTGGGCGGCGATCTCCAGCTCGCGGCCGTCGCGCAGCACCCTTGCCCGCGCCGCCAGCTGGCCGGCGAGTCCCTCGGTGCTGGCCTGGGTGCGCCGGTGCAGATAGGCGTCCATGCCCAGGATCGGCAGCAGCGCGCTGGCGAGCACGGTCGCCTCGACCAGATCGCCGAGCCAGGCAAACAGCGCCGCGGTGGCGGCGAGGAACCAGATCATCGGATCGCGCGCCGAATCGCGCAGTACCGGCGCCCAGCCGGCCGGCGCGTCGCCAAGGATGTCGTTGCTGCCGTGGCGCTGCTGCCGCTCGGCGGCGACCTCGGCGCTCAAGCCGTTGGCGTCGTCGGCCAGGTCCTGCAGGCGGTCGGGTGGCACGGTGTGGCGCATGCGGAGGGCTGGCGGCGCTGGGTGGGCGGGCCAAGCTTGCGGCGGGCATGCCGCCACCGCATTGACTCAGGTCAGGCGCAGGAACGACCGACGACTAGGCCGCTGCGAAACACGCCGGACCCGCAGCGGCTCAACGGCGGGGCAGCATGCGCCGGACAGTGTCGTCCTTGACCAGATAGTGGTGGAGCAGCGCTGCCGTGGCGTGCAGGCCGATCAGGTAGTAGCCGACGGTCCCGCCGGTCTCGTGGATTTCCTTGATCAGTTTCGCCAGTTCCTTGTTGACGCCGATCAGCGGCGGCAGTTGCAGGCCGAAAAAGGGGATGGTCTTGCCGCTGGCGCTCAGCAGCAGCCAGCCCCCCAACGGCATTCCGATCATCAGGCCGTAGAGCGCGAAGTGCATCAGCTTCGCCAGGGCCTGCTGCCAGGGCGCCGGTGCTGGCTGGATGCCGGGCGCGGGCCCGCTGCCCAGCCGCACCGCCAGCCGCAGCCAGACCAGGGCGAACACCGACAGCCCCAGCATGAAATGCCAGGCCTTGAGTGCCTCGCGAGGGTCGCTGCCCTTGGGAAAGAATTCGCGCAGCTCGATGCAGGCATACACCGCCGCCAGTTGCAGCAGCATGAACCAGTGCAGGGCGATCAACAGTGATCCATAACGGTCTGCGTTATTGCGCCAGCTCATCAATGGCTCCTCGGTGAATTGATCCGTGACGGCTCTGGGTTCGCCAAAAGTGTACCGGCCTGCCTGCCGCGACTGACTGATCCAGATCAGGCTGCGCTGTGTTCACGCCCTGGCAGTCCCGGCTCAGCGGAAGTAGGCCTTGACGTTGGCGTGCACTGCCGGCTCGGCCAGCAGCTCGTCGACCCGGAACCAGCGTAGCGCGCGATGCTGGGCATCGGCCGGCTGCAGCGCGCCAGCCAGCGCCAGACGGTGTGCCAGCACCACGTAATGGGTGCCGAAGCCGGCAGCCCCGGCGAAGTTCTGCTGGTAGAAATGCTCGTAGACGCCCAGCAGCTCGGCGTCCTGGCGGCGCAGCGGCAGGCCCAGTTCGGTCTCGGCGATACGGCTGAAGGCGGCGTCCAGGGATTCGCCCTTGCGGATCACGCCGCCGGGGACAAACCAGCAGTCGCGCGCTGGCTCGTTTTCACGCAGGCCCAGCAACACCCGGCCCTGCGGGTCGATCAGGATCAGGTCGATGGACACCAGCGGCGCGTTGCGGACTACCTGCAGCCATTCCGCGCGCGGCAGCAGCGCCGCCGCGCTCACGCCAGAACGCCGTGCGCCTGCTGGTCGGCGTGGTAGCTGCTGCGCACCATCGGGCCGCTGGCGACGTGGGCGAAGCCCATGGCCTCGCCGAGCACGCGCAGGCGCTCGAACTCGTCGGGATGTACGAAGCGAGCGACCGGCAGGTGATGCTTGCTCGGCTGCAGGTACTGGCCGAGGGTGAGCATGTCGACGCCGTGCGCGCGCAGGTCGCGCATCACCTGCTCGATTTCCTCGATCTCCTCGCCCAGCCCCAGCATCAGGCCGGACTTGGTCGGCACCTGCGGATGCAGGCCCTTGAAGCGCTCCAGCAGGTCCAGCGACCACTCGTAGTCAGAACCGGGGCGGGCCTGCTTGTAGAGGCGCGGCACGGTTTCCAGGTTGTGGTTGAAGACGTCGGGCGGCGTGTCCTTGAAGATCACCAGCGCCGGGTCCATGCGGCCACGGAAGTCCGGCACCAGCACTTCGATGGTCAGCCGCGGCGAGGCCGCGCGCGATTCGCGGATGCAGGCGGCGAAGTGGGCGGCACCGCCATCCAGCAGATCGTCACGGTCGACGCTGGTGATCACCACATAGCGCAGCTGGAGCTGGGCGATGGTGCGGGCGAGCTTGGCCGGCTCCTCGGTATCCAGCGGCTTCGGCCGGCCGTGGGCGACATCGCAGAACGGGCAGCGGCGGGTACAGATGTCGCCCATGATCATGAAGGTGGCGGTGCCCTTGCCAAAGCATTCGCCGAGGTTGGGGCAGCTCGCCTCCTCGCAGACCGTATGCAGTTCGTTGGCGCGCAGGATGTCCTTGATGCGCTGCACTTCCGGGCTGCTGCCGAGCTTGGCGCGGATCCAGGCCGGCTTGCGCAGTGGCGCCACGGTGGCCTCGATCTTCACCGGGATGCGCGCCATCTTGTCAGCGGCGCGCAGCTTCACGCCGGGCACCAGGGGGGCGGGCCGGGACGGCGGGATTGGCAGGTCGGACACGGGTACTTCCAGCTTCGGTGAGGGCGGCATTTTACGCCCCGGAGGCGTCCTGGGCCGCCCAGCGCCGGTACTCGACCATCAGGCAGCGGTCCTGCACCACCGCGATCCCGGCTTCGACGAGCGTCAATGCGACCGCATCGTGGCGGATGCCGAGCTGGAACCAGACCGCCTTCGGCGCCTTGGCCAGCAGATCGTCGAGGTGGGCAGGAAGGTCGGACGGCCGGCGGAACACGTCGACCAGATCCAGCGGGCCCGGGATATCGATCAATCGTCGGTACACCGGCTGCCCGAGGATCTCCCGTGCCTCCGGGTAGTAGACCGGCACCGGCACGATCTCCAGGCCCCGCGTGGCGAGATCGGCCGGCACGTAGTAGGCGGGCTGCCCGGCCTGCTGCTCGGTTTTGATGCCCAGCACCGCGACGCGCCGCAAGCCCCGAAAAATTCGGCTGATGCCGGCATCGCTGTCGATCAGCAGATCGGACCGGGACATGGCATCGCTCCAGCAATGGGACCTTGCCGAGTGTTGCATGCAGCCCCGGCCACCATGTTCAGGCTGAGGCCAGCCGAACTCGGGAAACATGCAGCAATCCACCACCGACTCCGGAGCGGCCATGATCGCGAAATCTCCAAAGCACCCCAAGGCTCGGTCCCCGACTCAGTCGCCGCAGGTGCCGGCGGCGAAAAGCCGCTCCTTGGGCGGCCGTGAGCTAGAGACCCTGCACAAGGGCAGCGACCCCGCTTATCCCGCGGACGAAGCCCGCGCCAGCGATCCCGGCCGCGAAAAGCCTCAGGAATAGAACCTGCTCGACGCGATTCGCATGCGCTGGTGGGATCGGCGCCGCGCCGTGCCGGGCGAACGCTTCCGGGTGCTGCACCGGCGCCGCACTGCTGGCGGCCGAGTCGCTGTGGCTGGATCGACGGCTGGACCGCTTCGAGTTCTGGCTGCGCGCGCGCCTGGGGCGTGATCGCGGCTAGGCGGCCCTGGCCGTGTCGCTCGCTTCGAGCAGGGCCGGCCTGCGGAAGGTAGCTTCCGGGGCCACCCGGCGGCGGATCGAATCCTCGGCGCGCCTGGCCAGGCCGTGACGGTCTTCCAGCGCCTCTGGGAACACTGGCACGCAATAGTGCAGTTCGGCGCTCAGGCCCGGTGCCTTGAGCAGGCGGACGATATGCGACACCAGATCGTCATCGCCGATGAAGGGCGCGAGATCGCGGCCATCGGCGGCGCGGCCATAGCGCAGCGCCACCGGCTGCACCGGGCAGCCGGCATCGAGCGCGGCCTGGAACAGGCGCGGGTGGAAGGGCAGTACCTCGCGGCCGGCGGTGGTGGTGCCCTCGGGGAAGATCACCACCGAGCCGCCACCGTGCAGGTGCGGCCGCAGCTTCTCCAGCAGCGGCCGGCTGCCGCCGGGGCCACGGCGGATGTAGAAGGTGCCGATGCAGTTGGCGAGCGCGCCCGCCACCGGCCAGTGCTGGATCTCGCTCTTGGCGACGAAGCGGTTGCACAGCGCGGCGCCGACCAGGGGGATGTCCAGCCAGGACACGTGGTTGCAGACGATCATCTGACCGCCTTCGACCGGGCTGCCGTGAATGCTGAAGCGGATGCCGAGGATGCGCATCAGCCGCTTCAGCCAGCGTCGGGCCCAGTCGTCGGCGTCGATGCGCCGCGTGAAATCGAACTTGATCAGGCTGGCCAGCACCAGGCCCAGGGCGACGTGGCAGATCAGGCGGAGGCAGCGGAACAGGAAAAGCATGTGACTGTCGTCGGCCAGGGCGGGCTGCGCGGGCGTCCGCGAGCCGGGCATCCGGATGGCAAAACGGCGGCCGGGAAGGCCGCCGTCGAAGATTGACGCGAAGACGTTACGCAAGCGCGACAACCTCGCTGGCCTCGCTGCGCGGCTTGCCCAAAAAGTGACGGGCATAGCGCGGATTGAGGTCGCTGACATTGAGCAGCATGAACACGTCGGCGCAGTTGAAGTCGCGGTCCCAGTAGGCCTCGCCGCAAACCTTGGCACCCAGGCTGACATAGGCCTTGAGCAGGGGCGGCATCCGCACCGTGCCCTCCGGCCGGCGGTCGGCCAGCGGCAGGCCGTAGTAGGGGCGCACCCGCTGCGAGGGCGCGGTCAGGCACTTGCCGCGGATGGTTTCCAGGATGGCGTGGGCGCTGGCGCCGCCGTCTTCCAGGCCGATCGAGGCGCAGCCGAACAGGTAGTCATAGCCCTCGCAGGTGATGATCTCGGCGATGCCCTGCCAGAGCGTGGCGATCACGCCGCCGCTGCGGTATTCGGCGGCGACGCAGGTGCGGCCGATCTCCATAACCCGCCCCGGCAGGGCGCGGATCATTTCCAGGTCGAATTCGCTCTCGGAGTAGAAGCCGCCGGCGCGCTCGGCCTGGACGTCGGTGAGGATGCGGGTGCAGGCGATGATCTCGCCGCTGTCGGTGTCGCGCACCATCAGGTGACGGCAAAAGGCATCGAACTGGTCGGTGTCGATGCCGTCTTCGCCGCCGTCGATCTGGGCGCCGAGTTCACCGGCGAAGATGCGGTAGCGCAGCTGCTGGGTGGCGCGGATTTCGGCGGCAGTCTCGGCGAAGCGCACTTCAAAGCGCGGGGCCTTGGCGGTGAGCGGAGCCAGCTGGATCATCTCGGTCATGGCGGCATCCTCTTTTTGGATGCTGCGCACGGTATGGCTGGCGTCTTGCTTGGTTCTTACGGCCCGATGAAATCTTTATTACATGTGGCGGGGCCGCACCGGCCGACTGTTCAGGCCTGCCAGCTCCGGCGATGCATCTCGGCCAGGGCCTCGCGGTCGCTCAGCAGGCGGTTGCGGGCGTAGATGTCAAGGCTGTCGAGCCGGTCCAGCGCGGCCGCTTGCACCGGCTCGCGGGCAACCCGGCTGCGGCTCAGCCGGGTCGGTGCCAGCGCCGTCACCAGGGCATTGGTCAGGGGCGAGCGGATCGCGCGGCGAAACGCCCCGCTGTAGTCCTCGCTGGCACTCAGCAGCACCCGCAGGCGCCGCAGCTCGCGCGGTGGTGCGGCTTCTTCCGGGATCAGGAACAGGCGGGCGCGGCGGGCCAGCCGGCCCCAGCTGACCCGGCTGCTGAATACCGAGATCGGCACCGAGATCAGCAGCGCGCCGGCGACCGGAATCAGCCAAGTGATGAAGTCCGGATTCAGCTTGTAGACGCCGAACAGCCAGGCCCCGCCCAGGGCGGTGCCGGTGCCGTGGCGCAGCAGGGCCTCGCGCCAGGGGGTCTGCGAGTCCGCGCGCGGCGGCGATTTCCACTGGATGGCGATGCCGAGCAGGGCGCTGACCACGAAGCGGGTATGGAACAGCATGCGCACCGGCGCCAGCAGGGCCGAGAACAGCATTTCCAGCAACAGGCTGGCGCTCAGTGCCAGGCCGCCGCCGAACCAGCGCCGCTGCGAGGGCTTGAGGATCAGCAGCAGCGCCGCCAGCAGCTTGGGCAGGAATAGCAGGCCGGCGGTGATGCCGAACAGGCGCATGGCCCATTCCGGATGCCATTCCGGCCAGGTCGGGAACAGCTGGTTGGGTTCGCTGAAGTAGACCGGCTCGGCAGTGGCGTTGATGTAGAGCAGGACCGTCGACAGCGCCAGGAACAGGAACCACAGCGGTGCCGACAGGTAGGCCATGACGCCGGTCATGAACACCGCCCGGTGCGCCGGGTGCAGGCCGCGGGTGAAGAACAGCCGGAAGTTCTGCAGATTGCCCTGGCACCAGCGGCGGTCGCGCTTGAGCTCGTCGAGCAGGTTGGGCGGCATTTCCTCGTAGCTGCCCGGCAGGTCGTAGGCGATCCACACACTCCAGCCGGCGCGCCGCATCAGCGCCGCCTCGACGAAGTCGTGGCTCAGGATCTCGCCCGACAGCGCCCCGCGCCCCGGCAGGCGGCCGAGCGCGCAGTGCTTCATGAACGGCGCGACCCGGATGATGGCGTTGTGGCCCCAGTAGTGGCTTTCACCGAGCTGCCAGTAGTGCAGGCCGGCGGTGAACAGCGGGCCGTAGACCCGGGTCGCGAACTGCTGGATGCGCGAGTACAGGGTCTCGCGGCCAGCGGCGCGCGGCGCGGTCTGGATGATGCCGGCGCCGGGCTTGGCCTCCATCAGCTGCACCAGGCGCTTCAGGCAGGCGCCGGACATCACGCTGTCGGCATCGAGCACCACCATGGTGGCGTAGCGGCTGCCCCAGCGCCGGCACCAGTCGGCGACATTGCCGCTCTTGCGCTTGATGCGGTGGGTGCGGCGCCGGTAGAACACCCGGCCGTAGCCGCCGACCGCCTGGCAGAGGTCGCGCCAGGCCTCGAGCTCGGCCACCCGGATATCCGGGTCGCCGGTGTCGGACAGGATGAAGAAATCGAAGCTCTTCGCGGCGTCGGTGCGGTCCACCGATTCCACCGTGGCGCGCACGCCGGCAAATACCCGGGCGACGTCCTCGTTGCAGATCGGCACCAGGATGGCGCAGCGATGTTCGGGATTGATCGCCTGGTCGGCAGCGGCGCGGCCGCCGATGGCGTACTTGTCGCCGCCACGCAGCAGCACCAGGAAGCCCATCAGCGCGGTCCAGAAACCCAGGCCCACCCACATGAACAGGATCAGGTACAGCGCCAGGATCGCGCCCACCAGCCAGTGCTCGATGGCCAGGGTGCCCTTGTAGGGCAGGATCGCCTGCATGTAGTGGGTGGCGGCCAGCGCCTGCGCCACCGTCAGTACCGCCAGCACGAAGCGGCGGTTGCGGCCGGCGATGCGCCAGGCGGTGGCGCGCGGATCGGCGCGGGCCGGTGGCTCGGGGCTCTCCGGCGTGCGCAGGCCACGGCGTCCGAGCAGGCCGGTCCGCACCGCCCCGACCAGCCTTTGCAGGGGATTCGGCGACCAGGGCAGCGGCGACATGCTGGCGCGTGCCAGCGGCGGCGTGGTGATCAGCCGGGTGCTGCCACGGCCGTCATGGCCGATCAGCTGGCTGTCGCCCAGGGCCAGCCGCAGGCGGGCGTCCAGGGGCGTGGCGGCGCCGGTCTGTTCGACCAGGCCGCGCTCCAGTTCGGCCAGGCCGGCGCCGGGCGCCGCGTCGAGGCGCTCCGCCAGCGCCTTGTGCGCCGGCGACAGCAGCGGCAACTGGTCCAGGTAGTCGCGGGCGGTGGGGCGCATCAGTTGGGCGGCAGGATGTAGCTCCAGGTCTCCGAAACCTGGGCGTTGCCGCGCTTCAGATAGGCCCGCATTTCCACCGGCTTGTCCTCGTCACGGCGACGGAAGCGGAAGCTCAGGCGCCAGCCGCCAGTGACCTCGTTGCGGAAGGTCTGGCGTTCCAGCACCTCGCCGTTGTCGTCCAGCCACAGTGCGCTGCTGATGGCTGCCGGCCGGGCTGCCGGTTCGGGCCGGCTGGCCTTGCGCCCGCGCGGCGGCTTGGCCGGTTTGGCCGCCACCGGCGGCGGCGGATCCTCGAAGTCGACGATCAGGCGTTCGCTGTCGTCGACGGTCTTCACATAGCCCTGGCCACGCCGGGTCTGCACCACGCGGGCCACCGGCGGATCGACCGCTTCCTGCATCTGCCAGCTCAGACGGTACTGCAGGTCCAGGGCCTGCCCCGGGGCCGGCGGCGCGTTGGGCACCCAATAGGCGGCGATGTTGTCGTTGGTCTCGTCCGGGGTCGGGATCAGCACCAGCTCGACCCGACCGGCGCCCCAGGCGCCCTTGGGCTCGACCCAGGCGCTGGGGCGCAGGTCGTAGCGCGCCTCCAGGTCCTCGTAATGGCTGAAGTCGCGGCGGCGCTGGAGCAGCCCGAAACCCTTGGGATTGGTCATGCCGAAGCTGGTGGTGATCAGCCGGCGCGGATTGACCAGCGGCCGCCAGATCCATTCCCCGTTCGACTGCGCCACCAGCAGGCCGTCGGAATCGTGCACCTCGGGCCGGTAGTCGTCGC
Organism: Stagnimonas sp.; assembly: GCA_030696045.1. Lineage (GTDB taxonomy): Bacteria > Pseudomonadota > Gammaproteobacteria > Nevskiales > Nevskiaceae > Stagnimonas. The sequence continues at coordinate 1,702 of JAUYNO010000067.1, read as the reverse complement.
CGCCGCGATCCTGGTTGGAACCCCGGTAGAACATGCTGGTCAGCGGCGCGATGCCGAGCTTGCCGACACTCTCGCGCAGGAACAGGCGTGCCTGGATGTCCATCGCGGTGCTGCTGCCGGGCCGGACCACGAACTTGTAGGCGCCGGTGACCCGGCGCGAGTCGAGCAGGGCGTAGACGGTCAGGCTCTTGGCGTTGGCGGCCGGGATCTCGATCCAGAACTCGGTGAAGGTCGGGAATTCCTCGCCCGAGTGCAGGGCGGTATCGACCGCGAGCCCGCGCGCCGACATGCCGTAGCGCTGCTGGGCGCCGAGCGCCCGGAAATAGCTGGCGCCCTGGAATACCAGGAACTCGTCCTTGTAGTCCGGGCGGTTGAGCGCGTGGTGAATCCGGAAGCCGGCATAGCCGACGCCGCGCAGCCGCGAGGGGTCGAGCTGGTTGCGGCCGTAGTCGAAATAGCTGGGGTCGAAGGCCAGCGGCCGGGCGACGCCGCCGGAGACCATCGAGATCTTTACCGGGGCGTTGTAGTAGAGCCCGGGGTGGAACAACTGCAACTCGAACGGCAGCTTGTTGCCGCGCCAGAGCGAGCGCTCCGGCTTGAAGCGGATGTCGCGATACTGGTCGTAGGAGAGCTCGCGCAGTTCCTTGGGCAGGTCGGCGGCCGGCGGCGCGTAGTCATTCCTCGACAGCTTCTGCGCCCTTGCCGCGACCTCCTCGAAGCCGAAGGCGGCCTGTGCGGCGGGTGCCAGCAGCGACAGCAGCAGCGCCGACAGCGTCAGGGCGCTACGCAGGAGGTTGGGAGGCAGGGCGGGCGGCATGGCGGCAGGACGGCGTGAGCAACGCGGCATTTTAGGGTGTGTTGGCCCCGAGTGGCAGCGCGCCAGGCGGGGTCAAGGCACCCTAGTCAGCCGCCTCGTCCGGTGGGGCCTGGGCGAGCAGGCCGCGCCGCACCTCCTGGGTGCTGTTGACCAGCAGGCAGAACAGGTCGGCGGTCTTCTCGGCGTCGTAGATCGCCGAATGCGCCTCGCGGCTGTCGTGGCCGAGGCCGGTCGCCGCCAGCGCCTTGGCCAGCACCGTCTGGCCCAGCAGCACCCCGCCCAGGGTCGCGGTATCGAATACCGAAAAGGGGTGGAAGGGGCAGCGCTTGATGCCGGTGCGTTCCACCGCGGCATTGATGAAGCCGAGGTCGAAATGGGCGTTGTGGCCGACCAGGATGGCGCGGCTGCAGCCGTTCTCGGACACCGCGTTGCGGATCGGCCGGAACAACTTGTCGAGCGCGTCCTTTTCCGGCACCGCCATCCGCAGCGGGTTGTCGATCTTGATGCCGTTGACCTCGAGCGAGGCCTTCTCGATGTTGGCGCCGGCAAAGGGCTCGACCTGGGCGAACACCGTCTGCTGGCGCACCAGCAGGCCGTCCTCGTTGACGCCGAGGATTACCGCCGCGACTTCCAGCAGGGCATCGGTGCGGGCGTTGAAACCGCCGGTTTCGACATCCACCACCACCGGCAGAAAGCCGCGGAAATGGTGCTTGAGTTGCGGCATGGCGGTGGACAGGCAGGAGGCGGGGCGCGACATGATACGGGAGGCCGGGCTCGCAGCCCCGGCTGGCCCGTTCCTTGTATCCGTCGTTCAGCGCCATCAACGCCACCGCCATGCCCAGACTCCCGTCCCGCTCCAGGCCCCCGCTGCTCGCCCTGCTGCTG
>JAUYNO010000060.1 GCA_030696045.1 Stagnimonas sp. | reverse complement strand
CCGTCGGCGGTTGTATCGTTCTAGATGGAAATACGCTGACCCCGGTGGACCCGGTCCGTAACCAGTTGAACCAGAACAACGTGTCTTGGCGGGGGGGTGTCGACTACAAGCCGAATAACAACACACTGATGTACTTCAATGTGAGTCGTGGCTATAAATCCGGAAGCTTCCCCCTGCTATCGGCGACGGACGTCAACCAGTTTAACCCTGTATCCCAAGAGTCGGTTACGGCGTACGAGCTTGGCGGCAAGGTAACTCTGTTCGATCATAAAGCTCAGGTTAACGCAGCGGTATTCTATTATGACTATAGGGACAAGCAGCTCAAGGGACGGGTGGTAGCCACGCCAAACGTGTTTGGACCGCTCGAAGCGCTTATCAATGTTCCGAAATCGTCCATAAAAGGTGCTGAGGTGCAAATATTGCTCGCCCCTGTGCGAGGTATTCGGATCAATTTTGGCGGGACTTATATAGACAGCAAAATCAATGGCGACTTTCTCAACATAACCTCGTACGGCGACGCAGGGAACTTCGGTGGCGAGCCGTTTCCCTACACTCCAAAGTACCAGCTGAGCTCGGATTTCGAATATCGGCGGTCGGTCGGTCAAAGGCTCGAAGCGTGGTTGGGCGCCAATGTCGCATACCAGAGCAAGACCAATGCGGCTTTCGGGCAATTACCTGTGTTGGCTATAGATGCTTACACGTTAGTTGACTTCAGGGCTGGAATTTCGAGCGAGCAAGGAAAATGGTCGGCAAGCGTCTTCCTGCGAAATGCTTTCGACAAGTACTACTGGAGCAACGCAACTAAGATACTCGATACAACGGTGCGTTACGCCGGCCGACCGCGAACCTTTGGGTTCAGCCTATCGTACCGCTATTGACATAAGCCTATCCATATTACTCGTCATCTATCATGAAAGGCAGGAGTACTTCCGTGCAGCCAAGCATCGATCTCCGGTTAAGAGCAATGATCAAGGCCATGAAGGAAACGATCACTCCAGCGATCGATCCGTCAAATCAGACAGCTTTGGAGCAAGCCAAAGTTGTAGCTGGCTCGCTGGATCTCATTCGTCAACAGATTGACTACGTCCATTGGTTCGAGGCAATCGACGTTCTCTCGCACGCCGCTTTGATCGAGGCCCTTACCGAGGTCGATGCAAATAGTGTGTCTGCGACGATCCGAGCTGACGCGGCTGCCGCTATGGCGCTGCCCGCTCGTTGGCAATGTTCGCTCGCAGCACTCCGCGACGCAAACAACGCGTTGAGGGAGTCGATTGCGGGGCTCACGGCCGATTTTGCCGCCTGCGAGGATGCTGACATACGCTCCCGTGTCGCCAGGATCATAATCAGACATCAAAAGGATCAGCTCCGTCGTGAACGGGCGTTTGTCGCGCCCACCGGCTTCGATGTGTTTCCCGAGAGCTTGCTACCGCTGGAGGACACTCTCGATAAACCGAGACAATTTAGCGTTCAGGCTGAACAACATAACTGATTGGCGAGATTTTGGAGATACAGATGATCGATATTCGAAATTCGCCACCTGCTGACTGGATTGCCAGCATCCGGACTCGCTTCCCGACCGAGCGAACAGTGGACAGCGCACTGACCCGAAAGCTTGAGCAGCGGACCTACCCGAGTGAGGATTGGACACGCGAAAGGGATATTGCAACGGGGCTGCAGGATCTAATTTCCAGGCACACCCAAGATCCATTTACCATCCGGGGGCTTCGCCCCCTCTCTGGCGGCGCCTCCAAGGAACAGTATGTTTTCGAGTTAGATTGGACTTACCATGGTGAACGCCGCACTGGCGAACGGATGGTGCTCGGCCGCGACCCTGTCGAATCCATCGTCACGACCGAAAGGACGCGTGAGTTTCAGCTCCTCAACGCAGTTAAGAGTGACATTCCGGTTCCTCCTCCATATTGGGAGGATGGTGCAGGAGCACATCTGGGGCGACCCTCGATCGTCTGTGGCTTCGTTGAAGGCGTGCAGAAGCCGCCGACGGGCACCAGCAATGTGACGGGCATTGGAGTACAGTTTGACGCGGAACATCGAGCTACACTCGGTCCGCAGTTCATAGATTATCTGGCCCGTATCCATACACTGGATGTCAAGGGGGCCGATCTATCATCCTTTGATATTCCGAGTGCAGGCACGACCGAGGACATCGATCGGCAGATAAATTGGTGGGCTCGGGTTTGGGAGGAAGATCGGCTTGAGGCCGTTCCGCTCATGAACCTCGCGGAACAATGGCTGAGGCGAAATCGCAAGCCGCTGGACTTTGTTTCTCTGGTACACGGTGACTATAGAACAGGAAACTTCCTTTTCAATCCGGTGAGTAAGCGCATTACTGCTATTCTCGATTGGGAATTAGGTTTCTTTGGAGACCGGCATTTCGATTTAGCGTGGGCAACATTGCCTTTGTTCTGCACACCCGATGAAACTGGCACCCAGCTGTGTTCTTCCTTCTACGCTCGCGATGATTTTTTAAGAAATTATGAGCGAGCTAGTGGAATGCCTATCGATGAGGAGCGATTTGAATATTACCGAATATTCGCGCACTGGCGCGCAATCGCTATGACCCTAGGCGCCGGACTTCGCGCTGCCGATGGATCAAAGACACATCAAGACGTCGTGCTGGCATGGTTCGGGGGTATTAGCTATCCGTTCTTGGAGTCATTACGACAAATTCTTGAAAATGTGCACTGTGTTTCGTCAGTGAATGGACAATTTGAAGATGAGTTAGTTAAAGATTGGATTTCCGCTCCCTAAAACATGAATGCTTGTAATATCGCGGTAAATTCGGTGAAGAGATATGAAAATGGCTGACATCAACACAGACGTATTAAATGCCTATATCCTCCCTGGTCGTGCCTCGGATGCGCGTGTGGGCCTCACGCAGGCGCAAGAGGGGGAGAGAATCGGACTTGGCGGGATTTTCTTGTCAGAACGCTGGGACACCAAAGAACTTGGATCTGTGATGGGGGCCCTGACGCAGGTCACCGACCGGGTTCAACTGGTCGCAGGAATCACGCATTTTGGAACCCGGCATCCTCTTGTACAAGCCGGTATGAGCGCGACGTTACAAACACTCAGCGGCGGTCGCTTTGTCTTAGGATTTGGGCGGTCATTTCCACCTCTTTTCCGTAAAATGGGCATACCTGTTCTCAATAATGCGGGAATGGCAGATCACGTCGGTATCCTTCGACAGCTCTGGGCCGGCAAGACGGTGTCCTATACTGGCCCTGCGGGAAATTTTCCTGAGATGCAACTTCCTCAGGCATGCGAGAATCCGCCTCCAGTCATTCTGGGAGGCGTCGGCCCCAAGACGCTCGCGCTGGCAGGTGCGCATTTCGACGGAGTGGTCCTGCATCCGTTTTTAACTACGGAAGGTGTCGCTCGTTCGATACGGATCGTCCGTGAGGCGGCGGAGCAGGCTGGACGTGATCCACATAAGATCACCGTCTATGCGATCGTGGTAACGGCGCCCGACACGCTATCCCCTGAAGAGCGCTCCAACGTTCTCGAGGCGCGTGCCGTGTCTTACTTCATGCATCATGAAATCGGTTTGCCCATTATCAAGATGAACGATTGGGATCAGGCGCCTATAGATCAAATTGTCGCGACAGGTCTAAATCGATTGGAGTTTGGCCATAGCGACGTCGCGGAATCGCGCCGGCTCCTTGCCGAGGCCGCCAGTTTGATCCCCTCGCACTGGTTCGCCAGCGGCGCCGCTATCGGAAATGTTGACCAGTGCGCAACCCGTCTCGGGGAGTATCTCGCCGCGGGCGCCGATCAGATCTTGCTCCACGGCACCACTCCCGACCAACAGGGGCCACTCGTGGCAGCATTTGGGTCGCTACGGCGACGCGCACGTAGCTGAAGACTCATTTGCGGATCTCGGAGGAAGGCTCCGGTATCAGATGGCGCTGATCTGCAACTAGGCTCGAAGGAGAAAAAGGATGTTGATCAAAACGGGGTATTTCGGGCTAGAGGTAACTAGCTTGGATGCGTGGGAGCGTTTTGCGGGATTGATCGGTCTTGGCGTCGAGCGGTCGAAGGACGGGCTGTTCTGCCGGATTGACGAGAAGGCCAGGCGCTTCCACTTTGTGGAAGGACCAACGGACGATATTGCTTGGATCGGTTGGGACGCCGGTAACCAGGAGCGCTTCGATCAGCTCCGCTCGCACCTCGAGAGCCTTGGTGTTGCCACGCGGGATGGCGACGAGGCCTCCGCCCGGCTACGGAGCGTAGACCGGTTTTTCTATTTCGTAGGGCCTGTCGGAGCCCGGCACGAGATCGCGCTGGGTCTGGAAGACGCGGGCTCTCCGTTCGTTTCGGACAAGGTTCCGCATGGTTTCGTGACGGGCGACCAGGGCATTGGTCACGTCGCCTTCAACTCGAACGACCACAAGGGCGACGAGAAGTTCATGCGCGAGGCGCTGTTCGCGCAGCTTTCCGATTATATCTACCAGCCAATGCCCGATGGCAGCACGATGCATGCCTCGTTCCTGCATACCGGCCCGCGCCATCATTCCATCGCCTTCGCCGAGGGGCTGGGAGGAGAGAGCAAACTCCATCATTTCGAGCTGGAGATGAGTAAGTTGGAGGATGTCGAGAGGGCGTATGAACGCGTGCAGGCCGCCGGCATCCCCATCGGACTGACGCTGGGCCAGCATTCGAACGACCGGATCGTATCCTTCTACGCGTACACGCCTTCCAAATTCATGATGGAAATAGGCTATGGCGGCGTCAGGATCGATGACGAGGACACCTGGGAGCCGGTGATCCACGACCGCATCAGCGAATGGGGCCATGAGTTCCAGGCCATCTGAATGTGCGAGGAGAAGGACGTGTTGCCCGGCTTGATGCAAAATGCTTCCCTAAATATCGCAGACATTTTGCGCTTTGCATCAGTGGCGCATGGTGGCCGGGAGATCGTGTCAAAAAATATCGATGAGCCGATATGGCGATATGATTATGCGCGGGCTTGGACACGCGCGGCGCAGGTGGCGCAGGCGCTGTCGCGGCTGGACGTGGCGCCTGGCGACCGGGTGAGTTCGCTGGCATGGAACACGCACCGGCATTTCGAGCTGTTCTTCGCGGTGCCGGGCATGGGCGCGGTCCTGCATACAGCCAATCCGCGGCTCCCCGACGAGCATCTCGTCTTCACCATTAACCATGCGGGCAGCAAGGTGCTGCTGCTCGATCGCAACATGGTCGAGATCGTCGATCGGATCCGGGACCGGCTGGAGACGGTCGAGCACTATGTCCTGCTGAGCGACGCCGATCGCACGATCGATGGTTGGGGCTGCTATGAGCGCCTGATGGCCAGCGAGGCCGGAGATTTTGACTGGCCCCGGCTCGACGAGAATGCGGGCGCGTTCCTGTGCTACACGTCGGGCACGACGGGCGATCCCAAGGGCGTGCTCTATTCGCACCGTTCGGTCGTGCTGCACGCTCTTGCGGCGGGCCTGAGCGGTGCCCTCAACTTCTCTGCCTTCGACGTGGTCATGCCGTGCCAGTCGCTCTATCATGCAACGGCTTGGGGCCTGCCCTTTGCCGGCGCGATCAATGGCGTGAAGTTCGTCTTTCCTGGCGACAGATTCGACGGCGCCAGCCTTCAGCAGCTCATTGTGGACGAAGGCGTCACATTCTCGGGCGGCGTGCCGACGATCTGGACCCTGTATCTCGATCATCTGGCGCGGACGGGAGAGACGCCGGGCGGCCTGCAGCGGGTGATCATCGGCGGTTCGGCCGTGCCGCGCGACATGGCGGTCACGTTCGACAGGCTCGGTGTCGTGGTGCAGCAGATCTGGGGGATGACCGAGACCAGTCCACTCGGCGTCGTCTCCACTCCCACGCCCGCGCTCGCCGCGCTCGGCAAAGACGAGGAGAATGAGGCAATCTGGACCCGCCAAGGCCGGATGATGTTCGGCATCGAAATGAAGATCGTCGATGAGGACGGGCGAGACCTACCGCATGATGGCGAGCAATCCGGCGCGTTGATGGTCCGCGGACCCTGGGTGCTAGACAGCTATTACCGCTCCGATGCACCCGCGATCAATGCCGATGGTTGGTTC
>JAUYNO010000058.1 GCA_030696045.1 Stagnimonas sp. | reverse complement strand
CAGCGCCTGCACCGCCTGACCGGAGCGGTTCATGAAGGTCGAGGGCTTGAGGATCAGCACATCGGTGCTGTCGATCTTCACCCGCGCCAGGGCGCCGAAAAACTTGCTCTCGACCCGAAAGCTGCCGCGCCAGCGCTCTGCCACCGCATCGGCGAACCAGAAGCCGGCGTTGTGACGGGTGCGCTCGTACTCCGGGCCTGGATTGCCGAGGCCGGCGATGGCGATAAGGGCGGGTGCGGACATGCGGTGCGGGCGAGGACGCTAGAAATGAAAATCCCGTCCGGCCAGTGTGGACGGACGGGATGTTCTTGCTGCGGAACCGCCTTACTTCTTCTTGGCGGGAGCCTTGGCCGGAGCGGCGGCGGCAGCGGCCGGCGCCTTCTGGTTGGCGGCCGGCACTTCGGCGGCGACCGGAGCGGCATCGGCGACGACTTCGGCGGCGACCTTCGGCGCATGGATGGCGCAGACGCCGTCGTCCTTGCCACGCAGCAGGCCCGGCAGCTTCACGCCTTCCGGCAGCTTCAGGTCGGACAGGTGGATGGAGTGGTTGAGCTCCAGCGACGAGCAATCAACTTCGATGAACTCCGGCAGGTCCTTGGGCAGGCACTCGACTTCCACTTCGTTGTGGAGATGTTCGAGCTTGCCGCCGGCGAGCTTCACGCCGGGCGCGATATCGGCGCCGGAGAAGTGCAGCGGTACCTGACGGCGCAGCAGCTTGTCGGCCAGGATGCGGTAGAGGTCGAGGTGGACGATGTCGAGGTGGCGCACCGGGTGACGCTGCAGATCCTTCAGCACCACCTGCTGCACCTGGCCGCCGATGTCGAGCGTCAGGATGTGGCTGTAGAAGGCCTCGGTCTTGAGGTGGTTGCGCAGCTCGTTGTGGTTGATGCTCAGCGACTGCGCCGGCTCATTGCCGCCGTAGAGGACAGCGGGAACCTTGCCCGTGTGACGCAGGCGGCGGCTCGCACCCTTGCCCTGATCAGCGCGGACTTCGGCATTGATGACGAAGTTTTCTTTCATGGGACTGCTCCAAAAAATGGGTAATCTTTCGCCTGCGACCGGGCGAAAGGGCGCGGAGTATAGCCGCAGACGGCTGTTCTTAGGTAGTCGAGGCCGCCGGGCCGGCCCAGGCCGGACCCCGGCGCCGGGGTTCAGTCGTCGTAGAGCGAACTGACCGATTCTTCGGCGCTGACGCGGCGGATGGTTTCCGCCAGCAGGCCGCCGATCGACAGCTGGCGGATCTTGCCGCAGGCAGCGGCATCCGGAGCGAGCGGGATGGTGTCGGTCACCACCAGCGAGTCCAGGGTCGAGCTCATCAGGTTGTGCACGGCCTTGCCCGAGAGCACGGCGTGGGTGACATAGGCCACCACCTTGACCGCGCCGGCTTCCTTGAGCGCGTCGGCGGCCTTGCCGAGGGTGCCGGCGGTGTCGACCAGGTCGTCGATCATCACGCAGCACTTGCCGCGCACGTCGCCGATGATGTTCATCACCTTCGACTCGTTCGGGCGCGGACGCCGCTTGTCGATGATCGCGAGGTCGGCGTCGTCGAGGCGCTTGGCCAGCGCCCGGGCGCGCACCACACCGCCGACGTCGGGCGAAACCACGATCAGGTTCTGGTAGTTCTGGCGCCAGATGTCGCCGAGCAGGATCGGCGAGGCATAGATGTTGTCCACCGCGACGTCGAAGAAGCCCTGGATCTGCTCGGCATGCAGATCGACCGTGATGACGCGGTCGGCGCCGGCGCGGCCGATCATGTCGGCCACCACCTTGGCCGAGATCGGCACCCGCGCGGAGCGGATGCGACGGTCCTGGCGGCTGTAACCGAAGTAGGGAACCACGGCCGTGATGCGGCGCGGCGAGGAACGCTCCAGCGCGTCCAGCATCATGCACAGCTCCATGATGTGGTCATTGGTCGGCGCGCAGGTCGGCTGGATCACGAACACGTCACGGCCGCGCACGTTCTCCAGCAGCTCGATGTGCGCCTCGCCGTCGGAGAACTTGTCGACCACCGCCTGGCCGAGCGGAATCTTCAGGTAGTTGGCGATGTCCTGCGCCAGCTTGCGGTTGGCGGTGCCCGAGAAGAGCATCAGGGAGTCGGACATGCGGGCAATCCTGCGATGACGGCGTTGGACTGAAGGACGACAGAAAAACGAAAGCCTGGCTGGGGCGGATGGATTCGAACCACCGCATGGCAGGATCAAAACCTGCTGCCTTACCGCTTGGCGACGCCCCAGTGCTCAGGCGGCGCGGATTATCGGTGCGCCAGCACATCCTCGGCAAGGGAAAATCAACCCGGGCAGCTCCTATTGCCTCAGCCAGCCAGCGCCTGCAGGGGCGAGTGATTCAGGCCGCGTGCGGCGAAGCCGCGCCACTGCTCCGGCGCGGCGGCGATGGTCCGCCGTGCCTGGGCTTCGTCGTCGCAGCGGGCAAACACGGCGGCGCCGGTGCCGGACATGCGGGCGTCGAGACCACGTTCCGTCAGCCATTGCAGGGCTTCGGCCACCAGCGGGAAGCGCGCGGTGGTCACCGGTGTGCAGTCGTTGCGGCCGCCGGCGCGCAGGTAGTCGGCGAAAGCTATGGGCGGGCTGTCGCGCCGCAGTTCCGGCGCATTGAAGATGATGGCGGTGGCAACCTGCACCGGCGGCACCAGCACGGCATACCAGGGCTCGGGCAGGGTGACCGGGGTGAGCTGCTCGCCGACACCCTCGGCCCAGGCCGCCTGGCCGCGAACGAACACCGGCACGTCGGCGCCCAGGCGCAGGCCCAGGGCCGCCAGCGCCTCGGTGTCCAGCCCGCAGCCCCAGAGCCGGTTGAGCGCGACCAGCACCGTGGCGGCGTCCGAGGAGCCACCGCCCAACCCGGCGCCGGTCGGGATGCGCTTGAACACCGAGATGTCGGCGCCCTGTGCGCTGCCGGTGGCCGCCTGCAGCGCGCGCGCGGCGCGGATGGCGAGATCCTGCTCCGGCGCGATCTCCTCGGGTCCCGCGACGCGCCGGATCAGACCGTCGTCGCGCGGCGCGATGCCCAGCTCGTCGCCGTGGTCGAGGAACTGGAACAGGGTCTGCAGCCGGTGGTAGCCGTCGGCACGACGCCCGAGCACGTGCAGAAACAGGTTGAGCTTGGCCGGCGCCGGCCAGAGGGTCGTTGGCATCAGGGTGCGGGGCCCAGGTGCAGGCTCTCGACGATCACCGTTGCCTGCGCCGGACCCCGGCGGGCCTCGATGCGGCCCGGCAGGCCGGGCTCGCCCGCGCGGTAGTCGCTGAACACCAGTTCCCAGCCCAGCTGGCTCAGACCGAGCGCGCGGCCCTGCGGGTCCAGTTGCACCCGGGCCTCGGTCTGCGGCGCCGGCAGCCCCAGCACCCACCAGCGCAGCGCCCGCAGCGGCAGCAGCCAGCCGGTGCGCGCCGCCAGTACCTGCTCCGGCTCGGCGGTGACCAGGTCGATGTCCGCCCCCTTGATCGACACCAGGGCGTCGTCGCCTTCCAGCAGCAGGGCGCCGGCGCCGAGCGGGCCGGCCAGTCGCAGCTTGAAGCGCGCGCCCTGCTGGCGCCAGCGCAGGGCGCCGGACAGGCCTCCGCCCTTCACCGCCAACCGGCCCTGCAGCTGGAATTCGTCGATGGCCCTGAGCTGCTCCTGGCGGGCGTCCCAGGCGGCTTCGGCAACGGCGCGCCCGGCCGGCTCCGGAGCCCCGGGGCGCGGCGCCGGCAGGCAGCCGGCCAGCAGCAGCGTGGTCAGCGCCAGGGCTGGCGCCCGGAACGCCGCCATCTCAGCGGCCGGACAGCCGCTGCACGGTGTCGCGCAGCACCTTGTGCTCGGGATGGGCGCGCAGGGCAGCGTCCCACAGCGCGCGGGCGCGGTCCTTCTCGCCCAGGGTCCACAACACCTCGCCGAGATGGGCGGCGACCTCGCCGTCCTGGAACAGTTCGTAGGCCCGTACCAGATGCGGCAGGGCCTCGCGCGGCCGGCCCTGCTTGAACAGCACCCAGCCCAGCGAGTCGAGCACGGCGGGGTCGTTCGGGTTCAGCTCGCTGGCGCGGGCGATCAGCTTGGCGGCTTCGTCGTAGCGGGCGCTGTGCACGGTCAGCATGTAGCCGAGCGCGTTGAGGGCGCGGCCGTCGTTGCCGTCGTCGCTGATCAGCTTGCGCAGATCGGCCTCGGCCAGATCGACGCGCTGCATGCGCTCGTGCAGCAGGGCGCGGGCGTACAGCAGCTCGCTGTCGTCGGGGGCGTCGGCGAGCGCGCCGTCATAGACCCCCAGCGCCTCGGCATAGTCGCCCTGCTGGCTCAGCAGTTCGCCCTCGGCGGCATACAGGCGGTTGGTCAGCGGCGGGAACTGCTCGCGCAGCGTGGCCAGCAGCTCGCGTGCCTCCGGCACCCGGTTCAGCTCGGCCAGCAGGCGGGCGCGGCGCAGATAGGCGTCGAAGCTCTGGTTGCCGGCCTGCACCTTCTCGTACCAGCCCAGGGCGGCGTCCGGCTGCTTGCGCAGCTCGGCCAGGCGGCCCAGGTAGTAGGCTGCGTCGTGGCGACGTTCGGGGCTGCCCAGCAGGCCGCGCAGATGGGTTTCGGCCTCGTCGAGCTTGCGCTCGTCGAGCAGCAGCAGGGCCAGCGCGAAGTGGGCGTCGGCATGCGTCGGCTCGGCCTTCAGCACCAGCCCGAGCTGGAGCTTGGCCTGGGCCTGCTGGCCGGCGTCGATCAGCAGCTTGGCGTAGCCCATGCGCAGGTCGGAGGACTTCTTCTGGTCGCGCACCAGGCTGTCGAACACCGCGTCGGCGGCGGCGATGTCGCCTTTCTTCACCAGGGCACCGACCAGCAGCAGGCTGGCCTCGCGGTCGCCGGGCGCCAGCCGCAGTGCCTCGCGCGCCGACTTCTCGGCCAGCGCCACGTCTTCGAAGCGGAAGGCCAGCAGGGCCAGCGCGCGCTGGGCGGCGGCCAGCTGCGGCTTCTGCGTCACCAGCTGCTTGAGCAGGTTCAGGGCGGCGTTGGCGCTGTCCTTGTCCTGCGACAGCAGCAGGGCGACATGGCGGTAGCCATCGGCTTCGCCACCGGGGTGGCCCTGGATGATGGCCTCGCATTGCAGCAGCGCCTCGGCGCCATTGCCGGCGCGCAGGCTCAGCCGCGCCAGCACCTCGCGCGCTTCCAGGCTGCTGGCGTCGGCGGCCAGCCACTTGCGGGCGGCGGTGAGCGCCAGGTCTTCGCGCTTGGCGGCCAGGGCCATCGCGGTGGCGCGGGCGGCCAGATCGGCGTCGGCGGTGAATTCCAGCGCGCGCAGGAACTCCTGCGCCGCCATCTCCGGCATCTGCCGGCCCGCCGCCATCTCGCCGGCCAGCACATGAAACTGTGCCTGCGCCTGCGGCGAGCGCAGGCTCGGCAAGGGCTCGGTGGCGGCCTGGGCGGCCGTGGCGTGGGCGGTGGCCCAAAGCAGCAGGAGGGGGAGGGCGAAGGAAGCGGCGGCGCGGGTGGCGCGAGTTTCCAGCACGGGGACTCTTCGGTGGCGTGGGCCGGCGCGAGAGTGGGACGGCGCCGGACGGCGGTGATTTTAGCCGCGCTGGTCGCGCTCCGCTTGGCGGTGCCGATGCCGATGCCGGACAATAGGGCCCTTGTTCCCGGTAGCCAGATGGCCCTGATTACGCTTGGCTTGAGCCACCATTCCGCCTCGGTCGAGGCGCGTGGGCGGCTGGCCTTCACCGATGCCGAGCTGCCGGAAGCCCTGACCCGGCTCAAGGGCCTGCCCGGCGTGCGCGAGGCGGCGATCCTGTCCACCTGCAACCGCACCGAGATCTTCACCGTCGCCGACCCCGAGCACGAGTCCCGGCTCGCCGAATGGTGGCGGCGCGAGCGCCAGGCCGAGGCCGGCCTGCTGGAAAAATACCTCTACGTGCATCGGGACACGGCGGTGGTGCTGCACTCGCTGCGGGTCGCCTCCGGGCTCGACTCGATGGTGATCGGCGAACCGCAGATCCTCGGCCAGATGAAGCAGGCCTTCGCGGTTGCCAGCGGCCAGCGCACCCTGGGGCCGGTGCTGACCCGCCTGTTCCAGCACAGCTTCGCCGTCGCCAAACGAGTCCGCACCGATACCGAGATCGGCGCCCATCCGGTGTCCGCCGCCTACGCGGCCGTGCAGATCGCCAAGCGCATCTTCACCGACTTCTCGCGCCAGACCGCCCTGCTGATCGGCGCCGGCGAGACCATCCGCCTGTTCGCCCGCCATCTGCGCGGCCAGGGCATCGGCCGCATGATCATCGCCAACCGCTCGCTGGAGAACGCCCAGAAGCTGGCGCGCGAACTGGGCGCCTTCGCCTGTTCGCTGGACGATGTCACTACCCATCTGCCGGACGTCGATCTGCTGGTGTCGTCGACTGCGGCGCGCGGCCATATCATCAGCCGCGAGCAGATGGCGGCTGCCGCGATCCGGCGCCGGCGCAAGCCGGTGTTCCTGATCGACCTGGCGGTGCCCGCCGACCTCGATCCGAAGATCCGTGAACTGGAGGACTGCTACCTCTACACCGTCGACGATCTGCGCGCGGTGATCTCCGAAAACCTGAAGGCGCGCGAGATCGCCGCGCTGCAGGCCGAGGCGCTGCTGGTGGATCACGCCCAGGAATTCTCGCGCTGGCTGGAATCGCGCGACGCCGCGCCGACCATCCGGGCCCTGCGCCTGCAGGCGCGTGGCCATCGCGACGATGTGCTGGAGAAGGCCCGGCGCAAGCTCGCCAGCGGCGAGGCGCCGGAGGCGGTGATGCAGTTCGTCGCCGATACCCTGGCCAACAAGCTGATGCACGCGCCCAGTGCCGCGCTGCGGCGCGCCGATGCCGTCGAGCAGGCACTGCTGCTGAATGCGGCGCAGAGCCTGTTCGATCTGGATGATGTTGAGAGACGGGAGACGGGAGACGGGAGACGGGAGCGTTAGCGAAGCCATCCAGCGATCGCCGTTTCGTCTCCCGTCTCCCGTCTCCCGTCTGTCGTCTAACGTCACCATGAAAGCTTCCCTGATCGCAAAACTGGCCCAGATGGCCGAACGCCGCTCCGAGATCGAGCGCGAGCTGGCGCAGCCTTCGGTGGCGTCCAACAACGATCTGTTCCGGCGGCTGTCGCAGGAGTATTCCCAGCTGGGTCCCCTGGTCGAGGCCTACGGCGGCCACAAGGCCGCCTTGCAGGAGCGCGAAGACCTGCTGGCCATGCGCAACGACAGCGACCGCGAGCTGCGGGCGATGGCGGAGTCCGAGCTGCCTGGTGTCGAGGCCCGCATCGAGGCGCTGGAGAAGGAGTTGCAGGGCTACCTGGTGCCGCGCGATCCGCTCGACGGCAACAATGTGTTTCTGGAAATCCGCGCCGGCACCGGCGGCGACGAGGCGGCGATCTTCGCCGGCGACCTGTTCCGCATGTACTCGCGCTACGCCGAGACGCGCGGCTGGACCCTGGAGCGGCTGTCGCTGAGCGAGGGCGAGCACGGCGGCTACAAGGAAGTGATCAGCCGCATCGTCGGCTACGGCGCCTATTCGCAGCTCAAGTTCGAGTCGGGCGCCCATCGCGTGCAGCGGGTGCCGGAGACCGAGGCCCAAGGCCGCATCCACACCAGCGCGGCGACGGTGGCGGTGCTGCCGGAGGTGGAGGAGGCCCAGGTCGAGATCAACCCGGCCGACCTGAAGGTCGATACCTTCAAGGCCAGCGGTGCCGGCGGCCAGCACGTCAACAAGACCGAGTCGGCAATCCGCATCACCCACATCCCGACCGGGGTGATCGTCGAATGCGACGACGAGCGCAGCCAGCACAAGAACCGCGCCAAGGCCATGGCCCTGCTGGCCTCGCACCTGATCGACGCGCAGCGGCAGAAGGCGGCCAGCGAGCAGGCGGCGACACGCAAGAAGCTGGTCGGCTCCGGCGACCGCAGCGAGCGCATCCGCACCTACAATTTCCCGCAGGGCCGGATCACCGACCATCGCATCAACCTGACGCTGTACCAGCTGGATCGCGTCATCCAGGGTGACCTGGATCCGGTGATCCAGCCGCTGCTGGCCGAATACCAGGCCGAGTTGCTGGCCGATCTCACGAGTGGAATGGGGGACTATTGATGCGCGCGATCCTGCTGATTGTCGCTGGCCTGCTGCTGGCCTCCTGCGGCCCGATGTACGAGACCCAGTACCGCTATTCGCCGCCGGCGGATTCCGAAGGTCGCGCCTGCGTCGCCCATTGCGATGTCGGCAAGACCCAGTGCCGCATCAATGCCGACCTGCGTGCCGAGAACCGCCAGCTGCGCTGCGAGCGCGAGGCAGCGCAGGACTTCGAGCGCTGCCTGACCACCCAGGGCGCCGATCCGGAGAAGAGCAAGTGCCACCGCCGCCTCTGCAGCGAGTCCAGCGCCAGCGACGATCGCTCCGCCTGCGAGGACGATCACCGCATCTGCTTCCAGGGCTGCGGTGGCGTGATCGACTCCACCCAGGTCTGCACCTTCAACTGTCCGTGATGGCAGCCACGCAGGCGCTGCTGGCCGCTGCCAGCGAGCGGCTGGCGGCGGTGAGCGACAGTCCGCGCGCCGAGGCCGAGCGTCTGCTGGCGCTGGCGCTGGGCGTGCCGCGCACGCATATCGTCGCTGGCCTGGCGCCCGCGCCAGAGCCTGGGCAGGCGGCGGTTTTTGAACGGACGCTGGCGCGGCGTGCCGCCGGCGAGCCCTATGCCTACATCGTCGGCGAGCAGCCCTTCCACGGCATCGAGCTGCGGGTGACGCCGGAGGTGCTGATTCCGCGACCGGACACCGAACATCTGGTCGACTGGGCGCTGGAGCTGCTGCGGGCGCGGGCCGAGGGCGCGACGGTCTGGGATGTCGCGACCGGCAGCGGCTGCGTGGCGCTGGCCATTGCCAGTGCGGCGCCGGCGGCGGCGATGCTGGCCAGCGACATCTCCGCAACGGCGCTGGCGGTGGCGCGCGACAACGCGGCCCGGCTCGGCTGCCGCGCGGTCGAGTTCGCGCACTGCGATGCACTGCAGCTGCCCGACCCGCGCCGTCGTTTCGACCTGATCGTCTCGAATCCACCCTATATCGCCGCCGACGATCCCCACCTGCCGGCCCTGGCGCACGAACCGCGCCTGGCCCTGGTGTCCGGCGTCGATGGCCTCGACTGCCTGCGCCGGCTGATCGTGCAGGCGCCGGCGCGGCTGGAATCCGGTGGCTGGCTGCTGCTGGAGCACGGCTACGACCAGGGCGCTGCGGTGCGCGCGCTACTGGCGCAGGCCGGCTTCGCCGAGGTTGGAACCCGCCGCGACTATGGCGGCAACGAGCGCGTCAGCGGCGGGCGCCGGCCATGAGCCAGGACCTGCGTCGCCACGCCCGCCAGGTGGTGCTGCCGGAAGTCGGCGTCGCCGGTCAGCAGCTGCTGCGCGATTCCAGCGCCCTGGTGCTTGGCCTTGGTGGCCTGGGCAGTCCTGCCGCGCTCTACCTGGCGGCGGCCGGGGTGGGCCGGCTGGTGCTTGCCGACCGTGACCGGGTCGAGGCCAGCAACCTGCAGCGGCAGATCCTCTACGCCGAAGCCGATATCGGTCGTCGCAAGCTCGACGCAGCGGCGGATCGCCTGCGGGCACAGGATTCGGCCCTGCGGGTCGAAACGCTCGATGGCGACACCGAACTGGAGCGCCTGCCCCTGGCCATCGCCAGCGTCGATGTGGTGCTCGACTGCAGCGACAATTTCCCCACCCGCTTCGCGCTCAACCGGCTCTGTCTCGCCGCCCGCAAGCCGCTGGTGTCGGGCGCCGCGATCCGGCTGGAAGGCCAGGTCGCCGCTTTCGACCTGCGCCGTGGTGGCCCCTGTTATGCCTGCCTGTACCCGGACACCGGCGAGGTCGCCGAGGCCTGCGAGGACGCCGGCGTGCTCGGCCCGGTGGTAGGCGTGATCGGCGCCATGCAGGCGCTGCTGGCGCTGCAACTACTGCTTGGTCAGGGCGAGGTCGCCGGCTGGCTCCAGCACTGGGACGCGCGCCGGCTCGACTGGCGTAAGCTGAAGCTGATCCGCGATCCCGCCTGTCCGCACTGCGGCGCGGCCTGTTCAAACTCCTGAGCCGACATGACCACCGTTCCGCTCGTGCTGCCGCGCCGCCTGGCGATCCAGATCCTGCATGCCGCGCAAGTCGCCGCGCCGGACAGCTGCCGAGGCTGGGTCACGGCCGGCTCGCTGCAGTACCGGGACGGCGAACCGGCCGCCGGCGCGGCGAGCTACGCCCATTGCCTGTCGAAGCCGACCAGCGCCGCCGAGCCGCAACTGACCGAGTTGTCTGGCAACGGCCTGCATCTGGTGATTTCGCTCAACACCAAGGGCGTGCTGGAAATGCGCGGCTGGGTGCTGTCGGCCGATGGCCTGCGCGAACAGCCGCTGGCCATTGTCGACTAGGACCGGCCAATGGACGCGACCGTCTGGTGGATGCTGGCCCTGGTGGTGGCGCTGATCGTCGGCCCGTTCGCGACCTTGCGGGCGGTGTCGCATTTCCGCTCGAAACCGCCGCCGGCCGCACCGCCGTCGGCGCCCGAGGTCAAGCCTGGGGAGCCGGACGACAAGGATCCGGACCGGCCAACCGGATTTTGGTGAGCGGCAAGTCCCAGGAGTTGTGCATGAACCGTCCCGCTTGTCTCTGTCTGTTGCTGGCGCTCGCCGCCTGCAAGCCCGCCGAGTCTCCGGTGGTGCAGTCCCCGGCCGAGCCGGAGGGGCGCGCCGAGACTCAAGGCATCCGCAATCTCGACGCGGTCGGTGTCTCCGGCAGCGCCATCGCCGACAAGGTCGATGGTGCCCTGGACGCCGCCGAGCAGCGCAAGCGTGAACTGGAGGCCCAGGACCCGCCCTGAGTGGGGCCCTAGTCGAAGGAGGCGCTGATCACGGTCGCCCGGCCGGCCTGTTTGGCGCGATACAGCGCGGCGTCGGCGGCGGCCAGGTGGTCCTGCAGGTTGGCATCCGCCGGAGCCTTGGCGTCGGCGGTCGATACCCCGATGCTGACCGTGACCAGGCCGCGCGGCGCGCCGCGATGCGGGATCGCCAGCTGCTCGATGCCCTCGCAGAGGCGCTGGCCGGCGCGCAGGCCGCCGGCATGGTCGGTGGATGGCAGCACCGCCGCGAATTCCTCGCCGCCGTAGCGGGCCAGGAAGTCGGCGGCGCGGCGGAAGGTGCCGCGCAGGCAGCCGGCGACCTGGGCCAGCACCTGGTCGCCGGCGACATGGCCGTAGGTGTCGTTGTAATTCTTGAAGTAGTCGATATCGACCATCAGCACCGACAGCGGGAAGGCATCCCGCTTCGAGCGCCGCCACTCGCGGTCGCCCAGCTCGTCGAAGAAGCGGCGGTTGTAGAGGCCGGTCAGATGATCGCGTACCGCTACCGAGCGCAGCCGCAACTCGTTCTCCACCAATTGGCCGAAGTCGGCCAGCGCCCTCCGCTGCCAGGGTGTGAAGCGGCGCGGATGGCGATCCTGCACCGACAGCGCGCCGACGACTTCGCCACCCGGGCTATTGACCGGCAGGCCGGCATAGAAGCGCGGCGCGCCGCGCCGGCCGTTGGCCGGCAGCAGTGGCCGGCAGTCGGCCAGCACCTGCAGCCGCTCCCGCGTCACCACCCGGCTGGTCAGGAACTGACTCGCGGCCAGAGAAGGGTTGCCGCCGAAGGAGGCCAGCCGGGTTTCGGCGGCGACCCCGAGCAGGCTCAGGTTCGCCAGTGGCATGCCGGTGTGGTTGGCGAGCAGCCGCACCAGACGCTCGAACGCGAGGTTGTCGCGCTGGGTCGTCAGGTACAGGTCGTCAACGACACGCTGACGGCGACGCGCGGGTTCGTCGGCGTCCAGGCCCTGGGAATAGGTCAAAGTGGATGGTCCGGATCGACGGCGCGCGCCGACCGATAAAAGGTTGATGCAATACTTTGTTTATAGATAATTTTTACCCCGAATCATTGCCATCAACGATCGTTAAGTACTGTGGTCGGCAACCGCTCCACGGATACGTCGATGGCCACCCTCAAGCCCAACAATCTGCGTCTGACCCTGGCCCGCAACATCCGGCAGGCGCGCAAGCATCGTGGCTGGTCACAGGAGCAGTTGGCAGAACGCGCCAGCCTGTCCTCGGTCTACATCAGCCAGATCGAATCGAGTCGTAAGGCGGCTTCGGTTGATGTTATCGAGCTGCTGGCGCTGGGGTTCGAGACTCCCGCCGAGCTGCTGCTGCGAGGCTGAGGCAGTTCAGTGGTAATTCATGGCCGCCCAGCAGTATGGGCGTTGCAGGCCCGTCGCGAATGATCGCCGCCTGCGACCGATTCCCCACCGGAACTCGCCATGAACGGCTCGTTGCTTCCGTCCCGGACCGAGCCCCTTGCCGTGGGATCGGCTCCCCTCACCCCGCTGCTGCGGGTGCTGACGCTCAACATCCACAAGGGCTTCAGCAGCTTTAACCGGCGCTTCGTGCTGCACGAGTTGCGCGAGGCGATCCGCGCTACCGGTGCCGACCTGGTGTTCCTGCAGGAGGTGCTCGGCGAACACAGCGGACACCGCAGCCGTCATTCCGTCTGGCCGGAGCAGCCGCAGTACGAATTTCTGGCGGACTCGATCTGGCATCAGCACGCCTACGGCCGCAATGCCGTCTACACCGAAGGCCATCACGGCAACGCGGTGCTGAGCAAGTTTCCGATCATCCGCTACGACAACCACGATGTGTCGCTCAAGGGGCCGGAGCGGCGCGGCATCCTGCACTGCGAGCTGCGGCTGCCGGCGCCGCTGCCGTCCCTGCATGTCGCCTGCATCCACCTGGGCCTGTTCGAAAAAGATCGCCGCCAGCAGCTCGACCTGCTCTGCCGCCTGATTGAGCGCGAGGTGCCGCCGGCGGCGCCGCTGCTGGTGGCGGGCGACTTCAACGACTGGCGCTCGAACGCGCACCGGGTGCTGCGCGAGCGGGCCGGCTTGCGCGAGGTCTATGTCGACACCCTCGGTGCCGCGGCGCGCAGCTTCCCCGCGCGCTGGCCTCTGCTGCGTGTGGATCGCATCTACCACCGGGGCCTGACCGAGGCGATGCCGATCCTGGTGCCGCGCCAGCCCTGGGCGCGGCTGTCGGACCATGTGCCGCTCTCGGCAGAGCTGAGGCTATGAGCCGCTGGCAGTGGCGCGAGGGCAATCGGGTCCGGCTATTGGAGAACGGCGAACAGTTCTTCCCGCGCGTGTTCGAATGCATCGCGGCGGCACGCGAGGAAGTGATCATCGAGACCTTCATCCTGTTCGAGGACGCAGTCGGTCGCGAACTGCAGGGGCTGATCACGGCCGCCGCCCGGCGCGGCGTGCGGGTAGAGCTGACCGTCGATGGCTATGGCTCCGAGAGCCTGTCGCAGGATTTCATCCGGGACCTGCAGGCCGCCGGCGTCGAACTGCACATGTTCGAGCCGGCGCGGCGTCTGTTCGGCAGCCGGGTCAACATCCTCCGCCGGCTGCATCGCAAGATCGTGGTGATCGACCGGCGGCTGGCTTTCGTCGGCGGCATCAACTACTCGGTGGACCACCTGCTGGACCAGGGTCAGAAGTCCAAGCAGGACTACGCGGTGGAAGTTGAAGGCCCGGTGGTGGCCGACATCCACCTGCTGGCCGGCAGCCTGCCCCGCAGCGGCCGGCCGCCGCCACGCCATGGCTGGTGGCGGCATTGGCGCCGCAGCGGCGCGGCGCCTGCGCTGCCCGCTGCCGCAGGCGAGGCCCGTGTGCTGTTGGCCAGCCGCGACAACCAGCTGCACCGCGACGACATCGAACGCCTGTATCGGATCGCACTGCGCAGCGCCCGCCAGCGGGTGGTCATCGCCAATGCCTATTTCTTCCCTGGCTACCGGCTGATCCGCGAGTTGCGCAAGGCGGCGCGGCGCGGTGTGCAGGTGCAGCTGATCCTGCAGGGCAATCCGGACATGCCCTGGGTCAGCCTGCTGACCCGCGCCCTGTACCGCCACCTGGCGCGAGCTGGCGTCGAGATCCACGAGTACTGCGCGCGACCGATCCACGCCAAGGTGGCCGTCATCGACGCCGAGTGGGCCACGGTCGGCTCCAGCAACCTCGACCCGCTCAGCCTGGCGCTCAATCTCGAAGCCAACCTGTTCATCCATGACCGCGAGTTCACCGCCGGATTGCACAGCAATCTGCAGGAGCTGATCCAGAAGCATTGCCGACGGGTGAACCCGGAACAGTTGCGGCATCCGCCGCTGGGCGCGCTGCTGCTGAGCTATCTGGCGTACCACTGCACCCGCTACTTCCCGGCGCTGATCCGCAGCCTGCCCTCGATGGCACCGGTACGCGAGGCGCTGACACGGCCGCAGGCGGCCCTGGCCGATTCCGAAAAGGCGCTGCCGCAGGAGGAGCGCTGAGCATGGTGCGGGTCCCGACCCCTGCCGAGCATTCGCACCGGTTCCACCGGGAGCTGGCGCTGATGCGTGAAGGCTCGGGCCGGACAAGCGACCGTCGCTGGCGCTGGGTGAAGCTGCTGCTCAGCCTGGTCATCGTCCTGGTGTTCGCGGTCTTTCTGCTTGCCGGCCTCCGCGAGGTGGACTGGCAGGAGACCGGTCGCGCCCTGCGCCGCTATGACCAGCTGACCGTCGTCACCGGCATCGTGCTGGCGCTGTGCGGTTACGGCGTCGCCAGCAGTTACGAATTGCTCGGGCGTCGCTACGAGCGGCACCGGCTGCCCGCCGTGACGACCGGACTGATCGGCTTCGTGGCCTACGCCTTCGCGATGAACCTGGGCGCCTTGCTGGGTGGCTGGATGGTGCGTTTCCGCCTGTATACCCGGCGGGGACTTGCGGCCCGCCGGGTTGCTCGGGTGATCGGTATCGGCGTGCTCACCAACTGGTCCGGATACCTGTTGCTGGCCGGACTGGTGTTCAGCCTGCAACCGCCGCAGCCGCCACCGGACTGGCCCATTCATGCCGATGCGTTGCGCGGGCTGGGCCTGTTGCTGCTGAGTCTCTGCGCCTGGTATCTGTGGCTCTGCAGTCGCCACGAGGGTCGCCACTGGCAACTGCGTGGCGTGCGGCTGCACTGTCCGCCGCTGGGCTTCGCGTTGCGTCAGATCGCGGTCTCCAGCCTGAGCTGGTCGCTGATGGCGGCGGTGATCGCCAACTACCTGCCGGACTCGGTCAGCTATTTGACCGTACTGGCTGTGCTGTTCCTGAGCGGCATCGCCGGTCTGATCGTGCGCATACCGGCCGGCCTCGGCGTGATGGAAGCAGTGTTCGTTGCTGCGCTCGCCCATCGTGTCGGCAGCCCGGTCGTGATTGCCGCCATGCTGGCCTTCCGCGCCAGCTACTACCTGCTGCCCTTGCTGCTTGGCCTGGCGCTCTACCTGGCGCTAGAAGCCAGCGGCCGCCGTCGCAAACCGCTCAGTAGGCGCGAGCCATCCATGGCATCGGGCCGTGAACTGCTGGGTGATTGCTAGGACGTTACCGACTCAGGCCGCGACGCGGCCTTCCTCCACCAGCTTGTCGAGATGGCTCTCGATGTTGGCGCGCGCCAGCGGCATCAGCCGAGGATCGAGGCCCTGGTAGATGACCGGCAGCATCTCGTCGATGCTTTTCCCCGCACCGCGCAGCTCCAGCACCGCCAGCTCGCGCATCCTGCGGTGCTTCAAGGTTTCCTCCAGCCGATAGACCGTGCCCAGGGCTTGGCCGTGCGAGGGAATGATCACCGCCGGGTCGAGGTCGATCACTTTCTGCAGGGTCTGGAAGTAGGTGCCCATGTGGCCTTCCGGCTTGTGGATGACCACCGTGCCAATGCCCTGGATGAGGTCGCCGACGATGCACCACTCGCGGCCGTCCGGCATCAGCGCGATCTGACCGGCGTCGTGGCCGGGCACCGCGATAACGCGCACCGGGCGGCCTAGCCAGCGGGTCACCACGTCGCCCTCGTCGTAGGTGCGCAGCAACAGCTCGCCGAAGAAGCCGGGCGCGCCGTAGCGGCTGTCGGCGATCAGCTTGCGGGTGATTTCGCTCATCGCCAGCGGCACGTCGTAGCGCTCGGCGATCTCGTTGGCGTACTCGCGGTGGTCGGGGTGGTGATGGGTGAGCAGCACCTCGTCGACGCCGACCACGTCCAGCCAGTTGATGAGGCGCTGCAACTCGGTGCGGTCGCGCGGGCTGGGATCGACCAGTACCTTGTACTTGTCGCCGATCAGGAAGGCATTGGTGTGCTGCGCCGGCGGCAGGGTGTTGGAGCGTACAAACAGCTGCTTGAGCTGGTGCAGTGGCTCGATGCTGCGCAGGGCTTCGACTGCACCGGTGCGGTCATTGTCCTCGTCGAGTGCCGGGATGCTGGTCACTGCGGCGTCACTCTCCAGCGCCAGCAGCACGTCCAGGGTCGGCGGCGCCAGCAGCAGGCGGCCGTCCCGATAGCGCGCCATCCACTCGGCCGGCGTTGCCCAGCTGGCTTCGGCGATCTCGCCGAGGTCGGGCACCGGCTCCGGCGCGACGGCCAGATCGATACGGTAGAAGTGGGTGCGGAAGCGCACCGGCGCGATGGGCGGCGTGGTGGCTTCGCCCAGCAAGTGCACGCCCTGCACCTTCCCGGCCGCCGAGAGCGCTTCCAGATCGATGCCCAGCTCTTCGCCCACTTCCCGCACCAGGCCCACCATCAGCCGGGTCTCCTGGCCTTCGCAATGCAGGGCCGAAGCCATTGCCTCGGCATCGGCCTTGTCGACTTTGCCGCCGGGGAAGGCGGTGAAGCCGGCGAAAGAATTCAGGCTGGGCTGACGGCGCACCATCAGCAGGCGGTCGGCGCAAAGAATGACGGCGGTGACGGCGTCGCGGATCTGGTTGGTTTGGTTCACATTCATGCCGACATGCTGGCATGGCGAGGCAGTTAGTGGAAAATGCCCGCCTTCATAACTCTAGGGATTGAAAGTAATGCTGCCTGTCTGGGTCACCGCCAATCCGACCACCAGCACCCTGGCCCTGGTCGCCTTCGGCACCCTGTGCTCGCTGGCAGTCGAATACCTCACCCGCACCATGGATGCAGGTCGCTTTGCCTGGCAGCGCCGCGTGCGGCGCCGTATCGGCGTCGCCGAGGGCAAGCACATCCATGAACTGAAGTGGCTGACGCTCAGCTATCAGTTCGTGCTCTGGCCGTTCATCGCTTACCTGCTGCTGCACGTCTGGGGTGAGCACGACCTCGGCGAGAGGGTGAGCGAGGTGCTCACCGGCACCGGCTTCAAGATCGGGCGCTCGCATATCGTGCCCTCGGCTCTGCTGCTGGGCCTGATCTGGTTCTTCCTGCTGATCACCTTCACCCGCTACATCAAGAAGAAGCTGGAGGAAGACTGGCTGCCGCTGTCGCAACTCGACCCCGGGGTGCGGGTGTCGGTCGCGACCCTGTTTGGCTACGTCACCTTCATCCTCGCCAGCATGGTCGGCCTCACGGTCGCCGGCCTCGACCTGGGCAAGCTCGCCATCGTCGCCGGCGCCCTGTCGGTCGGTATCGGTTTCGGCCTGCAGAACATCATCAACAATTTTGTCTCCGGCCTGATCCTGCTGTTCGAGCGACCGGTGCGGGTTGGTGACTACGTCAAGGTCGGCACCACCGAAGGCTTCGTTCGCCACATCCGCATCCGCGCCACCGAGATCGAGACCTGGGACAAGACCGTGATCATCGTCCCCAACTCCGAGCTGATTTCCAACCGGGTCGAGAACCTCACCTATGGCAATACCTATGGCCGGGTCCTGATGAACGTGCTGGTCGATGCCGGCAGCGATCCGCTGAAAGTGACTTCGGCCCTGCAGCAGGTGGTGAGGGATTCGCTACGTCTGATCCAGGCTGATGCCGTGCCAGGGCTGGGCGGCCCTTTCGTGTCGCTGAAGGATTTCGGCGCCGGTACCCTCACCTTCGAGATCGGCGGCTACATCAGCAACATCCATGATCGCGGCGCGGTGGCCAGCGAACTGCGCTACGCCATTCTCGGCCGGTTCTCCGCCGATGGCATCGCGCTGCCATCCGGCAAGCAGCAGTTGGAGCTGTTGGAGCGCGGCCTCGGCAGCAAGGCGAAGGAGCCGGCTGCAAATAACTAGCAGCTGGTGCGTTAACCGGACGCTCAGGCGGCCGCGGTCAAGATCGGTTCGGGGAGTTTTTGCGCTCCTCACCCTATCCCTACCGTGACTCTGGCTTGACGCCATGCCTCCGCCGACGCTCTCCGGACAACACGCGCTCTTTCTCGACTTCGACGGCACCCTGGTCGATCTGGCCGGGCGGCCGGACGAGGTCCGCCCCGATGCCGGACTGGTGCCCCTGCTGGTGGAATACCAGCAGCGCCTGGACGGTGCGCTGGCGATCCTCACCGGTCGCCGTCTGGAGTCGGTCGACGCCGTGCTGGCGCCGCTGCAGCTGGCGGGCGCGGGCCTGCACGGCGCACAGCGCCGCGAGCAGGCGCAGGGACCGATCCGCGAACTGATGGCAGACACCGGGCTCGCGGAAGCGCTGCGGAACTGCGCGGCGCCCTGTCCGGGGCTCTGGGTCGAGGACAAGGGGGCGGCACTGGCCATCCACTACCGCGCGGCGCCGGAGCAGGAGCTGCAGGCGCTGGAGTTGCTGCGGGGCGTGGTCGGCAGCGCCAACCTGGCCATCGTCTCCGGCAAGTTCGTGCACGAGGCGCGCCCGCACGGTCTGGACAAGGGCCTGGCCTTGCTCGACTTCATGGCGCGGCCGCCGTTTGCGGGCCGCATCCCGGTGTTCGTGGGTGACGACCGGACCGACGAGGACGCAATGCGCGCGGCGCAATCGCTGGGCGGCATCGCGATCAAGGTCGGGCCGGGCGGCAGTCGTGCCGACAGCCGGCTGGTCGATCCGCAGGCGGTGCTGCTCTGGCTGCTGGCGAGCAGTGCGCGGCCGCAGCTGATCGGTGCCTGAGATGCCGCAGCCCACGCTCGATCTCGGCGTCATCGGCAATTGCAGCTACGGCGCGCTGGTGGACCGCGAAGGCCGGGTGGTCTGGTGCTGCCTGCCGCGCTTTGACGCCGACCCGGTGTTCCATGCCCTGCTCGGTGGCGGCAGTGAGCCCGACGACGGTGCCTGGAGCATCCAGATCGAGGGCTTGAGCCGCAGCGAGCAGGAGTACCTGCCGAACACCGCCGTGCTGCGGACCCGCCAATACGACGAGCGTGGCAATGCCATCGAGATCACCGACTTTGCACCGCGCTTCGCGGCGCGCGGCCGCATGTTCCGGCCGGTGCAGCTGGTGCGTCGGGTGCGGCCCCTGGCCGGCGCGCCGCGCATCCTGGTCAAGCTGCGGCCGCGCTTCGAGTACGGCGCCAGCAGGCCGCAGCTGACGCAGGGCAGCAACCACATCCGCTACATCGGCCCTCAGCAGACGCTGCGGCTGACCACCAATGCGCCGATTGCCTATGTGCTGGCGGAGACCGCGTTCCTGCTTGAAGGCCCGATCAGCTTCCTGCTGACGCCGGACGAGACCCTGCGCGAGGGCGTCGAGACCATCGCCCGCGAGTTCCAGGAAGCAACCGAGCTGCATTGGCGCGAATGGGTGCGACGGCTGTCGCTGCCACTGGAGTGGCAGGAGGCCGTGATCCGCGCCGCCATCACGCTCAAGCTCTGCACCTTCGAGGAAACCGGCGCGATCATCGCCGCGCTCACCACCAGCATTCCGGAGGCGGCCGATAGCCGGCGCAACTGGGACTACCGCTACTGCTGGCTGCGCGATGCCTTCTTCGTGGTACGCGCGCTCAATCGACTGTCGGAAGTCGAGACCATGGAGCACTACCTCCGCTATCTCGCCAACCTGATCGTGCCGCCCGGCGCCTCGCTGCACCTGCAGCCGGTGTTCGGCATCGCCCAGGAGTATCGCCTGACCGAATCGGAGGCACCGGCGCTGCCCGGCTATCGCGGGATGGGTCCGGTGCGCATCGGCAATCAGGCGCACGAGCATCACCAGCACGATGTCTACGGCAATGTGGTACTGGCCTACAGCCAGGCCTTCTTCGACCAGCGCCTGCTCAAGCCCGCCGGCCGCAGCGAGTTCGAGCGGCTGGAGAAGATGGGTGATCGCGCCCATGCGGTCTACAACACTGCCGATGCCGGCATGTGGGAACTGCGCTCCCGCGCCCGGGTGCATACATCCTCGGCGCTGATGTGCTGGGCGGCCTGCGACCGGCTGGCGAAGATCGCCGTGCATCTGGCCTTGCCGGAGCGCGCTGCCATCTGGCTGGCGCGCGCGCAGGAAATCCGCAGCGCCATCGAGACCCAGGCCTGGAATGTCGAGCGTGGCAGCTTCGCCGAAAGCTTCGGCGGACACGACATCGAGGCCGGCCTGCTGCTGATCGGCGAGGTGAGTTTCCTCAAGCCGGACGATCCGCGCTTCGCGGCCACCGTCGCCAGCGTCGAGCAGCGCCTGAAGCATGGCGACTTCCTGTTCCGCTATCACGCCAGCGACGACTTCGGAAAGCCGGAGACCGCGTTCAACATCTGCACCTTCTGGTACATCGACGCGCTGATCCGACTCGGGCGCAGGGACGAGGCGAGGGCGCTGTTCGAGCGCATGCTGGCGCGCCGCAATCACGTCGGCCTGCTGTCGGAAGACCTGCATCCGGAAACCGGCGAGTTGTGGGGCAATTACCCGCAGACCTATTCCCTGGTCGGGGTCATCAATGTCGCCACCCGGCTGTCGCGGCCCTGGTCGGAGGTGGTGTGAGTCGCCTGGTGGCGGTCTCCAACCGGGTCGGTCCGATCCGTGGTGCGACCAGGGCCGGCGGCCTCGCTATCGCCCTGGTCGATTCCTTGAAGGCGAGCAAGGGCCTGTGGTTCGGTTGGAGCGGCAAGATCGCCGAGGCAAGCTCGGGTGCGACTACCGAGCGTGGTGGCGGCCTGCACACGCTCACCACCGACCTGACGCCGCAGGAGCACGAGGACTACTACAACGGCTTCGCCAACCGCTGCCTGTGGCCGTTGTTCCACTATCGAATCGATCTCACCGCCTACGACCGTCGCTACTTCGACGGCTACCGGCGGGTGAACGCCCGCTTCGCGCAGACCCTGCGCCCGCACCTGCTTCCCGACGACGTGATCTGGGTGCACGACTACCACCTGATCCCCTTCGCCGAAACCCTGCGCGAGATGGGCGTGGACCAGCACATCGGCTTCTTCCTGCACATTCCCTTCCCCTCGCGGGAAGTGCTGCTGACCCTGCCGCACCAGGACCGCATCCTGCAGGCCTTGATGGCCTACGACCTGCTGGGCTTCCATACCGAGCGCGACTGCGAGCGCTTTCTCGACTACGCGGTGAACGAGATTCCGGGCGCGACGCTGGCGGGTGATGTGCTCTGCGCGCTGGGGCGCAAGGTGCGGATCAAGGCCTTTCCCATCGGTATCGATGCCCGCGAGTACGCCGAGTTCGTCTGGACCGAAGACGGCCAGCGCCAGTGGCAAAGGGTCAAGACCGCCTTGCGCGGACGCGACCAGATCATCGGCGTGGATCGGCTCGACTACACCAAGGGCATCCCGCAGCGCTTCCTCGCCTACGAGCGGCTGCTGCAGGACTATCCCGCCACGCGCGGCCAGGTCGAGTTCCTGCAGGTGGCGCCGCTGTCGCGGGAAACGGTGCCGGAGTACGCGACCCTGCGCAGCGAGTTGGAGCATCTCTCGGCCCGCATCAACGGCGCTTTCGCCGACGTCGACTGGACGCCGCTGCGCTACATCAACCGCACGGTGTCGCGCCGTGGCCTGGCCGGGCTGTATCGTGCCAGCAAGGTCGGGCTGGTGACGCCGCTGCGCGACGGCATGAACCTGGTCGCCAAGGAGTATGTCGCGGCGCAGGACCCGGCCGATCCCGGCGTGCTGGTGCTGTCGCGCTTTGCTGGCGCCGCCGCCCAGATGAAGGCAGCGCTGATCGTCAATCCTTACGACACAGTCGCCGTCGCCGAGGCGATGCAGATCGCGCGGCACATGCCGTTGGACGAGCGCCAGCGCCGGCACCGGGAGCTGATGCAGGGGCTGCTCGACTACGACATCCGGCGCTGGAGCCGGGAATTTCTGGGCACACTCAAGGAGACGGGCGGGCATGGCGACTGACGAGACGGACGCGCGGGGTTTCCGGCTGGTGGCGGACCTTGGCGGCACCAACCTGCGTATGGCGCTCGCCGAGCCCGCGACTGGCAAGGCGGAGCTGAGGGCGGTCGAGGTGCTGGCCACCGCGGACAGCAAGGATCTGGCCGACAGCCTGGCGTCCTACTGGTGCCGCCAGGGCGCGCCGCCGCTGTCCTCGGTGGTGATCGGGGTTGCCGGCCCGGTGGAGGGCGAGGGCCGCTCGGCGCAGGCCCAGCTCACCAATGCCGGACTGCGGATCAGTGCTGAGGCGGTCGCCCACGTGTTCGGCGTTCCCCGGGTGCTGCTGGTCAATGACTTCGCCGCCATCGCCGCCGCCGCCCCGCTGCTGAGCGGCTTCGACCTGCAGCCGCACGGCCGGGAGGCGCCGCCCTACGAAGAAGCCACGGTGGTGCTAGGGCCCGGTACCGGCCTCGGCGTTGCCGCCTGGCTGCCGGGTGGCAGGGTCGTGGCAGGCGAGGGTGGTCATGCCCGGCTGGCGCCCCCGGACCAGGCCGCGGTTCCGATCTGGAACCGGCTGGCGGAGCGATACGGCTATGTCTCCGCCGAACTGGTGCTGAGCGGCCCCGGGCTGTGGCGGCTCTACCAGGTGGTGGCCGATCTGCGCGAGGTGGCGGCGACGGCGGCCGACCCGGCTGAGGTCTGGCAGGAGGCCAAGGCCGGTCATCTGCTCGCGCGCGAGGCGGTCTGGCATTTCACCGCCTCGCTGGGCGCCTTCGCCGGCGATCTGGCCCTGATCTTCGGCGCCCGGGGCCTGCTGCTGGCCGGCGGCATCCTGCCGCGCTGGGCCGAGGACTTCGACAGCCTGCTGTTCCGCACCGCCTTCGAGGCCCGGGAACCGTCCTACCAGGCGCGGTTGGCGGCGGTGCCCAGCGCCACCGTGATCCATCCGTACCCGGCCTTGCTGGGACTGGCCGGCTCATTCGTTTAGAGTCTCCCGGCCGACCGCAGCTTGCGCTAGTCTTGAGCTGCGCCGAAGAGGCGCTGGAGGAGACGAGAGCATGGCCGACCTGAGCGCCTACAGCGTGCGTGACTACATGACCCGCAACCTGCTGACCTTCACGCCGGACACCGACGTGATGACCGCCCTCGGTGCCCTGGTGAAGAGCGGCCATTCCGGCGCCCCGGTCTGCGAGGCGAGTGGCAAGCTGGTGGGCATGCTGTCGGAGAAGGACTGCCTGAAAGTGGCGGTGATGGCCAGCTACGAGGGCGTCTCGCCCGGCACCGTCAGCGACTTCATGGCCAGCAGTGTGCAGTGCCTGGCGCCGGACGAGACCCTGCTCGCGGTTGCCAACCGCTTCCTCGACTCGCCGTTCAAGCGGTTTCCGGTGATCGAGAACGGCAAGCTGGTCGGCCAGATTTCGCGCAGCGACGTGCTGAAGGCGATCCACGACAACGCCTGAGCCGCCGGCACCTCGAGCAGGATTCTCCGCAGCCCGTATAATCCGCGCCCTTCACTGGGTGCGGTCTTCCGTCGCGCGCCCTGCCGTCAGGTCTCGAAGCGAGCCTGCACGCCCATCCGACGGCGCTCCCGGAGTTTCGATGTCTTTTGCCGAACTGGGCCTGCACCAGGCCCTGCTGACTGCTGTGGCCCGCGAGGGCTATACCACCCCCACCCCGATCCAGCTGCGCGCCATTCCGGTGGTGCTGGAAGGCCATGACCTGCTCGCCGCCGCCCAGACCGGCACCGGCAAGACCGCCGGCTTCACCCTGCCGATGCTGCACCGGCTGATGGCCAATCCGACGCCGGCCCCGGCCAAGCGCTATCCGCGCGTGCTGGTGCTGACGCCGACCCGCGAACTCGCCGCCCAGGTCGCCGAGAGCATTGCCACCTATGGCAAGGACCTGCCGCTGAAGAGCATGGTGATCTTCGGTGGCGTCGGCCACCAGCCGCAGATCGACGGCCTGCGCCGTGGCGTCGACATCATCATCGCCACGCCGGGCCGCCTGCTCGAACTCGCCACCGACCGCTACGCCGACCTGTCGCGCATCGAGACCTTTATCCTTGATGAAGCCGACCGCATGCTCGACATGGGCTTCATCCACGACATCAAGAAAGTGCTGCGGATGCTGCCGGCCAAGCGCCAGAACCTGCTGTTCTCGGCGACTTTCTCGGACGAGATCCGCACCCTCGCCAAGACCTTCCTGCACCAGCCGCGCGAGATCGACATCGCGCCGCGCAACAGCACCATCGACACCGTGACCCAGAAGGTCACCTACGTCGAGCAGCGCCACAAGAAGGAACTGCTCAGCCACCTGATGCGTCAGGGCGACTGGCAACAAGTTCTGGTCTTCGCGCGCATGAAGCACGGCGCCAACCGCATCTGCGACTACCTCAACGAAGTCGGCCTGCCGGCGGCGGCGCTGCACGGCAACAAGAGCCAGAGCGCGCGCACCAAGGCGCTGGCCGACTTCAAGGCGAAGAAGATCCGCGCCCTGGTGGCGACCGACATCGCCGCGCGCGGCATCGACATCGACCAACTGCCCCACGTCATCAACTTCGAGCTGCCGAACGTGCCCGAGGACTACGTGCACCGCATCGGTCGCACCGGCCGTGCCGGCAACGACGGCGAGGCGCTGAGCTTCTGCGCCCCGGACGAGCGCGCCTTCCTGCGCGACATCCAGCGCCTGATCAAGCGCGAGATTCCGGTGCTGGCGGTGGAAGGCTTCACGCCTTCGGCAGCAGCGGATCGCCCGGAAGCGCCGCGCCCGCCGCGTCCGCCCCAGGGTGGCCGTGGTCGCGGCGGTGGCCAGGGCCGCGACGGTCGCGGTGGCGGCGGTGGGCGCTCGTCGGCCGCGCCGGCGGCGGGCCGCGGTGAGTCCTGGAACCGTCCGGCCAGCCCGCAGCGCGCGGAAGGCGCGGCGCGTCCGGCCGAGCATCGCAGCGGCGGTCCGGCGGCGCGTGCCGAGCCGGCGCACACCGGCGGCTTCGCGCCGGGCACCGGCCGCGGTAACCTGCCGGCCCACAACAAGCCGGCTGGTGCTGGCCGTCCCGGTGGCGGTGGTCGTCCGGGCGGCGGCGGCCGGCCCGGCCAGCATCGCTCGGGCTCGCGCGGTGGCGGCGGTCGCTAGCCCCGGCAGCCAATAAAAAGCCGCCCTGCCATCTGGCAGGGCGGCTTTTTTGTTGGGCTCAGCGCTTGGTCGAAGGGCCGGGCGTCGCACTCTCGCAACGGCACAGCGGCTCGCGCTGGCAGCTGCCGTCGCCCATCGCGGCGCTGACCTTGCCCGGCTTGCAGACGGCGGCCTGGCCGGTCTGGCAGCTCACCGCGCAGCCAGCGCAGTCGCCGACGCTGGGCATGGCGCAGGCGGCGGGCTGCTCGTGGCGCAGGTTGATCGTGCTGTCGCCGGCAGCGGTGCTGCCCTGGAGGATCACCAGGGGATCGGTCGCCGCCACGGCGGTGCCGACGACGAGCGTCGACAGGGTCAGCAGCAGGCGCAGGGGACGGTAGAGTTTCATGGTGGTGCTCCGTGGTGAAAGGCGGTGGCGCTCATTGATCGTCGCCGGCCTGAATCGATACTGAACTGGCGGTACGCCGGCGGGCGAACAGCAACAGATAGCCTAGACCGCCGAACAGGCAGACCCCGGCGGCCAGGTACAGTGCCAGCGCCTGCAGCCAGTCGGCGAGCAGCACGCCCAGCAGGGTGCCGGCGAGATAGCCCAGGAAGATCAGGCAGAGCAGGCCCAGCCGCCAGCTCTGGATCGCCTGGCCGCGCAGGCGCAGGCCCAGCAGCACGCCGATGTCGGTCACCACCCCGGTCATGTGGGTGGTGCGCAGGTTGAGGCCACGGTAGCTGCTGGCCATGGCGTTCTGCATGCCGCAGCCGCAGGCCGCCGCCGGCACCGCCAGGCGGCTGTCGAGCGCCAGCCAGTACGCGGCGAATCCGAACAGCAGGCCCTGCAGCACGAACACCAGGCCGTAGCGCCGCTTGTGCTGGAACAGCTGGCCCTCGGTCCAGTAGCCGGTCATCACCGCACCCAGCAGGAAGGCCAGCACCATGCTCGCCGCCAGCCGCAGCGACTCGCCGTGCTGGTGGACGCCGTCCATGCCCAGATGCGCCACCGCGCCGGTGACATGGCTCACCGGCATCGCGAAGCGCAGCAGCAGGATCACGTTGACGTAGCCGCCGACCAGGGCCAGCAGAGGGCCCCCGACGAACAGCCAGCGGTCTAGGCGACGTTGCGGCATGGACCTAGCCTGGCTCCCCGCTCACGGCGCGTTTGAAGCGGACGATGCGCCGGCGCTGCTGCTTGTCCGGGCGCTGGTCCGGGTGCGCCAGGGCATTGGCGCGGCGTTCCAGTGCCGCCCGCTCGCGGCGGGCACGGCTGGCCTCGGTCTCGGCGTACAGGCGCTGCGCCTCGGGTGCGCCGCCGCGCTGGTCGGACAGTGCCAGCACCTGCAGCTCGAACTCCTCGGTGCCGCGTCGCAGGTTCAGCATCAGGCCGACTGCCAGCTCGCGGGCGACCTTGGCGCGCTCGCCGCCGACCCGCACATGGCCGCCGTCGATGGCCTGCTTGGCCAGGCTGCGGGTCTTGTAGAAGCGCGCCGCCCACAGCCACTTGTCGAGCCGGACGCCGGCGACTTCGCGCGGATTCATGGCGCGGCCGGCCGGCAGGGACGGTCCCAGGCTCCGCGCTCGGCCTGATCGAACCGGCGTTCGAGCAGTTCGGTGACAGGGGCGAGGGCGCTCATTGGCGGACGGCGATCGGAGGTTACAGTAGTGCCCATTAAAACCGATGCGCGCCGCCGCCGCAGCCTTTCCCCATGAACAATCCCGTCGCTGCCGCCGACGCCTTTCTGGTCGCGGGCCTGTTCGCCGCCGGCTGCGGTGCCATTTTCGGCCTGGCCGACATGCGCAGCCGCAGCAGCCGGGCGCTGGCGCTGTGCCTGATCGTGCTCGGTCTGCGCCTGCAACTGGCGCCGCTGGAATTGGCCGCCGATAGCCGACATCCGCTGCTGCTGGCCGGCCTGTGCCGGCTGATGGAGGTGCTGGTGATGCTGTCTGGCGCTGAATGGGTGCGCCGGGTGGCGGAGACCGCGACCCGGCGCCTGCGCGGCGCCATCAACGGTCTGCTGCGTGCCTCGCAGATCCTGGTGCTGGTCTATGCCGGGCTGGCGCTGGGCTACCTCTGGCTGGCGCCGGCCGACGCCACCAGCGGCCTACCCGGTTTCATCCGGGTGCGGCCACTGGAATGGGCGGTGTTCGTGCCGGTGCTGGGCAGCGGCGCCCTGCTGGCGATGATCGCGATCTTCATGCTGCTGATCACCCGCACCGATCCGGCCGAGTCGATCCGCCTGCGCGCCCTGCTGCTGGCCGGCCCCTTCCTGTACGCCGGACTGGTGGTGCGACCGGCGCTGGTGCCGGCCCTGGTCGCGGTCGGCCTGCTGATCGTGCTGGCCGGCTCGGTGCGCTACCTGCTGGTGCTGGGCCGGCGCGGCCAGTTCATGAGCGAGTTCCTGGCGCCGGAGCTGACCGGCCTGCTGCGGCAGAAGGGGATGGACAAGTTGCTGGTGCGTGAGCGGCGCATGCTCAGCGCCGTCTACTGCGACCTGCGCGGTTTCACCGCCTACACCCAGGCGCGCAGCACCGAGGAAGTGGTGGCCCTGCTGGAGCGCTACTACGCCGCCGTCGGCCAGGCCGCCGCCGAGCAGGGCGGCACCATCAAGGACCACGCCGGCGACGGCGTGCTGGTGCTGCTCGGTGCGCCGCAGGCGCACCGGGACCACACCGAGCGGGCGGTGCGACTGGCGCGCGCGCTGATCGAGCGAGTGCGGCCGGCGCTGCGCGAGCTGGCGCCCGGTGTCGGCCTGGGGGTCGGCGTCGCCAGCGGCGTGGTGACGGTGGGCGCGATCCGCGGCGCCGGCCGGCTGGAGTACGTCGCCGTCGGCCCGGCGATCAATCTCGCCGCCCGGCTGTGCCAGCACGCCGAGGACGGCGAGCTGCTGCTCGATGCCGCCACCCGGCAGCCCCTGGCCTCCGAGCTGGCCAACTGTTTCGAGGCCAGGCCACCTGAGACCATGAAAGGCTATGGCGAGCCGGTGCCGCTCTACGCCTTGCGCGGTGGCGGCCCGGCATGAGCGAGGACGGCAGCCTGTTCCAGACCCTAGGCGGCGAACCCGGGATTCGTGCCCTGGTCGATGCCTTCTACGACCGCATGGACGTCGAGCCCGCCTACGCGCTGATCCGCGCACTGCATCCGCCCGACCTCGCGGGCTCGCGCGACAAACTCTACTGGTTCCTCTGCGGCTGGACCGGCGGGCCGCAGCATTTCCAGCAGCGCTTCGGCCACCCGCGCCTGAAGGCGCGCCATTTCCCGTTTTCCATCGGCGTTGCCGAGCGCGACCAGTGGCTGCACTGCATGGCCGGGGCGCTGCGGCAACGGCAGCTCGACGGCGAACTCGCTGCGGTGCTGATGCAGCACTTCGCCGGCACCGCCGACTGGATGCGCAACCGGCCGGAGCCCGGGAGCGAGTAAACCGGTTCCGGTCAGCGGGAAGGCCGCGCCTTGACCGGCACGGACGCGCTCCAGCGGGATGCCCGGATACAGGATCGCCGCGTCACCTCCAATGCATAGCCGGTGCTGCCGACCATCGTCGGGGCTATGTCTGGTAGCGAACATACGGTGCGGAGCGCAGCTGCTATTTAACCGCCTGCAGCGCTGCGGGCCATCCGGCCTACCGGCGGCTGCCGTCTTTGTTGACCAGGAAACATCGTGGCCGGCCTCAAGAAAGCACCAGCGCAGGCTCAGGCCTCGCCCAAGATCGCCACTGGCATCCAGGGTTTCGACGAACTGAGCCAGGGCGGCCTGCCGCGCCAGCGCATCAGCCTGCTCAAGGGCGGGCCGGGCTCGGGCAAGACCGTGTTCGCGCTGCAAACCCTGGTCAATGCGGTGCGTGATCGGCAGGAGGCCGGCGTCTTCGTCGCCTTCGAGGAGAGCGCACGCCAGATTGTCGCCAATGCCATCGGCTTTGACTGGGGGCTGGCGGCGGTGCCGAAGCACAAGCTGTTCTTCATGGACGCGCAACTGTCGCCGGAGGTGGTCCAGTCCGGTGAATTCGACCTGAGCGGCATGCTGGCGATGCTGAAGGCGAAGATGGGCGAGATCGGTGCGCGCTGGATCGTGTTCGACGGCCTCGACGTGCTGCTGACCCTACTGCGTGACCCGGCGGCCGAGATGCGCGAGATCTATCGCATCCGCGACTGGCTGGCGGTGAACCAGGTCGAGGCCGCCATCATTACCGCCAAGGTCGACGGCGCCGGCGCCGACTTCGTCAATTACGGCTTCATGGAGTTCATGGTGGACTGCGTGGTCCGCTTCGAGCGGCGCCTGGACTGCGGCGTGGCCCTGCACCGCATCCAGATCACCAAATATCGCGGCTCCGATTTCGCTGCCGGTGAATATCCGGTGAGCTTCGGCTCGGGCGGCATGATCGTCGATGCGCCCGAGCGGACCGAAATTCAGCAGGTCGCCTCGGCCGAGCGGGTTTCGGCCGGTTTCGAGCGACTCGACACCATGCTCGGTGGTGGCCTGTTTCGCGGCAGCAGCACCCTTATCACCGGCGTGCCCGGCACCTCCAAGACCACCCTGGCCGGCAAGTTCGCCGAGGCGGCCTGCCAGCGCGGCGAGCGCACCTTGTTCGTCAGCTTCGACGAAAGCGCCGAGCGGATCGCGCTCAACCTGACCTCGGTCAGCATCCAGCTCAAGCCCCACCTCAAGAGCGGTCTGCTGAAGATGTACTCGGGCCGCACCGAATCGATCAGCGCCGAGGACCACCTGCTCAAGCTCAAGGCCCTGATCCGCGAGCATCGACCGCAGTGCCTGGTGATCGACCCGCTGTCGGCGATCGCCAAGTCGGGTGGGCTGCAGGCCGCGCGCGCGGTCGCCAACCGCTTCATCTACATGGCCAAGGACGAAAAGATCACCGTGCTGGTCACCGCCATCAACGATGGTGCCGAGCCCGAAGGCGAAGCGACTGATCTGCAGATTTCGATGATCGCCGATACCTGGATCCACCTGTCGTACCTGATCCGCAACGGCGAACGCAACCGGGCGCTGACCATCATCAAGTCGCGCGGCACCTGGCACTCCAACCAGGTGCGCGAGCTGATCCTCAGCGATGCCGGGCCGATGCTGGCGGATGTTTATACCGCCGGCGGCGAAGTGCTGATGGGCACGCTGCGCTGGGAAAAGGAGGAGGAGGAGAAGGCCAAGGCCGTGCAGCGCCGTTCCGAGTTCGATCTCAAGCACGGCGCCCTGGAGTTGGCCGAAGCCGACACCCGCGCCCGTATCAAGGACCTCGAGCAGGGCCTGCAGCGGCAGCGGCTGGAACTGGCGACCTATTCCAGCGGCAATGAGGCCCGCATCGTGTCCTCGAGCGATCGCGAGAAGGAACTGCGGCGGATCCGCAGTGCCGATCTGACCACGCTCGAAACCGCCGACTCGCTTGGACCGCCGGCCAGGTCCGGCGCGCTCAATGGCGCTGGCAAATCGGGACAGAAGCTCAAGGTGGAGGCCCGCAATGACTCCTGAGAATGGCCGTAGCAGCAAGGCTCGGCCGCCGGCCGGTCCGCCGACCACCTCGATGGTGGTGCTGTGCCTGTACGTGGTTGACCAGGCGCCCAACTCGGTTCAGGCGGTGGCCAATCTGGAGGCGATCTGCCAGCGCCACCTGAAGGGGAAGTTCAAGCTGGAGATCATCGACGTGATCGAGTTCCCACAGCATGCTCTGGACAACGGCGTTATCGTCACCCCCTGCCTCGCCAAGCTGTCGCCATCACCGACCGCAAGGATCATCGGCAATCTCAGCGATACCGACAAAGTGATGCGCGCGCTGGGCATTCCTGCGGCCAGCGGACCATGAACACTGTCATCGACCCGCACCTGCACACCGACGGCAAGCTCGCTGACGGCGGCCTTGGGAAAGTGATCTTGCGGCTGGTCCGCAGCCGCTCCGAACGGATGGCCATCGAGGCCGGCGAGATCGACGCCATCCTCGATCCCGAGAGCGGTAGCCTCATCCTGCTGCCCGAGGCCTCGCGAACGCTAAGCCAACGTAGGGCCGGCGGCGAGTTGGCTGCTTCCAATACCCCGGAGCGCCACGCCGGGCTGGCTCTCGACGCGCTCGGCATCCAGGTCGGCCTGCTGGACGCGAACGGCGTACTGCTGCTGGCGAACCAGGCCTGGCGCGCGGGTGCTGCCGGCGGCAACGGCTTCGGTGCGAAGGTTTGCGAGCACGCCAACTACCTCGCGGCCTGCGACGCCGCCACCGGCGACAGCCAGGTCGACGGCGCCATGATCGCCGCCGGCATCCGCCAGGTGCTTGCCGGCCAACGCGATTTGTTCCGCTACGACCACGCCGACGGCCCGCTCGCGGCTGCCGGGCGGAATGCGGCAGTCGACCGCCGCCGGTACCAGTTGACGGTCACCCGTGTGGCCGGCGCCGGCGCGGTGCGCGCCCTGCTGGCACGCGAGGACGTCAGCGAGCACAAGCGCGGCGAACGGCTGCTGGCGCTGGAGTACGCCGTGGCGCGCTGCCTGGCGGACGCTGTCACCCCCAGCGAGGCACTGACCGCGGTGATCCGCGCCGTCTGCGAGAGCCTGGGCTGGGACTGCGGCCGATATTTCCGACCGGATCCGGCCACCGACCTGCTGCGCTTCGATTCCGCCTGGGGCTTGCCGACCGAGGCCGTCCAGCAATTCCTGCAAGCCTCCCGCCCGCTGCTTTTCCGCCCGGGCACCGGCCTGAAAGGCCGCGTCTATCAGTCCGGTCAGCCGCACTGGGTCGTTGACGGGTTTGCGCCGACGGCACTGGCGCCGGCCACCGGCGCGGAAGGGGCCTTCGTGTTTCCGGTGCGGTCGGACGCACAAGTGATCGGCGTGCTGGCGTTCTCCGGCGCCGGCATCCGCGAGCCGGACGACCGGCTGCTGCAGGCGGTGCGCGCCATCGGCGGGCAGCTCGGTCAGTTCCTGCTGCGGCAGCAGGCGGCCGAGACCCTGCGCCGCGACGCAGCCCATTTCCGCGCCCTCACCGAACTATCCTGCGACTGGCACTGGCAGCAGGACCGCGAACTGCGGTTCACTCACCTGGAAGGCAGCAGCGCCTTCGGCAGCGACGAGGTGCTCGGCAAGCGGTCCTGGGAGTTGCCCAGCGTGATCGCGGGCGGCAGCGACTGGGGCTCGCATCGGGCACAACTGGCGGTGCGCTGGTCGTTTCACCACTTCGAGTTCACGGTGGCCCGTGCCGATGGTCAGCGGGGCCGCTTCAGCATCAGCGGCGAGCCGGTGTACGACGCGGCCGGCACCTTCACCGGCTATCGCGGCACCGGGATCGACCTCGGTCAAGGCCCGCAGCGCTAGAGCGCCTGTTGCTTCGGCGTTGTTCCGGCGCGACGCGCCGGAACGGTCAGCAGTCGAATCCGGCAGCGACTAATAGCGCTTCAGGATCGCCTCGAGATCCTTGCGGATGGCGTCGACCGCGGTGCCGAAAGGGATCACCCGCCGGCTCGGGCTACCGTTGACCAGCACCGCGAAGGCCATCCAGCCGCCGTTCTTCTTGCGCAGGTAGCCGGCCATGGAATTGACCGAGATCGGTTCGCTGAGGGTGCCGGTCTTCAGCGCCACCCGATCCAGCCAGGCCTCGCTGGCGCCGCGCCGCAGGAAGCTGTACGGCCCTTCGCGCGGCACCACCAGCCCGCCGTAGAAGGCCGGAAAGCGGCGGGCATCGCGGTACTGGTATTGCAGCACCGCCACCAGGTCCTGTGCCGAGATGCGGCTTTCCGGGGTCAGGCCCGAGCCCGAGAACAGCGTCGGCCGGGCATTCGGCGATTTCGAGCTGCGCGCGCGCGCCACGAAGTCGGCCAGGCTCTGGCTGGCCTCCGCCAGCGCTCCGGGCTTGCGGCCCAGCGATACCGAGATGTTGAGGGTGATCAGGTCGGCGATGTAGTTGTTGGAATGGCGCAGCATGCGCGCCAGCTGCTCCTTCAGCGCCGCGCCTTCCACCTGGGCCAGTTCGGTGGCGCCATTGGCCGGCCAGGCGCTGGAGACGCCAACCGTGCCGTCGACCTGGGTGCCGACCGCGCGCAGAGTCTCGCGCAGCAGCAGGCCGGCGCCCAGGCTGGGTTCCGACATGGCGCGGTAGAGCTGCTGGCTGCCACCCACCGGCAGTTCGCCGCCGACCTTCAGATAGTCGCCGGCGGCATTGGTGTAGCGGTCCAGGAAGAAGGTCTGGCGGCGCCCGGCCGGCACCACCGCGACCGTGCCCTCGACCGGGATCGGCAGCTTGCTGCCACCGCAGGAGGTGATCTGGGCCTGCTCGCCGGCCCGCTGCGGACGCACTTCCACGCACCAGTTGCCGTAGTCGACGCCGACCGCCGCCAAGGGCGCGTTGTAGGCGGTGGCACTCTTCACCAGCGCGTCGCAGCGGTCCTTGGTCTCGCAGCCCAGGGGGCCGAACGGCGCGGTGCTGACGGTGATGCCGCCCTTGATCTGCTGCACGCCGGCCGAGCGTAGCTGCACCGCCAGCGAGAACAGCGCCTGATGGTCCAGGGTGGAATCGCCCTCGCTGTGCAGGGTGATGGCGCCTTCGATCACGCCCTCGCGCGGGCCGCGTTCGGACAGCAGGCGGGTGCTGAAACTGCGGTCGGCCGGCCAGGCATCGAGCGCGGCGGCGGCGGTCACCAGCTTGCTGACCGAGGCCGGCGACAGGCGGCTGTCCGGATTCAGCTCGAACAGCTCGGCGCCACGGTCGAGATCGATCACCAGGGCGCTGACCCGCGCGCCCTTGCCCTGCAGTTCGGCCAGCGCGGGAAAGTCGGCGGCGACGACCGGCAGCGCGGCGCTCAGGCCGGCGAAGAGGGAAGCGAGTAGGAGGCGGCGGGGCAGGCGGACGGTGCGTCGGTTCGGCATCAGAAGCTACAGGGGGCCGGGGCGGCAAAAAATTTCGGGGCGTCTATATACGGCCTATGCCGCAGTGCAGCAACTTGAAGCTAGGCCCAGTTTGGCACGAACGGGGCGGGGCCCAGCGCCAGCGCGGAGGGCGTCGGCGCCTTGATCGAGGCCGCGAATGCCAGCTTGAAGCGCTGCATCTCCGCCGCCGTGCCCACCGTCACCCGCGACCAGGTAGGCCAAGCCGGCCAGCTGCGGCCGATCACCACGCCGCGCGCCGCCATCGCCGCCGCCAGCTCCTTGCCGGGCCGGCCGACCTCGACCATGAAGCAATTGGCTTCGGACGGCGTCACCCGGTGGCCGCGTGCGCGCAGCCAGGCGCAGACGTCCTCGCGCACCAGCCTGTTCTGTTGCTTGCGGCTGGGCACCAGGCTGGCGTCGCGCAGGCTCGCCAGCGCTCCCGCGACGCTCGGCACCGGCATCGGATTGCCGCCGTAGAGCTTGATCTTCGCCAGCAGGTCCGGTCGGCCCACCGCAAAGCCGCAGCGCATGCCGGCCATGCCGTAGAGCTTGGAGAAGGTGCGCAGCAGCACCAACTCGGCGTCGGTGGCGGCCAGGTCGATCACCGAGCGCTGTTCCGAATAGTGGATATAGGCCTCGTCCACCAGCAGCAGCGAGCCGGCCGGCTTGTGCGCCAGCGCGTACTCGATGGCCGCGCGCGGAGTGACCGAGCCGGTCGGGTTGTTGGGATTGCAGATCACGATCAGCCCGGCCTTGGGGTCGGCGGCGAGCATGGCCTCGACGTCGTGGGCGCCGTCGGCCCGCACCGGGATCGAGTGCACCGTCGCGCCATTGAGCGCCGCCGCCTCGCCGGCCGCCTCGAAAGTGGGATTGGCCGCCACCAGGCTGCGCCCGGGTCCGGTGTAGGCCAGGCTCAGGTACTGCAAGGGCTCGCTGGAGCCGGCGAAGGGCAGCACATAGGCCGGCTTCAGGCCGTTCTGCGCCGCGAACTCCGCCACCAGTTGCTCGGTCAGCTCAAACCGGTAGCGGCCGCTGAGCGGAATCGCCTCGGCCATCGCCGCGCGCGCCGCGCGTCCGGGGCCCAGCGGGTTCTCGTTGAAGTTGAGCAGCACCGGCTCTGGCCCCACGGCCGGCATTGCCGCCCGCGCCAGATCGGCCTCGGTGAGCGAAGGCAGCAGCAGCGCGGTGCCGCTGGCGGCGGCGAGTTGCAGGAAGTGACGGCGATTGAGGTCGGTCATGGCCATTGCTCCAGGAAAAACTGCGGGTGGTGAAGCAAGAACCGCTCCGCAGTCTGCCCTAGGCAGTGGCCAGGCGCGTCGCGGGCCGGCGGGGCTCAGTCCTGGCCAATGTCTTCATTCCACACCTCCGGGTTCTTGCGGATGTAGTCGGCGAGCATCTGCACACACTGCTGCGACCCGAGATCAATCACCTCGACGCCATTGGCGCGCAGCCATTCGACGCCGCCGGAGAAATTCACCGACTCGCCCACCACCACGGTCCCGATCTGAAATTGCCGGACCAGGCCACTGCAATACCAGCAGGGCGCCAGCGTGGTCACCATGATCTTGTCCTTGTACCCACGCTGCCGGCCGGCCTTGCGGAAGGCATCGGTTTCGGCGTGCACCGAAGGGTCCTGCTCCTGAACCCGGCGATTGTGGCCAGCGCCCAGCAGGGTGCCGTCGCGGCTGAACAGCGCCGCCCCGATGGGGATTCCGCCTTCGAGGAGCCCCTGTCGGGCCTCGCCGATGGCCACCTGCAGCATCGCTTGGAAATCGGGTGCCGCCGTCATGGATCGTCTCCTGGTGCGAAGAGCCCGCTCATCCGTGGGTGAGCCCGCAGCGGCAACTCCGGCCATATTGTTCGCCGGCGCGGTCTGCTCGGGGCCTGACCTTAGCGCCATCGCGCCGAGCAAGGCCAGCGCCAGCCGCGAGCGCTCAGAGGCCGCGCTGGGTCAGGCTCTTCAAGGCCCTGGCGTAGGCGGCAAAGGCCGCCGCCTGCGGGTGATCGCGGTGACCCAGCAGCGGCTCGACCAGGGCCAGGGCGGCGGCATCGTCGCCGCGCTGCTCCGCCAGGTATTGCGCGTGCAGGAATTGCAGGCCGGCCCACTGCGGATCGCGGCCGCCGTCGCCGGCGTGGCGGAGCAGGCGTTGGAGCAGCTCGGGATAGCGGCCGACGATGGCCTGGCGCGCCAGCGCTTCCAGCTGCTCGATGCGGGCGGGTTGAAAGCGCGGGTCCAGGTTGAGGCAGGTCTCGGCGACTTCCAGGGCGCGTTGCGAGCGCTGCTCGCTCAGCAGTTGACCGATCAGTCGGCGGCCGGCGACCGGCACCAGACGGACCAGGCCTTTGCTCCGCAGCGACCAGAACAGACTTTCCAGCGCATCACGCAGGCTCAGCGGGCCGCCGGGAGCGGTCTCGATCAGCCGGGTCGCGGCGGCTTCGTCGCCGGCCAGCAGCGCGGCGTCGATGGCGATCAGCAACTGCTGCTGACGCCGCACCTGTTCCTGTTC
This sequence comes from Stagnimonas sp., assembly GCA_030696045.1. Taxonomy (GTDB): domain Bacteria; phylum Pseudomonadota; class Gammaproteobacteria; order Nevskiales; family Nevskiaceae; genus Stagnimonas. The sequence continues at coordinate 37,005 of JAUYNO010000058.1, read as the reverse complement.
GCGCGCCTGCTGATCGGGGTGCTTTACCGCCAGCGCCAGCCCCAGTTCGGCGTGGCGGCGAAAGCCGAGATAGCCGAGCAGGTGGGCGACGCCGAACAGCAGGTAGCCGGTGAGCCCGGCCAGCAGCAGGCCGCTGAGCCAGCCGGCGGCCAGGCGCAGCAGCCAGACGCTGCCGGCCAGTGCGAGGCCGGGCAGCAGATAACTCGCGCCCAGGGTGCCCATCAGCCGCAGCCAGCGTGCCGGGTCGAGCGCGTAGAGCAGCACGTCCTCGGTGGCGAGAATGAACAGATAGGCGGGCAGCACGAAGGCGGCGACCGCGAGCAGCGCCAGTGCCGCCTGCGGATGCGGCGTGCGCAGGGCCAGCCAGCCGGCGCCGACCAGCAGCGGCAAGGTGAGCGGCTTGAGGCCGACGGCGAGGTAGAGCGCCTCGCCGCGCAGGGGCGGCGCCCGGGCGTGGCCGCGCGCGGTCTCGCGGATCACCTCGAGCAGATAGAACAGCGTCCAGATCAGGCTGATCGCCAGCAGCGGCAGACCGGCATCGGGGATGCCCAGGGGCAGGGTGCCGGCGGTGCGCAGGCTGAGCGTGATGAAGAAGGCCAGCATCGCGATCACCGGCAGGCAGTGTGCGCCCAGGGGGTAGAGCAGCAGCGGCAGCGCGTAGTCGGCCACGCCGCGGCTGCGCGCCATGCGGGCGTCGGCGACTGGATCGCGGTTCAGCATGGGGTGGGCGCGGGCATGGCGGATTCTAGACAGGCGAGCTCACTACAATTGCCCATCCAAGCCGCCCGTCGCCGTCCATGAAGCTGCTACCCGCCTGCTGCCTGCTGCTGTTCGCCCTGCCGGCGCTGGCCGGACCGGTCGGCGCGCCGGAGCCGGAGCTGCGCGACCGGCTGATGGCGGCGATCAAGGCCAGCGACAGCTTTGCCGACAAGTACGAGGCCCAGGTCTGGTTGCTCGACATGTCGAGCCGGCTGGAGCGCTACCAGCCGCAGGAGGCGCAGCGCCTGGAGTTCCTGCGCCTGGTGCATTCCGAGGCCAAGCGCGCCGGCCTGAAGCCCGAATGGGTGCTGTCGGTGATCCACATCGAGAGCCGCTTCGACCGCTACGCGATCTCGTACGCGGGCGCGCTGGGCTATATGCAGATCATGCCGTTCTGGCTGGAAGAGCTGGGCGAGAAGGGCTCCAATCTGTTCCGTACCGAGACCAACCTGCGCATGGGCTGCACCATCCTGCGCTTCTACCTGGACAAGGAGCGCGGCAACCTGGTGAATGCCCTGGCGCGCTACAACGGCAGCTACGGGCGGCCGGAGTATCCGGCCAAGGTGCTGGACGTATTGCGGACGCGCTGGGCGGCGTTCGAGTAGCCGTGATGTTTCCCCTCTCCCCTCGTGGGAGAGGGTGGCGCAACGCGCCGGGAGCGGGGGCGAGCGCAGCGAGTGAGCGGACTCAAATTCCGAGACAGGTACTCGCTGCGCTCGCCCCCTCTCCCGACGCTTCGCGCCACTGCCCGGCCATCGCCCCATGCATGGGCGATGGCGTTCGGCGGGGCGAAGCGATGCTTCGCCTATTCCCGCCTCACCCCCGCGAGGGGGGAGGGGAACCTAGCCGGCAGGCCCTTGTCGCCGCAGCCACTGCGCCAGCCATTCCAGCAGCGGCGGATCGTCCTCCGGCCGGTCCCAGTCGGCGTCGCCCTGGTCGCGGCCCTGCGGGTCGCGCAACTGCTCCTGCGGGTAGAGCGCGACCCGCCAGCTGGCGCGCCGCAGGGGCGGCTCAATGTAGGGCCTGCCCGCTATCGCGGCGGCGAGCGCGGCGCACAGGTCCGGCCCGGCGCGGGCGCCCAGGTGCAGGAAGGGCGAGGGGCGGGGATTGCATTCCAGGAACCAGACCTTGCCGGCGGCGTCGATCTGCGCGTCGAGGCTGCCGAAGCCGCTGTAGCCGCTGGCCCGCACCAGCCCTTCGGTCGCTGCGCGCAGCGCCGGTTGGGCTTCGATGCGCAGACGCGAGCTGGGGCCGGTGCGGGCCGGGTGCTGTCTCTCCTTGGCCGCGCAGAAGGCGGCGAGCAGCCGGCCGTGCTCGGCGTAGAAGCCGCAGGCCCAAGTCTCGCCGGCGATATGCCGCTGCAACAGCATGGCCCGGGGCGGCGGTGGCAGGGCCGCGAGTTCGGCGGCGTCGCCGATCAAGCGGACGCCGATGCCGCCGTAGCCGACCACCGGTTTCAGCACCAGCGGCAGGCCCAGCTTCCTGGCCTGCGGTGGCGGCGCGCCGGCCGGCCAGGGCAGCCAGTCCGGCACCGCCAGCCCGTACTGCCGCGCGCGCTGCTGGCTGCCGGCCTTGTCGAGCCAGTCCGAGCGGGATTTCGGATCGCCGCCGCCGGCCGTCAGCACGGCCAGTTGCGCCGCCGGCAGCGGGGGCTGGAGCAGCGGCAGCCGGCGCAGCAGCAGCACGGCGGCGTCGTCCATGGGCAGCACCCGTGCCGGCGGGCCCTCGGCCAGCGCCGTCTGCAATTGTTCCAGCGAGGGCGGCTGGCCGCGACTGAAGCAATACCGGCGACTGAGAAAACGGCTGGCCGCCAGCGGTCCCTCGGCCGGACACAGCGCCGCGACCTCCAGCCCGACGGCGGCCAGCGCCCCGGCCAGCCGGGGCGGCCCCAGCCAGTCGTCGCGCAGCGCCAGCAGCAGGACGCGCGCGGCGCTCAAGGCGACACTGCGGTTGCTGCGCCGTTGCTCGGCCGGCCGGCGGAGCGGCGGGCGATGGCCAGGGCCTGCACCACCTCGTCCACCGTCGGCGATACCCGGATCAGCAACTGCTGCCCGGCGCGCAGGCGCTGGGGCTCGGGCAGGGTCTTGCGATTGGCCTGCCAGATCAGCGGCCAGAGCAGGGCATTGCCGTAGACCTCCTCGCGCTCGGCGATTTCCGACAGGGTTTCGCCAGGCCGCACGGTGTAGACGCGGTTGCGGCCCGTCGCCTCCTTGCGCAAGGCCCGCAGCTGCGCCAGCGCGGTGCTGCTGTCGCCGCGCCGCAGGGTCGCCTCGGCGGCGCGCAGGCGCGCGAGCTGGCTGTCGCTGAGGCCGGTGGTGGCGGACAGGGCCTTCAGTTCGGCGGTGGCCTGGCGGCGGTTCTGCTGGTTGAGCGCCTGCTGCTGTGCGCTCGGGCTGACGGCGCTGTCGGCGCCAGGCTTGCCGCTGCCGGCGGCCGGCGACGTCAACGCCGCGCAGGCGCCCAGCAGGGCGGCGGCCGCCAGTGGCAGCAGCAGTTGCGGGAAGCGGGACAGTGAAGGCATGGCGTCGAGGCTGAACAATCGGCGCGCTCCGCGCAAGCGCGCCGGCGCCGCCGTGAAATGCCCGACTGCAACGGCTACCCTGCGCGCCATGACCGAGATCCTGATCCTGTATTACTCGCGCCACGGCACCACCGCCGCCATGGCCCGCCAGATCGCCCGTGGCGTCGGCGCCGTCGAAGGCTGCAGCGCCCGGGTGCGCACGGTGCCGCCGGTGTCGGCGGAGACCGAGGCGGTCGCGCCGGCGGTGCCCAGCGAGGGCGCGCCCTATTGCGAGCAGCAGGATCTGCGTGACTGCGCCGGTCTGATCCTTGGCTCGCCGACCCGCTTCGGCAACATGGCGGCGCCGATGAAGTACTTCCTCGACGCCACCTCCGGCCTCTGGCTGTCGGGCGCGCTGGCCGGCAAGCCGGCGGCGGTGTTCACCTCCACCGGCACCCAGCACGGCGGCCAGGAGAGCACCCTGCTGAGCATGATGCTGCCGCTGCTGCATCACGGCATGCTGATGGTCGGCCTGCCCTACACCGAGCCGGCGCTGTCCACCACCACCGGCGGCGGCACGCCCTACGGCGCCAGCGTGGTCGCCGGCAGCGGCCCGACTCCGCGCAAGCCCGACAGCCAGGAACTGGCCCTGTGCGAGGCCCTCGGTCGCCGCGTCGCCGGCATTGCCCGGAAGCTCGCCGCATGAGCGCCGGCATCGACTGGGTACGCCGCCTGAAATGGGCGGCCTGGGTGCTGCACGGGGCGCTGATCGGCGGGCTGTTCACCCTGGTCGCCGGCCACGGCCGGCCGTCGCTGCTGGTACTGGCCGTGCTGCTGGTGCTGCCGCTATTGCTCGCGCTGCCGGGCCTGCTGCGCGGACGTGGCTACACGGCCTCGTGGGCCAGCATGCTGGTCGCCTTCTATTGCGCGCTGCTGCTGGCGGAGATGGCGGTGCAGCCCAGGCACCACCTGTCCCTGCTGCTGCTGGCCGGCGTCGCGGCGCTGGATTTCGTCGTGCTAATGCTGTTCGCCAAGGGCGCGAAGGCGCGGGATCGGGCGGGGTCGGCGCTAAGTTAGCTTTTAGTGTCGATGTGGTCTTGTCGCGCGGGCGCGGCGGCGGCGACTTCGCGCCCACCGTAGGGCGCATTGCATGCGCCGGGTGTGCGGTGACGCGGGTAGCGGCAGACATTTACTCAGCGGGATTATTTACTCCGGTCCGTTTCCCCCCCGCTGCTGTTGCCCTTCGTCAAGACTCTTGAATTTCGCATCCAGTTGATCCTGCTGCCGCTGCTGAATCGCCCCTACGATGCTGTTCCCCAGCGCATTGCCAACAGTTTTGCGGCTCGCCTAAAGAAAGCAAAAAAATCAATCCCGGCCTGGGCGGGCCCTTGCTTCCGCAACAAAGTGAACAGTTGTCAGATAATCTGGGTCTCTTTCGATTTCAGGTCTCTTCGACAGGATGACTCCCAAGGTCGTCTCCGCGTCCGCGATGTCACCGAGGCCTGCCTGCGCTCGCGCCACTGCGAGCATAAACCATGGGTCGGACATGACGCTCTTATGAAGAGAGAAGGTCTTATTAGCAGCTTGATATGCTTCGGGAAAGCGATCTAGCTTTGCCAAGCTGATAGTCAAGTTGCGAAAAATACCAGCCCGTAAGGTCGGTATATCTGCACGAGTCGCTAGCGCTAAGTTGCGGATAGCATCTCCATGATTGCCCATCGTGGTTTGAAGCCCACCAAGGAGCGCGCGCCCCTCCATCACTTCCGGGTACTTCGTAACAAAGGCCACATACTTGGCTTCTAGACCGTTCATACTTGCATCGTCGGTCTGCTGCGCAACAGCCATTTCTTTTGACTCAATCAGCAACTGCGCCAATTCAATTAAATACTCGTACTTGGGAGAACTTGCCTTCGTTTGGGATAGGATTTGTCGTGCTTTTCCAGGGTCGTTGAGAAAAAAATAGATCATCGCCAAGCGTGCCTCAAACACGCTAGTACCCTTGCACTCGGGCGCGCGCGCCAGCCACTGTTTTAGCAATCCCTGATAGTCGGGTGCGTCTCTGTCCGCGAATGCGGCGGAGTCAACTAGCCACTGCTTCTCGCACATTCCCGCTGTGTCTTGCGCCGCAGATGCCATTTGTTGCGAACACCCAAGAGATAAAAGGAAAAAGGGGATGAGTAGTCTAATGCGCATGTCTGCTAATGCGTCCAGTCGTACAGCTTAATGCCGAGCCAACTTCCAACTGGTGCAAGTGGGTTCGAGATGCGTTGAATTGCAGGGCGCACATCAACGTTCCATGTGATACCAGCCTTCGCGCCAATTAAGACATTGGCACTAGCGGCCAGACCAGCAGAAAACTTTCCGCTGTTATATTGCGCAAACGCCTTCCCACTTCCTCCAATCGCGCCAGCGTTGAGTGCGCCCTCGAAACTGGCACTCGTCTTCAAGTAATCATTAGCAAATTCTGGGGTCTTGTACTCGCCACGGGCCTGAAGCAGAACTGCCTCCGCCTGAATCGCCAAGCTAATGTCTGCACCATCAGTCCCAACATGGACCTTTCCAGTACCTCCGAGTTCGACTGCGGAACGAACCTGAGCATTCGCGGCACCAAAATCCCCCAGCCCATATTCGCGCGTTGCATACTGAACTTCGCTGGCGGTGGACAGAGACGCACTTGCTGTCGCCGAGTCTTTGCTCAGCGCAATCTGGCCACTGCCAAGATCGTATGAAGAGCGTAACGTGACTTGATTGCCATCACCAAGCACATCAATTCCCGATTGACCGCTACCTAAGCCGTCCCACTTGATCATTGCGATCGACGTGTCAAGGTCAAACTCGCCCTGCGCACCGGAGCGATTCGCCACTGGGTCGTATCTTCCGGGAGATTTTGCGTACCTGCCATCCTCGTTGCGCCAGCGATCTCCAATGGTTTTCTTCGCGCCGTAGCCGGAGAGTGAGTCAGGCCCATCAACATCACCTCCTTCGATAGCGTCATAGGCAGCAACTTCTCCCGCCACCTTTTGCGCCTCTGCCTGTTGATTGAGAACTTCCGCTTCCCGGGTCACTTCAATCGCCTTCTGCACCGCTGGACTGCTCTCTGCGAGACCGGATGAAATCCCATTGGACTCAAAATCGAGTTGGGCCCTCATAGCCGGCGCCGCAGAGCTGGTTGACGCCAGCTCTTTTACCAACATGATCGCTTTTTGCGGTGAAAGACTTGGGTTCTCCTGGAGCATCTGCTGAAGCTGGCCTTGCTGAGCTGGGGAGAGCTGCTTAAATTCGTTGTCGAGTTGCTCCTGCTTTCGTTCCTGAATCTTCCCGACGATCGAGTTTCCGAGCGCGTTGCCAAAGCTATCGGCTGCGATGTTGGCCAAATTCAGCTTGCCACCACCATCCAAAACGATTTGAGTCGTCCGATTGAGCAGCTGCGAGGCTGCACTCGAGCCGAGGTCACTCCAAAATCCTTTACTAACTTCCTTAACGGCAGGGAGATTGTCGGTTTTGCTGTCGCCCGTCTTGCCTCCCATGATTCCTGCGGTAACCGCACTCGCGGCGACGCTGCTCCAGCTGAATTTCTTTTGATTGCCCAGAGCCATGTTCACGCCCTGACCAATGGCGTTGTTGACCACAGCCTGGGCCATGGCTCCAGCTCGCCCCGACATAGTAAGGAAGGTTGCGGCTTTTCCCCCCTCCGCTGCGGTACCTAAGGCTTGGCCTGCACCAGTCGTGAGTCCTGCTGTGACTCCGCCGATCACTGCAGCTCGGGCCACTGCGCTAAATGAAAAGCCACTCTGCACGCCGAGTGCCATACCCGCTAGCTGTCCCGCGACCGAACCCGCAGCCGCAGATGCCGCACCGATCGCCGCTGCCATTAGTGGGCCAGTGGCCGGGCCTAGTGCCCCAGCAGTAACCACCGTCGCGATAACCGAGACCGCTACGATGATGATAGTTAGAAGTCCGCCGCACTTCTTCTTCGGCGGAGGCGGCGGGATGTACTTCAGTTCCGGCGTCGTGTCGCCGATGATTTCGCCGGGGCTGTAGGGTTTGAAGGTGTCGTTGGCGTTCCGAAGATTGGTAATCTGATTCGGAATGTTCAGCGCCAAGCCAGACGGCAATCCGGTGGCGCTGGTGAGGCCGTTGGCGTCCGCGATCAGGTACCAGAGCGAGGCGTCGCCGTAGACGCTGTAGGCGACCTTCTGCAGCGTGTCCCCGGGTTGCGTGACGTATTGCCCGGGGGTCGCCGGCGGGTAGCTGTCCGAGACCGGGGTGTAGTTGTAGTCAAAGTCGGCTTTGACGTTCGGGTCGGAGCTGAAGCTGCCGATCGGCGAGCCGTTCGCATAGGCATAGGTCTGGGTGGCACCGCCCTGAATTTTCTTCAGGATCTGGCCGTTTGGGTCCGTGACGAAGCTGCGATAGGTTTGCCCGGTCTGATTTACCGAGACGATGTTGCCGTTGCGGTCGTAGGTGGTCGTCGTCGAGCCTGGTGCGAAGCCGCCCTGGTCGGCTTGGCCGCTGCCGTAGATGTAGGCCTCCTTATAGCCTCCGCCGATGCGGAGGTAGGAGTACTGATAGGTCTGGGTGTACGTGCTCCCGGTGATTCCCTTGGACTGGTACTTCAGTAGATTGCCGGCGCCGTCGTACCAGCTGGCATTGGTCGCTGTGTCCTTGTAGTCGACGACCACGTTGACGGTGATGAAATTGGAGTTGTAGTAGTTCTGCTGCTGCAGACGACCGTTGCTGTCGTAGGACATGGTCCGGCGGCTGTTGCCCCCTGCACCGGTCGTGCCGTAGTCGGAATAGTCGATCATCCGGCCTTGGGTGTTGTACCCGCGGTTGGTAGTGATGCGCTGCGCGACGGTTGGCGACTGGTAGTACGAGCTGGCGATCCGGTTCGAGGCTTCGTAGGTGTGGAGTCGGGTGACCAGGACATCGGTCGTCCCTTCCTTTTCGTACTGGATACCGCGAGAGCGGTTGCCGCCACCGTCGTATTCCAGCCAGGTGCCCTGGGTGGTGGAGATACCCAGTTCTCCAGCCGCAAGATTGACGCCGGCACTGGTACGGACGCCGTTGCTGCCGGTGGATTTCACCCCCTGCGAGAGCAGGATGCGGTTGTCTGGACCGGCCAGCTTTTCGTAGACATCCCGGTTGCCATAATTCATGGCAATGAGAGAGGTGTTTATGAGCATCAATCGGCAGTACACGGACGAGTTCAAGGCTGAAGCCGTCAAGCAGGTTCTGGAGCGAGGCTTTCCGGTGGTGGATGTGGCGACGCGGATTGGCCTGCCCAAGCACACGCTGTATGGCTGGGTTCAGGGCGCGAAGAAGGCGGCGCGCTCGGCGAGCGAAGGCCCGGCGGTGGCGATGAGTGATTCAGCCGAGATCCGTCGTCTCAAGGCCGAGCTTCGGCGGGTCACGGAAGAGCGAGACATCCTAAAAAAGGCCGCCGCGTACTTTGCCAGGGGGTAAAGGCAAAGTACGCCTTCATGCGCGATCACGAGCCGGAGTTTCGGCTCGTGACGATGTGCCGGGTTCTGGGCGTGCATCGCAGCGGGTATTACGCTTGGATGCGGGCCGGAGCCAGCACGCGTGTGCGTGAGGATCAGCGGCTGCTGGGCTTGATCAAGCACCACTGGCTGGCCAGCGGCGCGGTCTACGGCTATCGCAAGATCACGCTCGACCTGCGCGAAGCGGGCGAGGCCTGCAGCCGGCACCGGGTGCGGCGCCTGATGAAGGCGGAAGGTCTGCGCGCGCAGGTGGGCTACGGCAGCAAACCGCGCCACCGGGGTGGCCCCATCGGCGTCGTCGGCAATGTCCTCAATCGCGAGTTCAGGCCGGATGCGCCGAATACGGTCTGGGTCACGGATATCACCTATATCCGTACCTACGAGGGCTGGTTGTTCCTAGCGGCCGTGATGGACCTGTATTCGCGACAGATCGTGGGCTGGGCCACGAGTGCAGCCATGACCAGCGACCTAGTGCTGCAAGCCCTAGTGGCGGCGGTATGGCGGCGCAAGCCTGGGCCTGGAGTGATGGTCCACTCCGACCAGGGAAGCCAATTCACCAGCAGCGACTGGCTGTCGTTTCTGAAGGCACACCGCATGCAGCCCAGCATGAGTCGGCGCGGAAACTGTCACGACAACGCCGTTGCCGAGAGCTTCTTCAGTGCCTTGAAGAAGGAGCGGATCAAGCGGCGGATTTACCCAACGCGGGCTGCAGCCGTCTCAGATGTCTTCGATTACATCGAGATGTTTTACAACCCGATCCGCCGGCATGGTTCCGCCGGCGGTCTGTCCCCGGTAGAGTTTGAGAGGCGCTACGCGCAAAGCGGCAACTGACTGTCTACAGAAGTGTGGCCGGTCCACTGATCAGCAATCGACCGCTGACGTCGTAGATGAATCGCTGGACGCTCTGGAGGCCGTCCGAAACACCGATGCCGCTGCTGTTCGTGGTGTTCCAGCGGGTCACACTCTTGATTTGTCCGCTGAGGTCGTAGGCGCTATCAGTGCGCTGAGTCTTGGTCTTGTCCTGCCCGGAAACCCAGGTGTCGAGGTTGCTTTCCGCCAGTCCAGACGCCACCGTGTACGTCCCGCCGAGATAGCGAATGACGCTCGTCATTTCGCCCTGGACGTCGTACTTGTATTCGGTGACCCGGCCTTCCGCGGTGATTAGGTAACGGAGATTGCCTTTGCCTAACGCGTCGTAGACGTAGTTGGTGGTCAAAGGGCCGGCGGGAGAGCCTGCCGCAAAGGCCGCTGGCGCCGGTGTGGTGTACGTGGTCTCACTCAACAGGCGGTCGTCAGTGCCGTAAGTGCGGGTGACCGTGTTCCCAAGCGAATCGAGAATCTGCGTGAGATTCGAGCGGCCGTTATAGGTGTACTTGACCACCCGGCCCGCCGCGTCGGTGACCTGGGTGATGTTGCTGCTGGTGTCATAGCCGTACTGGATGTTGCTCGCCGAACCGTTGAGCCTTGGCAGATCAACGCGCGTCAGCCGTCCACTGGTGTCGTAGGTATAGGTCGTGACGTTGCCCAGCGGGTCGGTGACCAGAGTCTTCCGGGCGGTGGTGTCGTAGGAAAATTCCGTTGTCCGGCCGAGCGCGTCGGTGAGGGTCCAGACCCGATACTGTCCGTTGATCTGAACGTACTGGATGGCGAGTTCACTAGTGGCCGACGCGCTGCCGTAATTTTGCTTGACCTTGCTGACTCGCGTGCTGGTGCCGTCGTAGGCGTAGGTGGTGATGTAGACGTTGGTGTCAAAGGTGGCGGACGTGTTGTTCGCCGTCAGTTCCACGGTGGTAGAGGCCAATCGGTTCAGGCCGTCGTAGGTGTACCTGACCCGAATCAAAGTCTGCGTCTGCGTGGTGGCTGTCGCACCCGGCACCAGTCCCAGCACCCGGATGTCAGACAGGTTGTTGCCGGTGTAGGTCAGCAGGACCTTCTGGCCCTTCTGGTCGGTGATGGAGGTGATCAGCGCCCCGGTATAGCCATATGTCAGGGTGTTGCCATTGCCGTCCTGAAGGCTGAGCAACTTGCCGGTCGCGTCGTAGGTCTCGACCACGCCCGTGCCGCCTTCGATGTACTGGTACTGGCTGGCGACCAACTGGATGCGGTCATTGGCACCCGCACCTTCGCTACTGATCCAGGCACTTTGGCCTGCATCCCAGGTAAACGTCGTCGCGTGGCCATCGCCACCGGTCCGGGTGATGGGGTTGGTGCCGGAGCCAATCACCAGACTGCGATAGGCCGAAATCCGCCAGCCGTCGTTGTTGTCGCCGTCGGTCTGGCCCTGGCTGTTGTAGGTCCGCACCATCGAGCTGTCGAGCCCGATGCTGGCCAGAAACTCATCCTGGCTGCGCAAGATCAGGTTGCCCGTCCCGGCATTGACGAGCGCCTCGTCCTGGCCCCGGCCAATACGACCGTTCCCGGACGATCCATACCCGTTCAACTGCGTCAGGCTGCTCTCAAAAAGTCCCAGCCCTGTACCCAAAAAGACAGATGACATGTCGCCCCCCGATTGCGGTTGTCAGGGAGCTCCAATGGCCGCAGAACACAGGCCACACAAGCGCTCCTAAGACCTCAATCCAGCACTAATACAGTTTGTTAAGCGCAAGCCGACAAACGGTATGTGATGCTGCAAACGGACGGCGACCGAACTCGACTCTCGGGAGAGCCTGAGCCGAGCGCGCCGGCACGAAGGCGCGACCAGCTACCCAGCCCCCTCACTCCGCAACAGCACCGCCTGCACAAACGGGATGGTCAGCCGCCGCTGCGCGCTGAGCGAGGCGCGGTCTAGGGCGTCCACCGCTTCCAGCAGCGAACCCACATCGCGCGCCAGCCGCTTCAGCAGGTAGTGCGCCACCTCGTCCGACAGATGCAGGCCGCGGGCATGGGCGCGCAGGGTCAGCAGGCGGGCGCGGTCGTCGTCGCTCAGGGGGCGGAGGCCGAAGCTGGCGCAGGCGCTGATGCGGGTGTCGAGATCGGGCCGGCCGAAATGCAGTTGGGATGGCGGCTTGCGCGCCGCCAGCACCAGGTTGCCACCACGGCTGCGCAGGCCGTCGAGCAGGCGCAGCAGGGCCAGGGTCCAGGCATCGTCGAGCGGCGCGCTGTCGAGATCGTCGAGACAGACCAGCCGCAGCTGCTCCAGGCCGTCGAGCGCCGCCGGCCCGTCGGCTATGGCGCTGGCCAGCGGCAGATAGCTATGGCTGATGCGCAGTTCGGCGGCTTCGCGCACCAGGGCCTGCAGCAGGTGGGTCTTGCCGCTGCCGAGCGGGCCGTGCAGCAGCAGGGCGAGACTGGCGCCGGGCGTCAGCAGGCCGCGCAGGGTCTGCACCGCCTGGGTGTTGGGGCCGGGGTGGAAGCTGGCGAAACTGGAGGTCTCCCGCAGCGCGACCGCCAGGGGCAGTTGCTGGCCCTTCATGCGTCGGCGGGCGGTTCGGTGGGTGGTGTGGGCAGGGTTTCCGGCGCCGGCGTGGGCTCGCCCCAGCGATAGACATTGCTGCCCAGCCAGCGTCGCATCACCTCGCGCACGCCGACCGCCAGGATGGCGGCGCAGGGCAGGGCCACCAGCACGCCGGTGAAGCCGAACAGCTGGCCGCCGGCCATGATCGCGAAGATCACCGCCACCGGGTGCACGCCGATCTTGTCGCCGACCAGGAGCGGCGTCAGCACATTGCCCTCCAGCACCTGGCCGAAGGCGAAGATGATGGCGACCCAGGCCAGCGGCCAGAATTCCGGCGCCTGCACCAGCATCGCCAGTGCTGCCAGGCCGAAACCAATCGCGAAGCCGAGGTAGGGCACGAAGCTGAGCAGGCCGGCGATCAGGGCCACCAGCAGGGCCAGCTTGAGGCCGACCAGCCACAGCGCCAGGGCGTAATAGAGCGCCAGCGCCATCATCACCAGGCCCTGGCCGCGGATGAAGCTGCCCAGCACGCCGTCGCACTCGCCGGCCAGCCGGCGCACCAGCGGACGGTGCCGGGGCGGCGTGGCGCGGTCGAACCAGGCCACCATGCTGTCCCAGTCGCGCAGCAGGTAGAAGCTGACCACCGGGATCAGGGCGATGTTGGCGACCGTGGCCAGTACTGCGAGCCCGGACTGCGCCACCATGCCGGCGGCGCCGCGCGCCTCCTGCCAGTGCTCGCCGAGCCACTTGCGGGCGTAGTTGGCGTCGAGCCGCAGGTTGTCCGGCAGCTGGATGCCGAGCTTGGGCAGGCCGACGTCCTGCAGCCAGGCCAGGGCCTCGGGCAGCTGCTGCACCAGGGTCAGGGCCTGCTGCCGCAGCATCGGCGCAATCAGCAGCAGCAGCAGCACCAGGCTCAGGGTGATGGCGAGAAACACCAGGCTGACAGCCCAGGTGCGGGAAAAGCGGCGGCGTTCCAGGCCATCGACCACCGGGTCGCCGAGGTAGGCGAAGATGGCGCCGACCACGAAGGGCATCAGGATCGGACCCAGGGCGTGGACCAGAGCGGCCAGGGCCGCCACAGCCAGCAGCCAGGGCCAGAACTCGCGCCAGTGCAGGCTCTCGGCGGTGGGATCGTGCATGGTGACGGTGGTCTGCGGTTGGGAGCCAGTAAAATAGCAGTGTTAACGACCTTCCCTCTCTCATGAAAAAGCGCGCTTCCCTGTCCTACCGCGATGCCGGCGTGGACATCGACGCCGGCGATGCCCTCGTCGACGACATCAAGAAAATCGTCAAGTCCACCCAGCGGCCCGAGGTGCTGGGCGGCGTCGGCGGCTTCGGCGCGCTGGTCAGCATTCCGAAGAAGTACAAGAACCCCGTGCTGGTCTCCGGCACCGACGGCGTCGGCACCAAGCTGAAACTGGGCATCGACACCGGCCGGGTCGAGGGCCTGGGCCAGGATCTGGTCGCCATGTGCGTCAACGACGTGCTGGTCAACGGCGCCGAGCCCTTGTTCTTCCTCGACTACTACGCCACCGGCAAGCTCGACCAGAAGGTCGCCGCCAAGGTCATCAAGGGCATTGCCACCGGCTGCAAGCTGGCCGGCTGCGCCCTGGTCGGCGGCGAGACCGCCGAGATGCCGGGGCTCTACGCCAAGGGTGACTTCGACCTCGCCGGCTTCACCGTCGCGGTGGTCGAGAAGAAGAAGATCATCGACGGCAGCGGCATCAGGGCCGGCGACGTGCTGATCGGCCTGCCGTCCAGCGGTCCGCACTCCAACGGCTATTCGCTGGTGCGCAAGATTCTCGAAGTCAGCAAGACCCGCCTCGACGCGCCGCTGTTCGGCGACCAGACCCTGGCCGATGCGCTGATGGCGCCGACCACCATCTACGTCAAGCCGGTGCTCAAGCTGTTGGAAGCCGGCATACCGGTGCGCGGCATGAGCCACATCACCGGCGGCGGCATCGTCGGCAACCTGCCGCGCTGCTTCCCCAAGGGCATGGGTGCCGTCATCGACACCAAGAGCTGGCAGCGCCCGGCCGTGTTCGACTGGCTGCAGGAAAAGGGCAATGTCGAGCAGGACGAAATGTGGCGCGTGTTCAACTGCGGCGTCGGCTTCGTGCTGGTGGTGCCGCGCCTGAAAGTCGACGAGGCGCTGGCGCTGCTGAAGAAGAGCAAGCCCTTCGTGCTGGGCGAGATGGTGAAGAGCAAGCAAGAGGTCAGATTTGTTTGATGCTCTTTGTATTCCCCTCCCCCCTCGTGGGGGAGGGGTTAGGGGAGAGGGGGCGGCGCGGAGCGCCGTTTCGCATTCGGGTGCGATAAGCACGTCGTCTCTGACGACGCTACCCCTCTCCCTAGCCCTCTCCCACAAGGGGAGAGGGGAGGGTTTGCGTTAGGGGTTGAGTGAGTTCTTCGTGAAAAACCTCGTCGTCCTGATCTCCGGCCAGGGCCGCAACCTGCAGGCACTGATCGAGCATTGCGCCGCCGGGACCATCCCAGCGCGCATCGCCGCCGTGGTGAGCAACCGGGCCGATGCCTACGGCCTGGAGCGTGCCCGCCGTGCCGGTATTCCGACCGAGGTGGTGCCGCACGGCGACTACCCCAGCCGCGAGGCCTTCGATGCCGCGCTCGCCGCCGCCATCGACCGCCATGCGCCGGATCTGCTGGCGATGGCAGGGTTCATGCGCATCCTGACGCCCGGCTTCACCCGCCACTACCTGGGCCGCGCCCTGAACATCCACCCCTCGCTGCTGCCGCGTCACCCCGGCCTGCGCACCCACGCGGCGGCGTTGGCGGCGGGCGATGCCGAGCACGGCGCCAGCGTGCACTTCGTCACCGAGGCGCTCGATGGCGGGCCCCTGGTGCTTCAGGGCGCGTTCAAGCTCAGGCCCGAGGATGACGCCGCAACCCTCGCCGAGCGTGTCATGACCGAAGTGGAACTGAAGATCTATCCGCAGGCCCTGGCCTGGCTGGCGCGCGGCGATTTGTCGCTGCGTGCCGACGGCGCCTGGCTGCACGGCCGGCCACTGACCACGCCGGCGACGCTGGACGCGCTGGAGGCGGCCTTCCGATGAACCCTGCTCTGCGCACCCTGCTGGCCTTGCTGCTGCTGGCCCCGACGCTAGCGCCGGCCGCCGCGCCGACGCTGTCGCCGATGTCGCTGAGCTACGACGTCGCCTGGGGCTCGGTGCCGCTGGGCGAGGGTTCGCTGACGCTGAGCGCGGAGGGCGGCGAGGGCTGCTTCCGCTACGAGCTGCGCACCGATCCCATCGGCATCATCGCCTGGACCTACGGCGCGCCGCGCGAGACCAGCCAGTTCTGTGTCGCCGACGGTCGGGTGGTGCCCAGCCGCATGCAGTTCCAGAATCCCAAGCGGGGCAAGGACAGCTTCGTGCTCGACTACGACTGGCAGCAGGGCCGGGTGCTGGGTGGCCGCAATGGCCCGCTCGTCATCGAGCCCGGCACCGTCGACCGCCTGAGCGTGCAGCAGGCCGGGCGCCTGTGGGTGAAGGCCCATGTCGGCGAGCGCGATCCCGGCCGGTTGGTGCTGGCGGTGGCGGACCACAAGCGGGTGAAGGCCTACACCTTCACCATCGCCGGACGCGGCACGGTGAAGACCGAGGCCGGCAGCTTCGAGGCGGTGCGCTTCGAGCGCATCGACGACCCCAAGACCACGCTGCGCTTCTGGCTGGCGCCGGAGCTGGACTACATGCCGGTCAAGGTCGAGCACATCGAGGACGGCGAGGCCAAGCTCAACCTCAGCCTGCGGCGGCGGCCATGAGGCAGGTGCTCGGTGCCGCCGACTTCGCCGAGCTGCGCGCCGCCGCCGAGACCAGCCCGCGCAAGCGCGCGCACCTGGAGTTGCACGCCGGCGGCGGCGAGGACGCCCTGCAGCGCTTCCTGGTCGGCATCCTGCCCGGCTCCTATGTGCGCGCGCACCGGCATGTCCAGGCGCACAAGCTGGAGCTGACGGTCTGCCTCGGCGGTAGCTGCGACGTGCTGCTGTTCGACCATCGCGGCGCGCTCACCGAACGCCAGCGGCTGCGCGCCGACGGCAGCGGCCCGGTCTTGATGCAGATTCCGCCCAACACCTGGCATTCGCTGTCGGTGCCTGAAGGCTTCGCGGTCTTGCTGGAAGTGAAGCGGGGACCTTACGACGCGACCAGCGACAAGGATTTCGCGGCCTGGGCGCCGCGTGAAGGGGAGCCGGGTGCGACCAACTGCACGGCCTGGCTGCGCGCGGCCGCAATCGGCGAGCGCTGGAGCGGTTAGCTGCGGCAGCCGGCCGTAGGGCGCATTCCATGCGCCAGCGGTCTTCGACGAAATGGCAGGCGCATGAAATGCGCCCTACGAGGTGCGGGCCGGGACGGCACAGCGTGCCCGAACGTCGCCCAATCCCTCACAATGCCGCATGAAAATTCCCAAAGCCCTGCAACCGCTCATTGACGACGGCATCGTCGACGCGGTCCTCCGACAACTGAAAAGCGGCAAGGAAGCCTCGGTCTTCCTGGTCCGCAGTGGCGGCAACATCCGCTGTGCCAAGGTCTACAAGGACTCCGAGCAGCGCGGCTTCCACAAGCTGGCCGAGTACCAGGAAGGCCGCAAGGCGCGCGGCAGCCGCGATGCCCGCGCCATGGGCAAGGGCAGCAAGCACGGCCGCAAGGAACAGGAAGCGGCCTGGAAGAACGCCGAGGTCGATGCCCTGTTCCGGCTGGCGGCGGTCGGCGTGCGGGTGCCCAAGCCCCAGGGCTATTACGAGGGCGTGCTGGTGATGGACGTGGTCACCGACGCCGCCGGCCAGCCGGCGCCCCGCCTCAATGACGTGCATCCGAGCGCCGAACTGGCGCGCGAATGGCATGCCCTGCTGGTCGAGCAGATCGTGCGCATGCTCTGCGCCGGCCTGATCCACGGCGATCTCTCCGAGTTCAATGTGCTGCTCGCCGCCGACGGGCCGATGATCATCGACCTGCCGCAGGCCATCGACGCCGCCGGCAACAACAATGCCTTCCGCATGCTGGTGCGCGATGTCGAGAACATCCGCGCCTACTGCGGCCGCTACGCGCCCGACCTACTGGATACCGAGTACGCCTACGAGATCTGGAAGCTCTACCAGGCCAGCGAGCTGCGCCCTGACAGCCCGCTGACCGGCCGCTATGTGCACCCGCCGGGCGCGCCCGATGTCGATGGCGTGCTGGCGCAGATCGCCGAGGCGCGCAAGGAGGCCGAGCGCCGGCAGGCGGGCCGCGAAGCCGCCGCCGCCGAGGAGAACGAGCCGGCCGGCTGGTAAATATTGCCCGTGTGCGGCCTCCGTACCGGGCAAGGCTTGATCGTCGGCACGGACCGTGTATTGCTTAGGGCGTTCATCCGCACAGGGAAGAGACATCCGATGACTTCGCCGCTGTCCGCCACTCGCTGCCTGCTGCTATCCGCCGTGGCACTGATGCCCGCACTTGCGTCTGCGCAGGCCGAGGCCCCGCCCGCCGACACCGGCAGCATTCCGGTGCAGACGCTGCCGGAATCCTCTCCGCCGCCGGCGCCCGCCGAGGAGAGCAAGCCCAATGCCCAGCAGCTGAGCGAAGTGGTGGTGACGGCGCAAAAGACCAAGCAGTCGGCGCGCCGCGTGCCGGTGTCGGTCACGGCGCTGTCCGGTGACTTCATCAAGCAGACCGGTGCGGCTTCGCTCGCCGATGTCTCGCTCTACGTGCCCAATGCCCGCGTCGATGCCCACGATCTCGGCTCGCCGCAGATCTTCATCCGCGGCTTCGGCACCAATGCCTTCAACCCGGCCTTCGAGGGCTCGGTCGCCTTCGTGCAGGACGAGCTCTACCTCGGACGCCCCGGCTATTTCACCGAGTCGATGTACGACGTCGAGCGGGTCGAGGTGCTGCGCGGCCCCCAGGGCACCCTGTTCGGCAAGAACACCATCGCCGGCGTCTTCAACGTCGCCAGCAAGAGCCCGACCGCCGAGCCCGGCGCCGACCTGCAGGTGTTCGGTGGCGAGCACGGCGAGCTACGCTTCGAAGGCGGCTTCGGCGGCATGCTCAACGAGCACTTCGGCGCCCGCCTGGGCTTTCTCAACCGCAAGATCGACGGCGAGACCTACAACCAGAAGCTCGACCGCTACGAAGACGCCGCCGACCAGCAGGCCGAGCGCCTGAAGCTGCGCGGCGTGTTCGGCAACGGCCTGAGCACCGAGCTGATCGCCGCCACCTCCGAGACCCGCGCGCCGTTCTGGCCCTACCAGCTCAAGCAGCTCGACGACGACACCCGTACCTACCTCGAAGGCTTCGACGCGAACATCGAGGACGATCCCACCGACTTCCGCACCTCCTTCGACACCGTGGGCTGGATCAAGAAGGGCTCGGACACCGGCGGCCTGAAGACCGATTGGGACATGGGCGAGGTCGGCGGCATGAGCAACCTCAGCAGCACCCTGATCCTCGGCGCCTCCGGCTTCTTCATCGACCAGCTCAACGACCTCGACATCTCGCCTTCGGACATCGCCCGGCTCGACAGCCACGAGGATCACGATCAGTTCTCCACCGAGTTGCGCTTCGCCGGTCGCGGCGAGCAGCTGTTCGGCTGGGACTCCGGCTTCGAGTTCGTCGGCGGCCTCTACCACTACCAGTCCAATTACCAGTTGCTGGCGCGGGTGCTGGCGGGGCAGGACTTCGCCTCCTACCTGCTCACCGACGATGCCGCCCAGCTGATCGGCAGTGCGGTGGGGCTGCCGCTGAGTGGCTCGATCGGTTTCCTCGGCCTGCCGGGTCTGCCGCAGCTGGCCGCGCTCACCGGCCCCCTGCTGACCGATGGCGACTACTACCAGTATGACTACGACCAGCACACCGAGGCCGATGCCCTGTTCGGACAAGTCACCTGGAAGCTCACCGACAAGATCGCGATCACGCCCGGCGTGCGCCTGGGCATCGAGAAGAAGAAGGTCGATGTCGCCGGCAACGGCCATTGCCCCAGCAAGGATGCGCTGCCGGTGCCGCTCACGCCCTGCATCATCGAAACCCTGCTCGGCGCCGACAACTATTCCGAGACCGACCAGAAGCGCAAGGAATACGACTTCTCGCCCAAGCTGGCGCTGCAGTACTTCTCCGGGCACAGCGTCAACTACTACGCCTCGTTCGCGCGCGCGACCAAGAGCGGCGGCTTCAATGCCCTCGCGCTCAATACCGAGAACCTGCAGTTCCAGGGCGAGAAGGCCAAGACCTACGAGCTGGGCGCCAAGGGCCGCTTCTTCAACCGCACCCTGTTCCTCAACCTGGGCGTCTACCAGACCGATTTCCAGGACCTGCAGGTGCTGGCCTTCAACGGTGCCGCCTTCGACGTCGGCAATGCCGATGCGGTATCGCGCGGAATCGAGGGCGACTTCCAGTGGCTCACGCCCTACCGGCCGCTGCGGATCATGGGTTCCTTCGGCGTGCTGGATGCCCACTACACCAGCTATCTCGCAGGTCCGGCGCCGATCTCGCAGGGTATCGGCGAAACCCAGGACCTGAGCGGCCGCCGCGTCGCCTTCGCGCCGCGTGGCACCGGCAGCCTGACGCCGACGCTCGCCTACGAATTCGCCGGCCTGCGACTGACGCTGGCGGGCGACGTGATCTACCAGGGCAACCAGTACACCGACACCGACCTCGACCCCGCGACCTACACGCCGTCCTATGTGAAGTACAACGCGCGGCTGATCTTCGGCCAGGCCGAGGACCGCTGGAGCCTCGCCATCGGCGGCAACAACCTGGCCGACAAGCGCGTGCTCAACCAGGTGATCGACACCATCTTCTTCCCCGGCACCTACCAGGCCCAACAGGCCAGTGGGCGGCAGCTGTTCGCGATGCTCAACCTGAAGATTTGACGCCAACTTAAGCAGCGGCCCGCCGAAGGCGGCTTGATGCTCTGGTTAACGTGAGCCATTTGGAATAAGGCCATAGCGTGAATGCACTTTGAGCTTGCCGATTTGCTCCACGAGTGATTTGTACTGAGCCTGGATGGCCGGCGTGGCCTCTAGGAACTCTCCGAAGCCGCCCATGCCGGCAAATGGCACAGACTCGCGAATGCGAACGGCCTCTTCAATGTTGCCAGGCTGCAAGCTGGATATAAATTGCCAAAAATGACTGGCATATGGCTGACCGGGCATGGCCTGCAAAATCTCATACACAGCCGTGGAATTTTCGAGCGCTGCCGAAAGTGTGCTCTGTTCAAAGTCCGCATTCATAAACGCTAACGCCCCGGTTCACCCGCGGCCCTAGCGACGCGAAGCGGCGGCAGGGACGTCGGGTGGAACTGATGGTTGGGCTGCGCCATTACCGAAGCAAGTGGGGGTTTTCATTGAGATACTCCCAAGCCCAAGGCTGAATGTTGTAGTCAAATCCGTATATATCCCCAACGCCAGTTGCTCTGAGAAGAATCTTCTCCTGCACAAGAGCTGAGACCACACCGCTTTGAATCGGAAGGTGTTGGCTCCGAGTCCGATTTTGGATGAAGTGCAAAAGAAGCTCTTTCTCTTCTGGGTTGAGAGAGCGAAGGCGCTTGCGACCACCATGAATCCAATAGGCCTGTACTACCCAGGGGTGTATGAACTTGAGAACGGACGAGACGAACGTCACCGCTACGATGGTCAGAGATACGACAAACATTGCTCCGATATATGGCCTGTAGCTGTTAACAAACGTTTCGAGCCCCAACGATGTGAGCAACGAAGTTGGCGAGAAAAGAAGAATGGCGCCGACGATGCTCAGTGCGACAAGAGTCTTTGTCGGCAGCTTCAGCCAGTCAGTAAGCCTGCTCAGATCAACCATGGGTTTTTAGCAACGCCGAAGCTCAGCCGCGGATTTGCCGAAGGCAAATACGTCGGCTGCAGCTACTTGTTGGGCCGACCGCATTACTTCTTCACCTGCTCGAACTGAAGAATCCAGCATAAGAGCGCTCCTACGGATACCGAACCTAGGATCAACGCAAAAGGCATAGGAAGAATACTGCCCAAGCCAGATATTGCCATCATGCCGACTACGCCCCGTGGAAATATGCGCTGTTCTGACAAGAGTTGAAGCTCGCACCCGCACGCTGAGCATGAATAGAGGGTGGCACCATTGCCAGCTTGCGCCCCGCTGGACAGCGGCACTGCTCCTCTGCACTTCGGGCACCTCAACGGAATAGCCATATTGCGCGCGCTCAATACTTTTAGGCCCAACGCGAATTAGATGGAACACGGCCGGCCGTCTAATCTGGCGGCGCGTCCGTATAACCTGGAATGGAAAATTTCAACCTGCTGAATCCATGGAATATTCATGGTTGGCAAGGGGTGAAACATGGAACAGAGGGTGGACACGATGGCGGCTCCCTGGTGGTTCTGATGGCTGGCGCTTGCCCTTGGTCGGCATCCCCATGCCGCCGCGCTGCGCCTGCCTATCCCGTATTGCCTGATTAGAAACCGGCCGGTGGTCGCCGGCAAGTCGAAGTGGGTTGCGGCCGGCCGTGCCGACACCGCAGGTTCAAGCCGTCGCTGGCGCCCAGCGTCGCAAGGCTTCCAGCAGCCAGGCAGGAGTCATTCGTACAGACGTGAAGCCAGTAAAGTTGCCGGCGAGGTGATGGGAAACCATGCCTCAATCTCCAGGGCGCAAAGTTTTGTTGGCGCCCAGCCGCAGGCGGCTCTCGAACTGCCGCTCCTGTCCGCTGAGCGGATCGGTGAAGCGCAGCGCGCAGGCCAGCAGCTGCAGGGGGCGGGAATGGTCGTCGGGCGCGCGCTCCGCCAGCTGCGGATAGAAATCGTCGTTCAGGATTGGCGCGCCCAGCGCCGCCAGGTGCACCCGCAGCTGGTGCTTCTTGCCGGTCACGGGCTCCAGGCCGTAGCGCCAGAAATCCGCGCCACGCTCGATCAGCTCGATGCGGGTCTCGGTATTGGGCGCGCCTTCGACCTCGCGCATGCGGAAGAAGGGTTCGCCCGGGGCCAGCCGGCTGCGCCGGACCAGTGGGAATTCCTGCGCTGGCAGCGGCGGCGCCAAGGCCTCGTAGCGCTTGTGCATGCCCCGGTCGCGGAACAGGGCCTGGTAGGCCGCGCGGCTGGCGGGATTGGCCGAGAACAGCACCAGTCCGGCGGTGCCGCGATCAATGCGGTGCAGTGGCACCAGCTGCGGATTGCCGAGCCGGCGGATCAGCCGGGTCAGCAGGGTCTGCTCGACATAGCCACCGCCCGGCGTCACCGGCAGGAAGTGCGGCTTGTCGGCGACCACCAGGTGCTCGTCGACGTGCAGCACGGCTTCCTCGAAGGGAATGACCGGCTCCGCCTCGACTTCGCGGAAGTAGTGCACAACCAGGCCGGCACGATAGGGATGATCGGCGGCCAGTGGCTGCTGCTGCGCGTCGAGCACCCGGCCGCGCGCGAAGCGGGACTGCCATTGCGCGCGCGCGATCGCCGGAAAATGCGCGCTGAGGCAGTCCAGCACCGTCGCCCAGGAGCCCGGTGGCAGTTGCAGGCTGCTGGCCGCCACCCCGGGCGGCGGCGCCGGGCTCACTGCGCGGGCTTGCTCAGGAAGCGGCCGAGTCCGCCCAACTGCTGTCCCTGCACCTTGTCGATCACCGGCACGAAGCCGCTGATGTCATCCGGCGTGTAGCCGCCGGCCCGATACCAGAGCGTGATGGTGGTGCCGCCGTCCTTGGCCGCTGCCAGGCGCCATTCCATGGTGCCGCTCATGCCCATGCCCTGCAGCGGGCCGAGGCCGCCGAGCATGCGCAGCAGCTTGCCCGGCTGCACGAAGCTCACGCTCATGTGCTGCACCTGCAGCCCGCCGTCGATCTCGCAGAAGCAGCCGCCGGCCTGGGCCTGGATGCTCAGGTTCGCGGCCTTGCCGCTCCAGGTGTGGGCGGCCGGCCACCACTGGCCGACGTCGTTCACCAGCGCCTTCCAGGCGGTCATCGCATCGACCGGCACGGTGACGCTGTTCTCCAGGGTGAAGCCGTCGCGGGCGACATCGAGGACCTTGGCTTGCGCCGGCAGGCTCGCGGTCAGCAGCAGGGTAAGGGCGGCGAGGCGGGAGGGAATGGTCATGGGCGATTCGGGCTCAGGTCTTGGGTGCTGCCGCAGTTTCCGCCGCCGCTGGCCGCTTGAACAGCACGCCGTCGTCGGCCTGGCCCAGCATCTGCGCCCGCACCAGCGGAATCGGCGGGCCGCCGTAGGCCAGGAACTGGTCGTGGAAGGTCTTCCAGGCCGCGCGGCCGCCACGGCTGGCGGTCCAGTCTTCGCGCAGCTTGAGGATCATCAGCTTGCCCATCGTGTAGTTGAGGAAGGCCGGGTCATAGGTTCCGCGCGCCGCCTGCTGGCGTGAATTGCCCGGGTCCTGGTAGCCCTGCTCGCGGAACAGCGTCTCGCAGTCCTTCACGCTCATTCCCTGCGTGTGCAGACCAATCGCGCAGAGGTAGCGCACATCGCGCAGCAAGGCGTTGGAGAGCTGGCCGATGTGGATTTCCGGCGAGCCTTCGCCCAGCCCGGCCTCCCACATCATCTCCTCGGTGTAGTGCGCCCAGCCCTCGGCGAAGGCATAGCCGACGAACAGCTGGCCGAACTCGAAGGGCGAGCGGTTGGCGTGCAGGAACTGCAGGAAGTGGCCGGGCCAGACCTCGTGCGCGGAGGTGAACAGCAGGTCGGCCTGGCCCGGGACATAGGCGTCCTGGTCGGCCTTCGACCAGCTCGGGTCCGGCGGCGCGATGTAGTAGGTGCTGGGCATGCCCTTGTCGTAGGGGCCGGCAATGTCGATGTAGGCGAAGTTCCAGCGCTGGTAGGGCGGCGCCTCGTTGACCAGGGCCTCCTCGGTGCCGGGGATGCTGACCAGGTCCTGGTCGATCAGGAACTGCTTCAAGCCCGCGAGCTGCGCCCGCGCGCCCTCGACCGCGCCGCCCTTGGGCTTGTTGGCGCCGACCTTGTCGATACAGGCGACGATGCTGGCCTTGGGCGCGAAGGCCGCGCAGGCTTCCTTGAGCGCGGCCTGGTTGCGGGCGAGATCGGCGCGGCCGATGGCTTCCAGCTCCGCCTGCGGGGTGCTGACGCCCTCGGTCATCTTCAGCATCGCTGCGAACTTGTCGGCGCCGAGTGCGAAGTCGTCATTGGCCTTGGGCTGTTCCTTCTTCAGCCAGTCGGCCAGCTCCTGCATGGCCCGGGCGGCCGGCTCGATGGCCGCCTTCAATTCCTTCTGCAGCGCCTCGTCCTTCACCTCGGCAAAGATGGTCGGCACATCCTTGCGGTAGAAGTCCGGAAAGCCACCAAAACCGTTGATGCCCAACTGCACATAGGTCTTGGGTAGCGGCGTCTTCAGGTTGGCGCGGATCTGGGCGGCAGCGGTGGGGACGGCCTTGGCGTAGGCGATGAAGGCCCGCATGCGCTGATCCAGCGGCGCATAGGGGCGGGTCAGGTAGACGCTGGGCTCCAGGTTGCCGGAGTACCAGGCCGGGTTTTTCCAGGGAAAGCCGGAGTCGCGCGCCCAGAACAGGTCGCCGTCGATGCGCGCCAGCAGATAGTCGCGCTGGTAGCTCTGCTGCGGCGACAGGCCGGTGTAGGCGACGGCCTTGGCGCGCTGCGCCTCCAGTCGCGCGATTTCCCTGGCGATGCCCTCCGGGCTCCAGTCCGGCAGCTTGCCATCGAACTCGTGCCGGCCCTGCACCACTGCGAAACTCGGGTTGGCGGCGAAGTAGTCCTCCTGATACTGCTTCAGGAAATCGCTCCATCCGGCATGGGCCGCCGGCTGGGCCGTGGCCACCGGGGCGGGAGCAGGAGCTTCGGCCGGCTTGCCGCAGGCGCTGGCGAGCAGGGCGACGGCGAGCAGCGGAAGCAGGCAGCGGGTGGACTGAAGGCGCATGCGGTTTCACCAGGAGGAAGGGCGGGCAACAGCAGTAGACAGGGCAGACTGCGCCGGGGTTTGAACCCCTGGCAAATAATCCGGCTGTTCGTCGTGGTTCAGGGGCTGCGTCCTATCGGCTACAGTGCCGGCAATCGCGCCGAGGGGAGCGTTCCGGAGGAAGCTCATGGATCTGCATGCCACGTACCGGGATGGAGTGCTCCTGCTGCAACCGCAGGGGCGCATCAACCACCTCAATGCCGAAGCCTTCGAGGCCGCGCTGGCGGCACGGCAGGCCGCCCAGGCCGGGCGGCTGCTGATCGACCTCTCGCAACTGGAATACATCAGCAGCGCCGGCCTGCGCATCCTGATGCTGCTGTCGAAGCAGATCGTCAGCGCCGGCGGTCGGCTGGCGACAGCGGCGCCGACGCCGGTGGTGCGGGAGATTCTCGAAATCAGCCGCTTCAACCTGATCTTCAAGATCCACCCCACGGTCGACGCGGCCATCGCCGCCTTCGCTGCGGTCGGCTAGCCGTGAAGGTCCGCTTCTGGGGTACGCGCGGCTCGCTGCCGGTGTCGCTGGGCGGCGCGGCGCTGCGCGCCAAGCTGGTGCGCAGCCTGCTGGCGGCGGACGGCCGCCGCTTCGCCGACGCCGCCGACGCCGAGGCCTGGCTGGCGACCCAGCCCTTCGGTCTGACCCAGACCTATGGCGGTAACAGCAGCTGCGTCGAAATCGAACGCCGGGCGCCGGACCCGGCCGGGGGCAACGACTACCTGCTCTGCGACATGGGCTCGGGCCTGCGGCCGTTCGGCAATGCGGTGATGGCGCGGCACGGGCCGCAGCGGCCCAACCACTTCCATATCTTCCTCTCGCACCTGCACTGGGATCACATCATGGGCCTGCCGTTCTTCACGCCGGCCTATATCGCGGGCAACCGCCTGAGCATCTACAGCGCGCACGCCGAAGCCGAGCAGGCCCTGCGCCTGCAGCAGTCGCCGCCCTGCTTTCCGGTGCCGTTCGAGGCCCTGGGCGCGCGCATCGAGTTCATCCAGCTGGAGCCGGGCCGGACGGTGACGGCGGCGGGCTGCCAGGTCAGCGCCAAGCGCCAGTTGCACGGCGGCGATTCCTACGGCTACCGCTTCGAGGCCGAAGGCCGCAGCCTGGTCTATTCCACCGACTCCGAGCACCGGCTGGAACAGGCCGGCGAGGCCGAGGATTTCGCCGCCTTCTTCCGCGCCGCCGACCTGGTGGTGTTCGACGCCATGTACTCGCTGGCCGACGCGGTGTCGGTGAAGCAGGACTGGGGCCATTCCAGCAACGTGGTCGGCGTCGAGCTGTGCCGGCTGGCCGGCGCCCGGCGGCTGGCGCTGTTCCACCACGAGCCGATCTTCAGCGACGAGCGCATCGCCGAGGTCGAGGCCGATGCCCGGCGCCTGGAGCGCATCACTCGCGAGGACGGCCCGGCGCTGGAGGTCTTCGCTGCCTACGATGGACTCGAAGTCGAGCTTTAGCTCCGTCCGCAGCCTGGTCCGCCGCCGGCCGCTGGCCCTGCTGGCCCTGAGCCTGCTGCTGGCGCTGGGCCTGGCCAGCGAGACCCGGCCGCAGCAGGCCCTGCGCGTCGGCCTGTTCGATCTCTACCAGCGCCTGCTGCCGCGCGAGCGGCTCAACGACGGCGTCGTGGTGGTGGCCATCGACGAGGCCAGCCTGCGCCGGCTCGGCCAGTGGCCCTGGCCGCGCAGCCTGCTGGCGCAGCTGATCGACCGCATCGCCGCGCAGCAGCCGGCGGTGATCGCCATCGACGCCGTGTTCGCCGAGCCGGATCGCCTGGCCCCGGCGCTGCAGGCCGAGGCCCTGCGCGCCGCCGGCGAACCCGAGGCTGCCGCCGCGCTGGCGCGGCTGCCGGACCCCGACCTCCGCTTCGCCGCCGCGCTGGCGCGGGCGCCGGTGGTACTGGGCCTGGCCGGGGTCGAGCGCGCGGCCGGCGGGGTGCCGGCGCTGGTTGACGCTGCGCCGATTCAGGTCGAGGGCGGCGAGCCGCTGCCCTTCCTGCGCCGCTATCCGGCCGAGCTGCGCAGCCTGCCGCTGCTCGATGCCGCCGCCCGCGGCCACGGCCTCATCAACAACCCAGGCGGCGAGGGTCTGGTGCGGCGGTTGCCGGCGTTCAGCGCCGTCGCCGGCCGCCTGCAACCCGGCCTGGCGCTGGAGGCGCTGCGCTTGGCTTCCGGCGGCGGCGCGTTGCGGCTGCGCATGGACGCCGGCGGCCTGCGCAGCGTGCAGATCGCCGACCGGCGCCTGCCGCTGGCGGCCAATGGCGACTGGTGGCTGCACTACTCGCGCTGGCAGGAGCGGCCGCACCTGTCGGCGGCCAGCGTCATCACCGGCGAGGCGCCACTCGAAGTGCTGAGGGGCCGCGTGGTCCTGATCGGCTACACCGCGCTGGGCCTGCTCGACACCGTCACCACGCCGCTGGGGCTGATGCCGGGTGTCGAGACCCATGCCGAGGCCATCGACAACCTCATCGACGGCCGCCTGCTGCAACGCCCGCGCTGGGCCCGGCCGTTGGAAGCCGCGCTCGGCCTGCTGCTGGCGGCGCTGGCCCTGTTCGCGGTGCCGGCGCTGCGGCCGGCGCTGGCGCTGTCCGGCCTGTTCGCCCTGCTGCCACTGCTGCTGGGCCTGGGCCTGCTGCTGTTCCAGACCGGCGGCTGGCTGCTCGACCCCGCCAACCCGCTGTTGCTGGCGGCGCTCTACTTTGGTGGCCTGCTGGCCATGAGCTTGTCAGCGGCGCAGGCGCAGCGGCGGCAGCTGCGGGCCGAGCTGGCCGCGAGTCGCGAAGCGCAGGCGCGCATCGAGGGCGAGCTCGACGCCGCCCGCCGCATCCAGAAGGGCATGCTGCCGGAGCCGGTCGCGGTGCTCGGTGACGAGACCCGGCTGGACCTCGCCGCCGTGATGCGGCCGGCGCGTTCGGTGGGCGGCGATCTCTACGACTTCTGCTGGCTGGACGACGGCCAGCTGTACCTGATGGTCGGCGATGTCTCCGGCAAGGGCCTGCCGGCCAGCCTGTTCATGGTGCTGTCCAAGGCGCTGATCCAGGCGGCGGCCCTGCGCTCCGGCGGCGATCCCGGCCTGGCGCTGGCGCAAGCCAACGCGGCGCTGGTGCGCGACAACCCGGAGCTGCTGTTCATCACCGCCGTGGCGATGGTGCTGGACCTCGGCAGCGGTCGCCTGCGCTGGAGCAGCGCCGGCCACGAGCCGCCCTGGCTGTTGCGTGCTGGCGAGGCGCCGCGCTGTCTGGTGGGCGAGGGCGGCCCGCCGCTGTGCGTGCTCGACGGCTATCGCTACCCCAGCGAGCTGTTGCAGTTGCAGCCCGGAGACGCTCTGCTACTGGGCACCGACGGCATCACCGAGGCGGAGAACGCGGAGCACCAGCTGTATGGCAGTCCGCGGCTGCAGGCCTGGCTGGCGGCGCAAGTGCCGGGCAGCGACGCGGCGGCGCTGCTGGCCTCGCTCGAAGCCGACGTGGCCGCGTTCACCGCCGGCGCCGAGCCGGCCGACGACCTCACCGCGCTGGTGTTGCGCTGGCGTGGGCCCCGCTAACGCACGCTCAACTCGACCCGCCGGTTGCCGGGCTCGGCGACCTCGTCGCCGGTCGCGATCCGTGGCTCGCGCTCGCCACGGCTGCTGAGGCTGATCCGGGCGGCATCGATGCCCATGGCGATCAGGGCCGCGCGCACCACCCGTGCCCGCGCCAGGCCGAGCTGGTCGTTGTATTCGAGCGCGCCGACGCGGTCGGTGTGGCCGATCACCACCAGTTCGGGCGCCGGATAGCCGGCGACTTCGCTCAGCACCTGCGGCAGCCGCGCCTGCGATTCGGCGTCCAGCGTCGTCGAGTCGCCCTGGAAGTAGAGCAGGTGCTGGCTCGGCTGCCGGGGCAGCGCCTTCAGGGTCTGGTCGAAATCCTGCTGCACGTCATCGGCATCGCTGGCCTGGGGCCGGATGCCGGTGGCACCGGCCGCCGCGCCGGCATAGGCGCTTTCGAGCAGCACGGCGGCGCCGCCATCGCGCGGCACCACGTTGATCCGGCCGACCTTGCCATCGGCGCCCGGCAGCAGCACCACCCGTTCCGGCGCGCCGGCGCAGGCTGCCAGCAGGCTGCCCAGCACCAGCGCGGCGGCGCGGCGGGCGGCGCTCACGGCGCGGCTCCGACTTCCACCACGAACTCGGTGCCGCGCACGCCCAGGATGCTGCTGGGCGTGCCCACGGTCATCGCATCGGTCTTGTGCTTGGCGATCTTGCCCGAGACCACCGCCAGCTTGCCCTGGCTGAGGCTGGCGTCGAAGCGGCCCTCGTGGGTGGTGGTGTCGAACTGGTAGCGGTCCAGCACCAGCCGGCTGCGCGGGCCCAGCGACAGCCGCGAGTTGTCGCTGAAGCCGAGGCCGGCGACCGCGCCGTCGCCGGTGACGATCACGTCCGCCGCTTCGACCGCCATGCCGACGCTGGCTGGCAGCGTCTGCCCGCCCCGCAGCACGCTCACCGGCCCCTGCACCAGCTTGAACAGGCCGACGCCGGCCTCTGCCGTGGTGCTGCCCAACACCAGCAGGGCGGCCAGCAGCAGGTCTGGGGTCCGGCGTGACGACGGTCGCTTCGACATGGGTTTTCTCCGCATTGCACAATGGGGTAGACGAGCCCGCAGCCCATGGTAGGGGACGGGCCGCCCCCGGAGTATCCCCGTTCATCCCCCCAGATTTGGTGTCGCGATGCCCACAGCGGAGGCCCAATTCCCGGCCGAGCTCGGCCAGTTGGCGGCCCTGCTGGCCTTCGTCGAAGACGCCGGGCGGCGCCTGGGGCTGGCCGAGCCTGCACTGCTGAAGTTGCTGGTAGTGGCCGAGGAGCTTTACCTAAATACCGTGCAGCACGGCGGCGATCAGCAGGGGCCGGTCCGCCTGCGGCTTCAGTGGCAAGACCAAGCCCTGGTCCTGCACTACGAAGACGCCGCGCCGGAATACGACCCCTTCACCCAGGCCCCGCAGGCCCTGCTCGACGCGCCGCTGAGCCGGCGACCGGTCGGGCGGCTGGGCGTGGTGCTGGTCGAGGGCTTCGCGCGCGCCACCGAATACGCGCGCGTCGGCGGCCGCAACTGCATCCGCCTGCAACTCGCGCTTTAGGGGCGCTGCGAGCGCTCGATCACTTCGACCAGGTCCTTGGCTTCCTTCAGGCCCAGGCCGGTGACTTCCCGCAGCGCCTTGATGGCACCGATCTTGTCGCCGCGTTGCAGCGCGGCGCTCATCTCGGCGGTCTCCGCCGCGCTCAGTTCGCGCTCGCTGCCGTTGAGCTTCAGCTTGATGCTGAGCGCCGAGTGCTGCATCTGCTCGCGAGAGACCGAGAAGCTGCTGCTCGCGCGCGCCGGCGGTTTGTGGACGCTGCTCGTCGGGCCTGTGGGCTCGGAGGTGCGCTTGCGGAATCCGATGAGGGCGAGCACACAGAATGCGATGCCGGCGAGGAAACCGCCGAGCAGCGGATCAAGGCCTAGCGAGCGGAAGAACTCTGAGATTTCGGTGAGCATTTTTGGCGATGACCTTAGGGATCAACGCCCGCCTTCAGCCGCGACCCTGAGGTCGCGCCAGGACGGCAGGGACATCGACTGGATGGCCTGATTAAGCCGCGCCGAAAGGCGGGGCGCAAGCGCAGCGGATTCAGTGTGGTTTCACCGCAGGGCGCTTAACTGGCCGTCCACCGCGCATCAGGAGTTCTCCATGCGAACCATCACCACCCAGGCCCTTGCCAGTCTGATCGTGCTGGCTGCCGCAGCAGCAGGCGCAGCTCGGGCTCAGCTGGAAATGACGCCGACCCAGAGGATGCCCGCCGACATTCCCGCCCCGGCCAGCGCCCGTGTCATCAACGAAAAGTTGCGGAAGCTGGACCGGGACAAGGACGGCGTCATCAGCAAGGCCGAAGCCGACATCGACATGAAGCTCAACTGGGACAAGTGGGACTTCGACCGGGATGGCGTCGTCAATGTCACCGAGTTCACCAGTGGCATGAGCTTGAACGGCAGGGATACGCCGCAGGGGCGCTGAATGCGGTGAGCCCTCTCTCCCCTTGTGGGGGAGCGTTTGGCTTAAGCCGAACCGACATTGAGTCGGTTCGGTCCCGAGGCCAAACGCTCCCCCACAAGGGGAGAGGGGTTCATCATCGAGGTTCGATAATTCTGGCGGTGTCAGCCGCGCGGGGGCAGCGGCACCAGGGCCGAGACCTTGGCCATGTGCTCGCGGTAGGCGGGCCGGCGCTCGCAGCTGCGCTCGTCCATGAAGGGCACGCTGACGAACACGAACATCCAGGTCATGCCCAGCGCGCCGGGGACGATCCACCACCACTGGTCGGGCGCGGCGGCGAGGCCGAACAGCATCAGGCCCCACCAGTAGCTCAGCTCACCAAAATAATTGGGGTGGCGCGACCAGGCCCAGAGGCCGCTGCGGATGAATTCGCCGCCCTTGCGGC
Source organism: Stagnimonas sp. (assembly GCA_030696045.1). Taxonomy (GTDB): domain Bacteria; phylum Pseudomonadota; class Gammaproteobacteria; order Nevskiales; family Nevskiaceae; genus Stagnimonas. Next base: position 5,525 of record JAUYNO010000058.1, on the reverse strand, counting down.
GGGCGATGAAGGCGTGCAGCTGCAGGTCGGCGATGGTCTCGATGCTGATGGCGCCAAACGTCACGATGCAGGCGAGGGCGTCGAGCCAGCCCAGCGGCGCCTGGCCGCGCGTCATCACCGCGTAGATCGGCAGGCAGGTCGCGAACACCTGCAGGGTGGGGAAGACATGGATGCCGCCGAAGTCGGCGAGGGTGGCGAACTTGCCGGCGCGGGCGCGGACGATGGGATAGCGCCAGTCCTCGTGGGTGAGCCCGCCCCAGTGCACACCCCAGTTGACGGTGAGGCGGATCGCCCAGAGCCAGACCAGGCCGACCACCATCGCGGCGCGGCTGCCGTCGACGCCGGCGGCGGGATTGCCGTAGTACCAGTACAGCGCCAGCAGCGGGGGTATCACGCTCCAGTAGGCGTCGTAGAAGCTGGAGTTTTTGTAGCGGTAGCTGAAGGCAAAGATCACTGCCGTCGCGACCAGGTCGGCGACCAGGGCGTCCCAGGGTTGCGGCAGGCCGGCGTAGCGGAGCACGGCCCCGCCGGCCGCGATGCAGAGGGCGTAGGCGAGGTAGATCGGAATCCAGTCGGACTTGGTGGCGCCGGCCATGCTGTTGCTCCTCTTGGCTTGGGCTCTGTGGCCCGCTGATGTGGGGCGACTATGCGGGCGGCGGCGGCCGGCAACCTCACCTTTGCGGATGAGGATGGTTCCCTTCCCCCTGGCGGGGAGGGGTTAGGGGCGGGGGGCTGCGGCGCTGAGTCCTACTGCACGCAACTTGAGGGCTTCCCCCTCCCCAACCTGCCGGCCATGACCCCATGCATGGGTCATGGCGTTCGGCGGGGCAAAGCGGTGCTTTGCCTATTTCCGCCTCACCCCCGCAAGGGGGAGGGGACTAACCCGCTACAAATGCAGCCCGCACTCCGTCTTCGGCTTGCCGACCCAGCGGCCGCTGCGGCCTTCGCCCTTCACTGTGCAGTGGCTGCAGCCGATGGAGGAATAGCCCTCGGCGACCATCGGGTGGAACGGCAGCTGGTGCTCGGCGATGTAGGCGTCGCGTTGCTCGCGGCTGACGTCGATCATGGGGTTGAACTTGAGGATGCCGCGCCGCTCCTCGAACACCTGCATGCCAGCGCGGTCATCGGTCTGCCAGCCCATCAGGCTCGACACCCAGACCAGGTAGTTGGGCTTGATCGCATCCAGCGGCTCGACCTTGTTGACCGCGCAGCAGTAGTCGGGGTCGCGCTCGTAGGTTTTTTCCTGGGCGGTGAACTGGTGCTTCCAGTCCTCGGCCTTGACGTCGAACACGTCGAGCCCGAACAGCCGGATCAGATAATCGCGATAGGCCAGGGTCTGCGGAAAGTGATAGCCGGTGTCGATGAAGGCGATCTTCTGGCGCGGCTGGATGCGCGAGATGATGTGCAGGAAGTAGGCCGAGGTGGCCGCGAACGAGGAGGTGACCAGCACCTGCTCGGGTGTGTAGTCCTGGTAGAGCCTTTGCAGGCGCTGCTCGAAATTCAGCGGCGTGTAGGCGGCCTGGAGTTGCGCCAGCCGTGAGGCCGGCAGGCTCTGAACGGGCTCGGCGGCCACGGTGGGGGTCAGCAGGGCGGATGCGGAAACAGGCACCGGAACTCTCTCCTTGAGATACGCACGAAGCTGACGGTATTGCTTCGAGGGGCGCGGATTGTAACGGACCCTAACCCCGCTTCCCCCGTGATTGCGGCACACTGCCGGCCTTTCGGCGTTCAAGTTCTCAGCTCATTCCTCAACCGTGCATCAGAAACCGCTCCTGCTCATTTCCGGCCTGCTGCTGGGCGCCTGCGCCAGCACCCCGGTCACTACCGCCCCTTGCCGCCAGTACTGCGCGACCCAGGCCGAAGGCTATGAGTGGGCGCAGCGGGCGGTGCTGCTCGACCCCAAGGCCTGCGAAGGCTATGCCCCGGAGTTCGTGCGCGGCTGCAAGCTGTCGGTGCGCGACTACCAGCAGTCGAAGTCGCCGCGCGACGGCTACTGACCTAGGGCGTGTTAACAATTAAATGATCGCTGCGTTGCTGACCCAAAGGCCGCCAGGCAAGGCGCCGAACGACGCCAAGGCTGGAGCCGTGGCTAGGCCGGCAACGCCGCATGGCGGCCTTTGGGCCAGCAACCCTTCGGGGCCGGACTGTTTTGGCGCATTGCTACGTCAGCGAGTCTTTCGATGGCATAAACCATCGCGCAGCCTCGCTTCCTTGCACTGCGCCAAAACAGCCTTCGGCCGCAGCGACCATTTAATTGTTAACACGCCCTAGCGTCCATACCCTGGAGATTCCCGTGGCAAAAACGACCCATCAGCTCGTGGTGTTTGGCGCGACCAGCTTCGTCGGCCAGATCCTCTGCCGCTATCTGTTGCAGCGGCACGGCGCCGGCGGCACGTTCTCCTGGGCCATGGCCGGGCGCTCGCTGGCCAAGCTGCAGGCGCTGCAGGCGGAGCTGGGCCCCGAGGCCGCGAAGCTGCCGCTGATCCTCGCCGATGCCGCCGACGAGACGGCGCTGCGCCAGCTCTGCGGCCAGACCCGGGTGGTGATCTCCACCGTCGGTCCCTATGCGCTGTTCGGTTCGGAGCTGGTGAAAGTCTGCGCCGAGACCGGCACCGATTACTGCGACCTGACCGGCGAGGTGCAGTGGATCCGCCGCATGATCGACGCCCACGAAGCCACCGCCAAGGCCAGCGGCGCCCGCATCGTCCACTGCTGCGGCTTCGACTCGATCCCCTCCGATCTCGGCGTGCACTACCTGCAGCGGGAGGCGCAGCAGCGCTTTGGCGCGCCCTGCACGCGGGTCAAGCTGCGCATCCGCAAACTGCGCGGTGGTTTTTCCGGCGGCACCGTCGCCAGCCTGATGAACGTGATGCGCGAGATCGCCGCCGATCCTGCCTTGCGAAAGCTGATGGCCAACCCCTACGCGGTCTGTCCGGACGATGGTCAGGCCGGACCGCGCCAGCCGGAAGTGATGTTCGCTCAGTACGACGAGGAAGCGCGCAGCTGGTTGGCGCCGTTCGTGATGTCCGGCATCAACACCCGCATCGTGCACCGCTCCAACGCGCTCAAGGGCCGTGCCTACGGCGCCGACTTCCGCTACGACGAGGCGATGATGACCGGCCCCGGCTTCAAGGGCCGCGCCACCGCCACCGGCGTCGCGCTCGGCCTGGGCGGCTTCGTCGCTGCCGCCGCGCTGCCGCCGACCCGCTGGCTGCTGGAAACCTACCTGGTGCCCAAGCCAGGCGAGGGCCCGACCCAGGACCAGCAGGATGGCGGCAGCTACGACTTCCGCTTCTACGGCCGCACCGCCGACGGCCAGACCCTGCTGGTGAAAGTCACCGGCGACCGCGATCCCGGCTACGGCTCCACCGGCAAGATGCTGGGCGAGGCCGGTGCCTGTCTGGCCGAGCTGGACAAGAAGGCGCTACCCGGTGGCTTCTGGACGCCGGCGACGGCGCTGGGGGATGCGCTGGTGGAGCGGCTGCGGGCGAATGCGGGGCTGACGTTTGAGGTGCTGGCCTAGTTGGAAGGCCGGGATTGCTTCCCCTCTCCCGGCAGGGGAGAGGGAGAGAAAGCTCGAGCCCATACGCGCCGGGCTTACTGGAGCGCGGTGAGGCTGCTGCTGCGTCCCAGATTCAGGCCGTAGGCGTCATAGGGAGAGGTGGGGGACGGGTTCTGCGGGTACCAGAACAGCGCACCCAGCGCGCCATAGCCAAAGACATCCGCGAAATCGGCACGGTCCGGCAGTGCTGGGCGACGGGCCGAGGCTTGGCCGGGTTCAGAATTGATAGCCCAGGCGCAGTGTGAGTTCATCGGCATAGCCCAGGCTGGAGATGGCATTGCTGTTGGGGTTGCCGTTCAAGCCGCCGTTCAGATAGTTGTAGAAGGCTTCCACCGTCACCGCGCCGTTCGGCTTCCAGCGCAGACCCGGCTGCACCAGGATGCCGCCGCTGGGTTCGTACAGAACCGCCAGGTCGGCGCGCCAGATCAGGTTGGGAAAGGGCTGCTGCAGGGCAAACGCAAAGGCGTTGTAGTTGGGCTTGCCGCCGGGTGTGTTGTCGACATCGCCACCCATGCCTTCCAGGCTGCGGCCCAGCAGATCGCTGCGGGTCTTGAACAGCCATTGCGCTACCAGGTAGGTCGCGGGCAGCGACTTCACCAGGCTCTGGTATTTCTCCATGACCAGGGCCGTGGTGAACTCCTCCTGCTTGAGGAATTTTTGGCTGAGCGAGGGATTGGTGAAGCTGCGATCCGGCGTGTACAGGGCCTCGACATTGATGATCAGCTGATCCAGCCAGGACCCGGGGTCGCCCTCGGTGATGTAGCTCGCACCCAGGCCCAGATTGGTTTCGCGTCGGTAGGTCCGCTCGATGTGGCCGCGCAAGCCGCTGCCCGAGCCGATGAAAAAGGTGTTGAGCTCGATCTCCGCCACGGTCTTGTTCGGCGCTTCAAATGCCCCGAGCAAGGCGGCCGCCGGAAACTCCGCGACGGCGGTGTTGAGGCCGGTGGTGCCATTCAAGCGGGCCATGGCCGCATAGGTGTACCACTCGTCCGCCGACCACACGCCGGTGGGGTCTACTTCAAACGCGGTCTGCGCCAGTACCGCACCGCTGCCCGGTGCTCCCGGCAGGTCGCGATTCACGCCGGATTGGGTCCAGCGGTAGACGCCGTCCGGGTTGTAGCGGCGCGCCGCGATGGCCTGTACCCCGAATTTTCCCAAATCGCCCTTCAGGCGCAGGCCGAAGTTGAGCTTGTCGTCAAACCGCGCATAGCGGTCGTGGACTGTGAACTGCGAGGGGATGAGGTTGTACTGGGTGTTGGGGTTGCCGAGCACCGTGGGCTGGAACCGCTGCACGTAGCCGTCCGCCAGCCAGCCGCCTTCGAACTGGTAGGAGGAGCGCAGCGCAATGGAGGGGACTCGCTTGTCCTGGAACTCCTCCGTGGCGTAGTCCAGCACCGCGTGGCGGCGCAGGTCGAGGCCATTGGGAACATCGAGCACCCGAAAGAAAATGGCCTGGCCCCAGGCGATTTCCTGATTGCCAAACTTCACCAGCAAGGGGCCCCGGTTGTAGGAGGCGTAGAGCGAGGGCAGGTCGATCATGCCCTCGCGGCTGGTCCACTCCAGCGGGTTGGAGCGGCTCCTGCCCTCGGCGTCATAGCGGAAATAGTGGGGGCGACCGTAGTTGCGGCCAACCGCCTGGCTGCCGACGGCGTCCGGGTCAAATTCTTCGTAGACGGTGGGATCCAGCACCGCGCGCAGGCGGCCGGTGAGGTTCAGGTTGTCGCTGAGCTTCCAGTCGCCGCGGATATCGGCGCGCAGCAAGACTAGGTTGAAATCGTTGCTGGCGGGCACGCCATTGCGGGTGCCCGGCACATTCACGAATTGCGGATTGCTGGCATCCATCGGCCCCTCCGGGTCGTAGGCAGGGTTCAGCACCACGCGATCAACCGTTACGCCGTTGAACAAATTGCCGCGCTGGTTGAAGGGGTTTTCATCGCCGGTTGAAAAGGCGGTATCGGAGCGG
>JAUYNO010000003.1 GCA_030696045.1 Stagnimonas sp. | reverse complement strand
TGATGTCCTCGTCCTTCAGGCCCAGCGTCTTCAGCTCGGCGAGATAGGCGCGCACCACCTTGTTGGCCTCGGCTTCCGCGACGCGCAGATCGAGATTGCGCGCCTCGACCGCCATCGTCAGCCGCGCCCGGTCCGGCGCACCGGTGGCCTCGCCCTGGCCGCTGACGGTGACCGCGCGCGCCAGTGCGGTCTGCGCCGAGGCGGTGCTGGCGAACAGGACAAGGGACGCGGCAAGAGGCAGCAGGACGAGGCGACGCATGGGGACTCCCGATGGGGTGGCAAGGACCGCGCGACCTTAGGTCGCCGTGGTGAATCCTGGCTGAAATCCTAGACCGGTTTGCCGTCGTCGCCACGCTTGGCGACCGCGCTGCGCAGATCGACCACCTTCACCGTCGCGCCATCGGCCAGGGTCTCGGCGCCGCGCACCACCACCTCGTCATCCGGGCCCAGGGCGCCTTCGACCGCGACATAGCCGCCATCGGCCACGCCCAGGCGCACCGGCACCCGCTCGGCGACCCGGGTGGCTGCGCCATTCACCGCCGGCCCGTCCTTGAGCCGGAACACCGCGCTGCCATCGGTGCGGATCACCACCGCGTCGCGCGGCACCACCAGGGCATTGCGCGAGGCCTGCAAGGGCAGCTCGACGCGCAGGGTCTCGCCCACCGGCGGCTGCGGTTTCAGGCTGGCGACGTCGACCAGGGCCTCGAAGGACTGCGAGCGGGCATCGCCCACCGGCACCACCGCGCGCACCTTGCCGGCACTGGCGACGCCGGAGGCGCTGATCACCTTCACCTCGGTGCCGCTGCTGATGGCGCGCACATGGCGCAGCGGCAGGAACAGCCGCAGTTCGAGGTTGCCGGTGTCGGCGAAACGGGCGATCACCTCGCCGCGCGCAGCCTCTTCGCCGGCACGCTTGATGCGCTCGCTCACCACGCCGGCGACCGGCGCGCGCAATACCGCGCGGCCCAGGCGTTCCTGGGTCTGGCGCAGAGTGACGCGGGCGATCTCCAGATCACCCTTGGCGAGATCGCGGATGTCCTCGGCCTGGTTCAGCTGCACCCGGGAGATCGCGGTGCCGGCGGAGCGCAGGCGCTCGGCCTCGCGGTCGGCGGCCTTCACCGCGACCTCGCCCCGGGTGACCCGGGCGACCTGTTCGGCGCGCTGCAGTTGCAGCTCCTCGATGTCGAAGCGGGCGACCACGTCGCCGGCGCGCACCGCAGTACCCGGCTCGGCCACCCACAGCAGCCGGCCGGCGACCGGCGCCGCCAGGTCGGCGGCGGCGCGCGACTGCACCACCCCGGTCACGGTGACGCTGGGCGCGATGGCGCGCAGCTCGGCGCGTGCCACCTTCACCGCCGAGGGAGCAGGACCACCCTGGGCAAAGACGGGCGCGGACAGGACCAGCAAGGACAGGAGCAGTACGCGGTTCATGGGCGATCTCGGGGAGGGGCGGGTCGGCTGCGATGGCGGGAGCGGCGGCGGTGCGGGGCGTGCCGGCAGCGGGTAGAGCGGGACGATGGCGGGCGATCTCATTTGCCGTAAGCCTCCAGGGTCGGGGCCGGCTGGTCGACGGCGCTGGCGCGCTGGCGGCCCTCGCCGAGTCGCAGCAGGGCCGGCAGCAGGAACCAGGTGAACAGGGTGCCGATGATCATGCCGCCGGACACGACCGCCGCCAGGCCGCGATACACCGCGCTGCCGAGGCCGGGCATGAGGATCAGGGGCGCCATGCCGAGCACGGCGGTGAGCGTCGACAGCACGATGGGCCGGGCGCGGGTTTCCAGCGCCTCGCGCACGGCGTCGACGCGCGCCATGCCGGCGTGCTCGCGGGCGCGGGTCTGGTCGACCAGCAGGATCGCGGCATTGACCACCAGGCCGAGCAGGATGATGAAGCCGATCATGGTCAGCAGGTCCAGCGCCTGGAAGCCGAACAGGCCGAGGAGGCGCAGCGCCGCGATGCCGCCAGCGGTGCTGACCGGGATCACCAGCATCACCAGGGCCGAATCCCAGACCGAGCGGAACAGCGCCGCCATCAGTGCGAACAGGATCAGCAGGGCCAGGGCGAAGTTGTTGGCCATGGTGCCGAGCGCGATCTGCAGGTCGTTGGCGGAGCCGGCATAGGTCAGCTGGGCGTTGGCCGGCAGCACCGCGCGCACCTTGGGCTCGACCTTTTCCTGGATCAGCTTGATGGCCTCGTCGAGGCTCATGTTCTCCGGCGGTTCGAAGCCCACGGTAATGGTGCGCTTGCCGTTGATGCGCGCCAGTTCCGAGGGGCCCACCGTGGTTTCGATGCGGGTGAGTTCGCCGACGGTCTGGATGCCGGCATTGGGCGAGACGATGGGCAGCTCGGCGAGCTGCTCCGGGTTGGTCCACTCGCTGCCCTTGAGGATGATGTCCAGGCGCTCGTTGCCGTCGAAATACTCGCCGGCCCAGAGCCCGCCGGTATAGGCGCGCAGGCTGCGCGAGACGGTGTTGCGGTCCAGGCCGGCGCGGCTGATGCGCCACTCGTCCGGCTTGAGCTGCAGCTCCGGCTGGCTGAATTCCAGCGGCGGATAGGGCTGCGGGAAGGTGTCGGGAATCGCCTTGGGGATTTCCTGCTCGGCGACCTTGGCGGCCGCCATCAGGCCTTCCAGCTCCGGCCCTTGCAGCCACAGGCGAATCTCGCGGGCATTGTTGCCATCGACGCTCAGCAGCGAGCCGCGATTGGCGAAGGCGGCGACGTCGGGCAGGCCGGCGAGGATTTCCTCCTTCAGCAGCTTCACCACGTCCTGGGTCTTCTCCGGGTCCTTGGCGTAGGCGACGATTACGCCGCCGCCACCGCCGGCCCAAGCGGAGAAGTTGTAGTACTTGATGCCCGGCTCCTTCTCGCCCTCGTAGTAGGGCCGCAGGCGGCCGATCACCACCGGCGCGATCTCGGCCTTGAAGGTCTCCAGATTGCCGCCCGGCGGCAGCCGGAAATTGCCCCAGACGTTCTCGGTCGGCGCCACCGGCAGATAGTCCGGCTTCGGCCGCATCAGGACGCTGAAGGCGGTGGCCCCGGCGATCAGCGCCACGATCCAGAAGGCGCGCAGGGCCGGCGCATCGGTGGCGCGCATGGCCAGCCGCGCCATCGCCTGCCACCAGTGGCCGTGGCCATCGGCGGGTATGCCGCGCGCCAGCGCCCAGCGGTTGGCCGCCGGGATCACCGTCATCGCCACCAGCAGCGAGGCGGCGTGGCTGACGCTCATGGTGATCGCGAGGTCCTTGAACAGCTGTCCCTCCAGGCCATCCATGAACAGCACCGGCAGGAAGATCGCCACACTGGTCAGCATCGACGCGAACAGCGCGGGGATGACTTCGCGCGCACCCTCGAGCGTCGCGTCCCAGGCGCTCCTACCCTCCTGCACATAGCGCAGGATGTTGCCCTGCACGATCAGCGCCGCGTCGATGACGATGCCGGTACTGAAGGCCAGGCCCGCCAGCGAGATGACGTTGAGCGTGCGGTCGAGCGCGTGCAGGGTGATCACCGCGAACGACAGCGACAGCGGAATGGTGGCGCCCAGCACCAGCAGGGCTCGCGGCCCGCGCAGGAAGTACCAGAGGCCACCGACCGCGAGCAGGATGCCGATGATCAGGCTTTCTTGGACGAAGCCGACCGCGCGGCGCACGTAGACGCTGGCATCCCAGCTGAGGTCCATCACCAGTTTTTCCTTCGCCAGCGGCCCTTCGTTGAGTTCGGCGATGGCCTCCTTCACGCCGTTCAGCAGGTCGACGATGTTGGATTCCGAGGTGCGGTTGACGGTGATGTAGTAGCCGGGCACGCCGTTGCGGTAGGTGAAGGCACGGGCGTCCTGGTAGCCGATCTGCACCTCGGCGACCTCGCGCAGGTACAGCGGCCTGTCGTTGCTCCAGCCGACGATCAGCTCGCCCAGCTCGCTGACCGGCTCCTTGCCGGTGAAGCGCACGGTGAACTGCCGGCGGCCGACATTGGCGAAGCCGGCGGAGACATCGCGCGCACCCGCCACCAGTTCGGCGACGCGCGAGGGCGTCAGGCCGAGGGCGGCGAGGCGGTGCGGGTCGAAGGAGATGCGCACCTCGCGCGGGCGGCCGCCTTCGAGATTGACGCGGGAGACGCCCGGCACCCGCGCCAGGCGCGGTTCGACCACCTCCTCCATCAGCTGCTGGTAGACCGAGGCCGGGTCGTCCACGGTATTGCCGGGCAGCGGCCGCACCAGCATTGAGGCGGCGTTGGCGCCCTGCCAGTTGTCGCCCGCGAACACCTGCGGTTCGTCGGCATCGGGCGGCAGCGCCGGCAGGGTGTTCAGGCGGCTGACCACGTCCAGCATCACCCGGGTCATGTCGGTGCCGATGCCGAAGCTGAGCGAGACATTGCCGAAGCCGCGCCCGGCGTTGGCGCGCATCTCCTTCATCCCGGGCAGGCCGCGCATGGCCTCCTCGATCGGCTCGATCAGGGCCTCTTCGACCTCGTTGGGCGCCGCCTCGCGCCAGCCGACCTGGATGAACAGCTGCGGCTGTGCCGTGTCCGGCAGCAGCTGGATTGGCAGTCGCGACATGGCGATCCAGCCGAACAGCAGCACCAGCAGGGCCGCGGCCGCAACCGCCGCCGGATTGTTGATCGAGAATTTTTCCAGGCGCATCGTCACTCCCCCGAGGCCGGCCCGCCCAGCCGGCCTGGACGAACGAATGCCCAGCTTCGATGCACCGGCCTGCCCGCGGGTTTAAGATGCGCGCCCGGAAGTTTTCATTGGTGGATCAAAGCCGTGCAGGGCCAGGAAGAGGTCACCTTGAGCCGCGACGTGATCGGCGTGCTCATCCCGCAGGGGACCAAGGTGGAGTTGCCAGAGGGCGCCGTCGGCGTCATTACCCAGGCGCTCGGCGGTAGCTACACCGTGCAGGTGCAGGGCCATCTGTTCCGGCTCGACGGCCAGGATGCCGACGCCATCGGCAAGCCCAAGCCGGCCAGGCTGGAGCTGCCCGAGAACCCCACCGACAAGGAAATCGAGCAGGCGGTTTGGGGCCAGCTGAAGACGGTCTACGACCCCGAGATCCCGATCGACATCGTCAACCTGGGCCTGGTCTACGACTGCCATGTGCTGCCCGGCGCCAGCGAGGCGCTGCGCAAGGCCAGCATCCGCATGACCCTGACCGCGCCCGGCTGCGGCATGGGCGACACCCTGGTGGCGGACGTGAAGACCAAGGTCGCCTCGGTGCCGAAGATCGCCGAGGTCGAGGTCGAACTGACCTTCGACCCGCCCTGGACCCGCGACATGATGAGCGAAGAGGCTCAATTGACCGCGGGTTTCATGTGAGGTCGGCCGGTCGATGAGCGCAACCCAGACCCGCCACGTCCACATCCTGGTCGAGCCCGAATACCTGCCGGCGCAGTCGATGCCGCAGGCGCAGCGCTGGCTGTTCGCCTACCACGTCACCATCGAGAACCGTGGCAGCTACGCGGTGCAGCTGATGAATCGCCACTGGGTCATCACCAATGGCGAGGGCGAGGTCGACGAGGTGCGCGGGCCGGGCGTGATCGGCCAGCAGCCGCTGCTGCAGCCGGGCGAGAGCTTTCACTACACCAGCGGCTGCCCGCTGGACACGCCGGTCGGCACCATGCACGGCGAGTACGAGATGCTGATCCCGGCCAGCGGCGAACGCTTCGATGCCCGCATCGCGCCGTTCCGGCTGGCGGTGCCGGGCGCGCTCAATTGAACCGACTCAGAGCCCCCGGCTGATCGAGGGGCTCAGCTGCTGCAGCGCCTCGCCGAGGTCGGTGCGCCCGGTGCGCTCCAGATCCTCCTTCTCGAACACCTGGCCGGGGCCGGCCACCCGCGGGCACTCGCCCCGGGCGTCCCGCTCCGGGCTGATGCGCGAACCGGTCGGGGCCGGGCAGCGCTCCAGTTTCGGCGGGGTTCGGTCTTGGGCGCGTCGGCCATCGCGGGCGTCCAGCCGGGCAGCACCAGGATGCTGGCGAGAGCAAGGGCAAAACGGATATGGCGCATGGCGTGCTCTCCGTCGGGGCTAGGCCTATTGCGACCGTCGCATCCGCCAGGCGGTTCCGTACTCGTTCTTCAGGTAGCGGACAAAGGCCGCGAACACCCCGCGCTGGAGGTTCAGCGGCTTGCCGTCGGCCAGGTCTTCGATGTGGGCGTAGTACCAGCCCATCTGCCCGAGCAGGGTGATCAGCTTGATGACGAACAGGCTGGAGGTGTTGGCGAACATCCCGCCGCCCAGGCTCAGGGTCTTCTCGTAGGCCGGCGCCGCGCTGGCGGCGCTCGAGAGTAGCCGCTTCGGCAGGTCCGGCTCGGTGCACAAGGGCCGCGCCAGGCCGATGACGTCGACGTCGCCGGAGGCCAGCGCCGCCTCCATGGTCGCCAGGGAGCGGAAGCCGCCGGGCATCAGGATCGGCATCTTCGCCACCTTGCGGATGGCGGCGGCGTATTCCAGAAAGTAGGCCTCGCGCTGGCTGGTGCTGGCCTTCTTCGGCGCCGCGTCCTCGGCGCGGCCATCAAAACCCAGCAGCTGCGGCTGCTCGTAGGTGCCGCCGGAAATCTCCAGCAGGTCGACGCTTTCGGCATTGAGCCAGTCGATCAGCCGCAGGCAGTCACTGAACTCGAAACCGCCGCGCCGGAAGTCGTCGGAATTGAGCTTCACCGACAAGGGGAAGTCGGCCCCGACCGCCTTGCGCACCGCCCGCAGGGTCTCTAGCAGGAAGCGCGCCCGGTTCTCCAGCGGGCCGCCCCAGGCGTCGCCGCGCTGGTTGGTCACCGGCGACAGGAAGCTCGACAGCAGATAGCCGTGCGCGGAATGCACCTGCACGCCGGTGAAGCCGGCCTCGCGTGCCACCCGCGCGACCTGGGCGTAACGCTGAATGAAGTCGAGGATTTCCTCCTCGCGCAGCGCCCGAGGCCGGCGGTAGTTGCCCAGCAGATCGAGCTGCACCGCCGACGGCGCCAGCGGCTGCTTGGCGACATACCAGGGCGACTGGCGGCCGGCGTGGCTGATCTGCATCCACAGCTGGTTGCCGGCGACGGTGCCGGCCCGGGCCCAGGCGCGCAGGCGTTCGAAGCCCTCCTGCCCGGGCCGGAACGCCGACGCCGGGTCGATGGCGACATTGCCGGGCCGCTCCATCACCCGCTGGTCGATCATCACGTTGCCGGTGATCAGCAGGCCGGCGCCGCCCTCGCTCCAGCGCCGGTACAGATGGTTGTGGCGCTCGTTGGCGTACAGCCGTGGGTCCGACAGGCCCTCGGTCATCGCCGACTTGCACAGGCGATTGGGCAGGGTGACGCCGCAGGGCAGCGGCAGGGCTTGGGCGAGTCGGGTCATGGTGGGGTCTCGGGTCTGGCACCGACGCTAGGGTGTGTTGACCCACAAATGATCGCTGCGGCGGAAGGCTGTTTTGGGGCAGTGCAAGGAAGGCAGAGAGGGGAATCGTGGTTCTATTTCCCTCGCTGGCTGACGCTGCAATGCCCCAAAACAGTCCCGCCCCGAAGGGTTGCTGTCCAAAAAACCGCCATGCGGCGTTGCGAGCCTAGCCAAGGCTCCAGCCTTGGCGTCAGCTCGCGCCTTGCCTGGCGGCTTTTTGGTCAGCAACGCAGCGACCATTTGTGGGTCAGCACACCCTAGCCCGCCCCGACGCTGACGGGAAAGAGCCGCCCCGTCAGCCGCCCTGCCGTTCGTCACCCGGGGTTTGCGGGCGCCGGGGGCCAGGTCTAGGCTCCGGGGAGCGCGTCGGGAAACGCGCGAGTGGTCCAGACCAAAAAAACATGTAGGGAGGGCGATGCCATGAAGGTCGTCGATCTGTTGAGTCGTGCCCGCGCCGCCAGCGGCCGCAAGATCAAATACAAGCTCGGGGCCGGCGGCATGAATCCGGCGCAGCCGCTACCCGCCAACATCAACCACGAGTGCGATTGCAGCGGCTATGTCTGCTGGGCGCTGGGGATCAGCCGCAAGACCGAGCACCCGCTCTACCTCCAGTTCAATGGCGGCTGGATCAATACCGACGCGATGGTCCATGACGGCAGGAAGGCCTCCGGCTACTTCGAGCCGCTGGCCAAGCCGAAAGTCGGCGCGCTGATCGTCTACGGCAAGAATCCCAAGGCTAGCGTCGGCCACGTCGGCATCGTCACCGCGCTGGACGCGGCCGGCGGCGTGAGCAAGGTCATCCACTGCTCCAACGGCAACCACAAGCTGGGCGATGCCATCCAGGAAACCGCGCCGACGGTGTTCCTCAAGCAGCCGAGCACGATCTACGTCTGGTACGCGGGGCTGACATGAGCACGCTCCAGCCGCGCCCGGCGCGCTGGCGCCGCGCCTATCCGGACGAACTGCTCGCCGCCGAGCGCGCGCGCCTGCTGACGCGGCGCCTGCGGCAACCGCCGCCGGAGGACCCGAACCCGCCCGACCTGCAGCGCCTGCCGCCGGACAGCACCGGCCTGGCGCTGTCCGGCGGCGGCATCCGCAGCGCCACCTTCGCCCTCGGCTTCTTCCAGGGCCTGGCCAAGGCCCGGCAGCTGAACCGGCTGGACTTCCTGTCGACGGTGTCCGGCGGCAGCTACTTCGGCGCCGTCATCAGCAGCCTGCTGGCGCGCAAGGACGGCTACAGCATCGAGCAGGTGGAAGACCTGCTGCCGGAAAACCCACCGGTCGAGAGTCGGCCGCTGCCACCCGGCAAGGACGCGCGCCCGGCGCCCTGGCTGCGCCGCAATGGCTACTACCTAGCGCCGAACGGCGGCGACGTGCTGCTGGCGGGCAGCATCTGGTTGCGCAACTGGCTCGCCTTGCACCTGGTGCTGTTCTTCGCCCTGGTCACTGGCGGCCTGCTGCTGCAGCTGCCCTGGCTGCTACTGGCGCGCTTCGACCTCGAAGCCCTGCGACCGCTGTCGGCACTACTGCAGGCGCACACCGCGCCGACGCTGATGATTAGCCCCTGGCTGGATCTGGTGCTGGTGCCCCTGTTGCTGGCGCTGGCCACCGGCTGGGCGTTCTGGCTGCTGCGCAACCGGCCGGTGGTGGCGGCCGGGTCCTCGCTGCGACAGCGCTTGCAGGAGACGCTGCGCGAGCCGCACCCGGCCCTGGGCGCCCTGGCGGCGGCCGTGCTCGCCGGCCTGATCGTCGTACTGTCGCTCTGCCCCTGGCTGCAGCGCTGGCTGCCGCTGCCGCTATGGCCGGGGCTGCCCAACCTCGCGCTGGCGATCCTGCTGGTGGCGGCGGTGAGCGGCCTGCTGGTGCTTTGGGTGATGGGCCCGGCGTCCCGGGACAGCGCCGAGCCCGGCCATGCCCAGGCCAAGGCCCGCAACCTGCTGTCCCGGGCCCTGGCGGGCCTGCTGGGATTCGCCGGCCTGCTGAGCCTGATCGCCTTCACCGACAGCCTGGGCCTGAGCGCCTACGCCAGCCTGTTCGTGCAGGAAAGCCACTGGGCCGGCGCGGCCGCCTTCGGTGGTGTGCTATTGGCGGCGCTGTCCAAGTTGTTGCTGCTGCCGAAAACGGCGCAGGACTGGCTGGCGGCGAAACTGCCGGAGGGCCAGTCCCTGCTGTCGAGCCTGCCGCAGCTGTCGCTGCGCAAGCTGGTGCCCCTGATCGCTGCCGGTCTGGCCCTGCTGTGGCTGACCGCCGCCGTCACCCTGAGCCATGCCCTGGTGCGCGATTTCAGCAACCCCTGGCAGCAGCTGCCCGTCATCAGCACGGAAGTGAAAACGGAAACGGAGGCGGCCGCGACCGAGAAGGCGGAGCCAGCCGGGGCCGAAACCGAAACGGCGCCGGCCGAGCCGAAACCGGCCGACCCGGAAGCCGCCGCCACGACCGAGGCGGTCAAGCCGGTCGAGCCGGCCAAGTCGGAGCCGCTGGCGGAGCCTGACGCGACCGCAAGCCGCTGCCCGGTGGCGGCGCCGGAACCGGTCTGCCCGCCGCCACCACCGCCCGCGCTGCGGCCGCTGGAACCCTGGAACCTCTGGCCTGGCCTGTTCGGCCTGCTGCTGACCGGGGTCTTCAGCCTGCTATTTGGCCGCACCTGGTCCTTCGTCAACCGCTCGTCCTACCAGTCGCTGTACGCGGCGCGGCTGACCCGCGCCTATGTCGGCGCCGGCAACCCCGAGCGCACGCGGCAGCGCCAGCCGGTCACCGATCCCCTGCCGAGCGACGACGTCGCGCTGGCCGACTTTGCCAGCGCGACGGTGCAATGCCGGGGCGGACCGCTGCATTTCATCAACCTCACCGTCAACGAGACCGCCAGCGCCAACGAGGGCACCGTCAACCGCGACCGCAAGGGCATCGGCATGAGCGTCGGCCCCTGCGGCTTCTCCGCCGGGGTCAGCCACCACGCGCTGCTGCGCGAGGACGCCAGCCAGCTGCAGGCCCTGCACCGGCCGATCCGCGCGGACGAAGCGGGGACGGCGGTCCGCTACAACATGTTCGGTCTGGCCCAGGGCGCGGCGGGCGCCAGCGCAAAACCCTTCGAGGCCCTGAGCCTGGCCAACTGGACCGCGATCTCCGGCGCCGCAGTGGCGCCGGGGCTGGGCCATCACGGCGGCCTGGGCCTGAGCTTCCTGATCGCCTTCGCCAATGTCAGGCTCGGCTACTGGTGGCAGTCCGGCAGCGACGCGCACCAGACCGAGATGGCTGCACGCGGTTCGCGCGAGCGGCTGCGCCGCTTGCGGCACTGGCTGCCGGTGCACTACTACCTGGGCCTGGAATTCGCGGGCCGCTTTCCCGGTGCCGACGAGCCCTATTGGTACCTCACCGATGGCGGCCATTTCGAGAACCTCGGGCTCTACGAGCTGATCCGGCGGCGCTTGCCGCTGGTGCTGGCGGTGGACGCCGAGGCCGACCCGGCCGGCGGCTTCGAAAGCCTGGTCGGCCTGATCGGCAAGGCCCGCATCGACTTTGGCACCGAGATCGAATTCCTGGACGAGGAAGCGCTCAAGGCCGAGCCCTTCGCCAGCCTGCCCGCCGGCCTGGTGGGGCCGCTGGAGCACCTGGTCACCGGCACCGAGGGCGAGGCGCCCGAGTCGGCGAAGGCGCGAATGGCGCTGGCGCGGCTGCACTACCCGGAGGGCGATCCCGGCTGGCTGCTGTATGTAAAGGCCGCCTTCGTCGGCGACGAACCGCAGGACCTGTGCGCCTATCGCAAGGCGAAGGAGTCGGCCAGCTTCCCGCACCAGACCACCGGCGACCAGTTCTTCGACGAGACCCAGTGGGAGTGCTACCGCAAGCTGGGCGAGCACAGCGCCGAGCGGCTGTTCGGCGTCGGCGCGCCCTTCCACGGGCTGCGGCTGCCGGACCCGCCTCCGCCGCAAGCACCGCCCGAGCCCGCCCCTAACGCTGGCAGCGCGGGCAATAGCAGCTCTGGCGATTCCCCAGTCGCAGCAGCTTGATCGGCGTCGCGCAGACGCGGCAGGGCTGGCCTTCGCGGCCGTAGACGTAGAGCGCCTGCTGGAAGTAGCCGGAGGCGCCGTCGGCACCGGCGAAGTCGCGCAGGGTGGTGCCGCCCTGCGCGACGGCGGCCGTCAGCACCGCCCGCACCTGCTCGGCCAGCCGGGCGCAGTCGCCGCGGCTGAGCTTGCCGGCCGGCCGGGTCGGGCGGATGCCGGCCCGGAACAGGCTCTCCGCCGCGTAGATGTTGCCGGCGCCGACCACGACGCTGCCGTCCATCAGGAAGCTCTTCACCGCCGTGGTCTTGCCGCGCGAGCGCTCGAACAGGTAATCGCCGTGGAAGTCGGCCGAGAACGGCTCCGGCCCCATGGTCGCCATCAGCGGATGCAGGCCCTGCGCCGCCGGCCAGGGCAGCACGGCGCCGAAGCGGCGCGGGTCGTGATAGCGCAGCAGCACGCCGCCTTCGAGTTCCAGATCGAGATGATCGTGCTTGCGCAGTGGCTCGGGCGCGGTCAGCACCAGCAGGCGGCCGGACATACCCAGGTGCACGATCAGCCGGTCGCCCGTCGTGTCGAGCGCCAGCAGCAGGTATTTGCCACGGCGGTCGGTGCCGGTGATGCGGCGGCCCTCGACGAAGCGCGCGAAGTCCTCCGGCACCGGCCAGCGCAGGCGCGGCTCGCGCACCACGGCACGCCGGATGCGGCGACCGAGCACATGCGGCTCGACGCCGCGACGGACGGTTTCGACTTCGGGCAGTTCGGGCATCGGTGGATTCTAGCTTCGCGTTACGCCGCGCCCGTCGGCCAGCACGCGCTGCTAGGCTGTCGCCATGAGCACGCCCCCCGACCACGACCGCGTCATCGCCGACACCCGCCGCTGGCTGGAACGGGCGGTGATCGGCCTCAACCTCTGCCCCTTCGCCAAGGCGGTCTACCTACAGCAGCGCGTGCACATCGCCGTCAGCGCCGCGACCACTCCCGAGCAGCTGCTGGTCGAGCTGGCGCGCGAACTGGAAGACCTGCGCGACAGCGACCCGGCCGAGCGCGAGACCAGCCTGCTGGTGCATCCCCAGGTACTGGGCGACTTCTTCGACTACAACGATTTTCTCGACACCGCCGACGCGGCGCTGGAAGCGCTGGAGCTGGACGGCGTGATCCAGGTCGCCAGTTTCCACCCGGACTACCAGTTCGACGGCACCGCGCCCGGCGATGCCGAGAACAACAGCAACCGCTCGCCCTGGCCGCTGCTGCACCTGCTGCGCGAGGCCAGCGTCGAGCAGGCGGTGGCGGGCCACCCTGACATCGACGCCGTCCCGGCGCGCAACATCGCCACCCTGCGCGAACTGGGCAACGAGGGCTGGCAGCGGCTGTGGCGCGCCTAGGACCGACACCACCGGCGCGGTTGGACCGGGGCGCGGGACCAGGGCTTGCCGTAGGATGGCAGCCACTCCGCAGTTCAAGCGAACCACCACTCCTGGGATAGTCATGTCCGAGCGCTCAGATTCCGGCGCGGGCGAATTCGAGTTCAACCAACACGAAGCCTTGTTGGGCTCCAACCCGCAGCTGTACGCCCAGATGGTGCGCGGGGTCTCCAACTACGGCATCTACCTGCTGGACCGCGCGGGCATCATTCGCAGCTGGAATCTGGGTGCCAGCGCCATCACCGGCTTCACCGAGGACGAAGTGCTCGGCCTGCCCTTCGAGGTGTTGTTCACCGACGCCGCCCGCTTCGACGGCCTGCCCGAGCGCACCCTCCAGTTCGCGCGCGGCAACCGCCATCACAAGGACGAACAGCCGCGCCGCCGCAAGAACGGTCAGGACCTGGTCGCGCTATGCACCCTTGACGCCATGCGCGAGGACGGCGGTGAACTGCAGGTGTTCGTGGAAGTGTTCACCGATATCACCGAACAGAAGCAGCGCGAGGCCGGGCTCTACCAGCGCGCCACCCGCGACGCCCTCACCGGCTTGATCAACCGTGGTCATTTCACCGAGATGGCGAGCATGGAACTGGAACGTGCCCGCCGTTTTTCCGAGCCACTGAGCCTGGCGCTGCTCGACATCGACCATTTCAAGCTCGTCAATGACAGCCACGGCCACGAGGCCGGCGACCTGGCCCTGGTGATGTTCGCCAGGGTCTGTCAGGACTACAGCCGCAAGATCGACTACGTTGGCCGTGTTGGCGGCGAGGAAATCGCCATCCTGCTGCCGCGCGCCAACAAGGAGCCAGCCTACGAAATGCTGCAGCAGCTGCGCCTGGGCCTGATGGAACAGCGCCTGACCGCGCCCGGCGGCGCCATGTTCGGCATCACCGTCAGCGTCGGCCTGGCCACCCTGCGCAGCCACACCCGCGACCTCCGCGAGCTGATGCGCAACGCCGATGCCGCCCTCTACAAAGCCAAACGCGAAGGCCGCAACCGCGTCGAAGCCTGGTTTGAGTAGTAGCGCCGGACGGTGCGGTGCTGGAAGTCTGGGGGTGAGGGAGGTTCGGAGCGGACGCCGTTTCGCGTAAACTTGGCCGCATGCGCCCGTAGCTCAGCTGGATAGAGTGCTTCCCTCCGAAGGAAGAAGTCACAGGTTCGAATCCTGTCGGGCGCACCAAATCAACCACTTAGCGCAATTTCAGCCACTGTCCCCGTGACAGTGAGACGCGCAGAGAAGCGGTCATTCGATCCTTCGCGTCGAGCGCTGAACCCGAATCAAGGCAAAGGTCGCTGGGATGGTTGCGGGCCTGTTCTGGGACTGCGACTTGGACCTGATTCGGCGAATGACCACATCCCTTTGCGACAGCGGTCAGCCCTTCGCGGAATTTTCCGTCTTCCCTTTTGCCTATGTCGGTACCGGTCCACTTTCGAGCAGAGACCTGAGAAAATGCCGACATGAAAATTGAACGAGGCATCCACGAGTCGTTCTGCGCCGCCTATGCAGGGGCCGTAGTGCGTTTCATCGTCACTGGCATCAATGAGGACGTGTCGTTCGATTCGAATGCCCAGCGCTTCGTTTCGAAGCAGGTCGATGACCACACCCGCGCGGCCGACTGCGACTGGTGGGTCGGGGATGACTGGGAATCGTTTGTCGGTCCGCTGGCATGCGAGACCGATCTGGCGCACCCGAAATTCTCAGAGGACGCGCTGAGCAAGGCCATCATTTTCGCCTTGAGAAAATCCGCCACCGGCAAGCGAATGAGCCAGATTCTGGCCGGGCTCGACTAGGGCCTGTTAACACTACGGGGCTCGCTGCGGCGGAAGGCTGTTTTGGGGCAGTGCAAGGAAGGCAGAGAGGGGAATAGTGGTTCTATTTCCCTCGCTGGCTGACGCTGCAATGCCCCAAAACAGTCCCGCCCCGAAGGGTTGCTGTCCAAAAAAC
>JAUYNO010000046.1 GCA_030696045.1 Stagnimonas sp. | reverse complement strand
GGATGGTTTTCGGAAAACAAAAAAATACGTCCGACGACTGGCAACGGCCGGCCGACGGACGGGTTGACACCGATACTCACAAAACTTGTTCCAAATCAGCAACTTGAACCAATCGTCAGGTGAATTGATCGTCATTAATTTGCATCTTCACCCCCGGAAACGACCCGGCTCCAGACAAGAAAAACGGGCCCGAAGGCCCGTTTTTCAAAGCGGTGCGGCGGATCAGTGCGCGGTGTACAGCAGCGCGTTGGGCGAGCCCGCGCCCAGGCCGGTCAACGCGCCGGCGGTGGCATCGCCGAGCAGGGTGATGGCCAGATCGGCTGGCGTTGCACCCGGCGTCTGGCCCAGCAGCAGGGCCAGCGCACCGGCAACATGCGGGCTGGCCATCGAGGTACCGGACAGCACCGAGCTGCCGGTGTTGTTGGCGTAATTGGCCGAGGTGATGTTGGAACCGGGGGCAAAGACGTCGACACAGGCGCCGAAGTTGGAGAACGAGGACATCGCGTCGGTATTGGTGGTGGAGCCCACGGTGATCGCCTGCGGCACCTTGTTGGGCGAACCGGTACAGGCATTGGCGGAGTCATTGCCGGCCGCGACCGCGATGGCCACGCCGCTGGCGATCAGGTTCTGCACTGCGGTATCCAGCGCGGGCGAGTCGCCACCGCCCAGCGACATGTTGGCGACGGCGGGCTTCACCGAATTGGCGCGAACCCAATCGACGCCGGCGATCACGCCCTCGTTGGTGCCGGAGCCGCCGCAGCCCAGCACCCGCACCGCATGCACCGTCGCCTTCTTGGCGACGCCATAGGCTGTGCCGACGGAAGTGCCCGAGACGTGAGTACCGTGGCCGTTGCAGTCGGTGGTGTTGGTGGCGACCGGCGCCGCGCAGTTGAAGCCGAAGTTGACGCAGAGAAAGCCGGTGCTGTTGCTGGCGAAATTGCGGCCCGTGCCGACCCGGCCGGTGAACTCGCTGTGGTTCGGATTGAGGCCGGTGTCGATCACGTAGACGTGCACGCCGGCGCCGCCCTGATCGCGGTAGATGTAGGTACCGTTGAGCGGCAGGGCGCGCTGGTCGACGCGGTCCAGACCCCAGGTCGCGCCGGTCTGGGTGGCGCTCGCGGTCATGATCTGGTCGGCCTCGACATGGGCAACGAACGGCAACTGCGCCAGCGCCGCCGCCTGCAGCGGGGTGATGCGCGCGGAGAAGCCGAGCAGGGCCGATTCGTAGTGGTTGAGCACCACGCCGCCGCCGACCGCGGTCAGCACGGTCTGGGCCAGAGTGCGGATACCCTGTGCCAGTTCGCCGCGCGGAATGGTCTTGGCGTCGAGCACGACGATGTACTGGTTGGGAATGATGCGGGCCTCGCGGGCAGCGGGCGCCGCGTTGGCAGCGACGGTAGTGAGGGCGGCAAGCGCCGACAGAGCGGCGGCGGCCAGCGACTTCAGCAGGGGGCGACGGATCATGGACATCTCCTGGAGACTGGGTGGTTATCCGCGCAGGTCCGACGACTGGTCGTCGCGGGCCGATGAATGCGCTTGACCGATGCTCCCAAAAAATTACTAGAAACAACAACTTGAATAACTCGTCAGGTGAGTAATACGTCACAATGAACCCACCCAAGAGCTTCCTCTGGCACGACTACGAAACCTTCGGCGCCGACCCGGCGCGTGACCGCCCCAGCCAGTTCGCCGCCCGCCGCACCACGGCGGAACTGGAACCGGTGGGCGAGCCGATCCTGCTCTACTGCCAGCCGGCAATCGACGTGCTGCCGCATCCGGAAGCCTGCCTGCTGACCGGCATCAGCCCCCAGCAAGCGCGTGACGAGGGCGTGCCGGAATACGAGTTCGCGCGCCGCATCGCCGAGGCCTTCGGCGAGCCCGGCACCTGCGGCGCCGGCTACAACTCGATCCGCTTCGACGACGAGGTCACCCGGCACCTGCTCTACCGCAATTTCTTCGACCCCTACGAGCGCGAATGGCGTGGCGGCAATTCCCGTTGGGACCTGATCGACGTGGTCCGGCTCTGGCACGCCCTGCGCCCCGAAGGCCTGGATTGGCCGCGCCGCGAGGACGGCGCCGTCAGCTTCAAGCTGGAGCATCTGAGCACGGCCAACAGCCTTGCCCACGCCCGGGCGCACGACGCGCTGTCGGACGTCGACGCCACCCTGGCCCTTGCCCGGCGCCTGAAGCAGCAGCAGCCACGCCTGTTCGAACACGCCCTGAAGCTGCGCGACAAGCGCTTCGCCGCCACCCTGCTGGACCTCGCGGCGATGGCGCCGGTGCTGCACGTGTCCTCGAAAATTCCAGCGTCGCGCGGCTGCCTGGCGGTGATACTCCCCGTCGCGCGGCACCCGACCAACAGCAACGCGGTGCTGACCTGGGATCTCGGCCACGACATCGAGGAGCTGCTAAGCCTCGATACCGAAGAACTGCGCGAGCGCGTGTTCGCCCGCCGGGAAGACCTGCCCGAGGGCGTCGAGCGCCTGCCCTTGAAGGGCGTGCATCTCAACAAGTCGCCGATGCTGTCACCGCTGGCCGCGCTGCGGCCCGCCGATGCCGAGCGCTGGGGCATCGACCTCGCCGCCTGCCAGGCGCGGCGCGAGGCACTGCTGGGCGTGCGCGAGCAACTCGCCACCAAGGTGCAGGAGGTATTCCGCGCCGGCGAATTCGAGGAAGCCGATCCCGAGCTGGCGCTGTACGGTGCCTTCATCCCCGACGAGGACAAGCCCAGGCTGGCGAAGTTGCGCGGCGCCAGTGGCGACGCGCTCTGGCGCTATCAGGACAGCTTCAAGGACGCGCGCTACGAGGAACTGCTGTTCCGCTACCGCGCCCGCCACTTCCCGGACTCGCTCAATGACGAGGAGCAGACGCGCTGGCAGGACTTCGTCGGCCGCAAGCTGCGCTACGACACCGGTCTGGCCGGGCTCACGCTTGACGCCTACGAGGCCTTGATCGAGCACGGTCTGGCGACCGAGCGTCAGCCAGAGCGGCTGCAGCTGCTGCAGAAGCTCAAGGACTGGCCGGTGGAGTCGGGGCTGATGCGGCTGCTTGGCTGAAAGCCCCTCCCCCTTGCGGGGAGGGGAACGTCTGCGCTGCTAGCGCGCGATCTCCTTCGACTTCACGACCAGCATCTTGCGCACCTGCAACTCCCGCATCGTGTGCGGAATGCCACCGACGCCGTAACCGGACTGGCGCAAGCCGGCGAACGGCATCCAGTCGACCCGGAAGGCGGTGTGGTCATTGACCATCACCGCGCTGGCATCGAGCCGCTGGTAGCAGCGCAGCGCGGTGTCGAGATCGCGGCTGTAGACCGCGGCCTGGAAAGCCACCGGCAGCGCGTTGGCGCGGGCGATGGCCTCGTCCAGCGAGCGGTAGCGGTAGACGCAGACCACCGGGCCGAACACTTCCTGGGTCGAGACTTCGGCATCCTCCGGCGGGTCGAGCAGCACCGTCGGGGCGTAGCAGGTCTCGGACAGCGGCTTGCCGCCACAGAGCAATTGCGCGCCCGCTGCCACCGCCCTGCGCACCCAGGCATCGACGCGCTGGACCTCGGCCGGCGAGATCAGGGGGCCGACCTCGGTCTCCGGCAGGGTCGGATCACCGACCTTGAGCCGGTCCGCCGCCGCCAGCCGCTGCGCCAGCGACTCGGCAATGGCGGCATCGGCATAGACGCGCTGCACCGACACGCAGACCTGCCCCGCGTGATAGAAGCCGCCCTTGGCCAGGCTGGGCAGCACCGCGTCCATATCGGCATCGGCGGCGACGATCACCGGCGCCACGCCGCCGTGCTCCAGCGCGCAGCGCGCGCCCGGGGCCAGCAGGCTCCGGAGCTTCCAGCCAACCGCCGCGCTGCCGATGAAACTCAGGAAAGCCACGCGCGGATCGCTGACCATCTTCGTGCTCAGCTCGTTGTTTTCGGGCAGCACCAGCTGCACCCAGCCCTCGGGCAGACCCGCCTCGCGCAGGATGTCGACCAGGCGCTGACAACTCAGCGGCGTCGCCTTGGCGGGCTTGACCAGCACCGGGCAGCCGGTCGCCAGCGCCGGGCCAACCTGGTGGGCGATGAGATTCAGCGGATGATTGAAGGCCGAGACCGCCACCACCACGCCGATCGGTTCGAGTTGAGTGAAGGCCAGGCGCTGGGCGCTGGACGCGGTGGCGCCCATCGGCACCACCTCGCCGGCCTCGCTGCGCAGGGTCTCGATGCAGAGCTTCAGCGAGTCGATGGCACGCGCCACCTCGACCCGGCTGTCGATCAGAGGCTTGCCGCCCTCGCGGGCCGCTTCCAGCGCCAGCTCCTCGGCGCGTGCCTGCATGCGGGCGATGGCGCCCTCCAGCACCGCGATCCGCTTGGGCATCGGCAGCCAGGCGTCGCGGTCGCGGAACAGGGCATACGCCGTCGTCAGCGCCTGCTCGACCCGGGCGGCGTCGGCGATGGCGATCTCGCCGATAGGCTGACGGTCGTAGGGCGCAACTACGGTCACGCGGGCCTGGCTCATGAGCAGCACCGGAATAGGAAAGGGCCGCTAGTCTGCGGCCCCCGCCCTGCGCTTGCCCAGCTTCAGCGGGTGGTCGCGCCGCCCAGCTCGGTCGCCTCCTGGTGATAGGCGAGCATCTGCTGCAATTCGGCGTAGTGCGCGAACACTTTTTCATGTTCGAGATAGGGCAGATCGGATTCGAGCACGATGTTCACCCCGTAGCCGGACGCGTCCCAGAATGGCTCCGGCAGCGACAGGCCGTGCTGCCACTGACCCTGCTCCTGCCAGAACCAGGTCCGGGTGCGTGGCGCGAAGTAGAACCCACCGCCAGGGTAGTAGACGTACTCGCGCTGATTGGCAGCGAGCACCGACTCCGGCTCCATCGGCGCTGGGAGCAAGACGCCGGCCTCGGCGGTGTGGGCGGTATTTGCGCGTTGCGCGACGTAGGGCAGCAGCGCGAGCGTACCCAGCAGCAGCGACGCTATCCCTGTACGCATGACCAGGCTGTTCATTGCCGAACTCCTTGTTCTTCTGTACTGGCGGCCACCCTATGCCGCGCCGCCTGAATTCGGTCTGAACCGGGATTTCTTCTCCACACGCGGCCCCAGGGCCGGGCGGCGCGCCTGGGGGGCGATGGCATAATCGCCGCCCCTTCGCCGAGGTCCCCATGTCGCGCCGCATCCTGGTCACCAATGCCCTGCCCTATGCCAATGGCCCCTTGCATCTCGGCCACATGGTCGGCTACCTGCAAGCGGACATCTGGGTGCGGTTCCAGCGCATGTTGGGCAACGAGGTGCACTACGTCTGCGCCGACGACGCCCACGGCACGCCGATCATGCTGGCGGCTGAAAAGGCCGGGGTGACGCCGGAAGCCTTCATCGCCGCCATCCGCGCCGACCACGAGAAGGATTTTGCCGATTTCGGGGTTTGCTTCGATCACTACCACTCGACCCATACCCCCGAGAACGAGGCGCTGGCCGGGCTGATCTATTCGCGGCTGAAGGCCGCCGGCGCGATCAGCGTCCGCAGCATCCAGCAGCTCTACGATCCGGTGCGGGACATGTTCCTGCCGGACCGCTACATCAAGGGCGAATGCCCCAAGTGCGGCACTGCCGACCAATACGGCGACAACTGCGAGAACTGCGGCGCCGCCTATTCGCCGACCGATCTCAAGAACCCGAAGAGCGTGGTCTCCGGCGCGACACCGGTGATGCGCGATTCCGAGCATTATTTCTTTGAGCTGCCGAAGTTCCAGGATTTCCTTGCCGGCTGGCTCGCCGACGCCGACATCCACGCCTCGATCAAGGCGAAGCTCAAAGAGTGGTTCGACGGCGGGCTACGCGCCTGGGATATCAGCCGCGACGCGCCCTACTTCGGCTTCCCGATCCCCGACGCGCCCGGCAAGTTCTTCTACGTCTGGCTCGACGCGCCGGTTGGCTACATGGCGAGCTTCAAGGCCTACAGCCAGAAGGCCGGCCTGAACTTCGACGAGTTCTGGTCCGCCGGCAGCAGCCCCGAGTTGCACCACTTCATCGGCAAGGACATCGTCAATTTCCACGGCCTGTTCTGGCCGGCGATGCTGAGCGGCTCCGGCCACCGCACGCCGACGGCGCTGCACGTCAACGGTTATCTGACGGTAAACGGCGCGAAGATGAGCAAGTCGCGCGGGACTTTCATCAAGGCGCGAACCTATCTCGATGCCGGGCTGAATCCGGAGTATCTGCGCTACTACTTCGCGGCCAAGCTGGGCAGCGGGCCGGAAGACCTGGATCTCGACCTCAAGGATTTCCAGGCGCGGATCAACAGCGACATCGTTGGCAAGTACGTCAACCTCGCCAGCCGTTGTGCGGGCTTCATTGAGAGGCAATTCTCTGGCCGGCTGGCAGCCGATCTCGGCAGCATTGGCGCGCTCTACACGCCGCAGTTCGACGGTGCCGAGGCTGCGGCGCTCTATGACGCCGGCGAGTACGCGGCTGTCGTGCGCCTAGCCACCAACATCTGTGATCGCGCCAATGAGCAGCTGCAACTGCACGCGCCCTGGAAACTGGCCAGTGACGAATCGCGGCGTGCGGAGCTGCACGCGATCTGCTCCGCCGCGATCAACACCTTCCGTGTCGTCACCATGCTGCTGAAACCGCTGCTGCCGCAGCTCGCGGCCCAGGCCGAGCGCTTTTTGGGCATCCCGCCCCAGCAATGGAGCGACCTGGCGCGCCCCCTGCTCGACCATCCCATCCAGCCCTACCAGCCGCTCGCTACCCGCATCGACCCCAAGACCGTGGACGCGATGCTCGCCGAAGAGGCCTCCAACTCTCCTGCTCCGGCAGCCCCCCCACCCCAGCCCTCCCCCGCGAGGGGGGAGGGGGAAAAGAAGCCGGCAATCGCGGCCAGCCCTACACCGGCGGCCAGCGACACCATCGGCATCGAAGACTTCAGCAAGGTCGATCTGCGCATCGCCCGCATCGCCGAGGCCGGTCCGGTCGAGGGTGCGGACAAGTTGCTGCGCCTGAAGCTCGATCTCGGTCCGCTCGGCGAGCGCCAGGTGTTCGCCGGCATCAAGAGCGCCTATGCGCCCGAGACCCTGGTCGGTCGGCTGACCGTCTGCGTCGCCAACCTGGCGCCGCGCAAGATGAAGTTCGGCATGAGCGAGGGCATGGTGCTGGCCGCCAGCGACGAGCGCGGCGGGCCCTTCCTGCTATCGCCGGATGCCGGTGCCCAGCCGGGCATGCGCATCAAGTGAGCCTGCGCAACGCGCAGGGCCGTCCCGGCGGACGCCGGGATCCAGTCCCGCATTCCCGTGCTGCACCGACCCGGCTGTTCGCCGGCCTCGGCCTGTGCTGGGCGATATCGGCCTGCGGCCCCACCGAGGCTCCCGCGCCGGCGCGCCCGGCCATGCCGCCGCTGCAGCCCGAGTACACCGCCGCGATGACGCCCGAAGTCCGGGCCTGGGCCGACAGCGCCTGGCCGAAGGTGCTGGCGAACTGCGCCGGCCTGCGCCATTACCGGGAAGACCTGAGCGCGGTGCCGGCCGGCAGCCGCCTGGTCGAGCGCTATTTCGAGGATCGCGATGCTGCGCTGATCGTCGCCATCCGGGTCGCCGAGCAACCCGCCTATGCCCGGCTGCGGGAGTTCGCGGCCCAGGGGCACCGCTGCGAGTTCGCCATCGAGTACCCGGCCGGCAGCGCCGTGCAGATCGGCCAGCGCTGGTGCCAGCAGCTCTGCCTGGACCGCCCCATCGACAGCGCCGGCCAGGACCTCCGTCTCGGGCTGCGATGAGCGCCAGCCTGGTCGACCGGCTCGACGCCGCCCTGCCGCAAACCCAGTGCACCCGCTGCGGCTACCCGGACTGCCGCGCCTATGCCGAGGCTCTGGCGAGCGGCGCGGCTGACATCGACCAGTGCCCGCCCGGCGGCCAGCCCGGCGTGGCCCGCATCGCCGCCGTGCTGGGCGTCGCCGAGAAGCCGCTGAATCCGGCTTTCGGGGTCGAGATCGCGGTCGAACTGGTGGCCCGGATCATCGAGGAAGACTGCATCGGTTGCACCAAGTGCATCCAGGCCTGTCCGGTCGATGCCATCGTCGGCGGGCCGAACCTCATGCATACCGTCATCACCGCCGAATGCACCGGCTGCGAGCTGTGCATCCCGCCCTGTCCGGTCGACTGCATCACCATGGCCGAGCAGCCGACGCTGCCGGCGCCCTATCTGCGGGCCGCGCATTCGCTGTCGCGCTATCGCGCCCGCGGAGCGCGGCTGCAGCGCTGGCAGACCGAGGACGAAGCCGCCCGTGCGCGCAAAAAAGCCACCGATCCACTGACGGCGGCGCTGGCCCGCGCGAAAGGAACAGCGCCGTGAACCCCGCGAAGCGGCGCCTGATCTACGAAACCCTGCGCGCCCACAACCCGGCGCCGACCACCGAGCTGCGCTTCGACTCGCCGTTCGAGCTGCTGGTCGCCGTGGTGCTGTCGGCGCAGGCCACCGATGTCTCGGTCAACAAGGCCACCGCCAGGCTTTACCCGGTCGCCAACACGCCGGCGGCGATCCTGGCCCTGGGCGAGGCAAAGCTGCGCGACTACATCAAGATCATTGGCCTCTATCAGACCAAGGCGAGGAATGTCATCGGTCTGTGCCAGCAACTGATCGAGCAGCACGGTGGCGAAGTGCCGCGCACCCGTGAGGCCCTGGAGGCCCTGCCCGGCGTCGGCCGCAAGACCGCCAACGTGGTGCTGAACACGGCGTTCGGGGAGCCGACCATCGCCGTCGATACCCATATCTTCCGCGTCGCCAACCGCAGCGGACTGGCACCCGGCAAGGACGTGCGGCAGGTCGAGGACCGACTGCTGAAGTTCACGCCCGCCGAGTTCGCCCACGACGCCCACCACTGGCTGATCCTGCACGGCCGCTACGTCTGCAAGGCCCGTACACCGGAATGCGGCCTCTGCGTTATCGCCCTGTGGTGCGAATATCGTTCCAAAACCAAGGCCTAGACGCTATTCCTAACTTGTGGCCTGAAGTTTTGCGACGCACAATCCCGACATGAATGCTGTTACCTCCCCGCAGCGCCTGGTGCCTGCCTGGCAGACCGCCCTGACCGAGGCCTTCACCCGGCCGGCGGAACTGCTGGAGTTCCTGCGCCTGCCCGCCAGCCTGCCCGCCCTGCGGCTGGCGGAAATGCGCGACTTTCCCTTGCGGGTACCGCGCGGCTTCGCCGAGCGCATGGCCAAGGGCAATCCGCGCGACCCGCTGTTCCTGCAGATCTGGCCCAGCCCGCGCGAGGCCGAGCCGCATCGCGACTTCGTGGTCGACGCGGTCGGCGACCTCAGCAAGCTCAAGGCCGGCGGCATCATCCACAAGTACCACGGCCGCGCCCTGGTGATCGCCACCGGTGCATGCGCGGTCAACTGTCGCTACTGCTTCCGCCGGCACTTCCCCTACGGCGAGACCCGCGCCTCCCGCAACCACTGGCGGGCCATGCTGGCCGAGCTGGCGGCCGACGAGACCATTGAGGAAGTGATCCTGTCCGGCGGCGATCCGCTGTCGCTGACCGACGACAAGCTGGCCGAACTGGCCCAGGGCCTGGACGAGATTCCGCACCTGAAACGGCTGCGCCTGCATACCCGCCAGCCCATCGTGCTGCCGGAGCGCGTCAACGACGACCTGCTGGACTGGCTGACCGCGACCCGGCTGAAGCCGATCGTCGTGCTGCACGCCAATCACGCCAACGAATTGGACAAGGCAGTGGGCCTGGCCACCGCCCGCTTGCGAGCCGCCGGCATTCCCCTGCTCAACCAGTCGGTACTGCTGGCCGGAGTCAATGACACGCTGGACGAGCTGAAATCACTGTCCGAGCGGCTGTTTGAAGTCGGCGTGCTGCCCTACTATCTACACCTGCTGGACCGTGTACAGGGTTCGGCGCACTTTGAAGTGGACGAGGCTGTCGGCAAGGCGCTGGTGCGCGAGCTGGCGGGACATCTGCCGGGCTATCTGGTACCGCGTCTGGTTCGTGAAATTGCTGGAAAGCCTGCCAAGACTTGGATCGCCTGGTGAATGCCCCTAGCCGCAGCCCACTGAGTCCGGTCAACTCACTGTTGGCCGCCGACACCCGTGGCTTGCTGCTGCTGGTCGGCCCCTCGGAAGAAACCGCCAAGCGGATCGAGAGTTTCCTGCGCAATGCCGGGCATCCCCTGCGCTGCGGCTGGGTGGACGACCTGAGCGAGGTCGAGGACATCCTGCGCCGCTCGCCACCGGACCTCGTGCTCTGCGACGACAGCGTCGACAGCGGCGTCTCCGACCGCGTGCTGAAGATGGCCGCCGAGCTGCGCCCGGACCTCCCGGTGCTGATCGTCGGCGGCGGCATGAGCTCCACCGATCTGGCCTCGGCCCTGGCGCGCGGCGCCAAGGACCGCGTCAGTGCCGGCGACGCCGAGCAGTTGCGGCATCTGGAGCTGGTGGTGTTGCGCGAGTTCATCAACCATCACCATCTGCGCGCCCTGCGCCTGACCCGGGACCGGCTGAGCGACTTCGAGCAGCGCCACAGCCAATTGCTGGAGGGCACCGCCGACGCCGTGGCCCGGGTGCAGGAAGGCATCCTGTCCCACGTCAATCCCGCCTTCGCGCGCCTGCTCGGCCACGAGGACCCGGAACAGCTCAGCGGCCAGCCGCTGATCGATTATGTCGCCGCCGACCAGCGCACCCGGGTCAAGGAACGCCTGCGTCTGGTGCTCAAGGGCAAGCACAACGGCGAGCCGCTGGAATTCAGCTTCGACAGCCAGGACCGGCAGGTGACGGTCAATGCCCAGTTGGTGCTCGGCGTCGAGAACGGCGAGCGGCTGATCCAGATGATCATCCGCGCCGACACCGGCAAGGCCGCGCTCGACCCGGAGATGACCCTGGTGGCCGCCAAGGAGGCCGCAGGCTCAGTGCCCAAGGCGCCACCGGCCACTCCCGGAGGCCGGGTCGGCTTCCTGAAAGCGGTCGCTGCGGCGGCGGCGGGCAAGCAACCCTGCGGCGGCCTGCTGCTGGCGGTCAACGGCTACAACGCCCTGGAAGAACGGATCGGCCTGGCGGCCTGTGATGAGGTGATGGATCAGATCGCCGCCGCGATGAAAAGCCGGCTGGCACCGGGCGACAGCGTCTTCGAGTTTTCCGCCGGCGAGTTGGCCGCCGTGGTCCGCCGGCCGCGACTCTCCGATGTGCAGAGCCTCGCCGAGCTACTGCTGCGTGAACTGAGCAGCCAGATCTACACCACCGCCAACAACGAATCCCAGCTGACCCTGTCCCTGGCGGCGTACCCGCTCAACGGCGACGAGAAGGCCGAGAGCGTGGTGCAGGAAATCGTCCGCGAGGCGCGCAAGCTGACCGCCAAGGGCGGCAACCAGTTCGCCATCCTTGGCGCCGCCGCCGAGGCCAGCCAGACCGAGCGCGAGGACGCCCGCAAGGCCGGCATGGTGAAGCGTGCCATCGAGGAGAACCGGCTCAAGCTCGCCTACCAGTCGATCGCCAGTCTGGAGGGCGACTCCCGCCAGCACTTCGACGTACTGGTGCGGCTGATTGACGACAGCGGCAAGGAGCTGCATGCCGGCGAATTCCTGCCGGCGGCCGCGAAGTTCGGCCTGATGCGCAGCGTCGACCGCTGGGTGGTGGCGCGCAGCCTGGCGATCATCGCCAAACGGGCCGGCACCAAGGATGCACCGTCGCTGTTCGTGCGGCTGTCGGAAGACACGCTCAAGGATTCGGACGACTTCCTGCGCTGGCTGACGGCACTGCTCAAGGCCCACCCGCTCAAGAACGAGGAGCTGGTGTTCGAGATTCAGGAAATGATCCTGCAGAACCACATCCGCAAGGCCAAGGCCCTGACCGAGGCGCTGATCAAGCTGGGCTCCGGCATTGCCATCGATCACTTCGGCACCTCGGCCACCAGCAGCCAGCTGCTGGAGCACCTGCCCCAGGTCGGCTTCCTGAAATTCCATTCCTCGTACACGCAGAAGTTCAACGAGAAGGAAATCAACCGGCGCATGACCCAGCTGATGGAAGTGGCCAAGCAGAAGAAGATCAAGACCATCGTCAGCCATGTCGAGGACGCCAATGTGATGGCGCGGCTCTGGCAGATGGGAGTCAACTACATCCAGGGCTACCACGTGCAGGAGCCGGAGGTGGTGCTGCTGGCCAGCGAGTTCATCACCAAGGCCAAGTCGATCCACGCGCCGCGCTAACCGGCACGCGGACAAGAAAAAGGCGACCCGAAGGTCGCCTTTTTCGTTTCCAGTCCTGCCTCAGTTGCCCGGCGCCTGCTCCAGCGCGGCAATGCGCTGCTCCAGCGGCGGGTGCGAGGAGAACAGGCTCATCATGCCTTCACGGATGCCGAAGGCGGTCATCTCCTTGGGCAGCTGCGACGGGGTGTCCTTGAAGGACTGCAGGCGCTGCAGGGCGGCGATCATCTTGCGGCGGCCGGCGAACTGGGCACCGGCGGCGTCGGCACGGTACTCGCGGTAGCGCGAGAAGGCAGCGACGATCATCGAGGCGCCGATGCCGAGCACAATCTGCATCACCATCGACACCGCGAAATAGACCATGCCGCCGCTGGAGCCACGGTCGTCGCCACGGCGCAGGAACTGCTCGACGGCGTAGGCGATCACGCGCGACAGGAAGATCACGAAGGTGTTGACCACACCCTGAATCAGGGTGAGCGTCACCATGTCGCCGTTGGCGACGTGGCCGATCTCGTGGCCGAGCACCGCCTCGACTTCCTCTTGCTTCATGGCGCGCAGCAGGCCGGTGGAAACCGCCACCAGGGCGCTGTTCTTGTTCATGCCGGTGGCGAAGGCGTTCGGCTCCGGCGAGTCGTAGATGGCGACTTCCGGCATGCCGATGCCGGCGGCGCGGGCCTGGCGCTCGACGGTCTGCAGCAGCCACATCTCGGCCGAATTGCGCGGCTGGGTGATGACCTGGGCCCCGGTGCTGCGCTTGGCCATCCACTTGCTCATGGCCAGGGAGATGAAGCTGCCGCCCATGCCCATGACGGCCGAGAAGCCGAGCAGCATGGTCAGGTTGAGGCCGTTCTTGGTGAGGTAGCGGTCCACACCCAGAACCGAGGCAACCACCGACAGCACCAGCAGCACGGCGACGTTGGTAAGCAGGAACAGGAAGATGCGTTTCATGGCGAGCTATTGATCGAATTCACTGGAGGGATTGCGGAGCTGAATCTGGAGGCTAGGACCATCAGTTCAAGCCACTGGTTTCGTCGGCAGGTCGGGCCGCATCGTATCCACCCGCTGGAAGCCGCGCGGCAGATGATTGCCACGGGTCGCGCGGGAGCCGAGATAGCCTTCGAGATCGCTGGCCTTGAGCGTCAGGGTGCGCTTGCCGCAGCTGATTTCCAGCGGCGCGCCGGCCGGCAGCACGCAATGCGCCAGGATGCGGTCCTCGCCCTTGAGCGTGACCATCTTATTGCCCTTGCCCTTGGCCAGTTCCGGCAATTCGGCGACCGGGAACACCAACAGGCGCCCCTCGGCGGTGGCGAGCGCGACCCGGTCGCTGGCCGGGTTGAGTACCCGCAGCGGCGCCAGCAGGCTGCCTTCCAGGTTCACCACCGCCTTACCGGCCTTGTTGCGGCCTTCGAGCTCGCCGAGGCTGGCGACAAAGCCATAGCCATCGCTGCCGCCCAGCAGGTACTTCTCGCTGGCGTCGCCGAGCAGCATGGCGGCCGCGCGGCCACCGTCCTGCAGATCGATACGAGTGGTGATCGGCTCACCCTGCGAGCGCGCCGAAGGCAGTTCGCGCGGGCTGAGCGTGTAGGCCCGGCCCTTGTCGTCGAGCAGGATCAGCAGCTGGTTGGTCTTGCCCAGGCTGTGGGCGAAATACTCGTCGCCGGCCTTGTAGGACAGCGTGGTCGGATCGAGTTCGTGGCCCTTGCCGGCGCGGATCCAGCCGGCTTTCGACAGCACCACGGTGATGGCCTCGGCCGGCACGATCTCCTCGGCGGAAAGGGCGACCGCCACCGGCCGCGAGACCAGGGGGCAGCGGCGGGGATCGCCATACTTCTTGGCGTCCTCGCGCAGTTCGTCGCCGATCAATTTCTTCAGCGCATCTTCCGAGTCCAGCAGCGCCTCGATGCGCGCCTTCTCGGCCGCCAGCTCGTCCTGCTCGCCCTTGATCCGCATTTCCTCCAGCCGCTGCAGCTGGCGCAGGCGGGTGTCGAGGATGTAGTCGGTCTGGATTTCCGAGAGCGCGAAGGTCTGCATCAGCTTCAGGCGCGGCTCGTCCTCGAAGCGGATGATGCGGATCACCTCGTCGAGGTTGAGGAAGGCGATCAGCAGGCCTTCCAACAGGTGCAGGCGGTCGTTGACCTTCTGCAGTCGGTGGTTGAGCCGGCGGGTGACGGTGGCGAAGCGGAAGTCCAGCCACTCGACCAGAATCTCGCGCAGGTTCTTCACCCTAGGCCGCCCGTCGAGGCCGATCATGTTGAGATTGGCGCGCGCGCTCTTCTCAAGATCGGTGGTGGCAAAGAGATGGGCCATCAGCTGCTCGGCGTCGACGCGGTTGCTGCGCGGCACGATCACCAGGCGGGTCGGGTTCTCGTGGTCGGACTCGTCGCGCAAATCTTCAACGAGCGGCAGCTTCTTCGCCCGCATCTGCTCAGCGATCTGCTCCTGGATCTTGTTGCCGCTGACCTGGTGCGGCAGGTGGGTGATGACAATATTGCCGTCGTCCTCGCGTTCCCAGCGCGCGCGCATGCGAATCTGGCCATTGCCAGTCTGGTAGAGCTTCAGCAGATCGGCCGACTCGCTGACGATCTCGCAGCCGGTCGGGAAATCCGGCGCCGGCACGAACTCCATCAGGGTCTCGAGCTGGGCGTTCGGGTGCTTGAGCAGGTGCAGGCAGGCCTTCACCAGTTCGCCGACATTGTGCGGCGGGATGTCGGTAGCCATGCCGACGGCAATACCCGTGGTGCCATTGACCAGAATGTTGGGCAGGCGCGCCGGCAGGAGCTTGGGCTCCTCCAGGGTGCCGTCGAAGTTCGGCGACCAGTCCACCGTACCCTGTTCCAGCTCCTGCAACAGCGCCTGCGCGTAGGGAGTCAGTCGCGACTCGGTGTAGCGCATCGCCGCGAAGGATTTGGGATCGTCCGCCGAACCCCAGTTGCCCTGCCCGTCCACCAGCGGATAGCGGTAGTTGAAGGGCTGCGCCATGGTGACCATGGCCTCGTAGCAGGCCGAGTCGCCATGTGGGTGGTACTTGCCGAGCACGTCGCCGACGGTGCGCGCCGACTTCTTGTGCTTGGCCGTCGATTGCAGACCCAGCTCGCTCATCGCGTAGACGATGCGTCGCTGCACCGGCTTGAGGCCGTCGGCGATGTTGGGCAGGGCGCGGTCCAGCACCACGTACATCGAATAATCGAGATAGGCCTTTTCGGCGAACACCCGCAGCGGGGTGCGTTCGACTTCCATCATCGGGGTGCTGCTCATACCTCGATCTCCGCCTTGTTGCCGTTTTCTTCCAGCCAGTTCTTGCGGTCACCGGCGCGCTTCTTGGCCAGCAGCATGTCCATCAGGCCATCGGTGTTGACCAGGCCGGACTCGACCTCCGGCTCGTCCAGGGTCAGCTGCACCAGGCGGCGAGTGTCGGCGCTCATGGTGGTCTCGCGTAGCTGCAGCGGGTTCATCTCGCCCAGGCCCTTGAAGCGCGTGACCTGGATCTTGGCCTTGTTGCCCTCGGCCGCGAGGCGATCCAGCACACCCTGCTTCTCGCCTTCGTCGAGCGCGTAAAACACCTGCTTGCCGGCGTCGATGCGGAACAACGGCGGCATGGCGATATAGACATGGCCGGCCTGCACCAGCGGCCGGAAGTGGCGCAGAAACAGCGCGCACAACAGGGTGGCGATGTGCAGGCCGTCGGAGTCGGCGTCGGCCAGCACGCAGACCTTGCCGTAGCGCAGGCCGCTGATGTCGGCACTGCCCGGATCGACGCCGATGGCGACGCTGATGTTGTGGATTTCCTCGCTGGCGATGGCCTCGCCGGCGGTGGCTTCCCAGGTGTTCAGGATCTTGCCGCGCAGCGGCATGATCGCCTGGGTATCGCGGTCGCGCGCCTGCTTGGCGCTGCCACCGGCGGAGTCGCCCTCGACCAGGAACAGCTCGGTGCGGTTGAGATCGGTCAGCACGCAGTCGGCGAGCTTGCCGGGCAGCGCCGGGCCGCTGGTGATCTTCTTGCGCACGACTTGCTTCGCGGCCTTCATGCGGGCGCTGGCATTGGCGATCACCAACTGCGCGACGCGCTCGCCCTCGTCCGGATGCTGGTTGAGCCAGAGTCCGAAGCTGTCATGCACGACGCCACTGACGAAGGCGGCGGTCTCGCGCGAGGACAGGCGCTCCTTGGTCTGGCCGGCGAACTGCGGGTCCTGCATCTTCACGCTGAGCACGTAGGCCAGGCCCTGCCAGACGTCTTCCGGCGCCAGCTTCATGCCGCGCGGCAGCAGATTGCGGAACTCGCAGAACTCGCGGATCGCCTCGGTCAGGCCGGTGCGCAGGCCGTTGACGTGGGTGCCGCCCTGTACCGTGGGGATGAGGTTGACGTAGGCCTCGCCCAGCAAGTCGCCGACGCCGTCGGCATTGACCCAGGCCAGCGCCCACTCGGCTTCCTCGCGCGGCGACTTGAACTGCCCGGTGAAGGGTGCGACCGGCACGATCTCGTGGCCCTTGACCGCATCCAGCAGGTAATCGGTGAGGCCGTTCTGGTAGAGCCAGACGGTTTCCTCGCCGCTGGCCTCTTCCTTCAGCGTGATCTTCAGGCCCGGGCAGAGCACGGCCTTGGCGCGCAGGTTCTGCTTGAGCTTGGGCAGCGAGAACTTGGGCGAATCGAAGTACTTGGCATCGGCCCAGAACCGTACCCGGGTGCCGGTCTCCTTCTTGGCGCAGCTGCCGACTTCGCGCAGCGGCGACGCGGTGTAGCCATTCTCGAAGTGCATGGCGTGCTCGACGCCGCCCCGGCGCACCGAGACTTCCAGCCGGGTCGAGAGCGCATTCACCACCGACACGCCGACGCCGTGCAGGCCGCCGGAGAACTGGTAGTTGTTGTTGCTGAACTTGCCACCCGCATGCAGCTTGGTCAGCACCAGTTCAACGCCGCTGATCTTGTGCACCGGGTGGATGTCGGTGGGAATGCCGCGACCGTCGTCGCGCACCTCGCAGGAGCCGTCGGCATGCAGCATGACCTGGACATGCTTGGCATAGCCGCCGAGCGCCTCGTCGACCGCGTTGTCGATCACCTCCTGCGCCAGGTGGTTGGGCCGGCTGGTGTCGGTGTACATGCCCGGGCGCTTGCGCACCGGGTCCAGGCCATCGAGGACTTCGATGGCGTTGACGTCGTATTGCTGTGCAGCCATGAGTTTTTCTTGGCGCGGCGAGGAAGACAGGGGCGGGGGAACGCGAGACGGGGACCGCCGGTTCCGAGAGCGGCGGCAAGTTAGCGGAGCGCCGTCGAACCAGCAAGGCGGCTAAACTTGAACGTCACCCAAAAAATCCCTCGCCCAGGCCATGCCCCCCGCTGCCGACCCCGTCGCGCGCTTCGAAGACGCGATGAAAGAACTGGAAACCATCGTCCAGAAACTGGAGCGGGGGGAACTGAAGCTAGAGGAGTCGCTGGGTCTGTTCGAGCGCGGCATGGCCCTGAGTCAGGAGTGCCGGACGGCGCTCGACACCGCCGAGCTGAAGATCAGGACCCTGGTTCCGGGAAAGCCGGCTGACGAGGCCGAATGAGCGGCATTGATTTTTCCGATTGGCAGCGTGCCCAGCAGGCGCGGTTCGAGACCGCCCTGGAGACGGCGCTGCCGCCCGCCGACACCTACCCCGCCCGCCTGCACGGCGCCATGCGTTATGCCTGCGTGGGCGGCAAGCGCTTGCGGGCGCTGCTGGTCTACAGCGCCGGCGAGGCGCTGGGGCTGGCGCCCGCCCGACTGGATTCGGCGGCGCTGGCGCTGGAGCTGATCCACGCCTTTTCGCTGGTGCACGACGACCTGCCGGCGATGGACGACGACGACCTGCGGCGCGGCCGCCCCACCGTCCACAAGGCCTACGACGAGGGCACCGCGATCCTGGTCGGCGACGGCCTGCAGACCCTGGCCTTCGAACTGCTGGCGGCCGATGCCGGCCTGCCCGCCGAGGCACGCACGGACATGCTGCGGCACCTGGCCCGGGCCACTGGCTCGCGCGGCATGACCGGCGGCCAGCAGGCCGACCTGGAAGCCGAGGGCGCCGACCTGACGCTGGCGGAGATGGAGCGGCTGCACGCCCACAAGACCGGCGCCCTGATCCTGGCCTGCCTGGAACTGCCGCTGGCCGCCGCCCAGGCCAGCGCGGAGGCCCGCGAGGCGCTGGGCCGCTATGGCCGCGCCCTGGGCCTGGCCTACCAGATTCAGGACGACGTACTCGACGTCACCGCCAGCACCGGCGAGCTGGGCAAGACCGCCGGCAAGGATGTCGATGCCAACAAGTCGACCTATGTGCGTCTACTGGGTCTGGAAGCCGCGCGTAGCCGCGCCGCTGGACTGTTTGCGGAAGCGCAGGCGGCCCTGGCCGGTTTCGGCCCCTCGGCCGATCCCTTGCGCGCCTTGACCGGCTATATCAGCGCCCGCGGGCACTGATTTTGCTGCGCCGCACAAATTCGTCACAATAACGACCTCAGGCCCTGCACCGTACCGGTGCGCCGCTCCGTCATAATCGCGACATGACCACCCATTCCGCCGACACGCCCGGGTATACCTTGCTGGGGCGCGTCAACACCCCCGCCGAGTTGCGTCAGCTGCCCGTCGCCGAGCTGCCCCACCTCGCCGTGGAAATGCGCCGGCACCTGATCGAGACCCTGGGCCGTATCGGCGGTCACTTCGCGGCCAATCTGGGCACCGTCGAGCTGTCGATTGCCCTGCACCACGCCTACGACACGCCGCGCGACCGGCTGGTGTGGGACGTCGGCCATCAGGCCTATCCGCACAAGATGCTCACCGGCCGCCGGGCGCGGCTGGAATCGATCCGCAAGCTCGGCGGCCTGATGCCGTTCTGCCATCGCGGCGAGAGCGAGTACGACAGCTTCGGCGTCGGCCATTCCTCCACCAGCATCAGCGCCGCCGCCGGCATGGCCGCCGCCGCGCGGGTGAAGGCCGAGCAGCGCCGCGTGGTCGCGATCATTGGCGACGGCGGCATGACTGGCGGCATGGCCTTCGAGGCCATGAACCACGCCGGCCACCTCGGGCTGGACATGTTGGTGGTCTACAACGACAACGACATGTCGATCT
Organism: Stagnimonas sp.; assembly: GCA_030696045.1. Classification (GTDB taxonomy): domain Bacteria; phylum Pseudomonadota; class Gammaproteobacteria; order Nevskiales; family Nevskiaceae; genus Stagnimonas. Next base: position 27,117 of record JAUYNO010000046.1, on the reverse strand, counting down.
CCGAGAACGTCGGCGCCCTGCGCAACCACTCGGCACGGGTCACCGCCAAGCTCGGCTTCCCGACTCCGCACCGGGATGTCGAGGCCTGCGAAAACACCATGCATCTGGCGGACCGACCGGGCGCGCTGTTCGAGACCCTGGGCTTCGCCTATCACGGCCCCATCGACGGCCACGATCTCAACGCCCTGCTGAGCGCGTTCGAGCAGCTGAAGGACGCCAAGGGTCCGCAGTTCCTGCACATCATCACGGTCAAGGGCAAGGGCTTCGAGCCGGCCGAGGGCGAGCCGATCAAGTACCACGGCGTCACCCAGTTCGACCCGGTCACCGGCGCCTTCCCCGGCAAGAAGCCGGGCGCCAAGCAGACCTATACCCAGGTGTTCGGCGACTGGCTGTGCGAAACCGCCGCCCGCGAACCCAAGCTGGTGGCGATCACGCCGGCGATGCGCGAGGGCTCCGGCCTGGTCGAGTACTCGCAGAAATTCCCGCTACGCTACTTCGACTGCGGCATCGCCGAGCAGCACGCGGTCACCCTGGCCGCCGGCATGGCCTGCGAGGGCCTGAAACCGGTCTGCGCGATCTACAGCACCTTCCTGCAACGCGGCTACGACCAGCTGATCCACGACGTCGCCATCCAGAACCTGCCGGTGATCTTCGCCATTGATCGTGGCGGCCTGGTCGGCGCCGACGGCGCCACCCACCACGGCGTGTTCGACCTGAGCTACCTGCGCAGCGTGCCCAATCTGGTGGTGATCGCGCCCTCCGACGAGAGCGAGCTACGCCGCAGCCTGGCGACCGGCCTTGCGCACGCAGGCCCCACCGCTGTACGCTACCCGCGCGCGACCGTACAGGGCGTCGAGTTCGAGCCCGTCGCCAAGCCCTTCCCGCTCGGCAAGGGCCGCATCGTCCGCGAGACCCACGGCCGGCGCCGTCCCCGGGTCGCCTTCCTGGCATTCGGAACCCTGGTGCACACCGCGCTGGAAGCCGCCGACATCCTTGATGCGACGGTCGCCGACATGCGCTTCGTGAAGCCGCTCGATGTCGAGCTGATCCTCGACCTGGCGCAGGAGAACGACCTGCTGGTGACGCTCGAAGAAAACGCCCGTCTGGGCGGCGCCGGCAGTGGCGTCAACGAGGTGCTGGCGGCGCATCACCAGCCGGTGTCGGTACTCAACCTCGGCATTCCCGACCACTTCGTCGAGCACGGTACCCGCGAGGAACTGCTGGCGCAGATCGGCCTCGACAGCGCCGGCGTGCTGCGCGCCGTGCAGAAGCGCCTGCGCGGCAAGGAATTCGACGGGCGCGAACAGGCCCTGCCGCGCCAGGCGTAGGGTGGGCTTCAGCCCACCGAGGTATTGCGCAATCCGCGTGGGCTGAAGCCCACCCTACGCACGCTATACGCGCCACATCCGCCGCCGGCACAGGCCGGCGACGAGCAAGGGCAACAGTAGCGCCGCCGGCAAAGAACCGCCGGAACCGCTCTCGGAGGCTGTCAGCATCTCGCCGCTATCCGGCGTAGTGGCATCGAGCTTCATGGGCGCCCGCTGCGCCGGCCCCGTGCCGGCGAACACCGTCTTGCCCGGGTCCCAGGGACTCTCGCCCCAGCCGCGCTCCAGCAGCAGCACGACGTCGTTCTCGACCTGCACATAGGCGTAGGCGGCGTTGTCGGCCTCGCTGCTCTCAAGGATGTGGTCCTGCTCGTCAACCCGCGACTGCACCACATAGCGTCCGTTGGGCTGGCCGGCGAACTCGACATACATACCCGGACGCTGCCAGCGGTAGACATCACCCCAGCCGACCGAAAGGCCCATCACGCCGTTGGCCGGCGAACTGCAATTGCCCAGCGGCTCGTCGCCGCCCGGCACTTCGTAGCCCTGGTCGAAGCTGTACCAGTCACCCCAGAGCTGATCGGCCGGGCAGAAACCCGATTTGCTGCCCTCGCCCACCCGCTCCAGCGCTCCGCTGGCGTAGTCGTGCACGGCATAGAGCCGGAAACTCAGCACATAGTCATCGTGAAAATGAGCGTGGACCGGATGGAAGCTGTAGGTGCCGGCGTCGCGTTCCTGGGTGCTGCCGTCGCTGTAGTGGATGACCTGGCGCATCGGGCCGATGACGATGCGCGACAGGGCCTCTTGCGGCGCAAGTTGGGCGGCGCCGGCGATGAAGTCACCGATCAGGTCGAAGCGCATGTCGTAGATGCCGGCGCCGAGATTGATCGGGCCGGAGGTGAAGCGCAGGCATTTGCTGGCACCGCCGCCGCCCAGCGCCACGGGCGCCATCTCATCGGCACTGCAGGAGATCGGATGGATACCGGCCACGTCCAGCGGCGGGTTGACGGTGTCGGGCGGGTAGACCCCGTTGAGCGGATTGGCGGGCGCGATGAAGCCGAACTCGTAGGGCGGCACGACCTTGAGATTGGGCAGCAGCGGCATGGCGGTCGCCGAACTCGGCAGATCTTCCGGCAGCATCGCCTCCAGCTTGGCGCGCATGCGGTAGGAACCCTGCTGCACCGAAACCGGTCGCACCCGCACCGTGTACACGCCGCCATCCGGGTGCAGCAGCATGGCCTCGGAATTGAACTGGTTGGAGTTCTCGTCGCTGGCCAGCACCGCGCCGCTGGCGTCGAGGATTTCCACCGCGAAGGTATTGCTGCGTACCGGGCTGTCGATGCCGACGCGCAGCCGGGCGCCGCCATGCACGATGCTGAGGCTGTAGCTCGGGCATTCGCCGGCGGTGCCGCACAACGCGGCGTTCTGGACATTGCCGTCGAGCGTGCCGCCATCCCAGAACACGGCCTGGTCGAGCCCGAGCGGCTTGCCGGCCAGGCCGGCCTTGGCGGCGGCGTGGGCGCTGCTGTGCGCTTGGGCGCCGGCACTCGCACACAGCATCAGCAAGCCTGACAAGGTGGTCCCAAGACCTGGTTTCCTGCTGCATTCCCGCATCGCGCGTCCCCTGGTGGCAATGCCAGGAGCAGCGCAAAGCACGTGCCAATCGCCCGGGCGGGCCGCGAAACCCTCATGCCCCCGATAGCCGAGGTCTCAGGCTGGCAGGGCCTGCCAGAGCACCGCCTGCTTCTTCGCGGCCCAGGCTCCGAACTGCGGGCCGTAGGTCACCTCGATCACCGGCCGCTTCACTTTCAGCGTCGGCGTGATGTAGCCGTTTTCGACCGTCCACTGCTCCGCGACGATGACCAGGAAATCCAGCCGCTCGTGCTCGTCCAGACCCGCATTGACGCTGTCGAGCAGATGCTTGAGCGAGGCATTGAGTTCAGCCCGCCGGCCGGCGTCGTCGGCGCAGGCGTTCGCGGTCTCGAGATTGAGCATCAGCAGGGCGAACGGCTGCGGGAAGCCGGCGCCGACCACGCAGCAGGCCTCCAGCGCCGGATGGGTGCTGAGCTTGTTCTCGATCGGCGCTGGCGCGACGTACTTGCCCTTGCTGGTCTTGAACTGCTCCTTGAGCCGGCCGACGATGCGCAGACGGCCCATGGCGTCGATCTCGCCGAGATCGCCGGTGCGCAACCAGCCGTCCTCGGTTATTGCCTCGCGGGTCTTCTCCGGCTCCTTGAAATAGCCCTGCATGGTGGTCGGCCCGCGCGTCTGCACCTCGCCCTCCGGCGACAGGCGATGCTCGGTGCCCTCCCAGGCCTCGCCGACATAGCCGATCCGCGAGCGCCCCTCCCGCGAGCCGTGCGAGCAGCCGAAGTTCTCGGTCATGCCATAGCCTTCAAGCAGCTCCAGCCCCAGGTCGCGATACCACTGGATCAGCGAGGGTGGCATCGGCGCCGCGCCGCCGCCGGCGTAGCGGCAGTGCTCCAGGCCCAGGCCCTTGAGAATCTTCTTCTTCATCAGGCCGCCCAGTAGCGGCAGCCGGAAGATCAAGTCCAGCTTCTGCTTGGGCAGCTTGCTGAACACGCCCTGCTGGAACTTGGTCCACAGCCGGGGAACCGAAATGAAATGTGTGGGCCGGGCCCGGCGCAGGTCGGCGAGGAAGGTATCGAGCGACTCCGCGAAATAGACGTGGAAGCCCGAGCGGATCGAGGCCGCCTCCACCAGCCAGCGCTCGGCGACATGCGCCAGTGGCAGGTAGGACAGCATACGGTCGTCGGCGCTGATGCCGCTGGCGAGCGTCACCGGCCCGGTCGACCAGCCGATGCTGCCGAAGCCGTGCATCACGCCCTTGGGCATGCCGGTGGTGCCGGAGGTGTAGACGATGGTGGCGAGTTCGTCGGCGTCGCGGACGATCTCGCCCTCCAGCGGTTCGGTGTCGGCGACGATCTGCTCCCATTGCGGGTAGTCGGTCTTCGGCGACAGCGCGGTGGCGAAGCAGAGCACGCCGCCGGGAATGCCCGGCCGCATCGCCTCCCAGCCGTCGAGCTTGCCGACCAGGCAGGCCCTGGCCTCGCTGTGCTCCAGGATCTGCCGGATACTGTCCGCGGTAAGGGTCGGGTAGATCGGCACGCTGACATAGCCGGCCATCCAGATCGCGAAATCGGCCATCACCCAGTGCGCGCAGTTCTTCTACAGGATGGCGACGCGCGCGCCGGGCTCCCAGCCCTGGGCCCGCAGCCAGGCCGCCACCCGGCGCGCCTCGCCCACCGCCTGCGCCCAGCTGTAGTCGCGCACATGGCCCCGGCCCATGGGCTGGGTCAGATAGGGATAGTGCGCCCGCTCGCGCTCCCAGTGAAAGATGCGCGCCAGCGGCAGATGCTCGGGGGCACAGGGATGCGCGGACATGATTTCTCCTCGGTTCGCGTCGCCGGCGGGTTGTGGCCGGATGCTAGCGCATCGTCAAGCGCTCCCGTAACCTGCCGGGACGACAATATTTCGAGGAGATGGAAATGGCAGTAGCCACCGGAAGCCCTTTTTACAACGAAGATCACGAGGACTTTCGGACTCAGGCACGACGCTTCACGGAAAGAGAGATTGTCCCCTACGTCGATGCCTGGGAGGTGGCCGAACAGATCCCCCGCGAACTGCACCGCAAGGCCGCCGAGGCCGGACTGCTGCAGATCGGCTTTCCCGAGCGCGCAGGTGGAGTCGAGGTGCCGGACCTGTTCTACCTGATCGTGCTGACCGAGGAATTGGCGCGCGCCGGCAGCGGCGGCGTGATCGCCTCGCTGATGAGCCACGGCATCGCCACCCCGCCGATCTGCCACGCCGGCACGCCGGAACAGATCGCCCGCTTCGCCGCGCCGGTACTGGCCGGCGAGAAGATCGCGGCACTGGCGATCACTGAGCCCAGCGGCGGCTCCGATGTCGCCGCCATCAAGACCCGCGCAGTGCGCGAGGGCGAGCACTACCTGGTCAACGGCAGCAAGGCCTTCATCACCTCCGGCATGCGCGCCGACTACGTCACCTGCGCGGTGCGCACCGGCGGCGAAGGCATGGGCGGCATCTCGCTGCTGGTGGTCGAGGCCGGCACGCCCGGCTTCACCCGCACACCGATGCAGAAGATGGGCTGGTGGGCCTCGGATACCGCGACGCTCTACTTCCAGGACTGTCGGGTGCCGGTCGCCAACCGCATCGGCGCCGAGAACCTGGGCTTCATGGCGATCATGATGAACTTCAACCAGGAGCGGATCATGCTCGCTGCCCAGGCCTGGGCCTTCGCCCAGGTCTGTTATCTGGATAGCCTCGCCTACGCCCGCGAGCGCCAGACCTTCGGCAAGCCCCTGATCCGCAACCAAGTGATCCGCCACAAGCTGGCCGACATGAAAATGCGGCTAGACGCCGTGAAGGCCCACCTCGAGGTGCTGGCCTGGCGGGTCAGCCAGGGCAGTAAAGTTGGTGGGATGCCGGTCGCCGAGGTCTGCCTGCTGAAGAACCACGCCTGCACCGCGCTGGAATGGATCGCCAACGAGGCCATGCAGATCTTCGGCGGCGCCGGCTACCTGCGCGGCTCGCGGGTCGAGCGCATCTATCGCGAAACCAAGGTACTGACCATTGGTGGTGGGTCGATGGAGATCATGAAGGACCTGGCGGGCAAGCAGCTCGGCTACTGAGCGCACAAAAAGAAAGGGCGCCCAAGGCGCCCTTTCTTCACTTCATGCAATGGATCAATCGCTGAAGTTGGCGCAAGCCGCCCATACCTGGACATCGAAGTCATCGCCGCCAAAAAGCGACTGCAGGAATTCAAGAAACGCTTCCGGATCCGTGGGGAAATCGGCGGCCTCTGGCGGACGCACCCGGATACGCAAGCCTGCGAAAGGCAGCGTGGCATTGGCCTTGATAGCGAATAGCCGGGCTGTCGTGGCACCACCTGTGCTGCGGGTCACCCCGGTATCGGACGCGGAGACCCTGAGCTGGCCACTGTCCGTATCGTTGCCCTGCACGATGTTGCCCTGGGCATCCAGCGTCTGGATCGTGATCAGCTGCTCGGGATTGAAGGTCGCGGCGAACGAGGCCAGGAAGCCGACGTTATAACCTAGCGCAGGCGGCGTCACCAGCGTGGCATCACGCCGGAAGCTGGCATTTTCCACAGCGCCGCCACCGATGGGCAAGGCGCCAGCCTGAGTGACCGTGATCTGCCCAAAGGTATTGGCGTCGGCGTCAATCACGTTGCCAAGGTTCACCACGTTCGTGCTCGAACCGGCGGCAGCGGTACCATTGCTCGTCAGCATCTGGTCCACGCACAGGGACTCGGTCACCGTCGCAATCGCGCTGACCTGGCGCGGACTGGCCGCCGGCTCGACGTTGATGTCCGAAATCGCGACATTGAGCGTGACCGTGCCCTGCTTGGTGGCCGTGACCTCGCCCGTGGTAACCGCCGGAGTGCCGGCGCTCACGATGGTCACGTCGCCGGTGCTGGGGGTGACCGTCTTGCTCCAGGTCAGCGGGATCTTGGTCGGATCAATGTCGCGCGGGACATTCGGGTTGTCCTGGAACTTGCCACGCGCCTTGAACTTGGTGGTGGAACCCAGGGGCAGCTGCCGGTTCTGCAGGCACTCGCTGCCAATCGAATCGAAGGGGCAGATATCGACCAGGCCGAGCAGACCGAAGGTCTTGACCTCGATGCCGATCCGATCCACCAGCTCCAGGCCATTGGGCTTGCCGGGAATATTGGTCTCGGTGTTGCTGCTGGTCGCGGTCAGGCCGGTGACGCCAACCGTATCACCCGAGACCAGCACCGCCGCATTGGGCGAGCTGCCGGAATTCTCGATGGTGATCTTGCCGACGGCCGAAGCGTCCTGAGTCCAGACCAGGGCGGTCTTCAGGTCGCTGGCGCGGATGTCGTCGGTGTTGCCGTCGCTGAACACGCCCTTCGCGATGAAGCGGGTCTTGGTGCCGATAACCACCGGCACCGGCGCCGCCTGGACCGGATCGGCCGACACCACGATGTCATCGAGCACGCGCTCGCTGGCATTCAGGTTGATCGTCGCCTCCTTGCGAATACCTTCTTCGTTGGTATACGCGGCGATGATCTGGAACGGACCGAACTTCTTGGTCTTGATCGCGATCGCCTCACCGGTCTTGCTGGTGGGCGTGAATTCCACCGTGGTCTGATCGGCCGTGCTCGGCAGCGACCAAGAGTAGAGGTAGTCGAGATTTGTGCAGACGTCCGTCGCGTTGAATTCGTCGTCGTCGTCGGTAAGCGTATTCGAATCCGCACCACCGCTGAAGCCGCTCTCGCAGGTAGCGATGCCGGTCAGCACCAAGCTCCGACCGGTCGGCACACTGGTAGCGGACACATTGTTTTTCGGGTCCACCGAGGTGATGGCAACCGACTTCAGCACCGAACCATTGACGATTAGGCCCTGGGTCGCGTCTTCAAGGTTGGCAACCCGGGCGCGAACGGTCGCGAGACCACGCCGCACACCAGTGACCAGACCGCTGGCGCCGATAGTCGCCACCGGGCCGCTGCTGCCGGTGCCGGAAGCATCCACGCTCCAAGTCACGCCACTGATGCTGCCCTGACGGCAGACGCGCGCCGTGTCGGCCGCCGTGGGGCAGGCAACCAGGCCGGTGCCGGCAGTGGTACCGGGAGCGGTCGAGTAAAGACCGACGGCATCGAACTGCACCGTCGTGCCCGGGGTGACCCGGGCTGTGCTGGTGGTGGTGGAGGACGGATACAGAATGTCGACCCCGACCAGCTGTCCCTGGAAGTCAGGGCTGGACACACCTCCACCGCAAGCCGTAAGCAATACCGCACAAGCCGTCGTTAACCACGCAAAGCGAATCATCTGAAGTTCCCCTGTCCCGGATTGGTTGAGGCTGGCACAAAATTCTTTAGGTTTCCACGTCGAGAAGCGGTTTACGACGCTGCCCTTGGCGAATCATAATCGCTCAGGGGTCGGAAAGTCGTGACCGCGCAGTAGTAAAACATGCAACTCTTGGTCCACAAGTCGGGCATGGCGCGGTAGGGCATCCAAAATCACAACGCAACGGCAGCATCCACGGATGACACTCATGAAGCGGATCAAATGGTTGTACACGGCGCTGGCGACGCTGGGGCTGGTCGCGACCGCGCACGCGGCCGAACCGGACTATCGGTGGTACGTGGCGCCGTCGGTAGGCGGAATCTTCTCCGGCACGGGGGCCGGGCCGCAGGGCAGCATCGCGGTCGGTCGGGACATCCTGCCGAACTTCGGCATCGAACTCGAAGGCGGCTACGGCAAGCAGAGCGTCGATGACCTGCCCTCCGGCAACGATTACGAGCGCATGGTGGTGGGCGCCAGCGCCCTGGGTTACCTGACCAAGTCGGGCGAGGCCATCCGCCCCTACTTCCTGGTCAACGGCAACATCCACTCCATCGATTTCCTGGGCGAGAGCCTGACCGGCGTCGGCCTCGGCCTCGGTGGCGGCGCCTTCATCGCCATTACCAAGCAGCTCGACCTGCGTGTTGATGGCCGCTACAACTTGGACTTCGTGTCCGAGAAGGGCGCGGTCGACAAGAGCACCTACAACGTCGGCACCGGCACCGTCGGCCTGCGCTACAAATTCGGCAATGATCCGGACGACAGCGACGGCGATGGCGTGCCGAATGGCAAGGACAAGTGCCCGGATACGCCGCGCGGCGTCAAGGTCTACTCCGACGGCTGCCCGACCGACCTCGATCAGGACGGCGTGCCGGACTACCTCGACAAGTGCCCGGGCACGCCCAAGGGCACTGCGGTCAACAAGGATGGCTGCCCCGCCGATGCCGATGGCGATGGCGTCCTGGACTACCTCGACAAGTGCCCGGGCACGCCCAAGGGCATTCCCACCGACAAGGACGGCTGCCCGCTCGACAGCGATGGCGACGGCGTGCCGGATCATCTTGACCAGTGCCCGAGCACCCCCAAGGGCACCCGTGTCGATGCCCGTGGCTGCCCCTTCATGGATGCCGACGGCGACGGTGTGCCGGACTATCTCGACAAGTGCCCGGATTCGCCCAAGGACATCCCGACCGGCAAGGACGGCTGCCCCCTCGACAGCGATGGCGACGGCATTCCCGACTACCTCGACGAGTGCCCGAACACCCCGCCCGGCTTGAAGGTGCTGCCGAACGGTTGCGCGCTGAAGGGCGACTGCCGCCGGCCGCGCCCGGGTGAGGCGGTCGACAAGAAGGGCTGCGCGCTGGATCAGCGCTTCATCCTGCGCGGCGTCAAGTTCGAGTTCGACTCCGACGTGCTGACCGAACCGTCCAAGGAAATCCTGGCGGAGGTCGCGGTGACCCTGCTCAGCTATCCCGACGTCAAGGTGGACGTGGAAGGCCACACTGACGACGTCGGCACCGACGCCTACAACCTGGGCCTGTCGGAGCGCCGCTCCAACGTGGTCAAGCGCTTCCTGACCGACAACGGCGTCAGCGCTGGCAACCTCAAGCCGGTCGGCTATGGCGAGAGCGTGCCGATCGACACCAACCTGAGCGAGGCCGGCCGCGACAACAACCGCCGCGTCGAATTCAAGGTCACCAACTAAGCACGCCTGTTCAATCAAGCCCGGCGGATGGCAACATCCGCCGGGCTTTTTTGTTGCCCGCCCCCCTGTGAGAACCACCGTGACCGACGCCGCCCGCAGCCTGATCCAGAACTATTACGCCGCCTTCAATGCCGGCGACATGCCCAGCTTCCTCGGCATGCTGACCGAGGACGTGGCGCACGACATCAATCAGGGCGGACGTGAGTTAGGTCGCGAGGCCTTCGCCCGCTTCATGCAGCGGATGAACCGCAACTATCGCGAGCAGATCGTCGATATCACCGTATTCGCCAGCGCCGACGGCCGGCGCGCGGCCGCCGAGTTCACGGTGCTGGGCGAATACCTGCAAACCGATGAGGGACTGCCGGAGGCGCGCGGCCAGACCTACCGCCTGCCGGCCGGCGCCTTCTTCGACCTGCGCGAGGGCAAGGTCGCGCGCGTCAGCAACTACTACAACCTGCAAGACTGGCTACGACAGGTCGGCGCCTGAGCCTTGCGATGACTGAACTGCGTTATCAGACCCTGCTGGGCGAGCAGATTCGCAGCCGGCTGGAACCGCTCGCCGCCCTGCGCCTGCGGGTCTTCCGCGACTGGCCCTATCTGTACGAAGGGACGCCGGACTACGAACGCCGGTACCTCGAAACCTATTGCCGCAGCAGCGCCGGGCTGGCGGTTCTGGTGTGGGACGGCGAGCATTGTGTTGGCGCCACCACTGCCCTGCCCCTGCGCGAAGCCCATGCCGAGATGCGTGAGCCCTTCGAAGCGGCTGGTATCGCCACCGCCGATATCCTCTACTTCGGGGAATCGGTGGTACTGGAGGACTACCGGGGCCGTGGCATCGGCGTCCGCTTCTTCGAGGAGCGCGAGGACCACGCGCGCCGACTCGGCCTTGCCTGCTGCGTCTTCTGCGCGGTGGATCGGCCGACGCAGCACCCGCTGCGGCCGGCCGGCTACCTGCCCAATGACGCCTTCTGGGGCCGCCGAGGCTATCAGCGACAGCCACAACTGGTCTGCCACTTTGATTGGCAGGATCACGATCAAGCCGCGCCCACCTCGCACGCGCTGAGCTACTGGCTGAAGAATCTGTGAGCACGACCCTGCGCATCGCCGCGGCCCAGTATCCGGTCAGCGCGCCGGGCGCATGGTCCGCCGTCGAGGACCAGCTGTCGGCATGGGTCGCCAAGGCCGCAGGGGCCGGCGCGCAGTTGCTGGTGTTTCCGGAATACGCCGCGCTGTCGTTGGCCGCGCTATTGCCGCCCGCAGTGCGCGCGGATCTGCAGGCCCAGCTGCACGCACTGCAGGAACTCCACGCCGACTACCTGGCCCTGCACAGCCGGCTGGCGCAACGGCATGGGGTGCACCTGCTGGCCGGCAGCTATCCGGTGCAGGTCGATGGCCAGTTCCGCAATCGCGCCCACCTGTTCGCCCCCAGCGGGGCCAGCGGCTGGCAGGACAAGTGGACCATGACCCGCTTCGAGACCGAGCAGTGGGGCATCCGGGCCGGCGATGCCCTGAAGGTCTTCGATACCGCGCTGGGCCGCATCGGCATCAACATCTGCTACGACGTCGAGTTTCCGCTGCTGGCGCGTGCGCAGATCGAAGCCGGCGCGACGATGATCCTGGCGCCGAGCTGCACCGATACCGTCGCCGGCTATTGGCGGGTTCGGGTCGGGGCGCAGGCGCGGGCGCTGGAGAGCCAGTGCGTCGTCATTCAAGCCCCGCTGGTGGGCGAGGCGCCCTGGAGCCCGGCAGTGGACGTCAACGTCGGGGCCGCAGGCGTCTACACCCCACCGGACCGTGGCCTGCCGGACGACGGCCTGCTGGCGCTCGGCGCCTGGAACCGGGCGCAATGGCTGTACGCCGACCTCGATCCCGCGCGCCTGCAGGCCGTGCGTGACGACGGGCAGGTGTTCAACCATCGTGACTGGGCACGGCAACCCGGGCTGGGGCCACGGCCGTCCGTGCAGATCGAAGTCCTGCGCTGAACGCCACGGATCCTCCGGGGCAAGAAAAAGTCCGGCGGCGCCAGCCTTTTTCGAATCTCGGACTTAGCCCGCGAGCGGCTTCACCACCACCAGCACGGTCTTGTTGCGCACCTGGGTACCGGCCTCGACATTCACCGACTCGACCACGCCACCCACCGGCAGCGCCAGCTGGAATTCCATCTTCATGGCTTCCAGCACCGCCAGGGTCTGCCCCTTCTCGACGCGATCGCCCGGCCGCACGTGCACGGCCACCAGCTTGCCGTCGGAGTGCGCGAGCAGACGTCCGTCCGAACCCGCAGTCGGGCCTTCCACCGGCGCCAGGGTGCGGTCGGTGAAGGCCCAGGTCCGGCCCTTGGCCTCCAGCCACAGCACGTCACCGTGACGGGCCGCCCGGGCCGTGCCCTGCAGGCCATCGGCGATATAGCTGAAGCCCTGCGCATCGTGGCGCGTCACCTCAATCACCACGGTCTCGCTGCCGATGGTGGCGGTGAAGCGATGGCCGTCGTGCGCCAGCAGCTCCAACTCGGTCTCGGTGTCGCGGCACTTGAGCTTGAAGTCGACGCCGGTCTCGTGCGAGCTGTGCCAGCCGATCATCTCGGCGTCGAGCCCGTGCTCGGCGCGCAGGCGGCGGGCGTCGTCGAGATACAGCGCCACTGCCGCCAGCACGATCTGGCGCGCGCTCGGCTTGGCGGCGTTGATCGCCTCCTGCGGGAAGTACTGGCCGATGAAGCCGGTGCTGAAGTCGCCGCCGGCGAAAGCCGTGGTCGAAAGTATGGCGTGCAGATAGTCCTTGTTGCTCACCACGCCGAGCAGGCTGGTGTCGTCCAGCGCCTTCAGCAGGCGCTGGCGCGCGGTCTCGCGGTCCTCGCCCCAGGCGATCAGTTTGGCCTGCATGGAATCGTAGAAGGGGCTGATGCTGGCCCCGCTCTCGATATAGGTATCGACGCGCACGCCGTCGCCAGTCGGCGCGACCCAGCGCAGGATCGGCCCGGTCTGCGGCAGGTAGTTGGCCTGCGGGTCTTCGGCGCAGAGCCGCACCTCGATGGCATGGCCGTAGCGGTTGTCGAGGATCTCGGCCTGCGCCAGCGGCAAGGCCTCGCCCTGCGCCACGCGCAGCTGCCATTCGACCAGATCGACGCCGTAGACCAGTTCGGTCACCGGGTGCTCGACCTGCAGCCGGGTGTTCATCTCCAGGAAGTAGAACTGCCCGTCGCGCGCCAGCATGAACTCGACGGTGCCGGCGCCGACGTAGTTCACGGCTTTCGCTGCAGCAACCGCGGCGGCACCCATCTTCAGGCGCAGCGCGTCGTCGACGGCCGGACTGGGCGCTTCCTCGACCACCTTCTGGTTGCGCCGCTGCACCGAGCAGTCGCGCTCGCCGAAGTGCACGACATTGCCGTGGCGATCACCGAACACCTGGATCTCGACATGGCGGGCATCCATCACCGCCTTCTCGATCAGCAGCTGACCGGAGCCGAAGGCATTGCTGGCTTCCGAGCGCGCTGACTGCACGGCCGCGAGCAGCTCCGTTTCCTCGAACACCAAGCGCATGCCGCGACCACCGCCACCGGCGGCAGCCTTCACCATCACCGGCAGGCCGGCCTTCTTGGCTTCGGCCACCAGTGTTTCGTCGGTCTGGTCGTCACCCTGATAGCCCGGCACGCAGGGCACGCCGGCCGCGATCATGCGGATCTTGGAGGCACTCTTGTTGCCCATGGCCTCGATGGAGGCCGGGTCCGGGCCAATGAAGATCAGGCCAGCGTCCTGCACCGCCTGCGCGAAAGCCTCGCGCTCGGACAGGAAGCCGTAGCCCGGATGTATCGCCTGCGCGCCGCTGGTCTTGGCGGCGGCAATGATCTTCTCGATGACGAGATAGGAATCCTTGGCCGGTGAGGGACCGATGTGCACGGCCTCGTCGGCCTCGCGCACGTGCAGGCTCTGGGCGTCGGCATCGGCGTACACCGCGACCGTCTTGTAGCCGAGCTTCTTGGCACCACGGATCACGCGCAGCGCGATCTCGCCACGGTTGGCGATCAGGACTTTGTTGAAACGCTTGCTCATTCGGTTCTTTTCCTTATTGCGCCCATTTCGGGCTGCGCTTCTGCATGAAGGCAGTAATGCCTTCCGGCGCTTCCGGTCCACGCACGCAGGCGGCGAATTTTGCCGCCGCATCGTCGAGCACTTGTTCCATATCCAGCTTGCCGACATTCAGCAGGATGGCCTTGGTCACCGCATTGGCCTTGGGCGCGCAGCCGAGCACCTGCTTGAGGGAGTCGGCCAGCTTCGCCTGCAGCTCCACCTCGTCGGCGAAACTCTCATGAACCAGGCCCAGGCGCAGGGCTTCCGCACCCCGTAACTGCGCGCCAGTCAGCGCCAGGCGACGCGCCTGGGTCAGGCCGATGCGCTCGACCACGAAGGGCGCGATCTGCGCGGGTGGCAAGCCACGGGTGGTCTCCGGCATGCCGAATTTCGCGTCGGTGTGTGCGAAGGCAATATCTGACACGCAGGCCAGGCCGAACCCGCCACCCAGCACCGCGCCCTCGCAGACTGCAATCACCACCTGCGGCGCCCGCTGCACCGCGCGCAGCATGGTGCCGAAAGCGCGGTTGATCCCGGCGATGGGGTCAGCCTCGCCGGGCGCGGGCGACTTCATGCCGCCGGCCATCATCGACTTCAGGTCGGCACCGGCACAGAAGTGGCCGCCGGCACCGCGCAGCACCACGGCGCGCACGGCTTCATCGCCGGCAATGCTGGCGAACACGGCCTCAATATCGGCCAGCATCTCCGGCGACATCGCGTTGCGCGATTCCGGGCGGTTGAGGGTCAGATGCAGGACACCCTGGTCGAGGTTCAGCAGCAGGGTCTTGCAGGCGGGCAGGCTCATGCGCGCAATCTCAGACCTTCTTCTTGCCGCCAAAGCCCAGCCGCTTGCTGATGATCCCCAGCATCACTTCGTCGGCGCCGCCGCCGATCGCGTGCAGGCGCAGGTCGCGGTACATCTGGGCCACGTAGTTCTCCCACATGAAGCCCTGGCCGCCCCAGTACTGCAGGCAGGAGTCCGGCACCTCGCGACCGAGTTGGCCGGCCTTGAGCTTGGCCATGCTGGCGAGCAGGGTCACGTCCTCACCGGCCAGCATCTTCTCGCAGGCGCGGTGGATCAGCGCGCGCAGCGCCTCGATCTCGGTCTGCAACTGGGCCAGGCGAAACTGCACCACCTGGTTGTCGAGGATCACGCCACCGAAAGCCTGGCGCTGGCGCGTATAGGTGGCGGTTTCCTCGATGCACTTCTCCATCGCCACCAGGATGCTGGCAGACAGGAACAGGCGCTCGTGCTGGAACTGCTCCATCTGATAGATGAAGCCCTTTCCTTCCTGGCCAATCAGATTCCGCACCGGCACGCGGACATTGTCGAAGAAGATGATGGCGGTATCGCTGCTGCGCTGACCGAGCTTGTCGAGCTTGGTCTTGCGGTCGACGCCCTTGGCATCCAGCGGCACCACGATCAGGCTCTTGTTGCCGTGCTTGCCGCCGCCAGCAACCTCACCCGTATTCGCGAGCAGGCAGACCCAGTCCGCCTGGGTGCCGTTGGTGATCCACATCTTGCTGCCGTTGATGACGTACTCGTCGCCCTCGCGGACGGCCGTGGTCTTGATGCCGGCCACGTCGGAGCCCGCACCCGGCTCACTGACGCCAATGGCGGCAACCAATTCACCAGCGACGGCCGGCTTTAGAAAATTCTCCTTCAGATAATCGGAGCCGTAGTTGGCGAGCGCCGGTGTGGCCATGTCGGTCTGCACGCCGATGGCCATCGGCAGGCCGCCGGTCTTGCAATGACCCAGCGCCTCGGCGAAGGCGAGCTGGTAGCTGTAGTCGAGGCCCAGACCGCCGACCGATTCCGGCTTGGCAATGCCGAGCAGCCCTAGATCGCCCATGCCGCGCAGCACCTCGCGCGCCGGCCATAGGCCTTCCTTCTCCCAGGCATCGAGATGCGGATTGATCTGCTCCTCGCAGAACTTCCTGGTGGTGTCGTAGAGCGACTGGTGTTCGTGGGTCCACTGCATGTGAAATCTCCTGGTGCCGCGCTTACAGGCGCGCAACGCCAAAACTGTTGGGGAAGACCTGGCGCGCTTTCGCTTCGCGGCAAACCGAGAGCGTCAGGCCGAGCGCCTTGCGGGTGTCGCGCGGGTCGATCAGGCCGTCGTCGAACAGGCGCGCGGTGGCGGCGAAGGCGTGGGATTCCTTGTCGAACTGCTTGACGATGTTGCTTTCGGCAATCGACAGCAGCTTCTCCTCGCCCTCACCGATCAGCTTGCCCTCGGCCTCCCACTTCTGGCGGGTGATGATGCTCATCACCTTGGCGGCCTGCTCGCCGCCCATCACCGAGGTGCGGCTGTTGGGCCAGGCGAAGATGAAGTGCGGGCCGAAGCCGCGACCGCACATGCCGTAGTTGCCGGCGCCAAAGCTGCCGCCCATGACGATGGTGATCTGCGGCACCGTGGCATTGGCGACCGCCTGGATCATCTTCGAGCCGTGCTTGACGATGCCGCCCTGCTCGCTCTCGGTGCCCACCATGTAGCCGGTGGTGTTCATCAGATAAATGATCGGGATGTTGGTCTGGCAGCACTGCTGGATGAACTGCCCGGCCTTGGTCGCGCCCTTCACCGTGATCGGGCCGTTGTTGCTGATGATGCCGACCGGATGGCCCTGGATCACCGCGCGGCCGCAGATGGTCTGCTGGTCGTACTCGATCTTGAAGTCCAGGAACTCGGAGCCGTCGACCAGGCGGGCGATGATCTCGCGGCAATCGACCGGCTTGCGGTAATCCGGCGGCATCACACCGCAGATTTCCTCGACGTCGTACAGCGGCGCGCGCACCTCGCGCAGTTCCAGCTTCGGGCGCTGGGCGTTCCACTGCAGGTTCCTGACAATCTCGCGGGCGATGCGGATGCCGTCGGCATC
This sequence comes from Stagnimonas sp., assembly GCA_030696045.1. GTDB lineage: Bacteria > Pseudomonadota > Gammaproteobacteria > Nevskiales > Nevskiaceae > Stagnimonas. The sequence goes on along the minus strand of JAUYNO010000046.1, from coordinate 10,280 downwards.
GTTCTCGGCCAGGAACTCCGCCGTGCCGGCCACGCCGGTGTGCATGTCGGCGCCGCCCAGATCCTCGTCGTTGGCGATCTCGCCGGTTGCGGCCTTGAGCAGCGGCGGCCCGGCCAGGAACACCTTGGCGTTCTTGCGGATCATCACCACGAAGTCGGACAGGCCGGGCATGTAGGCGCCGCCGGCAGTCGATGATCCGTGCACGACGGTGACCTGCGGGATGCCCGCCGCCGACAGTCGGCACTGGTTGGCGAAGGTCTTGCCGCCGGGGATGAACAGCTCGGCCTGGTACAGCAGGTTGGCGCCGCCGGACTCGATCATCGACACCACCGGCAGCTTCTGCTGCAGGGCGATCTCCTGCAGGCGCAGGGTCTTCTGCACGCCCCAGGGCGTCATGGTGCCGCCCTTGATCGCCGAATTGCTGGCGATCACGAAGCAGCGGGTGCCGGAGACATAGCCGATGCCGGCAATCATGTTGCCGCCGGCCAGCGAGCCGTCCTTGTCGTCGTGCAGCTTGTAGCCGCAGAGGGTGCTGAATTCCAGCCAGGGCGAGCCGCGGTCCAGCATCAGGTGCAGACGCTCGCGCGGCAGCAGCTGCTTGCGCTTGTGGAAGCGCGGGCGCTTGCTCTCCTCTTCGGTGCGGCCCTTGGCCTCCACCTCGCGCCATTCGGCGATGAACTTCAGCATGCCCTCGCGGTTGGCTGCGAACTGGGCACTGTTGGTGTCGATCTTGGATTCGATAACGGGCATTTCCGCTCTCTCGGTTAGTCCCTGCAGATTTTGTCTTTTTACCAGTCTTTCAGCTGGCTTTCACGAACAATATTAGTTACCTAAAGGATCAGCTCGATTGGCTTTTCCACGCCGCCGCCCCAAGGAAGATCAGCATGATCTGCTTCTCGGCGTTGCGGTGGATGCGGGCGACTTCGGCCACATCCTTGGTGTCGACATCGAGGATCAGCTCGGTTGCGGCGATGACGGTGTTGACCACCAGCCCGGCCATCATCCGCAGGTCGTCGCCATTGAAGGATTTGAGCTTTGGAAACGGCGCCAGATCCGCCGCCAGCTCGCTGACCCATAGACGGATCTCGCGGCGGATCGCCAGCCGCACGGCCGAGGAACCGCTGTAGCGCTCCTTCGCGATGAACTCGAAATGGGGGCGGTGATCCTGGCTGTACTTCAGAAAGGTCGCCACCGAGTTGGCGATGAGGTTGGACGGCGGCAGCGGCGCGCTACGCGCCTCGCGCATCATCGTGTGCAGGGTGCGGAAGGAGTCGTCGACCAGGGCCAGACCCAGGTCTTCCATGCCGCTGAAGTGCCGGTAGAACGCGGCCGGCACCACGCCGCCCACCTTGGCAACCTCGCGCAGGCTGATCGAACTGAAGCTGCGCTCGCCCTGGATCAGTTCCAGGGCTGCGTCCATCAGCGCCCGCCGTGTCCGCGATTTGCGCTCATCGCGCGGGCCGCCCGAACCGGTACCCGAAACTTCGCCGTCTTCTGTCTTTTTCCGCAATCTCATCAGGCCATTGTAGCGTGAACACCTGCTTTGACCTGCTTCGAGCGTTCACCCATACAGGGGTCATTCGAACTCCAACTCGCTGTTTTCATTGATTCTGTTTTTCAGTGAACACTTGTTGACTTTACTCGCGACTCCAAACTATAGTGCACACATGTTCACTGACATGTTTGCAGCCCAGCCCGGAGCCGTCGCGATGAATGCCAGCCAGACCCGCACCCAGACCAGCCCCCGCAAGGAGTCCGGCTTCGTGCGTCTCGCCGCCCTGCTGGCGACGCCGCTGATCCCGGACGACTACATCGAGCTGGTCAATCCGCTCTGGACTCGCGGCGCGCTGCGCGCCCGGGTCGAGGCCGTCATCCCCGAGACCGCCGACAGCGCCAGCCTGGTGCTGCGGCCGGGCCTGCGCTGGCAGGGCCACCAAGCCGGCCAGTTCCTGCGGGTTGGCCTTGATATCGACGGTGTGCGCCACTGGCGCTGCTACTCGATCAGTTCGGCGCCGGAGCGCGCCGACGGTCTCATCACGATCACCGTGAAGGCGGTCGACGGCGGCCGGGTTTCCAACTTCCTGGTGCGCGAACTGCGGGCCGGCGCGGTGCTGGAACTGGCCGCCGCCGAGGGCGAGTTCGTCCAGCCTCAGGGCCGCGACGACCGGCTGCTGATGATTACCGGCGGCAGCGGCCTGACCCCGGTGATGAGCCAGTTGCGCAGCGCCGCCGCACGCGGCGCCATGCCCGAGTGCACAGTCATTCACTATGCGCCCAGCGCCGAAGACTGTCTGTTCCGCGACGAGCTGCTATCGATGGCCGCGCAACACTCGCAGCTGAAGCTGCACCTGATCTACACCCGCAGCGGCCAGAAGGGCGCGCACTTCCAGGCCAGCCAGCTCGCCACGCTGTGCCCGGACTGGCAGCGCCGCCGTGTCTACTCCTGCGGCCCCGCCGCCCTGCTGGCGACCGTCGAAACCCACTGGGCCGAGGCCGGTTTGGGCGAACAGCTGATCGTCGAACGCTTCCGCCCCGCCCTCGCCCCGGTCAATGCCGGCGCCGCTGGCGGCGCGCTGAACTTCATCAATAGCGCCCGCAAGGCCGACAGCAATGGCCAGACCTCGATCCTCGAAACCGCCGAGCTGGCTGGCCTCGCGCCCGCCCACGGCTGCCGCATGGGCATCTGCCACGGCTGCACCGCCCGCCTGATCTGCGGCCAGGTGCGCGACCTGCGCACCGGCCAGGTGTTCGGCGAAACCGATGACCTCATCCAGATCTGCGTCTGCGCCCCCGCAGGCGACGTCCAGATCGACCTCTAAATCTTTTTCAGCACCTCAGGAGCCACGCCATGACCCTCTTCCAGAGCCCGGCCAGCGATACCGAGATCAGCAGCCACGACGCCATCAGCACTCCGGCCCGCAAGCCGCGCGCGAAAGCTCGCCCCAAGGCGACTGCCGTCACCGCCACTTCGGCTTACCTGACGAAGGCCCAGGCCGACGCCTTCGGCCGCGAGATGGACGCCATCCGCGAAACCGTGATCGCCAGCCGTGGCGCCAAGGACGCGGCCTATATCCGCCGCATGATCCGCATCCAGCGCGGCACCGAGATCGGTGGCCGCGCCCTGATCTACGCCGGCATCGTCTTCCCGCCCGCCTTCCTGGTCGGCGCCGCGACGCTGGGCGCCGCGAAGATCCTCGACAACATGGAAGTCGGCCACAACATCATGCACGGCCAGTGGGACTGGATGCGCGACCCCAAGATCCATTCCAGCCGCTGGGAATGGGACACCGCCTGCCCGGCCGACCAGTGGAAGCACAGCCACAACGTCGAGCACCACACCTGGACCAATGTGGTCGGCAAGGACAAGGACGTCGGCTACGGCATTCTGCGCATGAGCAGCCAGGAACCCTGGCAGCCGCGCCACCTGCTCAACCCGATCAACAACGCACTGCTGGCGACCCTGTTCCAGTGGGGCGTGGCGGTACACGACACCGGCATCGAGCAGGTGCGCACACCCAGCGCGCTGAAGAACATGGCGCCGGAGATGAAGGCCAAGCTGCGCGGCGTCTGGCAGAAGGCGAAGAAGCAGGTGCTGAAGGATTACGTCCTCTTCCCCGCGTTGGCCGGTCCGTTCTTCCTGCCGGTGCTGGCGGCCAATGTCGGCGCCAACCTGACGCGGAATTTCTGGACCTACATGATCATCTTCTGTGGCCACTTTCCGGACGGCGTGCAGCAGTTCAGCGAGGAGAGCATCAAAGGCGAGTCGCGCGGCCAGTGGTACCTGCGCCAACTGCTGGGCTCGGCCAATATCGAGGGCGGAAAACTCTTTCATGTGATGAGCGGCAACCTCAGCTTCCAGATCGAGCACCATCTGTTCCCGGACCTGCCCAGCAACCGCTACGCCGAGATTGCGCCGCAGGTGCAGGCCATCTGCGAAAAGTACGGTCTGCCCTACAACTCGGCCTCGCTCAGCCGCCAGTTCGGCACCACCATCAAGCGGGTGTTCCAGATGGCCGTGCCGAACCGCCAGGAACTGAAGGCCGCCTTCGCCTGAGCCGCAGCACTGCGGCCCGGCGCCGAGGTCTGCCGCAGTGCATCAATGACCGAGTGCGTGTTCGAGCGCATATTGGTCTGACAAGAATTCAAAACAGCCACATGGAGGAGACACCATGCAGCCACAACCGTCGCCGCGCGCGCGTCCGACCCTGCTCGACCGCGTCCTCGCCGTCACCGATGCCTTTGCCTGGCCGCTGCGCACCTCCCACTACCTCGAACTGGTCAACCCGCTCTGGACCACGCACGCCCTGCAGGCGCGCGTAGAGAGCGTCTGGGACGAGACCGCCGACGCGCGCACGCTGACGCTCAAGCCCGGCCGCAACTGGCGCAGCCATCGCCCGGGTCAGCACCTGCGCGTCGGCGTACCGATCGGCGGCATGCACTACACCCGCACCTACTCGATCAGCTCCGCACCCGAGCGCGAGGACGAGTGCTTCAGCATCACCGTCAAGGCGATCCAGGGCGGGCGCATGTCGCACCACCTGGTGCGGCAGATCAAGCCGGGCGATTTCCTGCCCATTGGCGTGCCGCAAGGCGACTTCTATCTGCCGGACGCCAACCCGGTGCAGCCGCTGTTCATCAGCGCCGGCAGCGGCATCACGCCAATCATGAGCATGCTGCGCAGCCTCGACGCGCAGGAGCGGCTGCCGGATATCACCCATATCCACTACGCGCCCCACGCCTATGACGTGATCTTCGGCAAGGAGCTGAAAGCGCTGGCGCAGAAGCACCCGCGTTATCGCCTGCATCTGGTCTTTACCCGCGAGCCCGGCGAGAACCCGGCCGAGGTCGCGAACCGCCGCAAGCCCTACTTCGGCGCTGCGCAACTCGAACAGGTCTGCCCGGACTGGCGTACGCGCGACGTCTACGCCTGCGGCCCGCAGGGCCTGCTGGATGCGGTCGAAGGCCATTGGCGTGATGCCGGCCTAAGCCGTCAGCTGCACACCGAGCGCTTCCGCGCTCAGATCGCCGCCGCGCCGACCGCGATCACGGCCGGAACAGTACGGTTTACCAACAGCGCGGTCGAGGCGCGCAGCGACGGCATGATCAACCTGCTGCGGCTCGCCGAGGACAGCGGACTCAATCCGCCGCACGGTTGCCGCATGGGCATCTGCCACGGCTGCGATGCGGTGCTGAAATCCGGCTGCGTGCGCGACCTGCGCACCAATGCCCTGCTCAACGAAACCGGGCAGATCGTGCAGATCTGCGTCTGCGCCGCTGCTGGCGACGCCGAGCTGGCCCTCTAGTCAACCAACGCTTCCCAGGAGAATCCCCATGGGCATGCCCACCCACCTGTCCGCCGCCGAGATCGAAGAATTCGGCCGCGAGATGGACGCCATCCGTAACGAAGTCATGGACTCGCGTGGCGAGCGCGACCGCGCCTACATTCTCAAGATCATCCGCTGGCAGCGCAGCCTGGCGCTCGGCGGCCGCATTGTGATGTTCCTGAGCCTGCTGCTGCTGCCCGCGAGCGCACTGCCCTACGCCGGCTGGCCGCAGTTCCTCGCCGCGCTCGGCTTCGGTGCGGCCATGCTCGGCATCGCCAAGATCATCGAGAACATGGAGATCGGCCACAACGTCATGCACGCCCAGTGGGACTGGATGCGCGACCCCCAGATCCAGAGCAACACCTGGGAGTGGGACAACGTCTGCCCCTCCGACCAGTGGAAGCACAGCCACAACGTCGTCCACCACACCTGGACCAATGTCTTCGGCAAGGACCCGGACATCGGCTACGGTGTGCTGCGCGTCACCCCGCAGCAGCGCTGGAAGCCCAAGCACCTGGCCAACCCGATCATCAACTTCTTCCTCAACATCTGGTTCCAGTGGGGTGTGGCCATCCACGACGTCGAGGCCGACAAGATCCTCGAAGGCAAGAAGTCCCTGGCCTCGGTCAAGCCGCTGCTGCGCCGCATCGCCTGGAAGGCCTCGCGCCAGCTGATGAAGGACTACGTGCTCTGGCCGGCCCTGGGCGCTGCGCTGACGGTGCCGACCTCGCTGGCCCTGGGCTTGGCGCCCGGCAGCATCGCGCTGAGCGCCTTCCTGTGGATCGTCGGCGGCAATGCCATCGCCAACTTGATGCGCAACATCTGGTCGAACGTGATCATCTTCTGCGGCCACTTCCCGAGCGGCGTTCAGCACTTCACCCAGGCCGAAGTCGCCGGCGAAACCCGTGCCCGCTGGTACGTGCGCCAGTTGCTCGGCAGCTGCAACATCGGTGGCGGGAAGCTCTTCCACATCCTCAGCGGCAACCTCAGCCACCAGATCGAGCACCACCTGTTTCCGGACATGCCCAGCAACCGCTATCCGGAAGTCGCCCCGCGCGTGCGCGCGCTGGCCCAGCGCTACGGCCTGCACTACAACACCGGCTCGCTGACGCGGCAGTTCGGCACCACCACCTGGACGATCTGGCGGCTGGCGCTGCCGGGTGGGGGCAGCGGCGGCGGGCAGCAGGCGCTGCACGTCTAGCCCCCCCCGTTCAGGCTGAGCCTGTCGAAGCCCCTTTGCGCTGGGGCCCTTCGACAGGCTCAGGGCGAACGGATGAGAGATTTGCTCCCTCAGCTAGCCGTAGGAAAGGCGAGCAAACCGAATAAACTGCGCGCCTCATTCCCTGCACATCACCACTCATGGATCGCCGCGCATTCCTGAAGTCTGCTGCCGCCCTTGCTGCCTACGGCATTCCGCTCGCCGCGCTGCTGGATTCACTGCCCGCCGAGGCCGCCACCGCACCCGCCCAGCCCTTCGACTACGCCTGGCTTAAAGGCCACGCCAAGCATCTGTCGGAATCCGCCTACGTCTCGCACAAGGGCGAGCTGCCCAAGTCGCTGCGGGACATCAGCTGGGACGACTACCAGCGCCTGCAGTTCAAGGCGGAGCACTCCTTGTGGAACGACGCGGACAGCCCCTTCCAGGCGCGCTTGTTTCACCTTGGCCTCTACTTCCAGACCCCGGTGCATCTGCACGAGGTGGTCGATGGCCAGGCGCGTGAGATCGCCTATCAGTCGAAGTTCTTCAAGTACGACGGCAAGACCAAGCTCGGCAAGCTGCCGGAAGACCTGGGCTATGCAGGCTTCCGCATCCAGGTGCCGCCCAAGTTCGAGCTGGACGTCGCCGCCTTCCTCGGCGCCAGCTACTTCCGCGCCGTCGGCAAGGACAAGCAGTACGGCCTCTCGGCGCGCGGCCTGGCCATCGACACCGGTCTGCCGCGTCCCGAGGAATTTCCCAACTTCAGCGCCTACTGGCTGGAGCGGCCGAAGAAGGGCGACCAGCACCTGACCGTCTACGCCCTGCTCGACTCCCCCAGCACCACCGGCGCCTACCGCTTCCTGCTGACGCCGGGCGACAGCCTGCTGATGGACATCGACGTCGCGCTCTACCCGCGCAAGGCCATCGAGCGCCTGGGCATCGCGCCGCTGACCAGCATGTACCAGTACGGCGAGAACGATAAGCGCATGGCCTGGGACTGGCGCCCCGAAATCCACGACACCGATGGCCTGGCGATGCTCACCGGCGCCGGCGAATGGCTGTGGCGGCCGCTGATGAACCCCGCCGGGGTGCGCGTCAACAGCTACTTCGACCAGAACCCGCGCGGCTTCGGCCTGCTGCAGCGCGACCAGAACTTCGACCACTATCAGGACGATGGCGTCTTCTACGACCGTCGCCCCAGCCTCTGGGTCGAGCCCAAGGGCGACTGGGGCCCAGGCGCCGTGCAGCTGGTGGAGATTCCCACCGTCGACGAAACCTTCGACAACATCGTCGCGTTCTGGAACCCGAAGGAGCCGGTGCAGCCGGGCAAGGAATATCTGCTGTCCTACAAGCTCCACTGGGGCACGACGCCGCCGTCCTCGCCGCTCGCGACGGTAAAGGCGACCCGCACCGGCCTGGGCGGCGTGATCGGCCAGAAGCGCAGCCGCTTCTCCTGGCGCTTCGCCATCGACTTCACCGGCGGCCAGCTGGCCGGCTGGGACCCGAAGCAGACGGTCGAGCCGGTGATCGAAGCCTCGCGCGGCAAGGTCGAGATCACCTCGGCACGGCCGCTGGAGGCGCTCAAGGGCTATCGCGCGATGTTCGACCTGGTGCCGGACGACAGCCTGGAGCCGATCAACATCCGGCTATACCTGCGCAGCGGCAAGCAGACGCTGAGCGAGACCTGGCTGTATCAGTACACACCGCCGCCGGCGAGCGAGCGCAAGCTTTACTGAACCAGAAAAGCCCCGGAATCCGGGGCTTTTTCTTAACCGCCTTGTACGGCCTTCGGCTTGGTCGCCCGATGGAAGCCGTTGTAGGGCTGATTACCCTTGCCCTGCAGCGGAAACAGCTTGGTGTTGAGGCTGGCACCGCCGTCGATCTTGAGCGTGTGGCCGGTGATGAAGCTGGCGCCATCGGACAGCAGGAAGACGATGGCGGCGCTGATCTCGGCTTCCTCGGACATGCGCCGCAGTGGGATGGTGCCCGCCATCTGCGGGATCACCTGGGCCGCGAACGAGGGGTCGTACTGGTCCATGCCGGAGCTGGCGACGAAGCCCGGCGCGACGGCGTTGACGCGCACGCCGACGCTGGCCCATTCGGTCGCCATGGTCTCGGTGAGGTTCATCATGCCGGCGCGCGCCGCACCGCTATGCGCCATGCCGGGCATGCCGCCCCACATGTCGGCGAGCATGTTGACGATGGCGCCGCCGTGCTTCTTGAAGTGCAGGTTGTAAAGCTCGCGCGCGACCAGAAAACCACCGGTGAGGTTGTTGGCGACCACGGCCTCGAAACCCTTCTTGCTGATCAGCGCCACCGGCATCGGAAACTGGCCGCCGGCGTTGTTGACCAGGCCGTGGATGGCGCCGTGTTGCTCCAGCATGAGCTTGAGATTGGCCTTCACGGCGTCTTCTTCGCGGATGTCGAAGGCGTAGCCGGCGGCCTGGCCGCCGTCCTCGACGATCTCGGCGACGGTCTTGTCGAGCTTCTCCTGCTTGCGGCCGGTGATCAGCACCTTGGCACCGAGGCTGGCCAACTCGTGCGCTGTGCAGCGACCGATGCCGGAGCCGCCGCCGGTGACGATGTAGGTGCGACCGGCGAAGGCGACGGGATTGAAGACGGACTGGTAAGGCATGTTTCTGGGCTCCAGATACGACAAAGGCCGGTCGCCCGGCCTTCGTCAATTACCGCGTGAGGCGGGGCTTACATCTTCGAGGTCAGCTCCGGCACCACGGTGAACAGATCGCCGACCAGGCCGATGTCGGCCACTTCGAAGATTGGCGCTTCCGCGTCCTTGTTGATCGCGACGATGGTGCGCGCGTCCTTGATGCCGGCCAAGTGCTGGATGGCGCCCGAGATGCCGATCGCAAAGTACAGCTCCGGCGCGATGATCTTGCCGGTCTGGCCGACCTGCATGTCGTTCGGCACGTAGCCGGAGTCGACCGCCGCGCGGCTGGCACCGACGCCGGCGCCGATCTTGTCGGCGAAGTCGAAGATGACCTTGAAGTTCTCGGACGAACCCAGGGCACGACCACCCGAGACCACCTTGTTGGCGGACTGCAGGTCGGGACGCGCGGACTTCTGCGCTTCCAGCTTCACGTAACGGGTGTGGGCCGCCGCCGTGACATTGACGCTGACCTTCTCGACCGCGGCGCTGCCGGAAGAGGCAACGGCGGTGAACGAGGCCAGGCGCACCGTGATGACGATGGTGCCGGCCGGCGCTTCGACCGTGGTGATGGCATTGCCGGCGTAGACCGGACGGTCGAAGGAGGTGCCGGAGTGCACCGCCATGACATCGCTGATCTGCGGCACGCCGAGCTTGGCGGCGACGCGCGGGGCGACGTCCTTGCCGAAGGTGGTGCCCGGGAACAGCACATGGCTGTAGCCGGCGGCGACTTCGACGATGGCCGGGGCGAGGTTGGCGGCGACCGGGTTGGCGAGCGCGGCGCTATCGGCGATCAGCACCTTGCTGACGCCATCCAGCTTGGCGGCTTCGGCGGCGACGGCCGAGCCGTCGGCAGCCAGCACCAGCACGGTGACTTCGCCGCCGATCTTGCTGGCGGCCGCGAGCACCTTGGCAACGCCGGCATTCAGCTTGCCGTCGGCGTGTTCCGCAATGACGAGAATCTTGGACATGTTCACTTCCTCTCGGTATTTGTTTGTCCCCTCCCCCTCGCGGGGAGGGCTAGGGAGGGGGGGGCGGCCCGCTCGGCGAGCTACCCCCGCCCCCCCCCCCCCCCCCCGCGGGGGGGGGGGGG